>CAVZYL010000042.1:0-30762 GCA_963779435.1 uncultured beta proteobacterium | reverse complement strand
GCGTTCGGGTAGGTCGGAGGGCGCCTCTGAGGCGCTGAGGAGCACAGGGCTCGTGGCCCGCGCGCGCAGCGCGCTTCGTGAACTGACTTGTCGCCGCCTGTTTGAACGTAGCGCTGCGAAGCAAGCGGAGCGAGTTCGGCGACGGGCCACGAGACCGAGCACCGGAAGGGAGTCGGCTGTACCCGGCCGACCGCCGAAGCGAAGCCCTCCGGCCTGCCCGGACGCGCCTTTGCCGCGCGACCGTTGCACGCAAGGCGCCGGCGATGCGACCCACCGTGGAGCGTGAGATGACCTCCGAAGAGAAGCTCGACAAGGTCGCCAGCCAGCTGAAGGCGCAGCACGTCCCGTACGCGCTCGTGACCGTTGTACGCACGGTCGCCCCCACCTCGGCCTACGTCGGTGCGCAAGCCATCGTCGCCGCCGACGGCAGCTTGCATGGCTGGATCGGCGGGGGCTGCGCAAAGGGCGTGGTGATTGCGGCGGCGGCGAAGACGCTGGCCAGTGGGCTGCCGAAGCTGGTGCGCATCAGCAACGACCAGACGGTGGAAGAAGAAGGCATCGAGCAGCATGCGATGCGCTGCGCCAGCAACGGCACGATCGAGCTGTTCATCCAGCCCTTCGTCGAGCGGCCGGGCCTGTGCGTGCTGGGCGCCACGCCGGCGGCCGACGAGGTGCGCTTCTTGGCCGAGCGGCTGGGCATCAAGGTGGGCGGTGAGCCGGGCGCCGCACCCATCGTGCTGGTGGCCACGCAGGGCGAGGGCGACGAAGCGGCGCTGCAGGCGGCGCTGGAATCGAACGCAGAGCAGGTGCTGATGATCGCCAGCGCGCGCAAGGCCGAGCGGCTGCGTGCGGCGATGCTGGCGCGCGGTGTGCCGGCCGAGCGTGTGGCGCTGCTGCGCGCGCCGGTCGGGCCGGACATCGGTGCCGCCACGCCAGCCGAGATTGCGCTGGCGGCTGTGGCCGAGGTGGTGCGGCTGCGGCGGGAACGCCGGCCCGAGGTGGTGGCCGCGGGGCCGCCGGCGGGTTACGTGAACCCGGTCTGCGGTGCGGCGATCACGGCGGGCATGGTGATCCATACGCTCGAACACGACGGTATGCTGCAGTACTTTTGCTGCGACCATTGCAAGATCGAGTTCGAACGCGAACCCGACAAGTACACCGCGGTCGCGCGCCAGCGCGCGACCGCGCCGACCTGAACCTGGAGGTCCGATCATGGGATGCCACCTGAAACCCAACGGCTTGTACTCGCGGCTGCGCATCGGCGCGGTGCTGCTGGCGGCGGGCGAGGGCAGCCGCATGGGGGGTGTGGCCAAGCCGTTGATCACGCTGCAGGGGGTGCCGCTGATCAAGCGCCAGTTGGTGGCGCTCAGCGGCGCCGGCATCGACGAGGTGGTGATCGTGACCGGCCACGCGCGCGAGGCCGTCGAGGCGCAGGTGCAGACCTTTCCGGTCACCCTGGCGCACAACGCCGGCGTACCGCGACGGCCAGCAAGGCTCGGTGCGCATCGGCCTGGCCGCCCTCAGCGGCGCGTTCGACGCGGTGCTGGTGGTGTTGGCCGATCAACCGCTGATCGGCGCGGACGACGTGACCGAGCTGGTCTCGGCCTTCAAGAAGCGCCCCGGCGGCCACGTGGTGGTGCCGCGCGTGACGGTGGACGGTGTGCCCCGGCGCGGCAACCCGATCGTGCTGGACGCGACCGCGCAGGCCGACATCCTGTCCAGCGACGCCAACCTCGGTTGCCGCCATTTCATCGAGCGCAACCCGACCCTGGTGCATGTGCACGACACCACCAACACCCGCTTCGTGACCGACCTGGACACGCTGGACGACGTGGCGCAACTCGCCCGCCGCACCGGCTGGAAGCTGGAGCTGCCGGTGCTGGAAGCCACCGCGTAGCACGCCGAGGCGACGCAGCAGCGCACCGGGGCCGATGGCGACTGCCATGCCCACCCCGGTTCCCGTCGTTTCCTGCACAGAAAGCCAGGGGCTCGTTGGCCGAAGGGGTCAGGGCCCGACCGTACACTCTGCCCGAATGAAGAGCGCCAAACCGCACACCTTGCGCCTGCTGCACCTGGAGGACTCGGACCTCGACCACGTGCTGGTGCTGGCTCACCTGCACCGCGGCGGGCTGAAGGTGAACGCCACGCGCATCGACTCCGAAGCCGAGTTCGTGGCCGCGCTGCGCAAGCCCTGGGACGCGATCATCTCCGACTACAACCTGCCCGGCTTCTCGGGCCTGGTGGCGCTCGACCTGCTCAAGGCCAGCGGGCGCGACGTGCCGTTCCTGATCGTCTCGGGCGAGATCGGCGAAGAGGTGGCCGTCGAAGCGATGCGCAACGGCGCCAGCGACTACCTGCGCAAGGGCAACCTGTCGCGCCTGGTGCCGGCGCTGCTTCACGCGGTGGAGGCCTGCGAGACGCGGCGCGCCCGCGCGCGTGCCGACCAGGAGCTGGGCGAATCGAAGCAGCGCCTGCGCGAACTGGCGCAGCACCTGCAGGCCAGCATCGAGCAGGAGCGCGCTGCAATCGCACGCGAGATCCACGACGACGTGGGCGGCTCGCTCACCGCGTTGAAGTTCGAGCTGGCCTGGATTGCGCGCCACGCCGCATCGAAAGAGGTGATCGCACGAGCCAACTCGGCGCTCGAGACCGTCAGCCACGCCATCGAATCGAGCCAGCGCATCATGCACAACCTGCGCCCGGCCATTCTCGAGCAGGGGCTGGTGGCGGCGCTGCAGTGGATCACCGGCCGGTTCGAAAAGCGCAGTAGCGTGAGCTGCGTGCTGCGCACGCCGCCTGCGCTGCCCACCTTGCCCATCGGCGTGCCGCTGGTGGCCTACCGAGTTGCGCAGGAGGCGCTGACGAACATCACCAAGCATGCGCATGCCGGGAGAGTCGAGATCGACCTGTCGCTGGCCGGCGGCGTGCTGTCGCTGGAAGTGAGCGACGACGGCGTGGGCCTGAGCAACGACGCGCTGGGCAAGGCGCGCTCCTTCGGCCTGCGCGGCCTGCACGAGCGTGCGCGCACCGTGGGCGGCTGGGTCGACATGAGCAGCCACCCGGGCAAGGGCACGACCTTGATCCTGTCGGTGCCGCTGCAGAAGGTGCAGAAGACCGTGCTGGAGCCGCTGGCCACCTCGGCCGCCGCCGACCCGAGCCGCTGGGGCGACCTGTGATCAAGGTCATCCTCTGCGACGACCAC
Source organism: uncultured beta proteobacterium (assembly GCA_963779435.1). Taxonomy (GTDB): domain Bacteria; phylum Pseudomonadota; class Gammaproteobacteria; order Burkholderiales; family Burkholderiaceae_C; genus CADEEN01. Next base: position 27,560 of record CAVZYL010000042.1, on the reverse strand, counting down.
GCGCTGATCCGGCGCGGCATCCGCGACACGCTGTGCGACGCATCCGACATCGAGGTGGTGGGCGAGGCCGGCGACTACGGCGAGCTGCGCAGCCTGATGCGCAACACGAGTTGCGACGTGCTGGTGCTCGACATCAACCTGCCCGGCCGCAGCGGGCTGGACGTGCTGCATGCGCTGAAAGACGAAGGCAGCAGCCTGCGCGTGCTGGTGGTGTCGATGTACCCGGAAGACCAGTACGCGATCCGCGCGCTGCGTGCCGGCGCGTTCGGCTACGTCAACAAGGGCGGCGACCCGGCGACCATCGTCACCGCGGTGCGCACCGTGGCGCAAGGGCGCAAGTACGTCACGCCCGACATGGCGCAGATGCTGGTCGAGAGCCTGACCACGCCGGTCGCCGGCAACGCGCACGAAAAGCTCTCAGACCGCGAGCTGCAGACCCTGGTGATGATCGCCTCCGGCAAGCGCCTGGCCGACATCGCCGTGGAGCTGAACCTGAGCCCCAAGACCGTCAGCGTCTACCGCGCCCGTGTGCTCGAAAAGCTCGGCCTGAGCAACAACTCCGAGATGACCGTCTACGCCATTCGCAACGGGCTGGTGGGCGAGTGACGGTGCGGGCTGCTGGGCGCTGCGGCGCTCGCCTCTCATCGACTCTCCTCCTCATCACGCTTCAAGCCTGCGTCGTCGTCCCCCGCACCACCACCGTCTACGACGAGGAGTGCCGCGTCCACATGCGCCAGATGGTGCTCGACGTTGAACAGGTCGGCTTCTTCGGCGGCTGCGCCAACCAGGGCTGCGCGGCGCTGCTGGTCGGCGCCGGCGTGGTGACGGCGGCCACCGCGGTCGTGTCGGGCAGCATCGCCGTGGCCGGCAACATCGTCTACTGGTTCGAGCGGCAGGGGCAGTGCAACCGGTAGCGGGCCGATAGACTGGTGGGCCATGCTGATCGCCCAACTCTCCGACCTGCACTTGCGCCCGCGCGGCGAGCTGTACCGCGGCGTGGCCGACTCAAACCGCGCGCTGGCCAACGCCATCGAGCACCTGCACCGCCTCGACCGCCGCCCCGACTTGGTGTTGCTGACCGGCGACCTGGTCGACGAAGGCCAGCCTGACGAATATGCGATGGCGCTCGAACTGCTGGGCCGCCTGACATTGCCGTACCTGGCGATCCCCGATGGCGCGGCGCTGGGCCGGCACGGTGGTGCTGAGCTGCCCCAGCACGGTCACCGAGATCGCGCTGCAACTCGACCCGAACGCTCAGCCGCGTACCTACCTCGGCCCGCCGGCCTGCATGCTGCACCTGTGGGACCCGGTGCACGGGCTGGTGAGCCACACCAGCTTCATCGGCAGTTATCCCGGGCCTTACCCGTTCTTCTGAACGGTAACCTGCGTCGCCAACTTCCTCGGCACCAGAATGTGCGCGACCGCGGGCAAGGTGAACTACTGGAAGTACGCGAGCATCCGCTCCAGCGCCATCGTGAACGGCGTCTGCATCATCGGCAGCGTCAGCAGCACGCCGACCAGGCCGACGCCGAGCGTGATCGGAAAGCCGATCGCGAAGATGTTCATCTGCTGCGCGACGCGCGAGATGACGCCGAGCACGAGGTTGGTGAACAGCAGCATCGCCACCAGCGGCAGCGCGATCCACAGGCCGAGGCTGAAGATCTCGGCGCCCCAGCGCTGCGGCTGCACGCGCGCGCAGGAAGGCGAACGGCTCGGGCGCCGACCGGAAACGCGTGTGAAGCTCTGCACGACCGCGGCGATCACGCAGCAGGTGGCCGTCGATGACGATGAACAGCCACGCCACCGAGACGCCGAAGAAGCGGCTCACCGCGGTCGCCTCGCCGCCGCGTCATCGGGTTGAAGAAGCCGGCGAAGTTCAGGCCCATCTGCAGGCCGATCGATCTCGCCGGCGAACTCGACCGCGGCGAAGACGATGCGCACCGCGAAGCCGAGCGACAGGCCGATCAGCACCTGCTGCAGCACGCAGCAGGACGGCCGGCGGCCGAGTCGAGCGCGATCACCGGCATCGCCGGCAGCGAGGCCTGGGCGCAGAACGCGATCAGGAACGCCAGCGCCGATGCGCACCCGCATCGGCACGCCGCGCTGCGCCGAGCACCGGCAGCGCGCCGAACAGCGCGAGCACGCGCAGGAACGGCCAGAGCAGCGGCGTGACCCAGGCGAGGACCTGGGCCTCGGTGAAGGTCAGCATCGCGCAGTCGCGTCAGCGCGCTCAGCCGACGACGGTCGGGATCGCCTGCAGCGTGCGCTGCAGGTACTCGACCAGCGTGGTCAGCATCCACGGCCCGGCGATCGCCAGCACCGCGACCGCGGCGATCGATCTTGGGCACGAACGACAGCGTCGCCTCGTGGATCTGCGTCGCCGCCTGGAAGATGCTGACGACGCAGGCCGACCACGAGCACGGTGAGCAGCATCGGCGCCGAGACCATCAGCAGCATGTAGCAGGCCCTGCTGGCCGAAGGTGAAGACTTGTTGTGAGTCCATGGCGAGGTGGTCGGTCAGGTCGACGAAGCTCGCGGCGAGCGAGCCGAGCAGCAGGTTCCAGCCGTCGGCCAGCACGAACAGCATCAGCTTGAACGGCAGCGCGATCAGCACCGGCGACAGCATCATCATGCCCAGCGACATCAGCACGCTGGCGACGATCATGTCGATGATCAGGAACGGGATGAAGACCAGGAAGCCGATCTGGAACGCGCTCTTCAGCTCGCTGGTCACGAAGGCCGGCACCAGCACCTTGAACGGCACGTCGGCGGTCTTGACCGCCGGGTCGATCTTGGCGAGCTTGGCGAACAGCATCACGTCGGCCTGGCGCGTCTGCTTCAGCATGAAGCTCGCGCATCGGCACTCTCGCCGCGCTTGAGCGCCTCGTCGAAGGCGATCTTGTTCTCGGCGTACGGCTGGTAGGCGTCGGCGTAGACCTTGTCGATCGTCGGCCCCATCACGAAGAAGGTGAGGAACAGGCTCAGGCCCGACGATCACCTGGTTCGGCGGCGCCGCCTGCGTGCCGAGCGCCTGGCGCAGCAGGCTCAGCACGATGACGATGCGCGTGAAGCCCGTCATCAGCAGCAGCACCGCCGGCAGGAAGCTCAGCGCGGTGAAGAACAGCAGCGTCTGGATCGGCACCGAGTAGCTGGTGCCGCCGGCGCCCTGGCCGATCAGCAGCGGCAGGTCGCGCGCCGCCGGCGGCTCTGCGCCGCAGCCGGCAGCGGCGACGACAGCGCGACGACAGCGAGGACGGCGAGCGCAGCCACGCGACGCGCCGCGCAGGCGCGCAGGCGCTGCGAGCTCGGCGTTCAGCGCGCGCTCGGCCTGGCGTTGTCGCGGCACGGGCTCGCCGGCCGCAGCGCGGCGCCGAGCAGCTGCGCGAACGCGCGGTGCACCGGCGGCGCGGGCCGGCGGCGCATCGGCTCTGCGGCGCCATCGTGTGCAGCGTGCGTGATGCGTCTGCGGCGTCACGCCGAGCACCAGCCAGCGGCGCTCGTCGCCGCTGGCCGACCTCGATCGTGACGATGCGCTGGCTAGGCGAGAGCGGCAGCGCCGCGACGCTGCGCAGCACGCCGGCGCCGCCGGCGCCGCCGAGCGGCGTGCGCTTGAGCAGCCACAGCGCCACCGGGATCAGCGCGACGATCGCGATGAACCACAGCAGCGAGCTCAAGCCGTTCGAGCCATCGTTGCACGGCAACGTCAGCGATCAGCCGCGGCTCAGGCGGCGCATGCGCTCGCTCGGCGTCACGATGTCGGTCAGGCGGATGCCGAACTTGTCGTTGACCACCACCACCTCGCCCTGCGCGATCAGGTAGCCGTTGACGAGCACGTCCATCGGCTCGCCGGCCAGCGCCTCGAGCTCGACCACCGAGCCCTGCGCGAGCTGCAGGATGTGCTTGATCGGGATGCGCGTGCGGCCGAGCTCCACGGTCAGCTGCACCGGGATGTCGAGGATCATGTTGATGTCGTTGCCCGCCGCCGTCGCGCCGTGGTCGGCGCGAAGTTCGGCGAACGACGCCGGCGAGACCTGGTCGGCTGCCGCGTGCACCGCCGGCCTCGGGCTTGGCCTGCGGCCAGCGCGGCGGCCCATTCGGCGGCCATCGCGTCGTCGTTCGGCATGCGCGCTGCGTCGCGTTGTCAGTGCGACATGTGATTCTCCCAGCCAGCCCGTGGTGCGAGCTGGTCAACAGTTGATCGATCTTGAGCGCGTACTGGCCGTTCGAGGTGCCGTAGTGGCAGTCGAACACCGGCACGCCGTCGACCTTGGCCTGGATCGCCTGGCTGCAGGTCGAGCTCGATGAAGTCGCCCGGCCTTGAACGCCAGCAGCTGCTCCACCGTGGCCGGCGCGTGCGCCAGCTCGGCGACGAGCTCGACCTCGGCCGACTGGATCTGCTGCGTCATCAGGTTGACCCAGCGCCGGTCGGGCTCGGTCGGCGTCGCCCTGCATCGGTCGAGTACAGCACGTCGCGGATCGGCTCGAGCGTCGAGTACGGAATGCAGAAGTGGATCGTGCCGCTGGTGTCGCCGATCTCGAGCGTGAACGAGGTCGCGACGACGATCTCGCTCGGCGTGGCGATGTTGGCGAACTGCGGCTGCATCTCCGAGCGCTGGTACTCGAGCTCGAGCGGGTAGATGCCGTGCCAGGCCTTCTTGTACTCGGCCGTGATCACGTCGACCAGGCGCGTGGATGATGCGCTGCTCGGTGGGCGAGAAGTCGCGCCCCTCGATGCGCGTGTGGTACTTGCCGGCGCCGCCGAACAGCGCGTCGATCACCGCGAACACCAGCGTCGGGTCGCAGCACGATCAGGCCCGAGCCGCGCAGCGGCCGCACCGAGACGATGTTGAAGTTGGTCGGCACCACGATCTCGCGCAGGAAGGCGCTGTACTTCTGCACCTTGATGCCGCCGATCGAGACCTCGGGGCTCTTGCGGATGAAGTTGAACAGGCCGATGCGGATGTTGCGCGCGAAGCGCTCGTTGATGATCTCCATCGTCGGCATGCGCCCGCGCACGATGCGCTCCTGGCTCGCCAGGTCGTAGTTGCGCACGCCGCCTCGGCGGCGCGTCTCCGGCGTCGAGCTTCTGGCTTTCGCCGGTGATGCCCTGCAGCAGCGCGTCGACTTCGTCCTGCGAGAGGATCTGCTGGTTCATGGATGTGCAGCTCGCGCTACTGGATGATGAAGTTGCGAGAAGTGCACGTGCTCGATCGGGTTGTGCATCGGCCGTGCGTCTTCTTCTTCGGCTTGCTTCGTGCCTTGGCCGGCGCGTCGTCTTCGGCGTCGGCGCTCGTCCTTGCCGGCGACGGCGCGCTGTCGTCGGCTCGTCGGCGTCGTCGACCTCGATGCCCATCGGCCGCACCGCCTCGCGCATGATCTCGTGCGGCCAGCTGCTCCTTGCCGTCGCGGTCGAGCAGCTCCTGCGAGGTCTTGTGCGCCAGGATCATCAGGATGGCGTTGCGGATCGCCGGCATGTAGGCCTTCATCTGGTCGGCGAACTTGGCGTCGTCGACCTCGAGCGTGATGCCGATCTGCGCGTAGCGGTCGGCGTCCTTGTCGGCCAGGTTGACGACGAACGGGTCGAGCGGCAGGTAGATCGGCGCGGTCTTCGTGGTCGATCTTGCGGCGCCGTGGGCCCGGCGCTCGGCGTCGTCGCCGTCGTCCTCGGCGCGCGGCCGCGGCGGCTGCGGCCTTCTTCTGCTTCAGGAAGACGACGGCGCCGCCGCCGCCAGCGCGAGCACCAGCAGCGAGCGCCGCGGCGACGATGATGATGAGCTTCTTCTTGCGCCTTGGTCGGCGCACGTCGGCGCCAGGCGTCGGCGGCGGCAGCGGACATCGTGACTCCATCGGGCATCGGAGCTCGCGTCGGGTACGGCAGCGCCTGCGCCGCGATCGCGCAGCGTCGTCTTGCCGTGAGGAAATTATGCGAAACCGCGGGCCGCCGCGCGAAGCGGCGATAAGCGGGCCTTTGTCGCGCCTCAGACGCCGCGCGTGCCGCTGGCGCGGCGTCGCCCTGCTCAGGCGTAGAGGTCGACGCCGCCGGCGGCGACGCGCCGCGCGGCTGCCGCTCGGCATGCGCCGCGCGTCGGCGCCGTCGCGACCGCGCACGGCCGATCGCGGCCGCCGCGCGCCGAGCGCGCCGTCGTCGTCGCCGCCTGCGCGGCCGCCGGCGTGCTGCGAGACGCCGCCGCCGGTCGAGCGTGAAGCCGGCGTCGCGCAGCGCGCTCGGCGAGCTCGGGCAGGCCGCGCTTCGATCGCCTGCGCGCGTGGCCGCGACGTCGGCGCCGAAGTCGACCCGCGCCTGCGTGCCGTCGAGCGCGATCTGGATCGACACCGGCCCGATCTCGGCCGGGTTGAGGTGCAGCTCGGCCTGCTGCACGCCGTCGCGCGCGAGCACGCTGACCTGCGACGCCGCAGCGCGGCGCGCGAAGTCGGGCGCGTCGATCGGCGTCGGCCAGGTGGCGCTGGCGCCGGCGTCGGCGGCCGGTCGGCGGGCGCGGGCGCTGGCGCGGCGCCGGCCAGCGCGCTGCGGTCGAGCGCGGGCGCTGCGCGTCGGCACGCGCGCTCGGCGCTGGTCGCGCGCCGCGGCGTCGCGTGCGCGGCGGCAAGCTCGGTCGGCGCCGGCGGCGACATGTGCCGGCGCGTGCCCGGCATCGGCGTCGTGCCGGCTGCGCGGCGCGCGTCGCGCCAGTCGGCCTGCGTGCGCGTCGGCGCGGGCGCGTGCGCGCCGGGGCGTCGCGCCGGCCGCGTGCCGGCGAGTCGCGTCGGCCGCGCGGTCGCCTCGGGCGGCGCCGGTGTCGGCATCCGGCCGGCGCCGCCGCTGCGCGCCGCTGCAGCGCGGCCGTCGCGCAGCGCTCGCGTCGGCATGCGCCGGCGGCGCGTCGGCGCCGCGCGTCGCGCGGGCGCTGCGCGATCGCGGCCGGTCGGCGTGCGGTCTGCCGGCGGCGCGGTCGGCGCGCAGCCGCCGGCGTCGTGCGCTGCGTGCGTCGGCGTCGGCGCGTCGGCTTCGATCCGCCTTCGGCGTTCGGCGGCGGTCGCTCGGCGGTCTTGGCCGGCGCGTCGCTGTCGCGCGGCGCGCGTCGCGCGCGCTTGGCGTCGTGCGTCGGCGTCTGTGCGGCGTCGCCGCGCGGCGCGCTCGGTCGCTGGTTCGGCGCCTGCGCCGTGCGGCGGCCGGCGGCGGCGCCGGCGCCGCCGGGCTTGGGCGCTGCGGCCTGCGCGGCTGCCGGCGCAGCAGCGTCTGCGAAGCGCTGCGCGCGAGCGCTGCGTCTGGCGCAGCGGCGTTCGTCGGCCGGACGTCGGCGCGGCCGACGGGGCGAGCGGCGCGCCGACGGCCGGCGCGGCGCTGGCCGCTGGGCGTGGCGGCGCGTGCTTGCATCGCGGTGCCCAGCTCAGGTGCGCGCCGTGGCCGCGGCGCGGTCGAGCGCGGTTCCACGACGCGCGCACGGCGCGGCTCGTCGCTGTCCTTCTGCTCGCGCCGCGCCGTCGACGCGCTCGCTCTCGCGCGGGCGCCGCTCGATCAGCTTGCTGCACCGAGGCGCACGCGCAGCTCGTGCTCGCGCAGATCGCCTCGGCGCGCTCGGCCTGCGCGGCGGCGTGCGCGGCGACGCGCTGCCTGCTGCTCGACCGCCTGCGTCAGGCGCTGCATGAAGCCCTGGTAGCAGCGCACCAGCTCGATCTTGCCCTCGCGGCTGAACTGCGCGCTCCAGCGCTGCTCGTAGTCGCGGCGGTAGGCGACGCAGCTGCTCGGCCTGCGCCGCGGCGGCGCGCTGCGCGGCTCGGCCTTGAGCTGCTCGGCGAGCGCGGCGTCGCGCTGCGCGTTCGGCCTGGGCGAGCAGGAGGAGCAGGGGTTGCAGGTCGTCGTGCATGGCAGGGTCTCGAGCAGGGGACGGTGCGGTCAGGCGGCGAGCACGGCGTGCAGGACGCGCAGGCTGTCGTCGAGCGCGGCGCGCTCGTGCATGTCCTGCTGCAGCAGCGCGGTCATCGGCTCGTGCAGGCGCACGGCGGTGTCGAGCTCGGCGTCGTGGCCGGGCGCGTAGGCGCCGAGCTGGATCAGGTCGCGCGCCTTGTTGTGGCGCGCGTGCAGCTGGCGAAAGCGCCGCGCCGCGTCGACGTGCTCGCTGCGCGGCGCACGTTGGTCATCACGCGCGAGATCGAGCGTCTCGATGTCGATCGCCGGGTAGTGGCCGGCCTCGGCGAGCTCGCGCGAGAGCACGATGTGGCCGTCGAGGATGCCGCGCGCCGCGTCGGCGATCGGGTCCTGCGGGTCGTCGCCTTCGGTGAGCACGGTGTAGAACGCGGTGATCGAGCCGCCGCCGGCGACGCCGTTGCCGCTGCGCTCGACCAGCTGCGGCAGCTTGGCGAAGCAGCTCGGCGGGTAGCCCTTGGTGGCCGGCGGCTCGCCGATGGCCAGCGCGATCTCGCGCTGCGCCATCGCGTAGCGCGTCAGCGAATCCATCAGCAGCAGCACGTGCTGGCCGTGGTCGCGGAAGTGCTCGGCGATCGCGGTCGCGTAGTTCGCGCCCTGCATGCGCACCAGCGGCGGCGCGTCGGCCGGCGCGGCGACGACGACCGAGCGGCGCGAGGCCTTCCTCGCCGAGGATGTCCTCGATGAATTCCTTGACCTCGCGGCCGCGCTCGCCGATCAGGCCGACGACGATCACGTCGGCCGCGGTGTAGCGCGCCATCATGCCGAGCAGCACGCTCTTGCCGACGCCGGTGCCGGCGAACAGGCCGATGCGCTGGCCGCGGCCGACGGTGAGCATGCGCGTTGATCGCGCGCACGCCGGTGTCGAGCGGCGTGCGCATCGGGTCGCGGTCCATCGCGTTGATCGGGCGGCGCGATCAGCGGCTCGTTGTGCACGTGCGCGAGCGGGCCCTGGCGGTCCATCGGCTGCGCCGTGCGAATCGACGACGCGGCCGAGCAGGCCGTCGCCGACCGGCAGGTGCAGGCGTGCGGTCTTCGCTGCGCCGCCACGGGTGGCGCGCGGCGCCGAGCTTGCAGCGGCACGACCGGCGAGGGCCGCGGCACGACGCGCGCGCCGCTGGCCAGGCCGTGCACGTCGCCGGTGGGCATCAGGTAGGCGCGGTCGCCGGAGAAGCCGACCACCTCGGCGATCGACCGGCGGCTGGCCGTCGGCATGCGCGACCTCGCACACCGAGCCGACCGGCACGCGGATGCCCGGCCGCCTCGAGCACCAGGCCGGTGACGCGCACCAGCAGGCCCTGCGGTCTCGAGCGGCAGCGGCTCGGCGGCGAACGCCTGCAGGTCGGCCAGGTAGCGGCGCCAGCTTGTCGGTGCGCCGATCGGCGGCTGGCGGTCGGTCATGCGAGTCGCTGCCGTGCGTCGCGGCCGCGTCGGCGGCGTCGGGCGCGGCGTCTGCCAGGTCAGCTCGCTGCCGAGCGCGGCGGCGGCGCGGCGCCAGCGCGTCGTCGATGCGTCGCGTCGATCAGCGCCGATGTCGGACTCGACCACGGCAGCCGCCGCGCGCGATCGCGGCGTCGGCGACGAGGCGCGCGCCGCGCGCGGCGAGCGCGTCGGCCGCGCCTTGCGGCGACCAGCGGCGTGGTCGTCGGGATGCACGCGCAGGGCGATGTGGCGCGCGCTCAGCAGCAGCGCGTCGATCGCCTCGCTGCGGCGACCGCGGCGACGCAGCTCGGGCCGCGCCGCCAGCTCGCTGCGCACGACCTGGCGCGCCAGCTGCGTCGCCGCGCGCGGCCAGCGCGCGCGCCATCTCCTGCTGCAGCGCGTCGAGCTGCGTCGCCGAGCGACTGCACCAGCGCGCCGATCTGCGCGCGTCGTCTGGCTGCGCGAAGCTCTGCTTGAAGCCCTCGAGCGCGACCAGGCCGTCGCGGTAGCCGTCCTGGTAGCCGGCCTGGCGCGCCGCGCGCAGCTGCGCGGCGAGCTGCTCGGCGGCGCTCGGCGCGGTCTGCGCCGGCGCGGCTCGTCGGTCGCGCGGCGCAGCGGCGCGCTGCGGCGTCGCCGCCGGACAGTCGCCGGGCGTCCAGGCCGCGAACGAGCTCAGCTCCTCGCGCGGAATGAAGCGCGCGTAGGCCGACGGCCTTGCGCGCCGGGCGGCGGCGGCACGTTCGCGGCGGCGTGGCGTTAGACGAAGTCATCGTCGCCGCCGCCGCCGAGCACGATCTGGCCTTCGTCGGCCAGGCGGCGCACGATCTTCAGCATTTCCTTCTGCTCGGCCTCGACCTCGGACACGCGCACCGGGCCGCGCGACTCGAGGTCTTCGCGCAGCGTCTCGGCGGCGCGCGTGGACATGTTCTTGAAGATCTTCTCGCGCAGCTCCGGCGTCGCGCCCTTGAGCGCGATCACCAGCGACTCGGACTGCACTTCCTTCAGCAGCGCCTGGATGCCCTTGTCGTCGAGCTTCATCAGGTCGTCGAAGGTGAACATGTTGTCCATGATCTTCTGCGCCAGGTCGTTGTCGGCCTCGCGGATGTAGTCGAGCACCGCGGTCTCGATCGCTCGTGCCCATCAGGTTGATGATCTCGGCCGCGGTCTTGACGCCGCCGAGCGAGGCCTTGCGCAGCTTGTCGCCGCCGGCCAGCACCTTGCTCATCACCTCGTTCAGGTCCTTCAGCGCCGAGGGCTGGATGCCGTCGAGCGTGGCGATGCGCACCAGCACCTCGTTGCGCTGGCGCTCGGCGAAGGTCTTCAGCACCGCCGACGGCCTGGTCGAAGTCCAGGTGCACCAGGATCGCGGCGACGATCTGCGGGTGCTCGTTGCGCAGCAGCTCGGCCACCGACGCCGGCGTCCATCCACTTCAGGCTCTCGATGCCCGCTGACGTCGCCGCCCTGCAGGATGCGGTCGATCAGCAGGTTGGCCTTGTCGTCGCCGAGCGCCTTGCGCAGCACGCTCTTCACGTACTCGTCGGTGTCGGCGCACCAGCATGCTGCTGCTCGCCGGCCAGTGTCGGTGAACTTCGTCGAGCACGCTCGTCGACGCGCTCGCGCGGCACCGACTTCATGCTTGCGCGATCGTCTCGCCCAGGCTTCTGCACCTCCTTCGGCGACAGGTGCTTGAACACCGCGGCGGCTTCCTCCTCGCCGAGCGACATCAGCAGGATGGCCGCGTTCTTCGAGGCCGGCTTCGTCGAGCGCCATGGCTGCGTTGCCTGTGCTTGCGCCGCGTCAGGCGGCTTCGCCGCCGACCCAGCCGCGCACGATGCCGGCGACCGCGGCCGGGTTGTCCTTGGCGAGCGCGCGCGCGCCTTCGAGTCTGGTCGCTACGGTGCGCCGAGCGCCGGCGAGCGCCGGCGGGCCGGGCAGGACTGCTCGTCGTCGACGACGGCGTCGAGCTGCGTGCCGGGCCGCGCCGGCTGCGCCGGCCGCGCCGCGAGCGCGCTCTTCAGCGCCGGGCGGACCAGGCCGAAGAAGACCAGCAGCGCGACCAGCGCCAGCGCCGGCCGGCACGCGCCGCGGCGCGCAGCAGGTCGATCAGCTCGGGCTGCTTCCACAGCGGCACGTCTCGGTCGTCGGCGATCGGCTCGACCCTGAACGGCGCGTTGATCACCTTGACCGAATCGCCGCGCTCCTTGTTGAAGCCGATCGCTCTCGCGCACCAGCGCGGTCAGCTTCTCGATCTCGTCGGCGCCAGCGGCACGCTGCGTCGTCTTGCCCTTGGCGTCGGTGACGCTGCGGTTGTTGACGACCACCGCGGCGTTCAGCCGCTTGACGTTGCCGGTCGCGTTGCGCGTCACGCGCACGGTCTTGTCGACCTCGTAGTTGGTCACCGCGTCGCGCCGGCCGCTGCTGCCGGCGGCGCCGCCGGCCTGCGCGGCCTGCAGCGGCTGCGACGGCGCCGGTGAGCGGCGCGGTCGCGGCGACCGGCGGCTGGTTCGACGCCGCGCCCGGCACGCCGCTGGCGTGCGCGCCGGCGCCGGCGCCGCTCTGCTCGGTGGTCTGCTGGCTGCGGATCGAGACGCTCGCGTCGCGCGCCCTGGTTGGGCTTGAACTCTTCCGAGGTCGCTTCGGTCTGCGAGAAGTCGACGTCGGCGGTGACGCTGGCGCGCAGGTTGTCGCGCCCGACGATCGGCTCGAGCAGCTCGATGATGCGCTTGGTGTAGCCGGCCTCGATCTGGTTCACGTACTGCAGCTGCTGCGCGTCGAGGCCGGCGCCGGGCTGCGCCGTCGCCGCCGCCGGACAGCAGCGTGCCGGTCTGGTCGAGCACGCTCACCGCCTTCGGGCTCAGCTCGGGCACGCTGCGACGAGACCAGGTGCACGATGCCGGCGATCTGCGCGCGGTCGAGCGTGCGGCCGGGGTGCAGCGTCAGCAGCACCGAGGCGCTGGGCTTTTGCTGCTCGCGAAAGAAGCCGTTCTGGTTCGGCAGCGCCAGGTGCACGCGCGCCGCTCTGCACCGCGGCGAGCGAGCTGATCGAGCGCGTCAGCTCGCCTTCGAGTCCGCGCTGGAAGGTGAGCCGCTCCTGGAACTGCGTCTGGCCGAAGCGGGCGCTGTCCATCAGCTCGAAGCCGACGACCGAGCCCTTGGGCAGGCCGGCCGGTCGCCAGCTTCAGGCGCACGTCGTGCACCTGCGCGGCCGGCACCAGGATCGCGGCGCCGCCCTCGGCATGCTTGTAGGGCACGTTCATCTGCGACAGCTGGGCGATGATCGGCGCCGCCGTCCTTGTCGGACAGGTTGGCGTAGAGCACCTTGTAGTCGCCCTGGCTGCTCCACATCGTCATCGCGCAGCACGACGCCGGCCAGCGCGGCGACGCCGATCAGCGCGCTCAGCTTGCTGCGCGCCGGCATCGCGCTGCAGGCGGCCGGCGAAGGTCGGCGGGTACGGCGCAGCGAAGCGTTGGGCGTTGAGTGGCGACGGCGTTGTCCATGGAGCGGTTCGGCGTGCAGCCGGGGCGAGAGGCCCGCCGGGTCTGGAAGCGATTATTCGGAACGCGCCGCCTGGCCGGATGCGCGAAACAGGCCGGCATATGCGGCGCCAGTTCGCGCCATCGGCGGGCGGCCGCTGTCGCCTACGATGCGCCGCCATCGCGGAGCCAGGAGCCCGCCATGAACGTCACCCTGAAACCCTTCGACTTCGCCCAGGCCGTCGCCCGTGCCGGCCTCGGCACCGACGGCGTGCCGCTCGCGCAAGGGCGCCGGCGCGGTCGCCGGCGGCCGGCTTTCAGAAGGCGCTGACGCAGGCGCTCGGCGCGGTCAGCAAGTCGCAGAACGACGCGACCGCGATGCAGCGCGAGGTGCAGCTCGACAACCCGACCGTCAGCCTCGAGCAGACGATGGTCGCGATGCAGAAGGCGCAGATCGGCTTCCAGGCGACGCTGCAGGTGCGCAACCGGCTGGTGCAGGCGTATTCCGACATCATGAACATGCAGGTGTAGGGCCGGCGCCGCGATCGCAACGCGTACTGCAAAGCGTTTGCGCGGCTCGCGCCAGGCGGTACCCGGCGGGGGCTCATGCTGGGGCGGTCGGCGGGTACGCCGACTCCGCTGCGGTGCTCGGTCCAGGGTCGCGCCGTCAGAACTCACTTCGCTCAACTTCGTTTCGCTTCGTTCAAACAACCGCCGGCGAGTCAGATGTTGAAGCGCGCAAGCGCGCCGACCCCGAACCTCCGCTCCTCGCCGCCCCAGAAATCGCCCCCGCCGGGTACCGCCTGCCGCGAGCGGAGGCGTTGGTGACTGCTCATCGAAAAACGGATCAGTCGGCTGGCGTACCTCGTCACCGCATTAACTAAGTTCAGGCGTCCGACGCTTGCGGCTGCCACTGACAACCGGAGGCCCACTCTTCTGCGGCGAAGTAGATCAGGTCGACAGCCGGGTCCTTGACATCGGGGTCGTCGTCTTCGCTGGCCAAGGAAGCTGCGAGGCGGACCTTGAGTTCACCGTACGCTGCTGCCACCCATGGATGAGAGGCCAGGTAGTCTCGAAAGAGCAGGGCGTAACGCTGGTTGGGTTTTGCGCTTGGCGTACATGAATGTTCACGCGCCGCTGGCCGGCGGCCTGAGTGAGCGGCACCGAGTTCCTGGAATTTAATGCGCCAACTCGGGCGATGCGCAACGATGTCGATCATGACGCCTCCATGTTCCCGCGCCGGCCGATTCAAATGCGTTCGACTGCCTTCACCGCCGCCCGCAGCCACTTCGGCGCCGCGTCGGTGACCACCAAGTCGAGCTGATCCAACCCGGCAACGACCTGCGGCTGCACCAGGTCGAACTTGCTGGCGTCGGCGAGCAGCACGCGCTGCTGCGCGCATTCGAGCATTGCGCGCTTGAGCGCGGCGTCGCCGGCGTGTGACGCGCTCAGGCCCAGGCGCGGGTGCACGGCGCAGGCGCCGAGGAAGGCCCAGTCGGCGCGGTGCGCGCGGATCGTCGGCTTCGGCCAGCGGGCCGAAGAAGGCGCGCGTGTCGTGCGACCACTCGCCGCCGGCCAGCACCAGCGTCACGGTGGCGTCGGTGCTGAACAGCAGCGCCACGTCGAGCGCGGCGGTGATCACGGTCAGCGGCCGCGGCGCGTCACCGACGGCCAGCGCCTGGGCCAGTGCCAGCGCAGTGCTGCCGCTGTCGATGAAGAGCGTCTGGTGCGCCTGCACGCGGGCTGCGGCGGCACGGCCGATGGCTTGCTTGGACGAGGGCCTGACGTCGCGCCGCTGCACCATCGGCAGCGCGCCCACGTGCAGCGCGACCGCGCCGCCATGCGTCTTCTGCACCAGGCCGCGCGCGGCCAGCGCGCGCAGGTCGCGGCGAATGCTGTCTTCAGACACGCCGTATTCGCAGCGCGAGCGCCGCGACCTCCACGCGCCCGTGCTCGCGCAGCGCGCGAGCGATAGCGCTCTGGCGCTCTTCGGCAAAGCGCGGGCGTCGGCGCACGGGCGTCGTCAGCGGGTCGGGTTGGTCTTCACGCGGTTTCGCATGTGTGCACATATCGGCGCATTCTGGCACAATACCGCAACCACTTCCACGGCGGCACGGGTGCCGCAATTCAGAACCATGACGCACGACGAGCGCCGCAGGCCCTTCCGGCACCGATTCATTCCCTCAGCACCCTGGCGCGCGCGCGCTGGGCCACGCGGGTGCAGTTCGCCGCGCTCGGGTTTCCTCGGCGGCACCTGGGGCGCGCACATCCCGTCGGTCAAGGCGCAGTACGGCGCTGGGCGAGGCGGTGCTGTCGATGGTGCTGCTGGCCGCGGCGGTGGGCGCGGTGCGTCGCTGTTCATCGCCGGGCGGGTGGTCGGGCGCTTCGGCGCGCGCCACGCCGCGGCCGCGGGCGGCGCTGGTGATGTGCCTGCTGCTGGCCATGGTGCTCGAGTACCCGGGCCTGGCGCTGCTGCTGCCGGCGATGCTGCTGTTCGGCGCGGCGATGAGCCTGTTCGACGTGTCGATCAACACCGAAGGCTCCGAGCTCGAAAGCCTGAGCGGCCGTGCGGTCATGAGCAACCTGCACGGCATGTTCAGCGTCGGCGGCATGCTGGGCGCCGGGTTGGCGTCGGTGCTGTTGGGTGCCGGCGTGGCGCCGCGGCTGCAACTGTTCAGCGTCTGCGCTGGCATGGCGCTGATCGTGCTCGTTGCTTCGCGCGGCATGCTCGAAACCCACCCCGCGGCCGGCGGCGGGGAGGGCGAGAAGGCGCACTTCGCCTGGCCGCGCGGGCTGCTGCTGATCATCGGGCTGCTGATCTTCGCCGGCATGACGGCCGAAGGCGTGATGTACGACTGGTGCGTGCTGTACCTGAAGCAGGAGGTCGGCATGCCGCAGGCGCAGGCGGCGATCGGCTATGCGGTGTTTTCCGGCGCGATGGCGCTGGCGCGTTTCGGTGGCGACTACCTGCGCTCGCGCTACGCGGAGCGTTCGCTGCTGCGCGTCGGCGCCACGCATGTCGGCGGTGGCGATGGCGGTGGTGCTGCTGTCGGCCACCGGCTGGGTCGCGTTCATCGGCTTTGCCATCGCCGGCGCCGGGCTCGCGCCGGTCGCACCGATCCTGTTCAACGCGGCAACCCGCGTGCCCGGGGTCAGCCGTGCCGCGGCGATCGCCTCGGTCACGTCGATCGGCTACAGCGGTTTCATGATCGGCCCGCCGCTGATCGGCGGCATCGCGCAGGCAACCTCGCTGACAGTGGCGCTCAGCGTGCTGGTGTTGGCTTCGGCGCTGCTGGCCTACGGCGCGCGATACGTGCCGCAGAAGGACTGAACGCGCGAGGTCCGGTGCTCAGCTCAACACCATCAACCGCCGCTTCTTCTGCGTCTGGTCGATGAAGCGCTGCAGGGTGCGCAGGCTGTCGCGCGCGGGGTCGGCGATCTCGCAGCCCAGGCGCACGCCGCGCGTCGGCGTTGATCGAGGTGACGTGCTGCAGGCGCAGGTTGGTCTGCAGCCGGGTGTCGGGGTCGAGCTCGATGCGCACGCCGTTGAGCGGCACGCCGGGCTGCATCGGCGGCACGTCGTCGGGCAGGAACAGGGCGCAGCCGCCGATGCTCACGTCGAGCACGCGCAGCGCTCAGCTGCATGTCGGGGATCATCGGGTGGCGCAGGCGCGCGACCGGCGCGTTGCGCAGCAGCGGGCGCACGCGGAAGCTGCTCGCGGCGCTGGAAGCGGTACATCTCGCGCGGGCAGCTGGCAGCTTCAGCGCGCTGCTCGGGCCGCCGTGCACCAGCACCAGGTCGCTGCACGTCGAACTGCAGCTTGACGCTGTCGAGGTAGCCGACGACCACGGCTTCGTCGCATTCGCAGCAGCGGCCTGCAGTTGCGGGTCGTCGGCGTCGGCGCTGAAGCTGATGGTGGCCGCGCTGCGTGTCGACCGTCCACAGCTCGCGCCGAGCAGACGCTGCCGTCGGGGCCGTTCAGGTTCAGGCTGCACGTTGCCGTCGCACAGCTGCGCTGCAGCATGGCGGCGATCTCGCGCGGCGACGTGAGGCGGAACTCGTCCAGGCCGCCGTGCGTGGCCGCCAGTGCCGTCCAGCGGCATCGGCTGGTGTCCATCGTCTGCGCTGCTCCCCTCGTTGGATCAGTGAAGCGTGCTGCGCTGGCCGGCGAGCAGCTCGTCGAGGTCCTCGAGCCAGGGCTCGGCCAGCTGCGGATCTCGGCGTCGTTGACCAGGATGCGCTGCATGATGCGCGACTTGAGCTGCGCCTCGTCGGCGCCCAGCGGCCGCTGCGCGGCGGCGTGCTTGAGCTGCGAGATCAGCAGCGCGCAGGCGCCTTCGAGCTTGACCACCTGGTCCCAGTTGCCGCTGCGGGCGGCGTCGAGCATGTCGCTGGCTGGCCTGTTCGATGGCTTCGTAGTAGTTGAGCAGCGCGGTGTTCATGCCGGGTCCTTCGGTGCCGTCGTGGTGCGGGTTCATGCCTTCACCCGGGGCAATGCGGGCTGCGCCGCACTTGGGCGCCGATCGCGATCCAGGCGTCGCGCAGCGGCTCCACCAGCCGGCAGCATTCCTCGAGCGGCCGAGAGGTCGTTGTGCAGGTTGGCGTGCGTCAGGCGCAGTCGGCGACGTAGGTGTAGAGGTCGCTCAGGTCCTGGCGCCAGCGTGCCGCCGGCATCCAGGTTCAGCGCCGCCCTTCAGGCCTTCGTCGACGATGCGCACGGCGCGCGTCGATGCGCACGGCCCTTGGCCTCGACGTCCTTGTTGCGGATGGCGCCGCGGGCCTCGGTCAGCGATCGAGCAGCCCGTCGTACAGCATCGCCACGAGCTGGTGCGGCGACGCGTTGTCGACCGACGGTGCTGACGCCGACCTGGCGGTACAGCCCGGACATCGGCGCCTGGGCTGGACCGGCTGGAAGAGTGGGTGGAGGCAAACATCGCTGTGAGTGTCCTGTGGTGGCGTGATGTTTGCTTATCGACATTCGGGGGCAGGTTCTTGAGCCGTGCGCCCCTAAGTCGAGTCCCTCGCGCCCCCGCGGCTTCGTCAGCCCTCGGCGCTCAGCCTTGTTCCAGGCCGTCGACCTGCTGCGTGATGTAGCTGTTCAGGCCGTTCAGCTTGCTCAGGCTGGTGTCGAGCGCGCTGTACTGGCGCAGCAGGCGCGCCTGCGACCTGCGCGACGCGTTCCTCGAGCTTGGCGGTCTGCTTGTCGTTGCGCGAGATGCTGTCGCGCAGGCCTTGCGTGCGCGTGGTCACCGGCCCGTCGCTCTGCGTCATCTGCTCGGTCAGCGACTTGATGCGCACCGCAAAGCCGTGCTGCGTTCGGGTTCGCCGTGTCGTTGAAGCTAAGGGCCTTGGACAGCTCGGGCAGCTTGCCCAGCGCGGTGCTGAACTTGGTCTCGTTGAGCTTGAGCGAACCGTCGGCCTGGATCTCCAGGCCGACGTCGGACAGGCGCGTGAACGCGGTCGACGCCGAGCCGGTCGCGCCGATCATGCTGCGCAACTGGCTTTGCAGCGTCAAGCGTCGCGCTGTCGCCCTGCAGTGGCGAGGCCACCTTCTTGTCGGGGTCGTACTTGGTCTGCTCGACGATGTACTTGTTGATGTCGGTGTAGGCCTTGGCGAAGTCGTTCAAGGCCTTCTTCATGCGACTCGCTGTCCACGCCCACGGTCACCTGAACCGGCTTGCCGGCGGCGGTGGTCTGCGCAGGGTCAGGGTCACGCCGTCGACCACGTTGGCCAGCGTGTTGGTCGCCGAGGTGACCGGCAGGCCGTTGACCGTCGCCGCAGCGTCCTTGGGCGGCCTGGGTCTGCGTCATCGTGGCCGAGCCGGCCGGGGGTCGAACGCCAGGTCGTTCAAGGTCGGGCCGCCGGCGGGTGGCCGGCGGGTCCGCCGGCACCGCCGAGATGCGCATCGACTGCTGCGCCCGGTCGCATTGGAGCGCAGCACCAGGCGCGGCGCCGCCGCTGTCGCGAACGATGGAGGCGCGTGACGCCGGCGTTGGACGCGTTGATCTTGTCGCGCACGTCGTCCAGCGTGTCTTCGCCGACGTTGATCGGAATGTCGACCGCGGTGGCGCGGCGTCTGCGGCGTGAAGGGCGCGCCGCCGGCCGTCCCAGGCGCCGAGCTCGATGTGCAGGGTGCCGGTGCCCACCGGGTCGGTGCTGGCCGCGTATTGTCCGGAGGCCAGCGCCTGCGCCTGGGCCAGTTGCGTCACCTCGACGCGTGTAGTTGCCGGGCACCGCGGTGGTGCCGGTCGACGCCGCGACCGCTGGTGCTGTCGCTGCGAGTGGCCGTGGTCTGCTGTCCACAGCGCCGGCTTGGCGAGCTGCGGCCGCGGCGTCTGAACGTTCACGGTATAGCTCTGCAGCAGGCCGTACGACGACAGCTTGTGCCTGGATCGTCGTCGCTTGCGTCTGCAAGTCGCATCGATCGGCTTGCGCTCGATGCGCCACAGTTGCGTGACGATGCTGTTGACGTCGAGGCCGCTGCCCATGCCGGGAGATGAAATGGTCGCCATGCGCAACGCTCCTGCAGTGTTCGGTGCTATCGGCAGTCGCGGCCCGACTTCAGCGAAGCAGTGCTGAACACCCGCCTGGTTTTCGGCACAGGCGGGTGCTTTCAGGGCGGCAAGTGAATGCTCGGTCGCTACTTCAGCAGCTGCAGCACCTGCTGCGGCAACTGGTTGGCCTGCGCGACCATCGCGGTGCCGGCCTGCTGCAGGATCTGGGCGCGCGACAGGTTGGCGGTTTCGAGCGCGAAGTCGGCGTCCATGATGCGGCCGCGTGCGGCCGAGTCGTTCTCGGACTGGACCATGATGTTGGACACCGCGTTCTCGAACCGGCTCTGCACCGCGCCCAGAGTGGCGCGCGCGCCGTTGACCTGGTTCAGCGCGTCGTCGATGTTCTGGATCGCGAGCCACGCGCCGGGCACGGTTTCGATCGACAGCGTGTCGATGCCGACCTCGGAGGTCGAGCTGTCGTTCGGGATGTCCAGCGCGGCGGCGTCGAAGCCGGTGGTGGCCAGGGTGAAGCCGGTGGCCGTGACGGCCATCGCGCTGCCGGTCACGTCGAGCTTGGACGAACGGAATTCGATCTCGTACGCGCCGGCGGTCGTTTCAGACGCCTTCATGAACGCGGCCACGCCGGTGTCCGACGTGCGGCGGTTGATGGCTTCGACCACCTGGCCCATGCGCTCCTCGCCGGTGCGCGCCATGCGGATGTCGGCCATGCTGTAGGCCACGCCGCCGACGTTGATGGCGAGCTGGCCGCCGGTGATGGCCGTCAGCGTGCTGATGTCGCCGGCCGTGCCGGTGACGACCGACTCGGTGCCGTAGACCACCTTGGACAGGCCTTGGGCCGACGGCATTGGTCAGCGCCGCGACGGTGATGGTCTCGCCCGAGTTGGCGCCGATCTGGAAGGTCGAGGCCGAGAACGAACCGTCGAGCAGCTTCTGGCCGTTGAAGGAGGTGTTCTTGGCCACGCGGTCGATTTCATCGCGCAGCTGCGAGACTTCGGACTGCAGGGCCTTGCGGTCGTCCGCGCTGTTGGTGGCGTTGGACGCCTGCACCGCCAGTTCGCGAATGCGCTGCAGCATGTCGCCGAGCTTGCCCAAGGCGCCTTCGGCCACCTGAGCCAGCGAGATGCCGTCGTTGGCGTTGCGGGCCGCCACGTTCAGGCCGCGCACCTGGGTGTTCATGCGCTCGGCGATGGCCAGGCCGGCCGCGTCGTCCTTGGCGCTGTTGACGCGCAGGCCCGACGAGAGCCGCTGCATCGACGTGGCCAGCGAGCCCTGCGACGCGTTCAGGTTGCGCTGCGCCGTGAGCGAGCTGATGTTGGTGTTGATCGTCTGGGGCATGAGTGCGCTCCTGGTGAATCAGTGACGTGTCCGGTGCTGAGGCCGGAACCCGGCTTTGGCTATGAGTGATTCTTGAGGAGCACCCGAAGGAGCGAACGCCGGATAAGGCAGGAATTCGGCGGTCAATTCGACTCGGAAAAGAAAAACGCCCGGCGTTCGGCCGGGCGTTGGAGGGGAGGGGCAACCCGGCTTGCACCGGGGGCCCGCCTGCGCTGGATCGATCAGCGCAGCAGCGACAGCACTTGCTGGGGCTGCTGGTTGGCTTGCGCCACCATCGCCGTGCCGGCCTGTTGGAGGATTTGCGCCTTCGACAGGTTGGCGGTTTCCATCGCGAAGTCGGCGTCGACGATGCGGCCACGAGCCGCGGCGGTGTTCTCGGACTGGATCGCGATGTTCGACGCAGCGTTCTCGAACCGGCTTTGCACCGCACCCAGGGTGGCACGTGCGCTGTTGACCTGGTTCAGCGAGTCGTCGATGCTCTTGATGGCGAGCCACGAGTCTTCCACCGTTTCGACCGACAAGGTCGAGATGCCGGCCTTGGAGGTTGCGCTGCCGGCCGTGATGGCCATGCCCGCTGCGTCGAAGCCGGAGTTGGCTGCCGTGAAGCCGGTGCCGGACACCGCCACCGCGCTGCCGTCGGCGCTCACCTTGCTGGAGCGGAACTCGATGTCGTAGGCGCCGCTCGTCGTGGCAGAAGCCTTCATGAAAGCGGCCACGCCGGTGTCCGAGGTCTTGCGGTTGATCGCTTCGACGATCTGGCCCATGCGCTCTTCGCCGGTGCGTGCCACGCCGATGTCGGCCAGCGTGTAAGCGGTGCCGTCAACGGTGATGCTCAGCGAAGCGTCGGTGATGGCCGTCAGCGTGGTGACGGAGCCGCCCGTGCCCGTGGAGACCGAGGCCTTGCCGTAGACCACCTTGCCCAGGCCGTCGGCCGAGGAGTTGGTGAGCGCGGCCACGGTGATGTTCTCGCCCGAGTTGGCGCCGACCTGGAAGGTGGCCGCCGAGAAGGAGCCGTTCAACAGCTTCTGGCCGTTGAAGCTGGTGTTCTTGGCGACACGGTCGATTTCATCGCGCAGCTGCCCGACTTCGGCCTGCAGGGCCTTGCGGTCGTCGGCGCTGTTGGTGGCGTTCGAAGACTGGACGGCCAGTTCACGCATGCGCTGAAGCATGTCGCCGACCTTGCCGAGAGCGCCTTCAGCGGTCTGCGCCAGCGAAATGCCGTCGTTGGCATTGCGGCCGGCGACGTTCAGCCCGCGGATCTGTGCGCTCATGCGCTCGGCGATGGCGAGGCCGGCGGCATCGTCCTTCGCGCTGTTGACACGCAGGCCCGAAGACAGGCGTTGCATCGAAGTTGCCAGCGAGCTTTGGTTGCCGATGAGGTTGCGCTGCGCCGTCAGCGAATTCACGTTCGTGTTGATAGTCAATGACATGAGATAGCTCCTAAGGTGGATGGATTGGCTGGTGCCGTAGCACGAGACCTGTGTTTCATGCCTCGCTGAGGGCAATATCGACCCGACATTTCCGGACTTGAGTGAATTTCGACACCTTTTCGGTGCGCGCCCAACATGGGCATGCAAACACCCATCGCCGGAGTCGAACCGGAACGCCCGGCCAATTCGGCGATGCCGCCCGCGCCACCTCGCCAAGATCGGCAGACCGGCGTGCTGACCGCCGACAGGATCTTGTGCATGTCTTCCACCCACCACGCCATCGGCCCAATGAAGGGCAAGCGCTTCGAGCAGACGCGCCGGCAGGCCTACAACCAGGTGCAGGCCGGTGCCTGGCTGCAGGCCGAGCGAGCCCTGGCGGAACTGGCGCCCGACACGCGCTTCGGCGCGCACGACTGGCTGGCGCTGGCCACCGCGCGCTTCCAGCTCGGCAAGCTTGAAGAAGCGCACGCCGCGGCGCAGCGCGCCCTTGCGCTGGAGCCCGACAATCACAAGGCGGCGCACATCCTCACGATGGCGCTGATCCACCAGAACCGTTGGGCCGAGGCGCTGCCGGTGTTCGAGCGCTTCAGCACCGGGCCGGCGCGCCAGCACTACCCGTTCGTCGTGAACCATGGCGTGACCCTGGCTGCGCTGATCCAGCCGCAGGAAGCGGTGGCAGTGTTCCTGGAGGCGATGGTGCTGGAGATGTCGGACCCGGCCATCCACATGCAGCTCGGCCTGGCATTGAAAGACATGAAGATGTACCAGGAGTCGGCCGAAAGCTTTTTGACCGCGTGGACCCTGGACCCCGAGCGCTTCACGGCGCAGATCATGGTGCTGCACATGCGCCAGCACGCTTGCCAGTGGCAAGGCTTCGACGCGGCGTGCGAGGGCATTGCGCAGGCGCTGGCGCGCGCACAAACCGACGGCAGCGCCCGCGGCGAAGGGGCAGTGTGGGCGCTGGCCGCCATACCTCACCCGCCGGTGCTGTTCAAGGCCGCGGCGCGGCAAGTGGCGCTCAAGGCAGCGAAGGGTGCGCAACCCTTGCCGCGCCACACGATGCCGGCGCGCGGCGAGCGCCGCATCCGCATCGGCTATGTGTCGTCCGACTTCTACAACCACGCCACCGCGCTGCTGTTTGTCGAGGCACTGGAGCGGCGCAATACGCAGGCCTTCGAGGTCACGCTCTATTCGCACAGCCCGAACGACGGCAGCCCGATCGAGCAGCGCATCCGCGCCGCGTGCGAACGCTTCGTCGACATGCGCGCGATGTCGGCGCAGCAGATGGCGCAACAGATCCATGCCGATCGTGTCGACATTCTGGTGGACCTGAAAGGCCAGACCTTCGGCAACCGGCTCGGCGTGTTCGCGCACCGGCCCGCGCCGATCCAGGCGACTTTCCTGGGCTTCCCCGGCACCAGCGGTGCGGACTACATGGACTACGTGATCGGTGACCGCTGGGTCACGCCGCTCGAACACGCTGAACACTACAGCGAGAAGATCGCGCAGTTGCCGCACAGCTACCAGCCCAACGACAGCCAGCGCCGCCGGCTGCCGCCCGGCACCGCGGCCGGCACGCGCGCGCACTGGGGCCTGCCCGAAGACGCGCTGGTGATGGGCAACTTCAACCAGAGCTTCAAGCTCTCGCCGCAGACCTTCGACGCCTGGACGCGCATCATGAAGGCGGTGCCGAACAGCGTGATGTGGCTGCTGGAAGACAACCCGCAGGCGACGCAGAACTTGAAGCTCGCTGCAGCCGAACGCGGCGTCGACCCCGCACGCCTGGTGTTCGCGCCGCGCGTGCCGGTGGACGATTCACCTGGCGCGTCTGCCGGTGGCCGACGTGATGCTCGACAACTGGCCGTGCAACGCCCACACCACCGCCAGCGATTCGCTCTGGACGGGCGTGCCGATGGTCACCTTGATGGGCGAGAGTTTTGCGTCACGTGTGGCCGGCAGCCTGCTGCACGCGGTCGGGTTGGGGGAGCTGGCGTGCACGCGTGTCGAAGACTACGAAGCCACCGCCATCGCGCTGCTGAACGACCCGCAGCGCCTGCAGGCCCTGCGCCGCCACCTTGATGAAGGCCGCGGCAGCTTTCCGCTGTTCGACGGCGCACGCTTCGCGCGCGAACTGGAGGCGCTGTATCGAGCGCATGGTGGAGCGCGAGCGCGCGGGTCGGGCGGTGGACCACCTGGCGGTTGACTCAGCCGGATTGACTTCAGCTGGTGCGCCGGCGGCGGTGTGACTCGGTCGCGGGCATCGAGCCCGCTCCCTCGCCGATCCCGACGCTGGTCGATCCCCCTGAAGGGGCCCCTCGCCCTTCGCTTTGGGCTCTACGCCGGAAACTTCTGCAGCAACTCGCGCTCGTGCACGACGCGCAGGTCGGGCCGCTGCGGCAGGGTGCCCAGGCGGGCCTGGTTGCCGGCGAACACCAGCGCATCGCGCACATCAACGAGGGCCGTGTCGTCGACCTCGAAACGAACCGGCACGCGCGCCAGGTGGCGCAGCAAGGTTTGCGCGTCGGGCTGGAACTGGCCGACGCAAATGAGCTCCGACACGTCACGGTTGAGCTCCGGGTCGGTGGCCAGGAAGCCCAGCGCCGCGTGGCCGCGCAATTGCGCCATCGGCAAGGGCAGCATGCGTTCTTCGCCCATTGCCTTGAGGCGGTAGGCGAGGTAGTAGGTCTCCACCGGGTCGCGGCCGTGCAGGTTGCGCAGGCGCACCGCTACCGAGATGCGCTGCGCGATCAGGTGCTGGATGCGCTCAGGAGAACGCCAGCCGTTGCGGCGCGGTCAGGGTCATCGCTGGCGCGGCCGAGCATGTACTCCAGCCCGCCGCGGTAGCGGTCCAGGCGTTTTCCGCTTCGGTGTTGCCGGCCTGGCTGCGGGTGCTCGTCGGGAAAGTAGCGTTGGAGATGGACACATAGAACGGGTCCTTCTGCAACAGCACCGCCGAGCGCTGCAGGAACTCGGCCGCGTGAACGAAGGCGAAGAAGGCCTGCTCGTTGTGGCGCGGCATCACCTGTTGCAGCACCGCGGCGCGGCTGATGAAGATCTCGGGGAACGCGCTGAAGCGCAGCACGAGCGTCGAGCAGTTCGGCGTGTTCGCCTTGCGGCACCAGCACGTCACGATCCTGGCGGTAGAACTCGCCCTGCGATCGGTCGTTGACCAAGTCGTAGAGCATCCACGGCGCGTAGACGATGCCGATTTGTGGGTGGGCCTCCATCGTGGCGATGGTGCGCGCCACCTGGTCACCCCAGGATCGCGTCGTCGTCGGCCACATACATGACGTAGGTGCCGCGCGCCTGCGACATCAGGTACTGCCAGTTGCCGCCGCCGCCGCGGTTCTGTGGCTGGCGCACGCAACGCAACGGCAGCGCAGCCTCATGGCGAGCCAGCACTTCAGGTGTGTAGTAGGTGGAGGCGTTGTCCGACACGAACACTTCGTATGAATAGGGGAAGTGCGCGAGCTGCTGCGCCAGCATGCCCAGCAGCGAGTCGAGGTAGCGCGCCCGGTTGAAGGTGGGCACGCAAAAACTGACGAGCGGGCTGGCAAGTGCTGTGTTCATGGAGGTGTCTGCCGTGTCGATGGACATCGGCCGATTGTTCCGGCGCGCCCGCGGTGTCAAGCGGTGAACAGCCTGGCGATTCAGAGCCTGTTCAGTCTTTGTCGGCCCTGCGTGGCGGCGTGGACCTGGTGCCTGTTCTCTACGTCGCTTCAACGGGCGCAGGGACAGGTGCGTGTGACTGCTGTTCACAAAGAAGCCGGGAAAGACGCCGCAAATTCGGCTTTAGGCCAAGCTTCATCGAACCGATATTCCGAGGGAATGGGAGAAGTGGAATTCCAGTGGCTGCGCCTTTCGGGCCAGGCATGGGGACCCGACGCCCTCGACAACACGTCAAGTGAAGACACCCGTTCCTCGTCAGAGTGCTGTGAAGCAGGCCCGTCGGCTTAGCCTCTCTGCCGTTGACCGGGATCACTGAAAACCAAGCGCAAGGGGACCTCCATGGCCTCCATCATCCGAGCCTGTTCGACCACGATCATCGCCGGGCTGTCGACCACGACCATCGCCGGGCTGAGCACGGACGATTCGGTGGCCTTCAGCACGGCCCAGATCGTGGCGCTGACGAACCACGCAGGCGGGGGTGATCTCGACGCGGCGATCACGCCCTGGGCACTGACCGCATTGCGGCCTTCGAAACGGCCGACCTGCGTTCGTTCAGCTCCACCGCGCTGCGTTCGCTGAGCACCGACCAGATCGCAGCCCTCAGCTCCGACCAGATCGTGGCACTGACCACCGGCCAGGTCGCGAGCTTGACGACAGCGCAGATCGCCGGCCTGAACACCGATGACCTGACCGCGCTGACCACGGCCCAGTTCGCCGCACTGAGCAGCGCTCAAGCCTTCGCGCTGACCACCACCCAGATCGCCGCCCTCGAAAGTGCCGACCTGCGCGCCCTGAGCAGCGCCGCGCTGCGTGCCTGGAGCACCGACCAGCTCGGTGCGTCTGACCTCCGACAACATGGCCGCGCTGACGACGGCGCAAGTGGTTGCGCTGACGACGGCCCAGATTTCCAGCCTCGTCACCGACGACCTGAACGCGCTCGGCACCAACCAGTTCGCCGCACTCACGACGGCCCAAGTGGCCAGCCTGACGACCGACCAGATCAGCCACCTCGAATCGGCTGACCTGCGCGCCCTGACCACCGGCCAGTACGCCGCGCTGTCCAGCGCCCAGGCCCAAGCGCTTGACGACCGATCAGATCGGCCAACTGGAGAGCGCCGACCTGCGCTCGTTCAGCTCGACCGCGCTGCGTTCGCTCAGCACCGACCAGATCGCCGCGCTCAGCTCCGACCAGATCGTGGCGCTGACCACCGGCCAGGTCGCGAGCTTGACGACCGCTCAGATCGCCGGCCTGAATACCGATGACCTGACCGCGCTGACCACGGCCCAGTTCGCCGCCCTGTCGCAGCGCTCAGGCCTTCGCGCTGACCACCACCCAGATCGCCGCCCTCGAAAGCGCCGACCTGCGTGCGCTCAGCAGCGGCTGCCCTGCGCGCCTGGAGCACCGACCAGCTCGGTGCGCTGACCTCCGACAACATGGCCGCGCTGACGACTGCGCAAGTGGTTGCGCTGACGACCGCCCAGATTTCCAGCCTCGTCACCGACGACCTGAACGCGCTGGGCACGAACCAGTTCGCTGCACTGACGACGGCCCAAGTGGCCAGCCTGACGACCGACCAGATCAGCCATCTGGAATCGCGCCGACCTGCGCGCCCTGACCACCGGCCAGTACGCCGCGCTGTCCAGCGCCCAGGCCCAAGCTCTGACGACCGACCAGATCGGCCAACTGGAAGCTGCCGACCTGCGCTCGTTCAGCTCCACCGCGCTGCGTTCGCTCAGCACCGACCAGATCGCAGCCCTCAGTTCCGACCAGATCGTGGCGCTGACCAC
>CAVZYL010000041.1:0-16030 GCA_963779435.1 uncultured beta proteobacterium | reverse complement strand
AAAGCCCGCCCCGAATTCGGCCCTTTGCCCCTAGAATCGCCGCCACGCCTTGCGCAACGGCCGTCACGAGCGGTGCTGACGCGGGGCGGTTTAACTTCCAGCCGGAGCACCCGCAACATGGGCGGATCGAAGCGAATTCTTGCGGCTGCGCTGACGGCCTTGCTTTTGGCGCCGCTGACCGGCTGCGACAACAGCCCGTGGTCCAAGGGCGCGGGCTCGGCCAACACGATCTACTCGGCGATGATCGAAAACACGCCGCGGCATCTCGACCCAACCGCCTCGTACTGGTCCAACGACACTCTGGTTACCTACCAGGTCTACGAGCCGCCCTACGGCTACCACTACCTCAAGCGCCCGTTCGAGTTGGTGCCCAAGTCGGCCGAGAAGGTCGTCGCGCCGATCTATCTCGACAAGAACGGCGTGCGCCTGCCCGATGATGCGCCCGGCGCGCTGGTGGCCGAAAGCGTCTATGACGTGCCGATCAAGAAGGGCATCCTCTACCAGCCGCACCCTGCATTCGCGCTGGATGAGAAGGGTCGCTACCGCTACCACGAGCTGAAGCCGGGTGCCATCGGCGAACGCCGCACGCCGATCGAGTTCGAGCAGACCGGCACGCGCGAGCTGGTCGCTGAGGACTTCGTCTATGCCATCAAGCGCCACGCGACGACGCGCATCACGACACCGATCTTCGGCGTCTTCTCCGAGTACGTGCTCGGCCTCAAGGATTACGGCGAGCTGATCAAGCGCGAAGACGCCTTACTGCGCAAAGGCCTGGACCCGGCGAGCCTGGACAAACCGTTCCTCGACTTCCGTCGCTGGCCATTGGCCGGCGCCACCGCACCCGACAAGCACCTGCTGCGTATCCGCTTGCACGGCAAGTACCCGCAGTGGAAGTACTGGATGCAGATGACCTTTCTTTCGCCGGTGCCGTGGGAGGCCGATGCCTTCTATGCCCAGCCCGGTATGGCCGAGCGTGGCATGACGCTCGACCAGTGGCCGGTCGGTACCGGCCCTTACATGGTCACGGCGTTCGAGAAGGACCGCCGCATCGTGATGACGCGCAACCCCAACTACCGCGGCGAGCCGTATCCCTGTGATGGCACGCCCGACGATCAGAAGGCAGGTCTGCTGGCCGACTGCGGCAAGAAGACGCCCTTTGTCGACACCATCGTCGCCACGGTAGAGCGTGAGGGCACGCCGCAGCGCAACAAGTTCCGCGACGGTTATTACGACCTAGAGGTCTTCGAACGCACCGACATGGGCATGGCCTACCTGGTAGAGATGCTCGACTCCGACGAAGTGCGTGCCGATTACGACAAGAAGGGCTTCAACTTCCCCAAGTATTCGGATGTCAACAGCTACATCATCGGTTTCAACATGATCGACCCGGTGCTCGGGCACGGCGACTCGCCGGCCCAGGCCGAGCGCAATCGCAAGCTGCGCCAGGCGATCTCGATCGCCATCGACTGGGACGAATACTCGAAAATCTTCCCGAAGAAGGCCGGCCAGACCGCGATGGGCCCGTTGCCCGAGGGCATCCCGGGCTCGCGCGAAGGCCTGCCCGAAGGTATCAACCCGGTCACGTACAAGCTGCTCGGGGGCAAGCCGGTGCGCCGCTCGATCGACGAGGCCAAGCGGCTGATGGTCGAGGCCGGTTATCCGAGCGGCCGCGAGGCCAAGACCGGTCAGCCGCTGGTACTGAACTACGACTATCTACGCGCCGCCCACACCGGAGCGCAAGCCAGAGATCGACTGGGTCGTGCGCCAGTTCGCGAAGATCGATATCCAGCTCGAAGTGCGCGCCACCGACAACAACCAGTTCCAAGACAAGGTACGCAAAGGCAAGCACCAGGTGTTCTGGAGCGGCTGGAACGCCGACTACCCTGACGCCGAGAACTTCCTGTTCCTGTTCTACGGGCCTAACGCCAAGAGCGTCTCGGACGGCGAGAACACCGCCAACTACCAGAACCCCGAGTACGACAAACTGTTCACACAACTGAAGATGCTCGACGACGGGCCCGAGAAGCAGGCCGTGATCGACAAGATGGTGACCATCCTGCAGCAGGATGCGCCGTGGAGCTTCGGCTTTTACCCCTGGGCCTCTGCGGCAGTGCAGAGCTGGGTCCACAACTCCAAGCCTGCAATCCTGATTCGCGACCACGGCCGCTACCTCAAGCTCGATACCCAGGCCCGCGTCGCCAGCTTGGCGGCATGGAACAGGCCGCAGTACTGGCCGATCGTGCTGCTGTTGTCGGTCTTGGTGGGCATCCTGGTGTTTGCCCGCCGCAGCCTGCGCAAGCGCGAGCGCATGAACGCGCGCGGCGAAATTCTGGCGGCCTGAGACCATGTTGAACTACCTCGTGCGCCGCACGCTGTACGGCGTCTTGATCCTGATCGGCGTCAACCTCGCCACCTTCTTCCTGTTCTTTACCGTCAACACGCCGGACGACATGGCGCGAATGAACATCGGCGGCAAGCGCATCACGCAGGAGCTGATCGAGAAGTGGAAGGGCGAACGGGGCTATGACAAACCGCTGTACTGGAATGCGCCCAAGGCCGGCGACGAGAAGCTCACCGAAACCATCTTCTGGGAACGCTCGGTGTCGCTGTTCACGCTGCACTTCGGCCGTGCCGACAGCGAGAGCGCCGGCGACATCGGCGACGAAGTGGCGCGACGCATGTGGGTCAGCATCCAGCTGGCGCTGCCGATCTTCATCCTGCAGGTGATCGCCAGCGTGTCGTTCGCGCTCCTGCTGGTGATGTTCCGCCACACCAAGCTCGATCTCGCCGGTGTGGTGCTGTGCGTGGTGATGCTGTCGATCTCGGGGCTGTTCTACATCATCGTCGGCCAGTACCTGTTCTCGCGCATGCTCAAGCTGGTGCCGATCTCCGGCTATGCGGGCGGGCTCGATGTGCTGCGCTTCCTGGTCCTGCCGGTGATCCTGTCGGCGGTGGCGCGCCTGGGCACCGAGGCGCGGCTGTACCGTGCGATGTTCCTCGAGGAGATCGGCAAGGACTACGTGCGCACCGCGCGCGCCAAGGGTCTGAGCGAGACCGTGGTCATGTTCCGCCACGTGCTGCGCAACGCGCTGATCCCGATCATCACCAGCGCCGGCGGCTACCTGCCCTATGTGTTTCTCGGCAGCCTGGTGTTCGAGAGCTTCTTCGGCATCCCGGGCCTGGGCGCCTATGTCATCGAAGCCATCGGCAAGCAGGACTTCGCCATCGTGCGCACGATGGTCTTCGTCGGCTCGCTGCTCTACATCGCCAGCTACATCCTGATCGACATCGCCTACACCTGGGTCGACCCCCGCGTGCGCCTGGCCTGACGACGTATCGCGAATGCCCAAGATCGTTCTGCTCTGGACCGACGTCGCCATCTGGCTGCTGGTCACCGCGCTCGTCGGCTACATGCTTGGCCGTTCGGCGCAAGCCTTCGCTGTCGGCATCCTGGCGCAAGGTGTTTCGCCGACGCGCGGCGCTGGCGTCGTCGGTGATCCTGTTGGTGTGCCTGCTGATCACGCTGCTCGACAGCGTGCACTTTCGCGCCCAGTTGCCCGCCGCGGCGGGTGCGGCGCCGGGCAGCGTGGCCTACGACACGCGCACCCGCTCGCTGCTCGATGCGCTGCTGCACAGCCTGCTCCGAGTCGCGCGAAACCACCTACTCGCGCCCGCTCGACTACCTGAGTTTCACCAAGGAGTCGGTGGACGTCGGCGGCCAGGTCACCGCGCATGGCGCCGCGCCTGCTGCATGGCGGTGCGCACCTGACGCAACCCGACAGCGCAATGGGCTGGCGACGTCGCTGCTGCGGGTGGTGCTGGGCCTGCTGCTGGGGCTGGCCGTCACCGCGGTGGCGGCGGCGCTGGACCTGGCGCTGGTGGCGCGCGCGAGTCAAGTGGGCTGGCGCGAATCGGCGCTGCGCGTCTGGCATGGTGAAACGACCATTCCGTGGCGCGTGGCTCTGTCGACCCTGCTCGGTGTGGCCCTGGTCGGTGGCGTGGTGGGGGCGCTGATGGGCGCGTACCACGTGTTCGGCACCGACGTGACCGGCAACGACGTGCTGTTGCAGACGCTTCAAGAGCATTCGCACCGCGTTCGTGATCGGCACGCTGGCCACGCTTGGCCACGCTGCCGTTGGCGGTGGGGCTGGGCATCATGGCCGGCTACTTCAAGGGCTGGGTCGACGAGGCGATCCAGTACCTGTACACGGTGCTGTCGTCGGTGCCCAACATCCTGCTGATCGCCGCCTGCGTGCTGATGGTGCAGGTCTTCCTCGACAAGCACGCCGAACTGTTCGAGACCGGTCTCGAGCGCGCCGACCTGAAACTGTTCCTGCTGTGCGCCGTGCTCGGCCTCACCGGCTGGGCCGGGCTGTGCCGGCTGCTGCGCGCCGAGACGCTCAAGCTGCGCGAGCTCGACTACGTGCAGGCCGCGCAGGCCTTCGGCGTCAGCCACTCGCGCATCATGCGGCGCCACATGTTCCCGAATGTGGCGCACCTGATGCTGATCGTCACCGTGCTCGAGTTCTCGTCGCTGATCCTGTACGAGGCCGTGCTGTCGTATGTCGGTGTCGGCGTCGACCCGTCGATGAACAGCTTCGGCGGCATGATCAACCTCGCGCGCAACGAGATGAGCCGCGACCCGGTGGTCTGGTGGCCGTTTGCCGCCGCGTTCGCCTTCATGGTCGACGCTGGTGCTGGCCGCCAACCTGTTCGCCGACGGCGTGCGCGACGCCTTCGACCCGCGCGCGCGCGCCTTCCGGCCGCGCCGTGTCGCGCACGCAAGCCGGCCTGAGGCCGTCCCCGCCATGCTCGACATTCGACGACCTCAAGGTCGCGCTCGACGCCGAGGCCGGCCTCGTGCGGGCGATCGACGGCCTGCGCCTGGCGATCCGCCGCGGCGAGACCTTTGCGCTGGTCGGCGAGTCGGGTTGCGGCAAGAGCATGACCGCGCTGGCGCTGATGCGCCTGCTGCCCGAGAACGGGCGCGTCACCGCCGGCCGCATCGACCTCGACGGGCAGCGACATGCTGGCGCTGCCCGAGTCGCAGATGCGTGCCGTGCGCGGCGGCACGCATCGGCATGATCTTCCAGGAGCCGGCCACCAGCCTGAACCCGGTGATGCGGGTCGGCGAGCAGATCGTCGAGGCGATCGAGACCCACACCGCGCTGCGCGGCGCGCCGGCGCGCGCCAAGGCCATCGACTGGCTGCGCCGGGTCGGCATTCCCGAGCCCGAACGGCGCATCGACGAATACCCGTTTCGCATGAGCGGCGGCCAGAAGCAGCGCGTGATGATCGCGATGACGCTGGCCGCCGAGCCCGACTTCCTGATCGCCGACGAGCCGACGACGGCGCTCGGACGTCACGATCCAGGCGCAGATCCTCGACCTGCTGCAAGCGACCTGCAGCGCGAGCAGGGCATGGGCCTGCTGCTGATCACGCACGACCTGGCGCGTGGTCTCCGGCATGGCGCAGCGCGTGGCGCTGATGTATGCCGGGCAGATCATCGAGGTGCGCCAGTGCCGACGAGTTCTTCGCGCGCCCAAGCACCCGTATGCGCGGCTGCTGCTGCGCGCGCTGCCCGACGCGAGCCGGCGCGGCGAGCCGCTGGCGGCGATCGCCGGCACCGTGCCGCCGCTGACTGGCAGAGCTTCGCCGGCTGCCGCTTCGCGCCGCGCTGCGACCGCGTGATGGCGCGCTGCGCCGACACGCTGCCGGAGCTGATGCCGCTCGGTCCGGCGCGCAGCGTGCGCTGCCTGCTCTACGACCGACGGGCCGGCGCCCGGCGAACGCGTCCGGCCGAGCTGGTGCCGTTCGACCGGCCGCAGGCGAGCGCGATGGCCGCCGGGCGCGGCCGAGCCGGTCGAGCCCGCTGCTGCTCGAGGTGCAAGACCTGCAGCGTGCGCTTCCCGATCCGCAAGGGCCTGCTGCAGCGCACAGCCGGCCATTTCGACGCCGTCGACGGCGTCTCGTTCGAGCATCGGCCCGGCCAGACGCTGGCGCTGGTCGGCGAATCGGGCTGCGGCAAGACGACCACCGGCAAGGCCATCGTGCAGCTGCTGCGCGGCCAGGCCGTGATCGAAGGCCAGGCGCTGCTCGGCGGCAGCGACCTGTTCGACGCTGCAGGGCGACGCGTTGCGCGAGGCGCGGCGCGACGATCCAGATCATCTTCCAGGACCCGTTCGCGTCGCTCAACCCGCGCATGCGCGTCTTCGACATCCTCGAAGAAGGCCTGCTCGCGCTGCGCCCGGGCTGGACGCCGCCGCGCGGCGCGCGCGCCTCGAAAAGCTGACCGACCAGGTCGGCCTGCGCCGCGAC
This sequence comes from uncultured beta proteobacterium, assembly GCA_963779435.1. Classification (GTDB taxonomy): domain Bacteria; phylum Pseudomonadota; class Gammaproteobacteria; order Burkholderiales; family Burkholderiaceae_C; genus CADEEN01. The sequence goes on along the minus strand of CAVZYL010000041.1, from coordinate 9,712 downwards.
GCGCTGGAGCGCTATCCGCACGAATTCTCGCGGCGGCCAGCGCCAGCGCATCGCGATCGCGCGCGCGCTGGCCGTGCAGCCGAAGCTGATCGTCTGCGACGAGCCGACCTCGGCGCTCGACGTGTCGGTGCAGGCGCAGATCCTCAACCTGCTGCGCGCAACTGCAGCGCGAGCTCGGCGTGTCCTACCTGTTCATCACCCACAACATCGGCGTCGTCGAGTACATCGCCGACCACGTGGCGGTGATGCAGGCCGGGCCGCATCGTGGAGCAGGGCGCCAGCGAAGCGGTGCTGCGGCAGCCGCAGCATCGACTACACGCGCACGCTGCTGGCGGCCGTGCCACGGCTGGCTGTCGCGGCGTAACGGCGGCCATTCCCTACCTGTTGCACCAGTCCAACAGCGCGGTAACAACCGAGCTGGGGTGATCCCTGACGCAGGGGTGAGAAGCCGGTCGAAATGACCCCTGCGCGCTGATGCGAAATCGGGCGCCAGCCCAATGAGCTCAACACCTGGCCCGCCCTGTCGCGCGACATCGCCGGCGACCTTCGCGGTGCACTAGGTTGCGTCTGATCAAGTGCTGCCTACGGAGTTTCCCAGGACAGTGCCGAGCAATGCAGCGGTAACAATCCGATGACATGCCCCGAAGCCCCGTCATGCCTGGTTCGCAAGAACAAGTGGTGGGCGGTCGGCGGCGGCTCTATCGATCAACTGTCTCTAGGAGGAGAAACCATGTTCGCTCGAACAAAGCTTTGTACTGCCCTGGCACTCGCGTTCGGCGGCGGGATGCTGTTGGCCGGTGTCGCGGCACAGGCACAGAATCAGCGCATTGAAATCACCGGTTCGCACATCAAGCGTATCGATGCCGAGACGGTGGCGCCGGTCGAGGTGATCACACGCGATCAGATCGAGCGCACGGGTCTACCAACCGTGGCCGAAGTCATTCGCAACATTCCGGCCAATACCGGCGGCAGCTTCGGCGAGAGCTTCAGCAACAGCTTCGCGCCCGGTGCGGCCGGCATCTCGCTGCGCGGCTTGGGCGAGAAGACAACCCTGGTGCTGCTCAACGGTCGCCGCGTGGCGGGCTACGGCTTCGCACAAAATCTGCAGGACACCTTCGTCGACCTGAACTCGATCCCGAGCAGCGCCGTCGAGCGCATCGAGATCCTGAAAGACGGCGCCTCCGCGATCTACGGTTCCGATGCCATTGCCGGCGTGGTCAACATCATCCTGCGCAAGGACTTCCGCGGCGTCGAAGCCAGCCTGGACGGGGGCGGATTCGAAGGCAAGAAGGATTATCGTTTTAGCCTGACGGGCGGCACGGGCGATCTGGCCGCCGACAAGTACAACGTCTTTGCGGTGCTCGACTACTACAAGCGCGACCTGCTGCTGCAAGGCGACACCAAGTTCCTGGCCTCACGCGACATGCGTGCCTATCCGGGCGGGCGCAACTTCCAGTCGCTGACCGGCGGCGGTACCTGGGCGCCGATGAACACCGCAGGCACCGCCACGCAGAACGTGCGCAAGGCCATCACCGAGTGTTCGGGCACCGTCATGACCGGCCCCGAGGCCGTGACAGCCGGCCTGATCAACCCGGTTGGCTCCGCGACGAACCTGGCACTGGCCGCAGCCACCAACACGTATTGCACCTACGACTTCAAGAATCAATTCACCGCCCTGCCTGGCACTGAACGCATCGGCTCGCTGGTCCGCGGCACGATGGAACTGTCGGGCACTGCGACGGCCTACGCAGAGTTGCTCCTGAGCCGGGTCATCACCGATCAGACCTTCCAGGCACCGTTCTTTGCCGGCACCACCGGCTTGGAGCAGACGGTGGCCGGGTTGCGCCCGTTCCCTTACAACATCACGTTCGCGCCCGGCGTTGCCGGCAACCCCTATACGGTCAATGCACGCTACATCGGCGTGCTGCAGGACGAAGGTACGCGTGACAACCACATCACGTCCGACTCGGCACGATTGCTGGTTGGTATCACCTACTCGAAGGGTGACTGGGACCTCGACAGTGGGGTGGGCTTCTCGCGCAACAGCGTGAATTCGTTGAACAACAACCGCATCACGCTCAGCGGTACCAGCGCCACGTTCGGCGTGCCGACAACACCGCAACCACCGGTACCGATCTCTGCCAGCTCGGTCTACAACCTCGACCGCCCGTCGACGAACAGCCAGGCTGTGCGCGATGGAATGGCCATCGACTTCCCGCGCAAGTCGACGTCCGACCTGTTCTTCGTCGACACCAAGGCCAGCACCACCATCGGCAAGATGGCCGGCGGCGACATCGGCCTGGCGCTCGGCGCCGAATGGCGCAAGGAATCGCTGAACGACCGCCCAGATCCAGCGGCGACCTCGGGCAACATTCTCGGCCAGGGGATCACCGCCACCGACGGCAAACGCGACAACGGCGCGTTCTTTGCCGAGGTTTCGCTGCCCTTCACCAAGTCGCTGGAAGTGCAGGCCGCGCTGCGAAACGATATTTACAGCGACTATGGAACCTCAACGACACCCAAGGTCGGCTTCAAGTGGAAGGCGATGGACATCCTGCTGCTGCGCGCCAACTGGGGCAAAGGCTTCCGCGCGCCGTCGCTGCCGGAAATCTCGCCATCGGTCGCCACCTTCTTCACCACGGTCATCGATCCCGAAGACGGCGTGTCGCGCCAGATCTCGGGCGTGTTTGCCGGCAATCCGAACCTGAAGGCCGAAACCTCGTCCAGCCGCACCATCGGCTTCGTACTCGAGCCGACCAAGGACTTGAGCATGTCCGTCGACATGTACAAGATCGATTGGCGCAATGTGGTTGCATCGCCGGGCTTCCAGCAGATCATCGACGACACCTGCCCTGCCGGTGGCCCGGGTTGCCCGAGCACGGCCAACGTGATTCGCGATCCGGCCACTGGTCTGGTCGTGAGCGTATTGTCGAACTACGAGAACCTGGCGCAGCGCATCACCGAGGGCGCCGACTTCGACATCCGCCTTGGCGTCCCGACCGGGTACGGCAAATTCACATTGCGTACCAATGCCACTTACGTCAAGAGCTTCAAGGAGGACGGCGTCGAATACGTCGGCACGAACGGCGGCAGCAACACCATCCCGCGCATTCGCGCCGGCTTCTCGGTGGACTTCGACCGCGGCGGCCTGAGCCTGAGCGGCAAGCTGAACTACACCCACAGCTACTACCAGCAATTCCTGGCGGGCTCGTTCTTCGTGCCGCAAGACCCGCGCTTCCAGAACGGTGTGTACCCGGACCGCGCTGGCTCCTACACCACGCTGGATCTGTTTGCGCGCTACGTCGTCACCAAGAACCTGACTGTCAGCGGTTCGCTGATCAACGCGATGAACAAGACGCCGCCGTACGATCCGGGCTTCAGCAGCACGTCGCTCTACGACTTCAGCCTGCACGACGTTCGCGGCCGCCAAGTGCGTGTCGGCCTGAACTACAAGATGTGACCGTCATCGCCTGCGCGCTGGCCGTGCAGCCCAGTCGGCTCGTCTGCGACGAGCCGACTTCGATGCTCGATGTCAGCGGGTAGCCGCAGAACCTCAAAATGTTGTTGACAGCGGCACACAACCGGCAATGCATCGATGACATTTGCGCTCGCCCCTACAAGCGCGTTTGTTCGCCCCGACCAGGACTGGCCTGGATTGCATCAAGCCTACGCGCGTGACACACGCATCCAGGTGCATGACTTTCTCGCCCCTTCGGCGGTAGCTGCACTGTCGCAGGCCCTAGCCATAGACCAAGGCATGCCCTGGGCGCTGAACTGGATGCGAGGCGAGGTGGCCATGAATGTCGCCGAGTCCGAACTCCAACTCAGGCCCGTGGCGGCCCGCGCGAGTTTGGAGCAACAACTCATCGAGCAGGCACGCACCGAGTTCCAGTTTTCGTATTTCGGCTGCCCGATGTCGCCACAAGCGCTGTCCACATTGCCGCCGGATCACGCATTGCGCGGCATCGCTGCGCGCATGGTGTCGCATGAGTTTTTGGATGCGCTCAAGGCCTTGGTCGGTGACGATCAGATCCGTGGCATGAATGCCAATCTCACGCGCTACGACACGGGCCAATTCCTGCGCTACCACGACGACTCCGGCACTCACGAGCCCCGCGTGGCTGCGTATGTGCTCAACCTCAGCGTCGACTGGGCGCCGGATTGGGGTGGCCTGCTGCACTTCGTCGACAGCGATCGCAACATCACCAAGAGCTTCACGCCGCACTACAACTCGTTGGTGCTGTTCAAGGTGCCGCAGCCTCACTTTGTCTCGTACGTCGCGCCGTATGCCACTCGCTCGCGTTTTGCCGTGACGGGGTGGCTGATTCATTGATATGGCGCCGTCCGTGCGCGTGATCGACCACGATCTCCGCTCGGTTAGATGGCGAAATGGTTGTTGCTTGCAACCAACGCGCAAGTGACAGCCAGCCAAGGGCTTATCCCTTACGCGGGTGGCAAATGCGCGGCTGTGCCGCTCACCGTGAGCAGGCGCAAAACCAGTCGCCAGCCCAATGAATACGCCACTTTGTGCGGTGTGATGCATCGATGCGGCGAACCTGCGCCGTGCCGGGTTCTGGCCTTGTGCAGCGGCCACTACGGAGTTTCCCGGGAGAGGGCGACTTGGCGCGGCCGTGACAATTCGTTTACATGCTCCGGAGACGAGCGCTGGCCGGCCCACAAGACCGGCTGCGGGCTTGCTTTGAGGCAAGGGGTTATCGATCAACCTTACTAGGAGAGTTCATGTTTAAACGAACAAGGGTCAGCGCGGCTGCGGCATTGGCACTGGGAGGCGTTGCGATATTCGCGGCTGCCCCCGTTCAGGCCCAAGACAGTCAACGGATCGAAATCACCGGATCGTCCATCAAGCGCATCGACGCCGAGACGGCGTTGCCCGTCACTGTGGTCACGCGCGAGGAAATCGAACACCAGGGTTTCACCACGGTGGCGCAGATTGTCGAAAAGCTTTCGTCGAGCAATGGCGGTGGCTACAACTTTTCCCAGTCGCTGGGTGATTCGGCCCGCTCGGGCCAGTCCGGGGTGTCGCTCCGCGGCCTCGGTTTCACTCGTACCCTGGTTCTCCTGAATGGGCGTCGCCTGGCGGCGTATCCGTTCGGCGGCTCCGGTGTCGACGTGAATTCCATACCGGTCGCCGCAATCGAACGTATCGAGGTCCTGCGCGATGGTGCGTCGGCGGTGTACGGCTCCGACGCCATCGGTGGTGTGATGAACTTCATTACACGCCGCGATTTCAAGGGCGGTGTAGTCACGGTCGGCGCGGAGTCTCCGCAACACCACGGCGGCAAGGCCGCCACCGGCACCGTGACCATGGGTTTCGGTGACCTCGCGGCCAATCGATTCAATGTCCTTGGTGTCCTCGACTTCCAGGATTACAAGGCGGTCACGGCACTCGATCGTGCGCCCTGGGGATCGTCCGGGATTGTTCCGGCCTTCGCTGGCATCGACGATAGTTTCCCGAAGACGTCGGGTAACACTTTCCCGGCAAATATCCGCAGTTTTGTGCCCTATGTGGACGAGACCGGGGCCGCGCAGGTCGCCGAACTTACGATGCCAAATCCGGGGCTGCCGAACTGCAAGCCACCGGGCAGCATTCACGTCTCGGGCCTCAACTGCCGCGAGGACTACACGACCTACATCGACCTGTTTCCGCCCAACAAGCGCACATCGCTGCTGCTGCGCGGCAGCTTCCAGGCCACGCCGAACCTGCTGCTGACGGCAGAAGCGTCGAAGGCGAAGAACGAGATCATCTATCACGTGGCACCGGTACCGACGGTCACCACCGGCAAACCGGAATATATCTATCCGGCCGGGGGCAAGTACTATCCGGCAGGCCTGCTGATCCCGGCGATTTGTCAGGGGGCCATCACGGATGCGAACGGCGTCGTCGTCACGCCGGCCATTGCTTGCCCTGGTGCGGGCACGCCCTATACCGGCGACTTGGGCATTTCCTGGCGCATGATCGATACGGGAAAGCGTACCGAAAAGGTCACCAACAACATGGACCGCCTCTTGCTGGCTGGCGAAGGCACGTTGGGCGGCTGGGACTACAAGTCGGGTCTGCTGAGCACGCGCTCGACGGCGGTCGACACCTACATCGACGGCTATGTTTCGGACCCGGGGCTGCGCGCTGCGCTGGCGACTGGCAACGTCAACCCCTGGGGCCCGCAAGACGCAGCTGGCCAGGCTTTGCTCAACGCGGCGAAGATCCTCCAGGACGTCCGCGATTCCAAGACCACGTCGGACACCTTCGATATTCACGGCAGCCGCGACCTGATGCAGATTGGCGGCGGGGCACTGGCAGTTGCGATCGGTGCCGACGTTCGACGCGAGGACTACCACGACGGCTATCAACCGATCTTCTCGACCGGCAACATCGTCGGCGGATCGGGTGACCAGCAACCGGTGGCAGGCAAGCGCAATGTGCGCGCGTATTTTGCTGAGTTGAATGCGCCGATCACCAAGACCCTCGAAGCCTCGCTGGCCGTGCGCACTGACCGCTACAGCGATGTCGGGACTTCGACCACGCCCAAGGCCAGCCTGCGCTGGCAACCGACGAAGGAGCTACTGTTCCGCGGATCGGTCGGCAAGGGCTTCCGTGCACCGACACTCGATGATCTGTATGCTCCGCAGTCGGGCACCAACTCGGGTAGCAATTACGACGATCCGTTCTACCTTGCACAGTTCGGGCAGGGTGCCTGCCCTCAGGGTGGCGGCAGCATCCTCAACTGCCAGATCCAGGTCACGGTACACCAGGGCGGCAATGCAGCCTTGAAGCCCGAGAAGTCGAAGTCCTATACGCTTGGCATGGTGCTCGAACCAACGAAGAACGTGACCGTCTCTGCCGATTACTATCACATTCAGTTGGATAACGCCGTCAACTTCCTCACCGGCGATACGATCCTCGCCGACTGGCTCAGCCACGCGGTATACAGCGGCAACACTGTGACGAGTACCAGCGTGTTCGCCGACCGTGTGCACCCGGATCCGGTCACTGGCAACCTGGCCACCAACGGTTCGGGCTACGTTCAGGCCGGCTGGGTCAACCTGGGTCAACTCCAGACCTCGGGTATCGATCTGTCCGTGAAGGGCAAAATCCAGACCGAGATCGGCACGTTCTCACCGGGCTGGGAGGCCACGTACCGTCTGAGCGACAAGCAAAAGTTGTTCGCTACCGATCCGCTGGTCAGCGTGTTGGGTCAGTACGCATTTAGCGGCCCGTCCGTTCGCTTGAAGCAAGCCTTGACATTGAACTGGTCGCAAGGCCCGTGGAACGCGACGGCGAATTACTATTGGCAGAGCGGCTACCAGGATCAAGACGACGGAGATGGTGCACCCCTGCGCCGCGTGGGTGCCTACGACACCATCGACGTTCAGGCGTCTTACGAAGGAGTCAAGAACCTGACGCTGACGGCAGGCATTCGCAATTTGATGGACCGCATTCCACCACTGTCCAATCAGGGTGATTACTTCCAGGTCGGCTTCGACCCGACCTATGCCGATGTGAAACTGCGCACGTTCTACTTGCGCGCGAGCTACAAGTTCTGATTCTCTTGTAGTTCTAGATCCGGGGTCGCAGGCCACACAGGCTGCGACCCCTTTTTGTTTGTGCGCCCGCGGCCAATTACTTCGCCCCATGACGCAGAATTGCGCCACGTCACGCATTCAGTCCTTTGCATTGATGATCATGAAAGCCACACCGTTTCGACTTGTCGCCTTGGCGCTCTGTGCTGCGCTGCTCGCTCCGCTCGCCTGGGCCCAGAGCAAGGCTCCGATCGAGGACTTCGCGCGTCGCCCCAAGCTCGACCGCCTCACCTTCTCGCCCGACGGCAAACAGTTTGCCGCGCTGCAGGAAATCAATGGCCGCATGAATATCGTCGTCGGCGACCTGGCGAACGGATCGCTGCGCAGCGTCACGCGCTTCGAGGCCAGCGATGTCACGGGTTATCGCTGGATCAGCAACAAACGGCTGATCTTCTCCCTGATCGACTACAAGGTCGGCCTTGCCGACCAACGCGGTGGTGGCCTGTTGGCCGTCGACGCCGACGGCGGCGATGGCAAGCAACTGTCGCCGACCGGCAAGGAGTGCGAGGACACCATTCGCCGCTGTCGCTACACCCTGTTCCAGGCTCGTGTGCCAGGCAGCGTTGACGAGATCATTGCCGTCACCAACGAGCGCGTGGATACCAGCCCGGATCTGGTTCGGCTCGACACCCGCAGCGGCAAGCGAACCCTATTGACATCGGATAACCCCGGCCAGGTGGCGCAATGGTCGCTGGACCACAGCCTGGTGCCGCGCGCCGCTGTGTCGAGCGACGCAAAGGCGCTCGAGTCCACATTTTGGTACCGCGATGATGCTGGCAGCGCCTGGCGCAAGATCAAGACCTTCAAGTTCTTCGAGCCGCACTTCGAGCCGCTGGGCTTCGCCCCCGACGGAACGCTGTATGTCGCGTCGAATCTCGAGTCGGGCGACAAGTTGGCGATTCACAAGTTCGACCCAAAGACCGGATTGCCCGGTGAACGCCTCGCGCGCCACCCCGATGTCGACCTCGGCCTGGTCGAGGATCCGCGCAATCCAGGTCCACCGTCCTCGCCGTTGATCTTCGAGCCGACGTCGGGTGAACTGATCGGCCTGCAGATCGCCGGCGACAAACCCGAAACGGTGTGGCTCGACGAAAAGCGCATGCGTTTGCAGGCCACGATCGACCGCTCGCTTCCGGCGGGCAGCGTCAACACGGTCCGACCGTTGCCGGAGAACAAGGCGGTGATCTTCTCGCGCAGCGGCTCGGACCCGGGTGCCTACTACCTCTTCGATCAGGACAAGCGCCAGTTACGTGAACTGGCCCGCCCCCGCGCCTGGATCAAGCCCGAGCAAATGGGCCGAGTCGAGCCCATCCGCTACAAGGCTCGCGACGGCCTGGAGATTCCCGCTTACTTGACCGTGCCGCCAGGCAAGGCTGCCAAGAACCTGCCGCTCGTGGTCTGGGTTCATGGAGGGCCCTGGGCCCGCGACGAGTACGGCTGGGACCCGGACGTCCAATTCTTCGCGTCGCGCGGCTACGCCGTGCTGCAGCCCAACTACCGCGGCTCGACAGGCTTCGGCCGCAAGCATTTCAACGCCAGCCTGAAGCAGCTTGGCCAGTCGATGCAGGACGACGTGACCGACGGCGTGCGCAAACTGATCGCCGACGGCACCGTCGATGCGGCTCGGGTATGCATTGGTGGCGGTAGCTACGGCGGCTACGCCACCATGATGGGGTTGGTGCGCGAGCCGTCGATGTTCAAGTGCGGCATCGATGTGGTGGGCGTGGTCGACTTGAAGTGGTGGATCGACCTGGGTTACACCGATTTCAACCGCAGCGATGCGGCAGGGTCCGATGCCTGGCTGAAAGCGACGATCGGCAACCCTGCGACCGAGCCGGCGATGGTCGAGGCCAACTCGCCGCGATTGCATGCCGACAAGATCATGGCGCCGGTGCTGATCATTCACGGCGTCGGAGATGTGCGTGTACCCATCGTGCACGGCGAGGCCATGCGAGATGCTCTGAAGGCCAAGGGCAAGGAGGTCGAATGGCTGGCATTCCCCGATGAGGGTCACGGCTTCATGAAGGAATCCAGCCGCACCGAGTACTACCGCCGCATGGAGGCGTTCCTGTCCAGGTACCTCGGCAACTGAGATGGTCGGCAGGGCACCTAC
>CAVZYL010000040.1:0-44710 GCA_963779435.1 uncultured beta proteobacterium | reverse complement strand
GGTATTATCAGCAGATTCAAAGGAAGATGTGAAACCAACCTGGAAACAGTATATCAGGGAACATAATATTGGAGACTGGATCAATGTATACCAGACAAAAGAAATGGAAGAAGCAGAAAAGGCATCGCAAAAACCAAGTTACCGGCAATTGTACGATGTTACCATGACCCCCACTTTATTTTTGCTGGATAAGGAAAAACGAATCATCCCGCCTCCTTGGCCAGGGTCAGCGGCGCAAAGCCGGTCCAGCCCGAGATCGCGATCGCGACCTTGGTTTCCTGTGCGGTCGCGGCGGTGGCGGTCAGCAGCGTGGCGCAGGCAAGGGCGATCAGTGTCACGTGTTTCATGCGGGTCTCCTTCGGTGGTGGGGTGAAATCAGGCCGCGATCCACAACGCCGGCAGCCCGCGCAGCGTGCGGAACACGCGCGACAGCGAGCCGTCGGTCACCAGCGCGGTGGCGCGTTCGATATCGGGCGCCAGGTAGCGGTCGTGGGCCATCGGCGGGCAGGCCTGGCGCAGCAACGCGTGAACCGCCTCCAGGGCGACCGAGCTGCTGCAGCGGGCGCAGGAACTCGATGCCCTGCGCCGCGGCCAGCAACTCGATGCCCAGGATGTGCGCGGTGTTGGCGATCATGGCTTGCAAGCGGCGCGCGGCGAAGGTGGCCATCGAGACATGGTCCTCCTGGTTGGCGCTGGTCGGCAGGCTGTCGACGCTGGCCGGATGGGCCAGCGACTTGTTCTCGGAGGCCAGCGCGGCGGCCGTCACATGCGCGATCATGAAGCCGCTGTTCAGGCCGGCGTCGGCCGTCAGGAACGGCGGCAGGCGCGACACACCGCTGTCGATCAGCATCGCGATGCGGCGCTCGGCGATGGCGCCGACCTCGGCGATGGCCAACGCCATGCCGTCGGCCGCCAACGCGACCGGTTCGGCGTGGAAGTTGCCGCCCGAGATCATCATGCCGTCTTCGGCAAACACCAGCGGGTTGTCGGTCACGGCGTTGGCCTCGCGCATCAGCACAGTCGCCGCGTGGCGCAACTGGTCCAGGCAGGCGCCGACGACCTGCGGCTGGCAGCGCAGGCTGTAAGGATCCTGCACCCGGTCGTCGCCTTCGAGGTGCGAGCGGCGGATCGCGCTGCCGTCGAGCAGCGCGCGGTAATACTGCGCCACGTCGATCTGCCCGGGCTGGCCGCGCAGCGCATGGATGCGCGGGTCGAACGGGCCGTCGCTGCCGCGCGCGGCGTCGACCGTCAAGGCCCCCACCACCAACGCCGCTTCGAGCACCGGCTCGAAACGCAGCAGCGCGTGCAGCGCCAGCGCGGTCGACGTCTGCGTGCCGTTGATCAGTGCCAGGCCCTCCTTGGCCTGCAGCACCAGTGGCGCGATGCCGGCCTTGCGCAGCAGCGGCAGAGCCGGCACGCGCTCGCCGTCCACCAGCATCTCGCCTTCGCCCATCAGCGCCAGCGTCATGTGCGCCAGCGGCGCCAGGTCGCCCGAGGCGCCGACCGAGCCCTGGCTCGGCACATAAGGCACCAGGCCGGCGTTGTGGACTGCGAGCAGCGTGTCGATCACGACCGGCCGCACGCCGGAGTGGCCGCGCGCCAGGCTGGCCGCCTTCAGGGCCAGCATCAGGCGCAGCACCGCCGGCGGCAGCGGCTCGCCGACACCGACGCTGTGCGAGCGGATCAGGTTGAGCTGCAGCGTGGCCAGGTCGTCCGCGCTGATGCGCGTGCGAGGCCAGCTTGCCGAAGCCGGTGTTGACGCCGTAGACGGCGGCCTCGCCCTCGTGCCGCACGCTGCACGACGGTCGCGCTGGCCGCGATGCCGGCGCCGGCCGCCGCGTCGATGGCCAACCGGCGGGCCGCTGCCGTGAATGCGCCTGCAGATCTGTCCAGCGTCAGCTGCGCCGGGGCTGATCGTCAGCGTCGTCACATCGCCACCATCGGCAGCTTCAGGCCTTGCTCGCGCGCGCACTTCACGGCGTCGTCGTAGCCGGCGTCGGCGTGGCGCATCACGCCGGTGGCCGGGTCGTTCCAGAGCACGCGCTCGATGCGCTTGGCGGCGGCGTCGGTGCCGTCGCAGACGATCACCACGCCGGCGTGCTGCGAGTAGCCCATGCCGACGCCGCCGCCGTGGTGCAGGCTGACCCAGGTCGCGCCGCCGGCGGTATTGAGCAGGGCGTTGAGCAGCGGCCAGTCGGAGACGGCGTCGCTGCCGTCCTTCATCGCTTCGGTCTCGCGGTTCGGCGAGGCGACCGAGCCGCTGTCCAGGTGGTCGCGCCCGATGACGATCGGCGCCTTCAGTTCGCCCGTCTTGCACCATCTCGTTGAAGGCCAGGCCGGCGCGATGCCGTTCGCCCAGGCCGATCCAGCAGATGCGCGCCGGCAGGCCCTGGAAGGCGATGCGCTCGCCGGCCATGTCGAGCCAGCGGTGCAGGTGCGCGTCCTGCGGGAACAGCTCCTTCATCTTGGCGTCGGTCTTGCGGATGTCTTCCGGATCGCCGCGACAGCGCCACCCAGCGGAACGGCCCCTTGCCGCGGCAGAACAGCGGCCGGATGTAGGCCGGCACGAAGCCCGGGAAGTCGAAGGCGTTCTTCACGCCGTCGTCGAAGGCGACCTGGCGGATGTTGTTGCCGTAGTCGACGGTCGGGATGCCCATCGCCTGGAAGTCGAGCATCGCCTGCACGTGCACCGCGCAGCTCTGCGCCGCCGCGTCGCGCAGCGCGGCGTGCTGCGTCGCGTCGGCTTGCGCCGTGCGCCAGTGCTCGACGCTCCAGCCGGCAGGCAGGTAGCCGTTGACCAGGTCGTGCGCCGAGGTCTGGTCGGTGACGAGGTCGGGGCGGATGCCGCCGGCCTTGGCGCGCGACCAGCTCGGGCAGCAGCTCCGCCGCATTGCCGCAGCAGGCCGATCGACACCGCCTTGCCTCGCGGCGGTGTAGCGGGCGATGCGCGCCAGCGCGTCGTCGAGGTCCGTGGCCTGCTCGTCGAGGTAGCGCGTGCGCAGGCGGAAGTCGATGCGCGTCTGCTGGCACTCGATGTTGAGCGAGCAGGCGCCGGCGAAGGTGGCGGCCAGCGGCTGCGCGCCGCCCATGCCGCCCAGGCCGGCGGTCAGGATCCAGCGCCCGGCCAGGCTGCCGCCGAAGTGCTGGCGGCCGGCTTCGACGAAGGTCTCGTAGGTGCCCTGCACGATGCCCTGGCTGCCGATGTAGATCCACGAGCCGGCCGTCATCTGGCCGTACATCATCAGGCCCTTGCGGTCGAGCTCGTGGAAGTGCTCCCAGGTCGCCCACTTGGGCACCAGGTTCGAGTTGGCGATCAGCACCCGCGGCGCATCGGCGTGGGTGCGGAACACGCCGACCGGCTTGCCCGACTGGACCAGCAGCGTCTCGTCGTCGCCTCAGCTTGCGCAGGCTCGCCAGGATGGCCTCGAAGCAGTCCCAGTTGCGCGCCGCCTTGCCGATGCCGCCGTAGACCACCAGCGCATCGGGGTTCTCGGCCACCTCGGGGTCGAGGTTGTTCTGCAGCATGCGGTAGGCGGCCTCGATCAGCCAGTTCTTGCAGCTGCAGCTGCGGTGCCGCGCGGTGCGCGCACCGGGCGCGGCTGGGCGATGCGGTGGAGCGGTGGACAGGTCGGTCATGGCGAGCCTCGTGGCAGAGATGGCACGAATTGCGACTCTACTTGTCTAGACAAGTCTATGCAAGTAACGCAGTCGTAGTTGCCCTGACTTCCGGTCATTCGCACTTGTAGACACAGGCCTGCAACTGCACACGCGAATCGATTGCACGAGCGCGCCGCTGCCGCCCTACGCCCAGGTCAAGCAGCACCTCAAGGCGGCCTGGCCGCGGCCGCTGGCCGCCGGGCGACGCTGATGCCCTCCGAGGCCGAGCTGGTGGCGCAGTTCGGCGTCAGCCGCATGACGGTGAACCGCGCGCTGCGCGAGCTGCAGGCCGAGGGCCTGGTCGAGCGCGTGCAGGGCGTCGGCACCTTCGCCGCGCAGCTGCACCGCGTCTCGTCCACGCTGACCATCCGCGACCTGCACGAGGAGATCGCGGCGCGCGGCCATCGCCACCACGCCGAGGTGCACCTGGCGCGCGCAGAGGCACGCCGGCGCCGCGCTGGCGCAGCAGCTCGGCCTGCGCCGCCGGCGCGCCGGTGTTCCACACGCTGATCGTGCACCACGAGAACGGCGTGGCGCTGCAGTGCGAAGACCGCTATGTCAACCCGGCCTGCGCGCCCGACTACCTGAGCGTCGACTTCACGCCGCACCACGCCGACGCAGCTACCTGCTCGAGGTGGCGCCGCTCGTGGCAGGCGCAGTACTCGATCGAGGCCAGCCGGCCGACCGCGCAGGAGGCCCGGCTGCTGGGCATCGGCGCCGACGATCCTTGCCTGGTGGTCGTGCGCCGCACCGTCAGCCGTGGACAGCCGGTCACCACTGGCGCGGCTGGTGCATCCCGGGCGCTGCGCTACCAGCTGCGAAGGCACAGTTCAGCCCATGAGCCACGGCTCGTGCACGTCGCTCGACGATGCCGGCGCAGCCCTGGCGCAACGGCGGCGGGGTCACGCGCGAACTGCTGGCCTGGCCCGGCGGGCGAGTCGACTGGCAGCTGCGCATCAGCGTCGCCGACATCGACGCCGACGGGCCGTTCTCGCGCTTCCCCGGCGTCGAACGCTGGTTCGCGGTGCTGGAAGGCGCAGGCGTCGAGCTGACGATCGCCGGCGCCGTGCACCGGCTTGTACGCGGCGACGCGCCGCTGCACTTCGACGGCGCGGCGCCGGCCCATGCGCGCCTGATCGACGGCCCGACGCGCGACCTGAACCTGATGCTGCGCAACGCAGGCGGCACGATGCAATGCGTCGCCGACGGCGCTGCCTTGGGTTCCCCCTGCGGCGGGCCCTTGCGGCCTGTTCAGCGCCGTCGCGGGGCGCTGCCAGGCCGGCGACCAGGCTGCCATCGAGGTCGCCGCCTACGCATTGCTGTGGTTCGACGACGCTCCTTCATCGTTGACCTTCACCGCCGGGCAACGGCCGGCGGGCCTGATCGGCTGGTGGCTTGCCGCCCCGGCGCAGAGGGCCTGAGCGTGGCCACGCTCTGGCGTAACGCACGCCTGACCACGCTTGCCACGCCGGCGGGCTGGGGTCTGCTCGAGCGCGCTGCGATGGTCGTCGAGGGTGAGCGTTTGATCTGGGTCGGTGCGCCGAGCCGCATTGCCACACACGCTCGCCATCGACGCCGAGCAGCGATCTTGGCGGCGCGCTGGTCACGCCCGGCCTGATCGACTGCCACACGCACCTGGTCTATGGCGGCGACCGCGCGCCGTGAGTTCGAGCTGCGGCTCGAAGGCGCAAGCTACGAAGACATTTCGCGCGCCGGCGGCGGCATCCGCTCCACCGTGGCCGCAACCCGCGCGGCCGACGACCAGACGCTGTTCGAATTGGCTCGCCAGCGCGCCTCGGTCCTGATGGCCGAAGGCGTGACTACGCTCGAAGTGAAATCGGGCTACGGTCTGTCGGCCATGCACGAAGCGCGCTGCCTGCGCCTGGCGCGGCGCCTCGGCCGGGCATTGCCACTCACCGTGCGCACCACCTGCCTGGCCGCCCACGCGCTGCCGCCCGAGTTCGAAGGCCGGCCCGACGCGTACATCGATGCGGTCTGCACGTGGCTGCCCGCGCTGCACGCCGAGGGCCTGGTCGATGCGGTGGACGCCTTTTGCGAGCGCATCGGCTTCACGCCAGCGCAGACGCGACGTGTCTTCGAAGCGGCACGGTCGCTGAAGCTGCCGGTCAAGCTGCATGCCGAGCAACTCAGCGACCAGGGCGGCGCGCAACTGGCGGCTGAATTTGCGGCGTTGTCGTGCGACCACCTGGAGTTCCTGTCCGCCGCTGGCGTGAAGGCGATGGCCGGAGCAGGCACCGTGGCGGTGCTGTTGCCCGGCGCGTTCTACTTCTTGCGCGAGACACAGTTGCCGCCGGTCGCGGCGCTACGGGCTGCCGGTGTGCCGATTGCGATTGCCACCGACCACAATCCCGGTTCCTCGCCGACACTTTCGCCACTGCTGATGCTGAACATGGCCTGCACGCTCTTTCGCCTGACGCCCGAAGAGGCCTTGCGCGGTATGACCGTCAATGGTGCCCGTGCCCTCGGCCTGCACGATCGTGGCACGCTCGCGCCAGGACAGCGCGCCGACTTCGTGGTCTGGCCGCACAAGCATCCAAACGCGCTCGCCTATGCCTTTGGCCAGCACCCCGCGCCGCGCGTGATCAGCGGCGGCGTCGAGGTGGCTGCGTGAGCAGCCACCGTCCGACGCTGCTGTGGGCGCCTAGCGCCTGGTTGCCCGGTGGCTGGCATCAGCAAGTGTTGCTGCGCATCGGCGCCGATGGCCGTTGGGCCGAAGTCAGCCACGGCGTCGCGCAGCCCCCCGCTGGCACCACCCGGCTCGACGCGCCACTGCTGCCCGGGCTGGTCAACGCCCACAGCCACGCCTTTCAGCGCGCGTTTGCCGGCCTGGCCGAGCGGCGCGAGTCGAGAAGCGACGACTTCTGGTCTTGGCGCGAGCGCATGTACCAGGTCGCCTTGCGAATCGACCCGACTCAGTTGCGCGCGATCGCCGCGCAGCTCTATCTCGAACTCCTTCATGGCGGCTACACCCAGGTTTGTGAATTCAATTACCTGATGCACGACCGCGACGGGACGCCCTATGCGCAGGCCCATGCTCTGTCGTGGGCACTGGCCGACGCGGCTTCGGATGCGGGCATCGGGCTGACCTTGATGCCGGCGTTGTATGAGCGCGCAGGATTTGACCAGCCGACCTTGCGTGACGACCAACGCCGCTTCGCGAGTACGCCCGAAAGCGTCTGGGCGACAGCCGAGGCCATATCAACCAGCCAGCGCCCGGGCCTGCGTGCCGGTTTGGTCGTTCACTCGCTGCGCGCAGCGTCGGGCGATTCGATCGCCCGCCTTGGCGCGCTTGCACAGTCGTTCACGGGCCCGATCCACATTCACGTGGCCGAGCAGATGGCCGAGGTTGACGACTGCCTTGCCGCCACCGGTGCGCGGCCCATCGAATGGCTGGCGCGCGAAGGTTTGCTCGATCCCCGCTGGCATCTCGTCCACGCCACGCATGCATTGCGCAGCGAGATCGACGCGGTGGCACGGAGCGGCGCTGGCGTGGTGATCTGCCCCAGTACCGAAGCCAACCTCGGCGACGGCCTGTGCGACCTGCCGGGTTGGCTGGCGGCCGGCGTGCCACTGACGATAGGTTCCGACAGCCACGTCACGCGCGAGTGGCGCGAAGAGTTGCGCTGGCTCGACTACGGCCAACGCCTGGGCTTGCGTCAGCGCAACGTTGCCGCGTCACCGCAGTCGGGGCAACCCTCGACGGCCGAGCACCTTTTCGACCTGGTCGCGCGCTGCGGTGCAGCGGCCAGCGGCGAACCACTCTGGGGGCTGGTCACGGGCGCACGTGCCGATGCCGTGGTGGCCGACCGCCGCGAACCCGCGCTGCTGGGTGTGCCCGCATCGAACGCGCTCGACGCGTTGGTGTTCTCCAGCCCGGCACGACCATGGCGCGACGTGATGGTCGCCGGGCGTTGGGTGATACGCGATCACCTGCACCCTGCCGCCGACACGATTGCCGACGCATTTGCTGGCGCCATGGCTGACCTCTGGGTCTGACGCAAGAACGGCCCCAAGTGGGGCCGTTTCGATCGTTGGAGGCGCGGGCCAGAGTCGAACTGGCCTGGACGGATTTGCAATCCGCTGCATAACCGCTTTGCTACCGCGCCGGGGAATGCTGCACTGACAGAAAAGGGAAGCCGGGCGGCTTCCCTTCATGCATACCTGGAGCGGGAAACGAGACTCGAACTCGCGACCTCAACCTTGGCAAGGTTGCGCTCTACCAACTGAGCTATTCCCGCATAGATTCCTCGCTGGCCGGTGCGTCCAGCGAGGCGGCATTATAGCCAGGGAATTTCAGTGTGGTCGGGTGTCGGTGGTCGCGGGCGGTGTAGCCACCTCGGCCGGCGCAGCGGCCGTCGCAACTGCCACGGGTTCGTCGTCGGGCAACGCCTGCGGCACCTTCTCGAGTGCCACTTCGAGCACACGATCGATCCAACGCACCGGCACGATCTCAAGATGATTCTTGACGTTTTCAGGGATCTCCTGCAGGTCCTTGACGTTGTCTTCGGGAATCATCACGGTCTTGATGCCACCGCGGTGCGCCGCGAGCAGTTTCTCCTTCAGCCCACCGATGGCCGTGACCTCGCCGCGCAGCGTGATCTCACCGGTCATGGCCACGTCGGCCCGCACCGGGATGCCCGTCAGCGCCGAAACGAAGGCCGTCGTCATGGCCGCACCCGCGCTCGGACCGTCCTTGGGCGTTGCGCCGTCAGGCACGTGGATGTGGATGTCGCGCTTCTCGAACATCTCGTCCTTGATGCCCAGACGCCGCGCCCGTGAGCGCACGACCGAGCGCGCAGCCTCGACCGATTCCTTCATCACGTCGCCCAACTGGCCGGTGCGGATGATGTTGCCCTTGCCGGGCATCACCGCCGCTTCGATCGTCAGCAGGTCGCCGCCGACTTCGGTCCAGGCCAGCCCGACCACCTGGCCGACCTGGTTCTTCTTCTCGGCGCGCCCGAAATCGAATTTGCGCACACCCAGGAAGTCGTTCAGGTTGTCCTCGGTGACGACCACCTGGCCGACGTACTTCTTCAGCTGGATGCCCTTCACGACCTTGCGGCAGATCTTGGAGATCTCGCGCTCGAGCGAACGCACCCCGGCCTCACGCGTGTAGTAGCGGATGATGCCGCGCAGCGCACTCTCGGTGATGTCCATTTCCTCGGGCTTGACGCCGTTGTTCTTGGCCTGCTTGGGGCAAAGGTAGCGCAACGCGATGTTGAGTTTCTCGTCTTCGGTGTAGCCCGCCAGACGAATGACTTCCATCCGGTCGAGCAGCGCCGGTGGGATGTTCATCGAGTTCGAGGTCGCAACGAACATCACGTCGGACAGATCGAAATCGACCTCGACATAGTGGTCGCTGAAGGTGTGGTTCTGCTCCGGATCGAGCACTTCGAGCAATGCGCTCGACGGATCGCCGCGGAAGTCCATGCCCAACTTGTCGATCTCGTCGAGCAGGAACAGCGGATTGCGGGTGCCGGCCTTGGACAGGCTCTGCAGCACCTTGCCCGGCATCGAGCCGATGTAGGTGCGGCGGTGGCCGCGGATCTCGGCCTCGTCGCGCATGCCGCCCAGGGCCATGCGGACGAACTTGCGCCCGGTGGCGCGGGCCACGCTCTGGCCGAGCGAGGTCTTGCCGACGCCCGGCGGCCCGACCAGGCACAGGATCGGGGCCTTGACCTTGTCGACACGCTGCTGCACCGCAAGGTATTCGAGGATCCGGTCCTTGACCTTGTCCAGGCCGTAATGGTCTTCGTTGAGCACACCTTCGGCAAAACCGAGGTCGTGCTTGATCTTGGTCTTCTTGCTCCACGGCAGGCCGACCAGGGTGTCGATGTAGTTGCGAACGACCGTCGCCTCGGCCGACATCGGTGACATCAGCTTGAGCTTCTTCAGTTCGGCGTCGGCCTTCTTGCGCGCCTCCTTGGGCATCTTGGCGGCGATCACCTTCTTCTCGAGTTCTTCGAGGTCGGCACCTTCCTCGCCGTCGCCCAATTCCTTCTGGATCGCCTTGACCTGCTCGTTCAGGTAGTACTCGCGCTGGCTCTTCTCCATCTGGCGCTTGACGCGGCCACGGATGCGCTTCTCGACCTGCAGGATGTCGACTTCGTGCTCGAGCAACTCGAGCAGCTTTTCCATGCGCTTGCCGGTGTCGTGCAGGTCGAGCACCGACTGCTTGGCCTCGAGCTTCAGCGGAAGGTGCGCGGCGATGGTGTCGGCCAGGCGGCCGGCATCGTCGATGCCGGCGATCGATGTCAGGATCTCGGGCGGGATCTTCTTGTTCAACTTGACGTACTGGTCGAACTGCTGCGTAACCGCACGGCGCAGGGCCTCGATCTCGGGCTTGGTGTCGGCCGCCGGCGGGATCGGGGTGACCTCGGCGACGAAGTGTTCTCCATTGTCCGAAATGCTGACCGTGGTCGCCCGCTGGGTGCCTTCGACCAACACCTTCACGGTGCCATCGGGCAACTTCAACATCTGCAGGATGCTCGAGACGCACCCGACCTCGAACATGTCGTCGGCCTTGGGTTCGTCCTTGCCGGCGGCCTTCTGCGCCACCAGCACGATCTGACGCCCGGCCTCCATTGCGGCTTCGAGGGCCTTTATCGACTTGGGCCTCCCGACGAACAGCGGGATGACCATGTGCGGGAACACCACCACGTCGCGCAGCGGCAGCAACGGCAGCGTGATCGGGTCCGCGGGGAGTACAGGATGTCCAGACATGGGATGTGCCTCTCTTTCTCAGACCCAGATGGGGCCCGAGAGGGGGATGTCAAGGTGCTGGGGCCGGCTCAGGCGCTCGCCTTGGCCTGGTGCTCGCGGTAGACCAGCAGCGGTTTGCTGCCTTCGACGACGTTGTGCTCGTCGACCACCACCTTGGCCACGCCGGACAAGTTGGGCAGATCGAACATGGTGTCGATGAGTGACTGTTCAAGGATCGAACGCAGGCCGCGCGCGCCGGTCTTGCGCTCCAACGCCTTGCGCGCGATAGCCACCAGTGCCGACGGGCGGATCTCCAGATCGACACCGTCCATTGCAAACAGCCGCTGGTACTGCTTGAGCAGCGCATTCTTTGGTTCGGTGAGGATCTGCACCATCGCATCCTCGGTCAACTCGCCCAGGGTGGCCACCACCGGCAGGCGGCCAACCAACTCGGGGATCAGGCCGAACTTGATCAGGTCTTCGGGCTCGACCTCTCGGAATACCTCCGCCACCCGCTTCTCGGTCTTGCTGTGCACCGTGGCACCAAATCCAATACCCGACTTCTCGGTGCGGTTTTGGATCACTTTTTCCAGCCCGTCGAATGCGCCGCCGCAGATGAACAGGATGTTGGTGGTGTCGATCTGCAGGAAGTCCTGGTTCGGATGCTTGCGCCCGCCCTGCGGTGGCACGCTGGCCATCGTGCCTTCGACCAACTTCAACAGCGCCTGCTGCACGCCCTCGCCCGACACGTCGCGGGTGATGCTAGGGTTGTCGGCTTTGCGCGAAATCTTGTCGATCTCGTCGATGTAGACGATGCCGCGCTGCGCGCGTTCGACATCGTAGTTGCAGTTTTGCAGCAGCTTCTGGATGATGTTTTCGACGTCCTCGCCGACATAGCCGGCTTCGGTCAGCGTCGTCGCGTCGGCGATCACGAATGGCACGTTCAGAAGGCGCGCCAAGGTCTGGGCCAGCAGAGTCTTGCCTGATCCGGTGGGGCCAATGAGAAGGATGTTGCTCTTGCTGAGTTCAACATCGTCCTTGCCACCCATGTGCTTGAGGCGCTTGTAGTGGTTGTAGACCGCCACCGACAGTGTGCGTTTGGCAACCTCCTGGCCGATCACGTAGGCGTCCAGACTGCCTTTGATTTCGCTCGGCGTCGGCAGATCGGACTTGGCCGTCTTGGCACCGGGCGTATCGGCTGGCACTTCGTCCCGGATGATGTCATTGCAAAGCTCGATGCATTCGTCGCAGATGAACACGGACGGCCCGGCAATGAGCTTCTTCACCTCGTGCTGGCTCTTGCCGCAGAACGAGCAGTACAACACCTTCTCGCTGGAAGAGCCTTTTTTCTCTGGCATGGTCTGGCCTAGGGGGACTGAGGCAATGATAGTGCATGGTCCGCCGCAGCTGAGAAGGCGAAAAGGACCGCTTTTCGTGGCGTGAATCACGCCTCATGCTCCGACCGCCGCGTCTTGGCAACGGGCTCGGGCGCCCACCCGTTCCACGCCCCTGTCGCGCAGCAGCGCAGGCCGCACTGGGCCGTTTTGCGCGACTAAGGGCGCTTGTCGATCACCTGGTCGATCAGGCCGTAGGCCTTGGCTTCCTGCGGATCGAGGAAGAAGTCGCGCTCCATGTCGGCCTGGATCTTCTCCAGTGTCTGGCCCGTGCGCTCGGCATAGATCTTGTTGAGCTGCTCGCGGGTCTTCAGGATTTCGCGGGCATGGATCTCGATGTCGGTCGCCTGGCCCTGGGCGCCGCCCGACGGCTGGTGGATCATGATCCGCGAGTTCGGCAATGACAGGCGCTTGCCCTTGGCCCCGGCCATCAGCAGGAACGAGCCCATGCTGGCCGCCAGCCCCATGCACATGGTCGACACGTCGGGCTTGATGAACTGCATGGTGTCGAAAATAGACATCCCTGCGCTGACGCTGCCGCCTGGCGAATTGATGTAGAGAAACACGTCCTTGTCGGGGTTCTCGCTCTCCAGGAACAGCATCTGGGCCACGACCAGGTTTGCCGTCTGGTCATTCACCGGTCCGACCAGGAAGACGATGCGCTCGCGCAGCAGGCGGCTGTAGATGTCGTAGGCACGCTCGCCGCGGCCCGACTGTTCGATGACGATGGGCACCATGCCCAAGCCTTGAGTTTCCTGCGCGCTCATTACGACCCTTCTGACATGCCTCGATGGCTGATTATGTCGCCCACGAGAATGCTTTCGGTTTTCGACAACCTCGCGATGCGCGCAGTCTTTGGCGTGTTCAGCCGGTCATCAATTCGTCGAACGGCAGCACCTTGTCGGTCACCTGCGCGGTGGCCAGCACGTGGTTGGCGACGTTGTTCTCGATGACTACGGCCTCGACTTCGGCCATGCGCTGCCGGTCGCTCAGGTACCAGCGCATGACCTCGGCTGGCTTCTCGTAGCTCTGGCTCATCTCTTCGATGTGTGCCTGCAGCTGCTCGGGCTTGGCCTGCAGATTGTGCTTGCGAACGAGTTCGGCCACGACCAGGCCCAAGCGCACGCGGCGCTCGGCCTGCGCAGTGAACAGCTCGGCCGGAATCGGCGCAGTGGCTGCGTCTTTCACACCGCGCTGCTTCAGGTCGGCGCGTGCGGTTTGAACCAGGCGTTCGGTTTCGCTGTCGACGAGCGCCTTGGGCAGGTCCAACTCGGCACTGCCCACCAAGGCGTCCATCACGGCCGCCTTGTTGCGCCCTTGGACGCGGAACTTGACCTCGCGCTCGAGATTCTTCGCCACATCGGCGCGCAACGCCTCGACGGTGCCGCCGCCAATGCCGAGCGACTTGGCAAAGGCCTCGTCGACGACCGGCAGCGTCTGCGCCTCGATCTTCTTCATCGTGACCAGGAAGTCGGCTTCCTTGCCAGCCACATCGCGGCCCTGGTAATCGGCTGGGAAGGTCACCGGGAAGGTCTTGCTCTCGCCGACCTTCATGCCGCGCACGCCCTTGTCGAACTGCTCGAGCATCTGGCCCTCGCCGATGATGAACTGGAAGGCATCGGCCTTGCCCCCGGAGAACGGCTCGCCGTCGATCTTGCCTTCGAAGTCGATCGTCACGCGGTCGGTCTCGGCTGCGCCCTCGACCGCCGGGCGCTGGGCGAAGGTGCGGCGCTGCTTGCGCAGGATGTCGATCGTCTTGTCGATCGCCGCAGCGCTGACTTGCGTCGAGATGCGCTCCAGGCTCACCGCCGACAAGTCACCCAGCTTGACCTCGGGGTAGACCTCGAACGTCGCGTCGAAGGCGATCTGGCCCTCCGGGCTGCCTTCCTTTTGCGAGATGCTGGGGGTGCCGGCGACGCGCAACTTGGCTTCGTTAGCGGCGCTGGCAAAGGCCTCCCCGACCTTGTCGTTGACCACTTCGTAGTGCACGGAATAGCCGTAGCGCTGCGCGACGACGGACAGCGGCACCTTGCCGGGGCGAAAGCCGTCGGCCTTGACGGTGCGCGACAGCTTCTTCAGCCGCGACGCGACCTCGCCATTGATGGTGTCAGCCGCCAGCGTCAAGGTGATGCGACGCTGCAATTTCTCGAGGGTTTCGACAGTGACCGTCATGGTGTCAACTCGTGATGTAAAGACTGTGGTGCGCGGGGGGGGACTCGAACCCCCACACCATCGCTGGCGTCAGGACCTAAACCTGGTGCGTCTACCAATTTCGCCACCCGCGCGAGGTGCAATCAACAGGATGGCGGGGCCGCACGGCGACCCCTTCAAACATACTTGAACCTGTGATTCTAACTTGCGGCCTCGGGCTTGCGTTCGACCCTGAACCACGCCGCGTACATCGCCGGCAGCGCGAGGAGGGTCAGCGCCGTGGCGACGATCAAGCCGCCCATGATGGCCACGGCCATCGGCCCCCAGAACACGCTGCGCGAAAGCGGAATCATCGCCAACACCGCGGCCGCAGCGGTCAGCACGATCGGCCGAAAACGCCGCACCGCGGACTCGACGATCGCATTCCATGTCGGCACGCCGCGCTTGCGGTCCTGCTCGATCTGATCGATCAGGATCACCGAGTTGCGCATGATCATTCCGGCAAGAGCAATGAAGCCAAGCAGCGCGACGAAGCCGAAAGGTCGATTCAGCAGCAGCAAGGCTGCGGCCACGCCGGCAATGCCCAATGGCGCCGTCAGCACGACCAGGATGGCGCGTTGCACGCTTTGCAGCTGCAACATCAGCAGCGTGAACATGATGAACAGCATCACTGGCACGCCCGCGGCAATCGAGTCCTGGCCCTTGCCGCTCTCGGCCACCGCGCCAGCGATCTGGACGTCGTATCCGACGGGCATGCGGGCCTTGAGTGTTTGCAGTTCGGGCCAGATCTGCGCTGTCACGGTCGGCCCCTGGATGCCCTCGACCACGTCGCCCTGCACGGTCACGGCGAAGTCGCGGTTCTCACGCCAGATGACACCTGGCTCCCAGGTGAATTCCGTGTGTGCAATCTGCGACAGCGGGATCGCGCGCCCGCTGGACGTGGGCAGGTAGGCGGCAGCCAGGTCGGTGATGGCATTGCGTTCGTCAGCGGGCTGGCGCAGCACGATATCGATCAGCCGGTCGCCCTCGCGGTACTGGCCGACGGCAATGCCAGACAGCACGGTGCGCGACGCCTGCGCAAGGCCGGCACTGGTGACACCGAGCGCACGCGCCTTGTCCTGATCGATGCGCAGGCGCAGCACCTTGACCGACTGGTTCCAGTTGTCGTTGACGCCGCGCATGTTCGGATTCGCACGCAGCACCTGCTTCGCCTCGTCGGCCCAGGCGCGCACGCCGGCCACGTCGGGGCCGACGACGCGAAACTGCACCGGGTATGGCACCGGTGGGCCATTGGGCAGCAGCTTGACGCGACCACGGACCTCCGGGAACTCGGTTGCCAGCAAGGCCGGCAGGCGCTTGCGCAATTCCTCGCGCGCCGCCATTGTCTTCGGCAGCACGATGGCTTGGCTGACGTTACTCTGAGGGAAGACTTGGTCGAGCGGCAGGTAGAACCGCGGCACGCCGGAGCCGATCCAGGCAGTAACTGACGCCACGCCCGGCTCCTTCATCATCCGGGCCTCGAAGCGCCGCGACACCTCGTCGCTCTGTTCGATCGTCGCGCCCTCGGGCAACCAAAGGTCGACCAGCACCTCGGGTCGGCTCGAATCGGGAAAGAATTGTTGTTCGACCCGGCCCATGCCGACGACACCCAGGGCAAAGCTCAGCAGAGTCACGCCAATCGTGATCCAGCGATGCTCGACACACCAGTCCACAGTGCGCCGAAAGCGGCTATAGAAGGGCGTATCGAAGAGTTCGTGCGCCGCCTCGCCCTGAACCTTGCTTTGCGTGTGCAGCAGGCAGGCACCGAGGTAGGGAACGAAGTAGACCGAGACCAACCACGAGATCAAGAGCGCGGCCGTCGTCACGGCAAAGATCGCGAAGGTGTACTCGCCGGTCACCGACTGGGCCATGCCAATCGGCAGAAAGCCGGCCGCTGTAATCAGCGTGCCGGTCAGCATCGGCATCGCTGTCACCTCGTAGGCGAATGTCGCGGCGCGCATCTTGTCGTAACCCTCCTCGAGCTTGCGCACCATCATCTCGACCGAGATGATCGCGTCGTCGACCAGGAGGCCGAGCGCAATGATCAGCGAGCCGAGCGAGATCTTGTGCAGCCCGACCCCCCAATAGAACATGGTCACGAAGGTGATTGCCAGCACCATCGGGATGGTGATGGCGACCACCATGCCGGGCCAGATGTCGACCCGCAATGGCTTGGTGTGCAAGCCGAGAGCGATGAAGCTCACCACCAGCACGATGACCACCGCCTCAATCAGAACGCGCACGAACTCACCGACCGACCGCGCGACGGCCGCCGGTTGGTCCTGCACCTGAATCGTTTCGATGCCCAGTGGCAGTGCCTGCTGGATGACCGCCAATTCGGCACGCAGCGCGTGGCCCAGGCGGATGATGTCGCCGCCCTTGGTCATCGAGACGCCGAGCGCGATCACTGCCCTGCCCTGATGCCGCACCTTGACTGCCGGCGGGTCGACGTAGCCGCGCTTGATCTCGGCGATGTCCGACAGACGCAGCGTACTGGCTGCGCCGGTCGTCACGTTGACGCCACGGATGGCAAAGCGCCGTAGCTCCTCGACCGAGCTGAACTGCCCGCCAACGCGCACCTGCACGTTCTCGCTGCCGGCGTTCATGACGCCAGCGCCCTCGACGGCGTTCTGCGCGCCGAGCTGTGCGATGACCTGATTGAGGTCGAGGCCCAGCGTGGCCAGCCGCTTGTGCGAAACCTCGACGTAGAGCCTTTCAGGCTGCACGCCAAACAATTCGACCTTGGCCACGTCGGGCACGCGCAGCAGTTGCTGGCGCACCGCTTCGGCGTGCCGACGCAGTTCTTCGTCAGAGAAGCCGTCGGCCTGCAGTGCAATGATCGAACCGAAGACGTCACCGAAGTCGTCGTTGAACAGTGGCCCGACCACACCGGCCGGCAGCGTCGAACGCATGTCGCCAACGCGCTTCCTGACCTGGTACCAGGTGTCCGCAACGGCCTTTGGTGGCGAGCTGTCCTTCAATTGCAGAATCGTCAGCGACTCGCCCGGCTTGGTGTAGCTGCGTTGTATGTCGGCGTAGGGCACCTCCTGCAGTGCCCGTTCGATCTTCGACGTCACCTGCTCGGCCATCTGTTCGGCGGTCGCGCCTGGCCAGAAAGCCTGCACCACCATCGCCCGAAACGTGAACGGCGGGTCCTCGTCCTGGCCGAGCTGGAAGTAGGCGGCAAATCCGAGCGCCAGCAGCACGACCATCAGGTAGCGAGTCAGCGCCGGGTGTTCGAGCGCCCAGCGCGAAATGTTCAAGCGCGATGGCGCAGCGTCCAGGTTCGGCATCGGCGGCCCCTTCGATTAGCGTGCCGAATCGCTGGCGGCAACGCTTGCCAACGCCGGCGGGGCGCCGTAGCGGGTGACCTTCTGTCCCGGTGTCAGAACATGCACGCCGGCCGTCACCACCTGTTGGCCGGGCTCAAGGCCTGCGGCGACGATGATCTGGTTGCCTTCGGCGCCGCCGACGACGATGGCCTGCGCACGCACCGTCATCCTGGCCGGGTCGAGCAACCAAACACTGCTCTTGCCCTGGTGCTCGAACACCGCTGCCAACGGCAACTTGAGCGCCGCGGCAGTGACTGGAATGGCGAGCGCAACGGTGGCGGTCTGACCCAATCGCACCGCAGCCTTGCCGACGTCTGCCTTGACCAAGTACGTCCGCGTCACCGGGTCGGCGGCGGCCGCAACCTCGCGCACGCTGGCCGGCATCGGCACCCCGCTGCCGCCCCATAGGCGCACCTGCAGAGCGCCACTGCGCCCCTGTAACGCACGCAGCGCGCCGAGCTGGTCTTCGGGAACCGCGAACACGACATCTCGCGGGCCGTCCTGTGCCACGCGCAGCACGGTCGCGCCCGCGCTCAGGACCGCCCCAGGTTCGGCCTCGATGGCGGTTACGACACCGCTGACTTCGGCGACCAGCGTGCCGTAGCTGGCCTGATTGGCCTGTACACCCGACTGTGCCTGCGCCTGCGCGAGTTGCGCCTGCGCCGCCTTGAGCGCGTTTTCACGACGTTCAAGTTCGGCGGCGCTGATGAAACCCTGGTCGCGCAACTCGACGAAACGCTTGAAGTCGGCCAACGCCTGCCCGTGATTCACGCGTGCAGCCTGCACGGCCGAACGCGCCGCATCCTGGCCCAACCGCAGATCCTGCGGATCCAGGCTGGCCAGAACCTGGCCGGCCCTGACGCTGTCACCCACGTTCGCGGGCCGGCTGACCATCTTGCCGCCGACACGAAAGGCCAGCCGGGATTCCACGCGCGCGCGAACCTCGCCCGCATACTCGATCGCCCCGCCTGCGGGTTCGCTGGCCAACGTCAGTGTCTGTACAGCGCGCACCGGTTCCGGCGCAGGCACAGGCCGCGAGCAGGCCGCGAGGACCAGCGCCAATGCGACGGCGATGGCTGACCCGAATGCGTGCGCCATGGTGCGGTCGCGTGCGGTGGACAGGCTGGTGCACATGTCGTTTCTCGTCTGGTTGCAGCGCGTCGCATCCGCAATCACGGCGACCGCGCACTTTAATGACTGACTGGTCAGTAATATAGGCAGGCTCATGACGCCTGTCAATCGCGGCCCTCGCGGCGCGCTTACCTGCCGCGGTATGGGCTGGACTCTGGGAGGGACAATCCGGCACCGTGACCATCGATCACTACGAGAACTTCCCAGTGGCGTCGTGGCTCTGCCCGCCCGCCATACGCCCGTCCGTACTGGCGATCTACCACTTCGCGCGTGCTGCGGACGACATCGCCGACGAAGGCCAAGCCACCCAAGCCGAGCGCCTGCGCTTGCTGGCCGAATTCGCCATGGCGCTTCAGGGTGCGGCAAGTGGCGAGGTTCACAGCCGCTGGCGGGCGGTTTTTGCGCCGCTGGCTAGGGCGATCGCGACCCACCACCTGCCAATGAACCTGTTGAGCGACTTGCTCAGCGCCTTCGCACAGGACACCGGCAATCCCTTGTACGCTGACCGAGTTGCCCTGCTCGATTACTGCCGCCGTTCGGCCAATCCGATCGGGCGCCTGCTGCTGCACTTGGCCGGCGTCACTGGGCGCGACGCGCTGCTGGAGTCGGACGCCATCTGCACAGCGTTGCAGTTGATCAATTTCTGGCAGGACCTGTCGATCGACCTGCCGCGGGGCCGGGTCTACGTCACGGTGGCCGATGCGGCACGCCATGGCCTCGATGTGCGCGAACTGCGCGCCGGCAGCGACACCGAAGCCAGCCGCGCCATGGTGCGCGAACTGACCATCTGGGCCCGCGACACACTGCTGGCGGGCGTGCCACTGGTGCACCGCCTTCCCGGCCGCATGGGTTGGGAGTTGCGCTTTGTCGTGCAGGGTGGACTGCGCGTGCTCGAACTGATCGATGCCGATGGCCACAACGCGCTGTCGAACCGGCCCACGATCGGCAAGACCATCTGGCCACTGCTGGCATGGCGCGCCATGCGCATGCGGCGCAACAATGCACCCGCCACAGCACAACCCCTGGCAAAAGACGAGCACAGCGCATGACGCCCGAGCAGTACGTGCAGAACAAGGCAGCCGGAAGTGGCTCGTCGTTCTATTACGCCTTTCGCTTCCTGCCCCCGCAACAACGCGCGGCAATCACGGCGTTCTACGCTTTCTGCCGCGAAGTCGACGACGTGGTCGACGAGATTAGCGACCCCGGCGTCGCGGCAACCACGTTGGCGTGGTGGCGAAAGGAGGTGAGCGCCACGTTCAGCGGCCAGCCCAGTCATCCGGCAATGCAGGCCCTGGCGCCACACACGAAGCGCTACACGATCGAGCCGGATCACCTGCTTGGGGTGATCGACGGCTGCGAAATGGACTTGCGACAAACGCGCTATCTTGACTTTGCCGGCCTCTCGCGCTACTGCCATCTGGTGGCCGGCGTTGTCGGCGAAGTCGCGGCCAACATCTTCGGCCGTACCGAGGCGGCGACGGTTGCCTACGCGCACCAACTCGGGCTGGCGATGCAACTGACGAACATCATTCGCGACGTCGGCGATGACGCACGACGCGGCCGCATCTACCTGCCGCTCGACGAGCTGAAACAGTTCGACGTCAAAGCCAGCGAGTTGCTGGAGCGCAAGGCTCCCTGGGGCTACAGCGAGCGCTTCGCGCGACTGATGCGCTTCCAGGCCGACCGCGCGGAGCGCAGCTTCGACGTGGCTCTCGCGCTGCTTCCGCCGGCCGACCGCCGCGCGCAGCGGCCCGGCCTGGCGATGGCCCAGATCTACCGCGCGCTGCTGCGTGAAATCGCAGCCGACGACTTTCAAGTGCTGCACCAGCGGGTCGCGTTGACACCACTGCGCAAGGTTTGGATTGCGATGCACACGCATTGGCGGGAGCGTTGACCGCCATCCGGCGCCGCGTGGCCGTGATCGGCGGTGGCTGGGCCGGCATCGCGGCGGCCGTGGCCGCAACTGCCGCCGGGCATCATGTGACACTGCTCGAGATGGCGCCACAGCTCGGTGGTCGTGCGCGCCGGGTCGACCACGACGACGGCGTCACACTGGATAACGGTCAACACATCCTGATCGGCGCCTACAGCGCCACGTTGGCGCTGATGCGCCGCGTCGGCGCGGACCCGCGGCAACTGTTGCTGCGCACGCCGCTGGCGTTGATTGGCGCAGACGGCACCGGCCTGCGCTTGACTGGCGGCACGCCAGTGGCCGCATTCGTGTGGGCGGTGCTGGGCCGTCAAGGCTGGTCGATCGGCGAACGCCTGAGCCTGCTTGTCGCCGCATTGCGCTGGTGGCTCAGCGGATTCGCGGCTGAGCCGCGGGCCAGCGTCGCCACGCTGACGCGGGGGCTGTCCCCTCGCGTGCGCGGCGGCTTGATCGAACCCCTTTGCGTGGCGGCACTGAACACGCCCGCTGCCCAGGCCAGCGCACAAGTCTTTCTGCGCGTGATGCGCGATGCGCTGTTCAGCGGGCCGGGCTCGGCCGACCTGTTGTTGCCGCGTGTGCCGCTGTCTGCACTGCTGCCCGAGCCAGCCGCCAGATGGCTGGCCGCTGAAGGAGCAAAGTTGCACTGCGGCACGCGAGCCAGCACGCTGACCGCGCTGGCGGGCGGCTGGAGCGTCAACGGCCAGCCCTTCGATGCGGTCGTGCTGGCTTGCACTGCGCACGAGGCGGCGCGCCTGACCCATCCGCACGCAGCCGCATGGGCGAGCCAGGCGATGGCATTCGACTACGAACCGATCGTCACCGTGTATCTGCGCAGCCGTGGCACACGGCTGGCGCAAGCGATGACGGTGTTGTCGAGCGGTGCAGATGCGCCGGCGCAATTCGTCTTCGATCTGGGGGCAATCGATGGTGGCGGCGCCCGCGACGGTGTATTTGCGTTCGTGGTCAGCGGCGCGCGCGCCTGGGTCGAGCGCGGCCTTGACGCCACGGCCGCCGCCATCCTGCACCAAGCCCGGGCCACGTTCGCCGCGCGGTGGCGAGAGCCGCCTCAGCTATTGCGAACGTTGGCCGAGCGCCGTGCGACGTTTCTCTGCATGCCGGGCGTCGTGCGTCCGCCGGTGGCCGTTGCGTCGAACTTGGCGGCAGCCGGCGACTACATCGACGGACCCTATCCAGCCACGCTCGAAGGCGCCGTCCGGTCAGGCAATGCTGCGGTCACCGCGCTAGGCCTGGGCGCACCATTGACTGGAGCGACCTGTCTCTCAAGATCTGGATCTTGATTTCGCCATGCGATAATTGCCCTGCAACAGGCGGCGCGTGGCATGGCCAAGAACGACTCGACGACCCCAACCATTCAGGTGCTGGAACGCAGCTTTGCGCTGCTCGACGTCCTTGCCGCCCAGCCCGAACCGTTGGCACTCAAGGTCATCAGCGAACGCACGGGACTGCATCCCTCGACGGCGCACCGGATCCTCAATGACCTGGCAGCCGGCCGCTTCGTCGATCGGCCGCACGCCGGCACCTACCGCCTTGGTATGCGATTGCTCGAACTCGGTAATCTGGTCAAGGGGCGGCTGGACGTGCGCGATGCAGCGCTCGAGCCGATGCGCGAGCTGCACAAGTTGACGCACCAGGCCGTCAACTTGTCAGTGCGCCAAGGCGACGAGATCGTCTACATCGAACGCGCGTACAGCGAGCGCTCCGGCATGCAGGTCGTGCGCTCCGTCGGTGGCCGCGCCCCGTTGCACCTGACGTCGGTGGGCAAGCTCTTTCTGGCCAGCGACGACCGCGACCGCGTACGCGCTTACGCTTCGCGCACCGGACTGGCCGGCCATACGCGCAACAGCCTGACGCAATTGCCGGCACTGGAACGCGAGCTCGACGGCGTGCGCGCACGTGGCGTCGCGCGCGACGACGAAGAGCTGGAAATGGGCGTGCGCTGCATCGCTGCAGGCATCTACGACGACAGCGAGCGCCTGGTAGCTGGCCTGTCGATCTCAGCGCCGGCCGACCGTCTCGAAGAGGCCTGGGTCGATCGCGTCAAGGCCACCGCGCGGCAGATCTCTGCCGCGCTCGGCCACCATCACAAGGCCTGAACCTCGCGCGCCAAGGGGTGGGCAGCGGCATCGGCGCCGATTGCCTGTACGGGCGCTTGCGGCACCACCGCGTCTACATGCTCGGCCTGTTCGACCGTCACGCCGGGTACTGCTGGCGCGATCGGCAACGCGCTGACCCACTTGCGAATGCGTTCTGCATCCGCAATCCGCGAATACTTGCCGGCGGAGTCAAGCAGCACCATGATCAACTTGCGACCCGACAATTGCGCCTGCATCACCAGGCAGCGCCCGGCTTCGGAGATGTAGCCCGTCTTTTGTACACCGATCTCCCAAGTCCCGCTGCGCACCAGGCCATTGGTATTGTTGAATCGCACACTGCGCGTGCCGATCGCAACGTTATGGGCCGGCGATGTCGACAGTTCACGGATCAGCGCGTGCTGGTCGGCCTCACGAACCAGCATGGCCAAGTCGTTCGCGCTCGACTGGTTGGAACTGGACAGGCCGGTGGGTTCGACAAAGTGAGTGTCCTTCATACCCAGGGCCCGGGCCTTTTCGTTCATCGCAGTAACGAATGCCGAACGACCGCCCGGAAAATGCCGCCCCAACGCGCTCGCCGCGCGGTTCTCACTGGCCATCAGGGCCAGGTGCAGCATCTCCTCGCGCGGCAAGCGGGTGCCAACCTTCAGTCGCGAGCCACTGCCCTTTTCCATGTCGACGTCTTCGGCGCCGATGGACAACATCTCGTCGAGCGGTTGCTTGCTGTCGCTCACCACCAGCGCCGTCATCAATTTGGTAATCGATGCGATCGGCAGGACGACTTGCGGGTTCTTGCTGAACAGCACCTCGTTGGTGTCCTGGTCAAGGACCAGCGCCACGCTGGACTTCAAGGCCAGGGTGTCAATGCCTTCATGTAGCCCAAAGCTCTTGCCGAACGACGGCCGCACCGACGCGCTACGCGCCACCGTGCGACCGCGCTGCACCTTGGCACTGGCCTTCTTCTTGACGACGGTCTGCTCGCTGGCCGTGCGCACATTGGCCAACGCACCGAGCGGCACCACCATCAGCGCGGCCAACGCCAGCAGCCAGGGCATCAGCTGTGCGCGCGTGTTGTCGATGGAAAACAACGTACAGGACAAAGGGCAACCCCAATCAATGTTTGCGCCCGAGTGTAGGCGACAAGAAAAAGCCACGCAATACATAGACTTGCGTGGTTTTCCTCAAGTCGATGCTGGGATTTCCCCTAGGCCGTAACGGAATACCGGATCAGCCCTGGGCGGACACCCGCTCGGCCTTGCTGTGCAGCTTGTTTAACGCTGCAAGATAGGCTTTGGCTGACGCGACGACGATATCGGGGTCCGCGCCGACACCGTTGACGATGCGCCCACCTTGCTGCAGTCGCACCGTTACTTCGCCCTGCGACTCCGTGCTGCCGCTGGTGATGGCATTGACCGAATAGAGCAGCAGCTCGGCACCACTCCCCACCTTGGACTCGATCGCCTTCAGGCTGGCGTCGACCGGACCGTTGCCGTCGCTCTCGGCGTGGCACTCGGCATCGCCGATCGCAAATGCCACACGCGCGTGCGGCCGTTCACCCGTCTCGGAGCGCTGCGCCAGCGCCAGCAGCCGGAAATGTTCGCGTTCGTGCGTGACGCTTTCGTCGCCGACCAGCGCAATGATGTCCTCGTCGAAGATGTCGCTCTTGCGGTCGGCGAGTTCCTTGAACTTGGCGAACGCGGCATTGATATCGGCCTCTGCCTCGAACTGGATACCAAGTTCCTGCAATCGCTGCTTGAAGGCGTTGCGGCCGGAAAGCTTGCCGAGCACGATCTTGTTGGCGCTCCAGCCCACGTCTTCGGCCCGCATGATCTCGTAGGTGTTGCGCGCCTTCAGCACACCATCTTGGTGAATACCCGAGGCATGCGCGAACGCGTTTGCGCCCACCACCGCCTTGTTCGGCTGCACGACGAAGCCCGTGGTCTGGCTGACCAGACGTGATGCGGCAACGATTTGCGTGGTGTCAATGCCGAGTTCGAGGCCGAAGTAGTCGCGCCGGGTCTTCACCGCCATGACAACCTCTTCGAGCGAGCAATTGCCGGCCCGCTCGCCCAGCCCGTTGATGGTGCATTCGACCTGGCGTGCACCGCCAAGCATGACGCCGGCCAGAGAATTGGCCACCGCCATGCCGAGGTCGTTATGGCAGTGCACCGACCAGACGGCCTTGTCCGAGTTCGGCACCCGTTCACGCAGCGAGCGGATGAACTCACCATACAGCTCGGGAATTGCATAACCGACGGTGTCGGGAATGTTGATCGTGCGCGCACCTTCGTCGATAACGGCTTCGATCACCCGGCAGAGAAAGTCGGGCTCGGAGCGATAGCCGTCCTCCGGCGAAAACTCGATGTCTTCGTTCAGGTTGCGCGCGAACCGGACCGCAAGCTTGGCCTGCACGAAGACCTGCTCGGGCGTCATGCGCAACTTCTTCTCCATGTGCAGTGCCGAGGTGGCGATGAAGGTGTGGATGCGCGAGCGCGCCGCACCGTGCAGGGCCTCGGCAGCACGTGCGATGTCGCGGTCGTTGGCACGCGCCAGCGAACACACGGTCGAGTCCTTGATGGCGCCGGCAATCGCCCTCACGGCATCGAAGTCGCCATTGCTGGAAGCTGCGAAGCCGGCTTCGATCACGTCCACGCGCAGGCGCTCGAGCTGGCGCGCGATGCGCAGCTTTTCGTCCTTCGTCATCGAGGCGCCGGGCGACTGCTCACCGTCGCGCAAGGTGGTGTCGAAGATGATCAGTTTGTCGATGCTCATGGTCTGGCTTTCGTGGGGCAGCAATGAAAAAAGCCCGCTGGCTGCAAAGCTCGCGGGCTGTCGATATTCAAAGTACGTGGACGCAATCGATCAGCGCGCGGGCAGCACTCCTAGCAGTAGCAGCAGGCGGGAACGGATCGACATGGCCGAAATGTAGCACGCACCGCTCAGCGGTGCAGGCCGGCCTCTTCCGGCTCATCGGTCGAGGTCGCGATCACGCTGACCGGTGTGCCTTTCCACTTGCGGTAGCCATAGACCACATATCCAGACAGCCCATAGGCACAAAAAAGTGCAAACAGCGCAAGCGGCGGGTTCTGACTGATCACCGCGATCCCGAGCGCGATCGCGACGATCACCGCAAACGGTACCGTCTGCTTGGCCCCGACGACCTTGAAGCTGTAATACGGCGCGTTGGTCACCATCGACAGGCCTGCATACAGCGTGACCGCGAATGCGGTCCAGGACAGCCAGTCGATCTTGGTCGCACCCTTGAGGCCGGCGTCGTCCATGACCCAGATCAGACCCATAACCAATGCCGCAGCCGCTGGACTCGGCAGGCCCTGGAAGAAGCGCTTGTCGACGACACCGATGTTGACGTTGAACCGGGCCAGTCTCAAGGCCGCGGCAGCGCAATAGACGAAGGCCGCCAGCCAGCCAAAGCGGCCGAGTCCCTGCAGGGCCCAGATATACACGATCAATGCTGGCGCCAGTCCGAAGCTGACCATGTCGCACAGGCTGTCCATCTGCTCACCGAACGCGCTCTGCGTGTGCGTCATTCGTGCCACGCGCCCGTCCAGGCTGTCCAAGACAGCGGCGCAGAAGATGCCAAGCGCCGCCGCTTCGAAGCGGCCGTTGATGGCCACCACGATGGCATAGAAGGCGGCAAACAGCGCAGCCAGCGAAATCGCGTTGGGCAGGATATACAAGCCCTTGCGCCGCAGCCGTGGCGCGGCCTCGGCCGCCTGTGTCGAGTCGGCAAAAGCTTCGTGCGATTCCTCGGTCATGGCCGCGAGGATAGTGCCTCAGTTACGGCTCTTGTCAACCAGCTTGTTGGCCTTGATCCACGGCATCATCGCGCGCAGCTTCTCGCCAACCACTTCGATCTGATGCTCGGCCATCAGGCGCCGGCGTGACAGCAGCGTCGGTGCGCCGGCACGGTTCTCGAGAATAAAGCTCTTGGCGTACTCGCCGGTCTGGATGTCGCTGAGTACGCGGCGCATGACGTTCTTGGTCTCTTCGCTGACGATCTTCGGTCCGGTCACGTATTCGCCGTACTCCGCATTGTTCGAAATCGAGTAGTTCATGTTCGCAATGCCGCCCTCGTAGATCAGGTCGACGATCAGCTTTAATTCGTGCAGGCACTCGAAATACGCCATCTCAGGCGCGTAGCCTGCTTCGACCAGGGTCTCGAACCCCGCCTTGATCAATTCCACCGTGCCGCCGCACAGTACAGCCTGCTCGCCGAACAAGTCGGTCTCGGTCTCCTCGCGGAAATTGGTCTCGATGATGCCAGCCTTGCCGCCGCCGTTTGCCACCGCGTAGGACAACGCCAGGTCGCGCGCCTTGCCGCTCTTGTCCGCATGCACGGCAATCAGGTGCGGCACGCCGCCGCCCTGCGTGTACGTATTGCGCACGGTGTGGCCGGGTGCCTTCGGTGCCACCATCCACACGTCGAGATCCTCGCGCGGAACCACCTGGCCATAGTGCACGTTGAAGCCATGCGCAAAAGCCAGCGACGCGCCTTGCTTGATGTTGGGCGCAATGTCGTTGGCGTAGACCGCGGCGATCTGTTCATCAGGCAGCAACACCATGACCACGTCGGCGCTCTTTACGGCAGTCGCCACGTCAGCCACCTTCAGGCCGGCCTTTTCGACCTTGGCCCAAGACGCGCCGCCGCGGCGCAACCCGACGGTCACCTTGACGCCGCTGTCGTTCAGGTTTTGCGCATGGGCGTGGCCCTGCGAACCGTAGCCGATGATGGCGACCTGCTTGCCTTTGATCAGGCTGAGATCGGCGTCCTTGTCGTAATAGACCTTCATTTGCTTTCTCCGTAAAAGACCTTGAAGGGCCCTGCAAGGGCCCGCTTCACACTCTCAATATCCTTTCGCCGCGACCAATGCCGCTGGCGCCGGTGCGCACGGTTTCCAAAATCGCGGCGCGATCGATGGCCACCAGGAAAGCATCGAGCTTGCTGCCGTCACCCGTCAGCTCGATGGTGTAGCTCTTTTCGGTGACGTCTATCACACGGCCGCGGAAGATGTCGGCCATGCGTGCCATTTCATCGCGCTCCTTGCCGACTGCGCGCACCTTCACCAGCATCAACTCGCGCTCGGTGAAGCTGCCTTCGGTCAGGTCGACCACCTTCACCACCTCGATCAGGCGGTTCAGGTGCTTCGTGATCTGCTCGATGACCTCGTCGCTGCCGGTGGTCACGATGGTCATGCGCGACAAGGAAGCGTCCTCGGTCGGCGCGACGGTCAGGCTTTCGATGTTGTAGCCGCGGGCGGAAAACAGGCCCACCACGCGCGAGAGGGCGCCTGGCTCGTTTTCGAGCAGCAAGGCAATGATGTGTTTCATGGAATTCGTCCTGGCGCGCTCTTCACAAGTGCCGACGGTGATCGGCGTTGTTTGGCCACGCGGTTCGATTGAGAGAAAATCCTTCGGGCGGTAGAGCGGTTGCGGCCCGGGCCGCGAGCAGCGCGGTAACGCCACCCACAACCCGCGCCTGAACCGGCGCTACAGGTCCTCGGAGCCCAACAACATCTCCGTGATGCCCTGCCCGGCCTTGACCATCGGCCAGACGTTTTCGGTCGGATCGGTGCGAATGTCGAGGAACACCGTGCGGTCCTTTAGTCGTATCGCCTCGCGCAAGGCCGGCTCCACGTCGCGCGGCTTTTCGACCAGCAGGCCGACATGGCCGTAGGCCTCGGCGAGTTTGACGAAATCGGGCAGAGCGTCCATGTAGCTGTGTGAATAGCGGCCCGCGTAGTCGATTTCCTGCCATTGCCGCACCATGCCCAGGTAGCGGTTGTTCAGCGACACGATCTTTACAGGCGTCTTGTACTGCTGGCAGGTCGAGAGCTCCTGGATGCACATCTGGATCGAGCCCTCGCCGGTGATGCAGAACACATCCGAGTCCGGCCGGGCGAGCTTGATGCCCATCGCGTACGGCAGCCCAACGCCCATGGTGCCCAGGCCGCCGGAGTTTATCCAGCGCCGTGGCTGCTCGAAGCGGTAGTACTGCGCCGCCCACATCTGGTGTTGGCCGACATCACTGGTAATGTAGGTGTCACGGTCCTTGGTCAACTTCCACAGCGCGTCGACCACAAACTGCGGCTTGATGACCTCGTCACTTGTCTTGTAGAGCAAGCAGTCGCGCTTGCGCCATTCATTGACTTGCGCCCACCAGGCGTTGAGCGACGCCTTGTCGGGTTTGCCCTGCGCATCCTTGAGCTGGGCCATCAGTTCCTGCAGAACCTCCTTGACATCACCGACGATCGGAATATCGACCTTGACACGCTTGGAGATGCTCGAGGGATCGATGTCGACGTGGATGATCTTGCGCTCGACGGACGCAAAGTGCTTCGGATTGCCGATCACGCGGTCATCGAATCGTGCACCGACCGCCAGCAGCACGTCGCAGTGCTGCATGGTCATGTTGGCTTCGTAGGTGCCGTGCATGCCCAGCATGCCCAGGAATTGTGGGTCGCTGGCGGCGATCGCGCCCAATCCCATCAGGGTGTTGGTACAAGGGTAGCCGAGCAGGTGCACCAACTCGCGCAGTTCGGCCGAGGCCTCACCGAGGATCACGCCACCGCCGGTGTAGATGTAAGGACGCTTGGCCGTCAGCAGCAACTGGACTGCCTTGCGGATCTGCCCACCGTGCCCCTTCTTTGCCGGGTTGTACGAGCGCATGTCGATACGCTCGGGGTAATGGAACGGCGTGGTCTTCAGCGACACGTCCTTGGGTACGTCGACCACGACAGGGCCTGGGCGTCCGGTGCGCGCGATGTGAAACGCCTTCTTGATTGTCAAAGCGAGGTCGCGCACGTCCTTGACCAGGAAGTTGTGCTTCACGATCGGTCGCGTGATACCCACGGCGTCGCATTCCTGAAACGCATCCATTCCGATCGCCGGCGTCGGGACCTGGCCGCTGATGATGACCATCGGAATCGAGTCCATGTACGCGGTGGCGATGCCGGTGACGGCATTCGTCACCCCCGGCCCGGACGTCACCAGCGCCACGCCGACGTCACCGGTGGCACGTGCATAGCCGTCGGCGGCATGTACGGCGGCCTGCTCGTGGCGCACCAGCACATGCTTGATCGTCTCCTGTTTGTACAGGGCGTCGTAGATGTACAGGACCGCGCCGCCCGGATAACCCCAAAGGTACTTGACACCTTCGGCCTGGAGGCAGCGAACGAGAATTTCGGAGCCGTTGGGCTCTGAAGAGGGTGTGTGGGGAGAGGAAGGCTGTGCCGATGCGGCACGCTTGACTTCCGCGGCAGACATGTCCATTTCGAACCTTTGTGAATTTCTCTAACGAAAATCCATCGGTGTTCCTGCTCGCACCCTCGTGAGGCGGATGTGGAACCTGCGCGGGTGACCATCGGAACCCGGATCGGGCGGCCAATCGAGACCCAAAAATGCGTTGTGCGAAGCAGCATTATGGCATCGCCTGCGCCGCCGCATGACACCACGTAGCACCTGTAGGGTGCGATGACATAATCCCCCGCGCTCCCATGCCCGGGGGCGCCGCGCCCAGCGCAGTTGCCGCCTTGGCCACCGACAAAGAACTTTCAGACTTCCTCAAGAACGTCGAGAAGCGCGCCTTCAAACGCACCGCGTACACGGTGCGCAACGACGACGCCGCGCTGGACATCGTGCAGGATTCCATGATCCGGTTGGCTGAGAAGTACGCCGATCGGCCAGCGGCCGAGTTGCCACTGGTCTTTCAGCGCATCCTGTCCAACGCGACGATGGACTGGTTTCGCCGCCAAAAGGTGCGTAATGCACTGTTTGTCAACCTGTCGGACTTCGAGGGCGCTGATGACGAAGGGGGTGACTTCGACCTGCTTGGGTTACTGGACACGTCCGACGGCCAGGCTGGCACCGAAAATGCCTCTGAGTCGGTCAGCCGGATGCAAATCCTGCAACTCATCGACAGCCAGGTTCAAGAATTGCCGGCACGTCAACGGGAAGCATTCTTGCTACGTTACTGGGAGGAATTGGATGTCGCGGAAACCGCGTCGGTCATGGGCTGCTCCGAAGGCAGTGTGAAAACACATTGTTCGCGGGCGGTTCACGCGCTGGCCAAAGCTCTGCGCGCGAAGGGGGTCACGCTATGAACGAAACACTGCCATCGCATCTGTTACAGCGCAGCGCCGAAGCGGTGCAGACGCGCTTGGCGCTGCGCTTGGCCGCCTCGCTTACTGAGTTCCAGGCGCTGAGCACAAGGCCGGATATCGATGCCCGCCTGCGATTTGCCCGCGAACAGGCGCTCGACACTGCACGCCAGGCTCGCCTGGCCGCTGCGCCAGCCGTCGTCAGCACAGCTGGCGGCGCAGCCGTCATCGGCGGCGGGCCAGGCAGCAGCACTCCTTGGTGGCTGCGCCTGGGCTCATTGCTGCCGCTGGCCGTGCTGCTGGCCGGGCTGGTGCTGATTGAAAGGCACTACACACGTTCGCAGATCGAGGCCGCCGCCGAAATCGATGCGGCGATCCTGGCCGACGACCTGCCGCCCGAGGCCTATCGCGACCGCGGTTTTGTCGAGTTCCTCAAGACCGCCCGGCAGTGATCGATCCCACGCCTGCTTCATACCCGCACACCGTTCGCCGCCTGTGCCTGGCGCTGCTGCTCACCTGGATGGGCGTTGTCAGCAGCGTATACGGCCAGACACTGGCGGGGCCGGGGGCGGTTGCCTGGGCCAAGCTGAGTCCGGCGCAGCGCGGCGTCTTGACTCCGCTCGAGCGTGACTGGAACAGTATTACGCCGGGGCAACAGCAGAAATGGGCCGAACTGGCCAACCGCTTCCCCGCCCTGCCAGCCGACGAGCGCAGCCGCGTCCAGCAGCGTATCGCCGAGTGGTCGCGCCTCACACCGCAGCAGCGCGCCTCGGCACGGTTGAACTTCCAGGAGGCACGGCAGCTCAGCCCGGAGGAACGCCAGCAGCAATGGGAAGCCTACCGCGCATTGCCCACTGACCAGCGCCGGGCGCTGGCAGAGCGCGCCGACCGGCCCCGCCCTGCCGCGTCCGCCGCCCCTCGCGGCGGCGACACCGGCATCAAGTCGAGTGTCGTCAGGGCCCCGGCGCCCGCGCAGGCGCATCCGGTTGGCCCAACCGTGGTACAGCGCGGCGCCGGCGCCACGACGAATCTGGTTTCCAAACCGACCACGCCACCCTTGCACCAGCAGACGGGTCTACCCAAAGTTGCCGCAACGCCTGGCTTCGTCGACAGTGCCACGCTGCTGCCCAAGCGCGGTGCGCAGGGCGCTGCTGCGGCGCACTCTGCCGTCGGCGATAGCGACAAGATCAAGGCGCAATGACGGCTGCGTCAGCGCAGCCCACTGATCCGCTCGAGACGCCGGGCCTGGTGCGCCGGCTGGCAGCCCTTGTGTATGAGGGTGTGCTGCTGTTGGGCGTCATCATGATTGCCGGATATCTGTACTCGACGCTGACGCAGCAGCGCAATGCGCTTCAGGGCCAAAGTGGGCTGCAGGCCTTCCTATTCGTCGTGTTGGCGGTCTACTTCGTCTGGTTCTGGAGCCACGGCGGGCAGACCGTGGCGATGAAGGCCTGGCATCTGCGCGTCGTTACGCACGATGGTCAACCGGTTGGCCAGGTGCGGGCGTTGCTTCGCTACCTGGCCTGCTACATCTGGATAGTCCCAGCCTTGGGCGTGGCCTGGCTGGCCGGCCTGCACACTCCGGCGCAGATCTTCGCCGCGTTGGGCGCAGGCATCGTCGTGTACGCCATGCTCGCGCTGGCGAATTCCCAACGTCAGTTCTGGCACGACGCCTTGTGCGGCACGCGGCTCATCAACTCCCGCAAACCTGTTCGCCGGGCACAATCCGGCGCATGAGCAACGAGTTCAAGGGCCGCAGCGGCATCGATCGCATCGTTCGCGCCGCCGGGTACTCGGCCAGTGGCCTGCGCGTGGCCTACACGAGCGAAGCCGCGTTCCGCCAGGAAGTGTGGCTGGCCGCCTTGCTGTTGCCGGCATCGCTCTGGGTCGGTCAGGGCTGGGTCGAGGTCTCTGTGCTGGCAGGCTCGGTGTTGCTGGTATTGATTGTCGAACTGCTCAATTCGGCAGTCGAAGCCGCGATCGACCGTGTTTCATACGACTGGCATGACCTGTCCAAGCGGGCGAAGGACTTCGGCAGCGCCGCGGTCTTGTTTTCGCTGTTGCTGTGTGGCGGCATTTGGGTCGCGGCGCTGTCCCAGCGCTTACTGGGTCCCTGAGTGATGACTCTGTCGGTGGCGGTGTACTGCGGGTCGCGGTTCGGTAACCGGCCCGCCTACACCCATGCCGCACACGCGCTTGGCCGCCTGCTGGCCGAACGTGGCGCTTGCGTCGTCTACGGCGGTGGCCGGGTCGGCCTGATGGGCGCGGTCGCCGACGCGGCTCTGGCCGCCGGCGGCCGGGTCGTCGGCGTGATTCCCCAGGCACTGATGGACCGTGAGGTCGGCCACACCGGCTTGAGCGAGTTACACGTGGTGCAGACGATGCACGAGCGCAAGCATTTGATGGCCGAACGTGCCGACGCGTTCGTCGCACTGCCCGGCGGCATCGGCACGCTGGAGGAAATTTACGAAGTCTGGTCCTGGCAGCAACTCGGCTACCACGACAAGCCGGTCGCACTGCTCAACGTCGACGGCTACTACGACCCTTTGCTCGAATTCATGCGCGTCAGCCACGAGCGCGGATTCGTCTCTACGCCGCAATACCACGCGCTGCTGGTCGACGACGACCCAGCCCGCTTGCTGGCCCGCATCGACACGGCTGCAGCCAAGGCCACGGCGCGCGATGACTACTCGAAGATCTAGACGGCGGCTTCGTCGGTTTCGCCGGTGCGGATGCGCACCACCTGCTCGACC
The DNA here is from genome assembly GCA_963779435.1 of uncultured beta proteobacterium. Classification (GTDB taxonomy): domain Bacteria; phylum Pseudomonadota; class Gammaproteobacteria; order Burkholderiales; family Burkholderiaceae_C; genus CADEEN01. The sequence continues at coordinate 11,372 of CAVZYL010000040.1, read as the reverse complement.
GGCATGACAAAGATCTTGCCGTCGCCGATCTTGCCGGTCTTGGCGGCCTTCACGATGGCCTCGATGCAACGCTCGACGTCGCCATCCTTCACCACCACCTCGATCTTCACCTTCGGCAGGAAATCGACGACGTACTCCGCGCCGCGGTACAGCTCGGTGTGGCCCTTTTGCCGGCCGAAGCCCTTGACCTCGGTCACCGTCAGCCCCGACACACCAACATCGGCCAGCGCTTCACGCACTTCCTCGAGCTTGAACGGCTTGACGATGGCGCTGATCATTTTCATGACGTGGACTCCGATGCGGCGATTGCTGGGTTTGCCTGAATTTAAGCACGGAACTTGGACGTGATGGGGTAGCGCCAATCGCGTCCGAACGCCCGGTGCGTGATGCGGATGCCCACCGGCGCCTGGCGCCGCTTGTATTCATTGACGCGGATCAACCGTGTCACGCGCTCCACCGTGGTGCGCTCAAAGCCGGCCGCAATGATGTCCTCGACGCTGCGGTCGTCTTCCATGTAGAGGGCCAGGATCGCATCGAGCACCTCGTACGGGGGCAGACTGTCCTGGTCGGTCTGGTTCGGCCGCAGTTCCGCCGACGGCGCACGTGTCAGGATGCGCTCGGGAATGACCGGACCCACGCTGCCGTCGGCACGCCGCGTCGGCTGTCGGTTCTTCCACTCGCACAAACGGTAGACCAGTGTCTTGGCCACGTCCTTGATGACGGCAAAGCCACCTGCCATATCGCCATACAGGGTGCAGTATCCGGTCGCCATCTCGCTCTTGTTGCCGGTGGTCAGCACGATATCGCCCGTCTTGTTCGACAGCGCCATCAGCAAGGTGCCACGGACGCGCGCCTGGATGTTCTCCTCCGTCGCGTCTTCGGCCAGGCCGGCAAACTGGCCGGCAAGGCTGTCCAGGAAAGCGTCGAACATCGGTGCAATGCCGATTTCGTCGTAACGCACGCCAAGCCGCGCCGCCATTTCGCGGGCATCGAGCCAGGATATGTCGGCCGTGTACGGCGACGGCATCATCACGGTACGCACCTTGTCGGCGCCGAGCGCATCGACGGCCAGTGCCAGCACGAGAGCCGAATCGACGCCACCCGACAAGCCGATGATGGCGCCAGGGAATCCATTCTTGCCGAGGTAGTCCCGCACACCGGTGACCAGTGCCGACCAGGCCTGGGCTTCCAGCGCGGGTGTGGGGTGGATGTCACCGTGCAGCGCATCGCCATCGATCTCGACGAAGGCCAGGGCCTCCTCGAAACTCGCTGCGCGCATGCGCACGACGCCTTTGGCATCGAGCGCGAACGACGCACCGTCGAACACCACCTCGTCCTGGCCGCCGACCAGGTGCGAGTACAGCAGTGGCAAACCCGTCGCCCGCGCCCGCTCCGCCATGCGCTGCTCGCGCTCGCCGGCCTTGTCGAGGTGAAATGGCGAGGCATTGATTACCGCCAGGACTTGGGCGCCGGCCGCGCGCGCGGCGTGGGCCGGCTCGTCGAACCACGCGTCCTCGCAGATCAGAACACCGACCTTGACGCCACCGACGTCGAACACCAGCGGCCCGCGGCCTGCGTCGCGGCCAGAGGCGAAATAACGCCGCTCGTCGAAGACCTGGTAGTTCGGCAACTCGCGCTTGCAGTAGGTGGCGACGATGCGCCCCCCCATCAGCAACGAGGCCGCATTGAAGCGCAGCGGTTGCGCGCTGGACTTGGTCCTAACATCGCCGCGTTCACCGAATTGATGCGGATGCCCGACGACGACATGCAGGCCCTCGCACGACGCCAACTCGGCCGCCATGGCGGCGAGGGCGTCAGCGCACCCCTGCATGAACGCCGGCCTGAGCAGCAGATCCTCCGGCGGGTAGCCGCACAATGCGAGTTCGGGTGCAACCAACAGGACCGCGCCGGCAGCATGGGCACGCCGCGCCGCGTCGACAATGCGCCGCGCATTGCCCGCCAGGTCGCCGACGGTGGCGTTGATCTGAGCCAGCGCAACCTTGATCACGTCGGAGCCTGATGAGTGAAAACCGATGTGAAGAATTATGTCATCCAGGCCCACAACGACCCGGCCCGCATCGACGCCGCAGCCTGGAACGCCTTGCTCGAAACGCAGGATGCGCCAACGCCGTTCTTGCGCCACGAATACCTGCTTGCGCTCCACCACTCGCAGAGCGCCGTGCCCGTCACCGGTTGGGCGCCGACCTGGTTGACCGTCGAGCACAGCGGCACGCTCGTCGCCGCTTGTGCGCTGTACCTCAAGGCCCACTCCTACGGCGAGTACGTGTTCGATTGGGCCTGGGCCGATGCCTACCAGCGCCATGGCCTGGCCTACTACCCCAAGCTGCTCGGCGCTGTGCCCTTCACTCCGATCCCTGGGTCGCGCCTGCTGGCGGTCGATGATGCCGCGCGCGACTTGCTCGTGCACGCGGTCCTGGCACTGGCGCGGCAACAGCGGCTGTCATCGGCGCACCTGTTGTTCTTGTCCGATGCCGACCGCGTTGCCTGCGAGCGCGCGGGCTGGCTGTTGCGTGAGGGCGTGCAGTTCCATTGGCAGAACCGCAGCCCCGATCCGTATCTCGACTTTGCCGATTTCACGTCCAGCCTGCAGCGCGAGAAGCGCAAGAAGATCGCGCAAGAGCAGCGCCGCGTGGCCGACGCCGGTGTCAGCACCGAGTTGCTCGAAGCCGCGCAGATCGACGCCGCGTCCTGGGACTTCTTCTACCGCTGCTACACGCTCACCTACCGGGCCCACCATTCGACGCCGTACCTCACGCGCGCCTTCTTTGCCGAGGTAGCGCGCACGATGGCGGCGCATTGGTTGATGGTTGTGGCGTGGCGCGGCGGCGAGCGGATTGCAGCCGCGCTGATCGCACTCGACCCGGCACGGCGCGTCGCTTATGGCCGCTATTGGGGCGCCACCGTACACGTGCCTTGCCTTCACTTCGACGCCTGCTATTACCAGCCGCTGGGCTGGTGCATCGCGCATCGCTACCTGCGTTTCGAGGGCGGCGCACAGGGCGAGCACAAGATGGCGCGTGGGCTGCTTCCGATCAAGACCACGTCGGCCCATTGGCTGGCCGATCCGCGCTTCGCCTCTGCGGTGGGCGACTTCCTGCAGTCCGAGGGTGCAGGGGTCGTCGCCTACGTCGACGAGTTGAGCGAGCGCAATCCGTTCAAGCCTGCCTGACGGTCAGCGCGTCTTCCCATCCCATGCGGCCATTCCGCTGGTGATCTCTTGTCTCGCCGCTTCGGGCCCTTCCCAGCCCACGACCTTGACCCACTTGTTCGGCTCGAGGTCCTTGTAGTGCTCGAAGAAATGTCGGATCGCATTCAGCCGCATCGGGTTCACGTCGGCCGGTTTCTGCCAGTGGTCGTACATCGGCAGGATCTTGCTGGTCGGCACCGCCAGCACCTTGGCATCGCCCCCTGCCTCGTCTTGCATCTTCAGTATGCCGATCGGCCGGCAGGTCACGACCACGCCAGGCGTGAGGGCGAACGGCGTGATGACCAGCACGTCGACCGGGTCACCGTCGTCGGACAACGTGCACGGCACGTAGCCGTAGTTGCACGGGTAATGCATCGCGGTGGTCATGAAGCGGTCGACGAACATGGCACCGCTGGCCTTGTCGACTTCGTACTTGATCGGATCGGCATTCATCGGGATCTCGATGATCACGTTGAACTCGGCTGGCGCGTTGGCGCCCGGGGTCACGTTGTGCAGGCTCATGTCGCTCTTGTGTGATTCAGGGATAACCCGGATTTTACGTGCCACGCTGTTGTAAGGTCGAACAGAACTGCGGTCGCGCAAATCGGCGCAAGAAACATCGCGTAGCATCGCGGGTTGGTTTGGCGGCGGTGCCGCCATGGCAATAGAACCGGCCCCACCCATGGGGACTGAAACAAAAGAGGAGCCCCTTCATGACGACCAACATGGCGCTCTATGTTGCGCTGGCCTGCGGTTTGGCCGCAGTTCTGTACGGATTCGTGCAGCGCAGCTGGATCCTGAGCCAGGACGCCGGCAATGCCCGCATGCAAGAGATCGCGAGCGCGATCCAGCAAGGTGCGGCGGCGTACCTCGCGCGGCAGTACAAGACGATTGCGATCGTCGGCGTGGTGCTGACGATCCTGATTGCCGTCTTCCTCGACGGCACCACCGCCTCGGGCTTCGTGCTCGGCGCCGTGCTGTCTGGCGCCTGCGGCTTCATCGGCATGAACGTGTCGGTGCGCGCCAACGTGCGCACCGCGCAGGCCGCGACCAAGGGCATCGGCCCGGCGCTGGATGTCGCCTTCAAGGGCGGCGCCATCACCGGCATGCTGGTCGTCGGCCTGGGCCTGCTGGGCGTTGGCATCTTCTTCTGGTTCACGACCATGAACGGCCAGTGGACGCCCGACAAGAGCGGGGCCGAAGTCCTGAAGCCGATGCTGGGCTTCGCCTTCGGCGCATCGCTGATCTCGATCTTCGCGCGGCTGGGCGGTGGCATTTTCACCAAGGGCGCGGACGTCGGCGCCGACCTGGTCGGCAAGGTCGAAGCCGGCATCCCCGAAGACGACCCGCGCAACCCGGCGGTCATTGCCGACAACGTCGGCGACAACGTCGGCGACTGCGCCGGCATGGCGGCCGACCTGTTCGAGACCTACGCCGTCACGCTGATCGCGACGATGACGCTCGGTGCGCTGTTGTTCAGCGCAGCCAATGCGATGGCTGCAGTGATGTACCCGCTGGTGCTCGGCGGCGTGTCGATCATCGCCTCGATCATCGGCTGCAGCTTCGTCAAGGCCAGCCCGGGCATGAAGAACGTGATGCCCGCGCTGTACAAGGGGCTGGCGGTGGCCGGCGTGCTGTCGTTCATCGCCTTCATCGGCGTCACGCTGAAGGTGATGCCCGATGACGCGCTGGGCGCGAACACACAGTGGCGCTTGATCGGCGCCTGCGCCGTCGGACTGGTGCTGACCGCGGCGATGGTCTGGGTCACCGAGTACTACACCGGCACGCAGTTCAAGCCGGTGCAGCACATTGCTGCGGCCTCGACCACAGGGCACGGCACCAACATCATCGCCGGCCTGGGCGTTTCGATGCGCTCCACGGCCTGGCCGGTGCTGTTCGTCTGCGCCGCCATCCTGATCGCCTACAACTTGGCTGGCCTGTACGGCATTGCCGTGGCCGCGACCTCGATGCTGAGCATGGCCGGCATCGTCGTGGCGCTCGACGCCTACGGTCCGATCACCGACAACGCCGGCGGCATCGCCGAGATGGCCGAACTGCCCAAGAGCGTGCGCGACGTGACCGACCCGCTCGACGCCGTCGGCAACACCACCAAGGCCGTGACCAAGGGCTACGCCATCGGTTCGGCCGGTCTCGCGGCGCTGGTGCTGTTCGCCGACTACACCCACTCGCTCGAGAGTCGCGGCATCAGCATCAGTTTCGATCTGAGCGATCCGAAGGTCATCGTCGGCCTGTTCATTGGCGGCCTGATTCCCTACCTGTTCGGCGCCATGGCCATGGAAGCCGTCGGCCGTGCCGCGGGCTCGGTGGTGGTCGAAGTGCGCCGTCAGTTCAAGGAAATCAAGGGCATCATGGAAGGCACGGCCAAGCCCGAGTACGGCACGGCCGTCGACATGCTGACCAAGGCGGCGATCAAGGAGATGATGATCCCGTCGCTGTTGCCGGTGGTCGTGCCGGTGGTCGTCGGGCTGCTGCTCGGCCCGGCCGCGCTGGGCGGCCTGCTGATGGGCACCATCGTCACCGGCCTGTTCGTCGCGATCTCGATGTGCACCGGCGGCGGCGCCTGGGACAACGCCAAGAAGTACATCGAAGACGGTCACCACGGCGGCAAGGGCAGCGAGGCGCACAAGGCCGCCGTCACCGGCGATACGGTCGGCGACCCGTACAAGGACACCGCCGGCCCGGCCGTGAATCCGTTGATCAAGATCATCAACATCGTGGCCCTGCTGATCGTGCCCTTGCTGCCCACGGGCACGACGAGCAAGGCGGCGACACCGCCCGCCGCAGCGCCGGTCGCGGTCGTGTCCCCGGCAGCCGTTGCCAGTGCGGTGGCGACTCCGTCGCCAGCCGCGTCGATGCCGGCTGCAGCCGCGTCCAAGTAGGGCGCCGCCCCGACCACTTGCGCAAGGCCCGGGGCTCACGCCGCCGGGCCTTGTCGTTTGTGCCTTACTGACAGGAGTGCCGGCAATGTCCACGATCCGACTCAATCCACTCGATGCCTCGTGGCTGTACACCGAGTCTCGCTCGACACCGATGCATGTCGGCGCCCTGCTGCCGTTCGCACTGCCTGCGGGCGCGCCAAAGGATTTCGGCCGGCGCCTGATGGCCGAGTTGAAGAAGCATCAGAAGTTTGCCGCGCCGTGGAATCGGCGCCTGAAGTCGAGTCTGCTGGCGATGCCGCTGCATTACTGGGTCGACGACGACCAGATCGACATCGAAGCCCACTTGCGCCATGCGGCCTTGCCGTATCCGGGTGGCGAGCGCGAATTGGGCGAGTTGATTGCGCGCCTGCACAGCCAGCCGCTGGATCTGTCGCGCCCACCCTGGGAATGCACGCTGATCGAAGGGCTGGATGGCGGCCGCTTCGCCTTCTTCGTCAAGATGCACCACTCACTGATCGACGGCGTCAGCGGCATGAAGCTGCTTCAGCGGGCGATGCCCGAGGATGCAAAGACAAGCCTCACCGCGCCGCCGTTCTGGGCCGTGGGCCTGGCGCCGGCGCGCAAGAATGCCAAGCCTGCGGTTGGCAAGTTCGCGGAACGCGACACCAGCGCCGCCACGTTTGCCAACGCAGCGGCCAGTGCGATCGATGCATTGCGCGGCCAGATCGGCACCGTGCCCCAGCTGTTGCTGGCCTTCGGCAAGCTGCTGCGCGCGAATGGACCGACCGACGAGTCCTTGCAAGTGCCGTTCGGCGCGCCATCGACGGCGCTCAACGGCCGCGTGCGGGCCAAGCGCCGCTTCGCGACGCAACAGATCGCCATTGTGCGCATGAAGGCACTGGCGACTGCCGCCGCCTGCACGCTCAATGACCTGGTCCTGGCCACCTGCGGTGGCGCATTGCGCCGCTTTCTCGACGACAGCGGCGACTTGCCGGAGAAGTCATTGACCGCCGGCATCCCGGTCTCGGTGCGGCCCAAGGACGACGACAGCACAGGCAACGCCATCACCTTCATCATCGCCACGCTTGGCACCGACATCGAGGATCCGATCGCGCGGCTGGCCGCGATCCGCGCCTCGGTGCAGAGCGCCAAGGCTCATGTGCAGAGCCTGCCGCGCGCGGCCATGACGCAGTACACCATCGCGCTGATGGCGCCGACCTTGCTGACGCTCTTGACCGGCCTGGGCGGGCGCACACGGCCGATGTTCAACATCACGATCTCCAACGTGACCGGCCCGGACAAGCCACTCTACTTTCGCGGCGCCGAACTGCTCGGCACGTTCCCGGCCTCGATCGTCACCCATGGCCAGGCGCTCAACATCACGTGCCAGAGCTATGCCGGCATGATGGATTTCGGCTTCACCGGATGCCACTCGAACCTGCCGCACATGCAGCGCATCGCGGTCTATACCGGAGAGGCGTTCGATGAACTCGAACGCCTGATCCTCGCCCCAGCAATTGCGCCGCGGCGGCGGCGGCGCAAGTCCGCCGCGTGAAGGTTGCCTCGAACCTCGCGTCAGGCCGCAACTGGCAGGCGCGTTGCACTGCCCTGCTCTAGCGCACTGCGAATGAACTTGTCGAGCTCGGTCAGGCTCGGAATGGCCAGGTCGCGCCGGCCCTTTTCGTCGAAGCGAATCACGCCGCATTGCGCCAACCGGCGCAGCGCGCGGCTGACGGTCTCGAGCGTCATGCCCAGGTAGTTGCCGATCTCGGCACGTGTCATGTGCAATGTGATCTGGTCGGTACGCAGGCCTCGCGCAGCCAGTGAGGTGGCCCAGTCCCTGATGAAATCGGCCACTCGCGCGTCCGCCGGCAGTGTGCCCAGCGATAGCAGGCAATCGCAACTGCGTCCGATCTGGCGGCTCATCGCGGCGTGGGTCAGGCGCATCAACTCAGGCGACGCGGCGCTCGCGGTGAGCAGATCGACGTAGCGCACGCTCCAGACCTCACCGGTGTCGAGCGCGATGGCATCGCAGCCGTAGCGGCCCTGCGCAATGCCGTCGAACCCGAGCCAGTCACCGCGAAAGTGCAATCCCACCACCTGGCCACGACCGTCGGCGGTGAAGTTGACCGTCTTGAACTGGCCCGAATTGATCAAGTGCAGGTAGGCAAACGGCGCGCCGCCTTCGTAGATCGAATCACCGGCATGGACCACGCGGCGCGTGAATGGAACGAGCTTTTGTACCAGCGCCAGGTTGTCACACCAAGCTTGGGCGTCTTGGGAAACGGTGGCTGTCGTGGTCATGATGCAAGCTCCTTGGGGAAGAACATTGGTTGCGCAATGTCAAGGATCGTAGGTCGCACGTGCAAATGCTTGATGCATCGCAAAGCCAGTTCGGCAACGGTGTGTCAACGCTGTGTAAACGAACCCACATCAACCCCTTTTCAGCCGCGCCGTTCGTGGTCCCGCGACTTCGGCGCGATCGACGGTTGTCGCAAGGACGCGATGACCGGGCCCAGAAATTGAAAACGCCCGGGGTCTCCGGGCGCAAAGATGGGGTGGCTGATGGGACTCGAACCCACGACAACCAGAATCACAATCTGGGACTCTACCAACTGAGCTACAGCCACCGCAGCGCAGGCGAATTATAGCGCAGCGCCCCCTGTCAGCGGCCTCAGTTGCGCCGGCGGCCGACGCGGCCGCCGCTGTCGACACGGCGCTCGGTCTCGATCCTCGACCTTGAAGCGCGCCTTCAGCGCGCCGTAGTAGGCCTGCGCCTCGGCCGCGCCCCAGGCCTGCGCGTACTGCGCGGCAGCAGTTGCGCGTCGCTCGGGCGCCTCGCGCGGCCAGCGGCTTGATCGCGATCAGCGGACGACGGCGTAGCCCTGTCGCCGAGATCGACGCCCAGCGCACGCGGCAGCTTGGTCGGCGTCGGCGCGCAGCACCGCGTCGACCAGCGGCGCGCGGCAGGTCGTGCGCGCTGCGCGCGCGACATCAGCGCGGCTGGCCGGCAGCGTCGATGCGTCCGTGCCGCCTGCGCAGCGCGCCAGCTTGGCCTCGCCGTCCTTGCGCGCCAGCGCGGCGGCCTGCTCGGCGACCACGCGCTCGCGCACCTTGGCCTTGCACCTCGGCGAGCGGCAGCGTGCGCGCCGGCTGCGTACTGCACCACGCGCGCCGCGGCCAGCTGGTTCGGGCCGACCTCGATCGCCTCGGTGTTGCGCTTGTTGCGCACCGCGTCGTTGCCGAACACGCGCGTCGAGGAACTTGGCCGATGCCAGCGCGCCGGTGGCGCCGGGCGCCGGCGTGCGCTGCACGCGTGGCGCTGTGCTTGACTCGAGCTTGAACTTGTCGACCACCGGCTTCAGGCTGTCGGGCTGTTCGTAGACGGTGTTGGTGAACTCCTCGGCCGCCTCGGCGAACTTCTTCTGCGCCAGCTGCTTCTTCACCTCGTCCTCGATCTCGGCGCGCACCGACTCGAAGCGGCTTCTTCTCGCCGCCGCGCACGCCGGTCGAGCCTGGATGATGTGGTAGCCGAAGTCGCTTTCGACGACGTCGCTGATCTCGCCCGGCTTCAGCGCGAACGCCGCGTCCTCGAACGGCTTGACCATCGCGCCGCGGCCGAAGAAGTCGAGGTCGCCGCCCTGCTGCGGCCGAGCCCGGTGTCGTCGGAGTTCTTCTTCGCCAGCTCGGCGAACGCGGCCGGGTTCTTGCGCACCTCGGCCAGCAGCGCCTCGGCCTTGGCCTTGGCCTTGGCGCGCTCGGCCGCCGGCGCGTCCTTGTCGGCCTTGATCAGGATGTGGCTGGCGCGGCGCTCCTCGGCCGCGGTGTAGCGCGCCTCGTTCTCGGTCGTAGTACTTGCGCAGGTCGTCGTCGGACACCGTGATGCCCTTCTTCAGCGCGTCGAGGTCGAGCACCACGTACTCGATCGCTGGCCTGTTCGGGCGCCTGGAACTGCGGCGTGCGTCGGGTCCTTGTAGTACGCCTCGATCTCGGCGTCGGTCGGCGCTGACCTTGGCGGCATGGTCCTTGGCTGTCGAAGCGCTGCACCTGCACCTCGCGCTGCTGGAACAGCGCGTCGAGCGCCGCCGCCGCGGCGCGCCGGCCGGCGCGAGCACGCTGTTGGCCGACGCCGCGCAGCACCTGGCGCAGCGCGAGGTCCTGGCGCAGCGCTGGCGCGAAGCCTTCGGACGACATGCCCTGCGCGGCCAGCGCTTGTCGCTTGGTTGACGCTGCCGTCGGGGTTGCGCAGCGAGGCGAACTGCGGGTCGCTCATGAACTGCGCGCTGCAGGCGCTCGTCGGTGACTGACGAGGTGCAGCTTGTCGGCCGCGGCCAGCATGCACGCGCTCGCGCACCAGCCGTCGAGCGTCTCGCGCTTCATCTCGGGCGTGTCGAACAGCTTCGCGTCGACGTTGGGCATCTGGCGGCGCATGCGCTCGATCTGGCGCGCGATGCGCCGCGTCCCACTCGGCCCGCGTGATCTTGCTGGCCGTCGACCTTGGCCACCGTCGCGCTCGGTCGCCGTCGATGAAGCGGCTGTAGCCCTGGATGCCGAAGAAGACGAACGACGGGAAGATCAGCAGCACCAGCACGAACTGCAGCACGCGGGTGTGCTTGCGGACGAAATCGAACATCGGCAGTGCGTCACGACTGGCAAAGCGGCGAACCGCGGCAGGCCTTCGTCGAAGAGGCCCGGATGCGACAAAGGCGAACCGAGGTTCGCCTTTGCAGTGCGCGCGATTCTAGCGCGGCGCCGGCGGCGCTGCGCGGTGGTGGGTGCTGAGGGGCTCGAACCCCCGACCTACGCCTTGTAAGGGCGCCGCTCTACCAACTGAGCTAAGCACCCGAGCCGCGCCGGCAGCGCGCTCAGTTCACCGCGTCCTTCAGCGCCTTGCCGGGACGGAACTTCGGGCACCTTGGCCGCCTTGATCTTGATCGCCGCGCCGGTGCGCGGGTTGCGGCCGCTGCGCGCCGCGCGCTTGCCGACGCTGAAGGTGCCGAAGCCGACCAGCGACACGCTGTTGTTCTTCTTCAGCGTGGTCTTCACGCCGCCGATCATGGCCTCCAGGGCGCGCGTGGCGGCGGCCTTGGAAATGTCGGCCTGCTTGGCGATGTGCTCGATCAGTTCGGACTTGTTCACGAAAGGGTCCCCTCGTTCGTCAGTTAGGTTGTAGCAGGGAGTTCTTTATGCGGGCTGGTCGTTGCGCCGACGACCAACGGGATCATTACATCCGTGCCCCTTCCGGGTGTCAAGGCGCGGACTGC
>CAVZYL010000039.1:0-44470 GCA_963779435.1 uncultured beta proteobacterium | reverse complement strand
GCAAGAAATCGAGCAATACGTTTTTTTTTTGCTGCGGCAAGGCTTCAACCGTCGGTCTTGCTAAACCCTGCTGACGGCCCTTGGCGTTGGGCGCGAAGCCGTTCGCCGCCAGCGTCTCCTCGACGGTGTCGTAGAAGACGCCGATCTTGCAGATCTCGCGCGCTTCCTTGCCCGTGGCGACCTCGCGGCCGAACTCGCGCGAGATGCGCACCAGCTGCTCGATCTGCTTCACGGTCGACATCTTCTCGGTGCGCGACTGGTTCCAGAGGTTGTCCTCGATGCCGCAGCGCACGTGCAGGCCCATCGCCAGGCCCATCATGTTGATCGGCAGCACGTTGCGCATGCTGCTCTCCACGGTCAGCATCGAGCCGTCGGGGATGGCGCGCAGGAAGTGCGCCAGGCTGTAGATCGTGGGCTGGTCCATGCCGCCGCCGATCGCCACCCAGTTCATCACCAGCGGGCCCTTGTAGATGCCGCGGCGGATCAGGCGCTCGACCGTCTCGTAGCTGTTGATGTTGTAGAACTGGAAGGCGCTCTGGATGCCGGCGGCGGACAGGCGGCGCACATGCTCCTCGACCCAGCTCGGGCTGGAGGGAACGATCATCTCGCGGTAGGCTTGGTAGTTCGCGGCTCGGCCAGCGACGTGCCGGCGAGGTCGGCGATTTCCATCTGCTCGACGACGTTCATCTGCGTCGTGTTGACGGTGACGGTGACCTGATCCGGCTTGGGATCGAGCTCGGCCAGCATGTGGCGCGTGTCGTCGGACAGCCACTTGGCCTGCGAGCCTTCGGTCTCGGGCGCGAAGGAGATCGAGCCGCCGACCTGGATGACCATGTCGGGCACCGCCTTGCGGACGCCGGCGATCAGCTCGTTGAACTTGGACAGCCGCTTCGAGCCCTTGCCGTCGAGCTCGCGCACGTGCAGGTGCAGCACCGAGGCGCCGGCGTTGTAGCAGTCGACCGCCTTCTGGATCTGGTCTTCCATCGCACCGGGATGTCCTCGGGGAAGTCGGAAGGGATCCACTCGGGGCCGTAGGGCGCCGCGGTGATGACGAGCTTGTCCTGGTTTTCGGGGAACAGGGAACCGTCGAGGAAGTTCATGGTGTGTCCTTTGAAAGGGAGTCGTTGGGTTCGGTGCTGCGCGAGCCGGCCGTTCAGTACGGCAGGTCGCCGACGATGCCGGCGCGTTCCATCTTGCGATGGCACGGCGGGTAGTCCATCACCGCGTAGTGCTGGGTCGAGCGGTTGTCCCACATCGCCACGCTGTTCGGCTTCCAGCGGAAGCGCACCTGGTACTCGGGGATGGAGGCCTGGCTGATCAGGTACTGCAGCAGCTGCGCTCGCGCCGGGTGCGTAGTCCTGGCCGAAGCGCACGTTGTCCGGCGTGTGGAAGTTGGTGAAGTGGGTCGTGAAGGCGTTGACGAACAGGATCTTCTCGCCCGTCTCGGGATGAGTGCGCACGACCGGATGCTCGGCGTCGGGAAACTGCGCGTGCAGCGCGAGGCGCTTCTCGATCGGCATCGCGGCGCCGAAGCTGGCCTCGATGCTGTGGCGAGCGCGCAGCGGCGCGATCTGGTCCTTGACGTGTTCCGGCAGGCGCTCGTAGGCCAGCACCATGTTGGCCCACATCGTGTCGCCGCCGACCGGCGGGCACTCGACGCAGCGCAGCACGCAGCCGAAGGGCGGCTTCTCGCGCCAGGTGGCGTCGGTGTGCCAGGCGTTCTCGTAGCGGTCGTTGGGCGATATCGGGCGACTTGTAGATGCGCACCAGTCCCGGGTGCTCGGGGTCGCTGCCGGCCACCGGGTGGTCTTCGAGCTCGCCGAAGTGGCGCGCGAAGGCGACGTGCTCGGCGCGCGTGATGTCCTGGTCGCGGAAGAACAGCACGCGGTGCTTGAGCAGCAGCGTGCGGATCTCGGCCACCAGCGCCGGGTCGCGCGAGGCGACGCCGAGGTCGACGTTGCGAAAGCTCGGCGCCGATGGCGCAGGTCAGCGGCTCGACCTTGATCGAATCGGACAGCGAAGACTGCGCGCACGATGGCGGGTGCGGCGGGGGTGGCGAGGGTCATGGCTGGTCTCCGTTGCCCGGCGCCGGCGACGCTCCGGCATGGCTGAAAGCATAGGAAGGGGCCGCACGGCGGGCCCCCCATCGTGGAGGGGGGCGCTGGCTCGGCCACTCCGGCATCCTGACGCAATACCCAGACACTGAGGAGACTTCGATGCAAGCCAATATGTCCGGCCACGCCCGCCGCCGGCTGCTGCTGGCCGCGGTCGCCCTGGCCTTTGCTTGCCCGCTACTGCAGGCGCAGCCGCTGTCCGGGCGGCCGATCCGGATCATTGTCGGCGCGCCCGCCGGCGGCACCGCCGACATCCTGGCCCGCCTGGTCGGCGACGGCCTGTCCAAGGGACTTGGCCAGCCGGTGATCGTCGACAACAAGCCCGGTGCGCTGGGCGTGATCGCGATGGACTCGTTCCTGTCGTCACCGCGCGATGGCCACACCTACCTGATGTCGGTCAACGGCCTGTTCTCGGAGGTGCCGCACAGCCTGAAGCCGAAATACGACCCGCTGAAGGACGTCAAACCGTTGGTCGAGGTCGCGGGTAGCGGCCTGGTCCTGGTGGGCAATGCCGCGCTGCCGCCCAGGAACATGGCCGAGATGGTGGCTTACGTGAAGGCCCACCCGGGCAAGGTCAACTTCGCGTCGTATACGCCGGGCACGCTGTCGCATGTGCTGGGCCTGCAGCTGAACAAGGCCGCCGGGCTGGACATGCTGCACATCGGCTACAAGGGCTCGCCGCCGGCGCTGCAGGACATCATGGGCGGGCAGGTGCAGTTCATGTTCGACGGGCAGGCCACCTCGATCCCGCATATCAAGGCGGGCGCGCTGCGCGCCTTTGCCGTGAGTTCGCCCGAGCGCTCGCGTGCGCTGCCCGACGTGCCGACGCTGGCCGAACTGGGCTACAAGGAGATGACCAAGTCCGCCTGGCTGGCACTGTGGACGTTGCCCGACGCGCCGGCCGCGGCGCAGCAGCGGGTGCGCGACGCGACCTTGAAGGTGCTGGCGACACCCGCGATCCGCGACCGCCTGCTGGGCCTGGGCCTGAATGTAAACACGACCCGGCCGCCGACACCCGAGGAGATGTCGCGCTCGCTGGCGGCCGACTACCTGTCGATCGGCGAGGCGCTGAAAGCGGTCAACTACAAGCCCGAGTGAAACCTCCGCGATCCGCCTGAATGGCAAGGGGGTGCCAGTCACGGGCGCGGGGCCCGCAGTCGTGCCGGCAGGCAGGTCGCGCGGCGCGAGGCGCCTACTCCTTGCCGAGCAGCCCGAGGATGCGTGCCCGCTGCACGACCTGCTTGCGCGTGCCGGCATCGAGCTTGGCGAACAGGTTCTTCATGTGCCACTTGATCGTCTCTTCGCCGACCTGCATCGCCAGACCGATCTCCTTGTTCGACAGGTTGCGCGCCGAGCAGCTCGAGCACCTCGCGCTCCTTGGGCGTGAGCGCCATGCTCGGGGTCGAGCGCGACGCGGCGACGCGCGCGCCGGCCGAGCGCACCCGAGCGGCGCGGCGAGCGGTCCCGGGCCGGTCGGCGCCGGCGCCGTGCCGCGTCGCGCCAGCGCCTGGCGCGCCCAGTCGCCGAGCGCCGGGTGGGCGTCGTCGAAGACGCGCAGCAGGCCGTAGGTCGGCGGCGAGATCGGCCGCCTCGCGCAAGCAGCGGCAGCGACTTCTCGCCGCAGCGGTCGAGCGACCCAGGCGCGCAGGCCGAGCAGCTCGATGTGCAGCCGGCCGAGCTTCACGCCCTGCGCCAGGGCGTCGGCGCGCGCCAGCGATGTCGGCGGCGCGGCGCCAGTCCTGCGCGGCGATGGCGGCGTGGGCGAGCGCCACTTCGCGCAGCAGCGTCGACGCTGCGGCGCCAGAGCCGGCCCGCGCGGCGCTGTCCGGCGAGGCCAGCTGGGCATCGATCTGCGCGCACAGGTCGCGACAGGTCTCGGGGCGGAAGCGGCGCGCGTGCAGGCGCACCTGCTCGGCCAGGCTGGCGATGCGCAGGCGCGGCAGACGGCGGGCGACGCCCGATCGCGTCCATCGCGCCGAGCAGCTCCAGCGCGCGGTGCTCGGCGCCCTCGGCCGCGGCGACGCGCGCCATCGTGCGATAGCCGAGCAGCACGGTCTCGGGCAAGCCGCTGCGTTCGAGCACGTCGAGTCGGTTGGCCAGCAGCGCAGCCGGCCTCGTCGGGCGTCGCGCTCCCACAGCGCGGCGGCGAGCAGCGCCGCGAGCATGCAGGTGAACGGCGCTGCGCCGGCCGAGGTCGCCCTCGGCGCGCGCCAGCGTCGGCCGCAGCAGCTTTTCGGCCAGCAGCACCTGGCCTTCCCACAGGTAGCGACAGGCCGACGATGAAGTCGCCCCAGCGGCCGAGGTAGCCGTGGGCCGCGGTCCGTGCTCGCCGCGCGGCGCCTGCTGCTGGCGCAGCCGCGCCAGCGCCGGCTCGCCCTCGAGCAGGGTGCGGAACGCCGAGCGGTTGGCGTGCACCTGCAGCAGCATCGGGTCGCGTCAGCGGCGGGTCGCTGGCCCAGGGGTCGTGCAGCTCGGCGAAGCGGTCCGGATCGTCGGCAAAGACCGCCGCGCCGCTCTGGATCAGCGCGCATTCGCAGCGCAGCGCGGCGTCGGCGCCGGGCTGCGGCCGAGGATGCGCGTCGACGAAGCGGTTGGCCTCGTCGTGGCGCTCGCTCAGCGCCAGCGACCAGGCGGCGGCGCAGCAGCAGGCGCGGTCGGCGGTCGACCTCGTCGGCCGGCAGGCGTTCCAGCCACTCCAGCACCGTGCCCTGGCGCCCGCGCGTCATCAGCGATTCGTAGAGGCTGCGCTCGGCCAGGTCGTAGGCGCGCCTCGCGCTGACCGGCGGCCAGCGCATGGCGGCGCCGCGGCCTCGAACAGGCCGTGCGCGGCCAGCCCCTCGCGCGGCGCGCGCGTGCAGCGTCGCCTGCTCGTCGGCCGGCAGCAGCTGCGAAGCGGCGGCGCAGCTCGTCGCGCGCCAGCGCGTGCATGCGCAGCCAGTCGCTGGCCTCGCCGGCGACGAAGACCGGCGTGTCGCGCGCCAGCGCGCGCCAGGCGCTCGGCGGCGTCGGCGGCTTGCGGCGACCAGCGCGGCACAGCTCGGGGTGCAGGTGGTCGAGGATCGCGATCGCGGGTCAGGAAGGCGACGTCGGCCGGGTCGAGGTTGGCCAGCAGCAGGTTGACGAACTGGTCGCGCAACGCGCCGCCCTGCGCCGCCGGCACCGAGACCTCGGCCTGCGGGTCGCCGCCCGCGGCCATGACCGACAGCGCGAGCTGCAGGCCGAGCGGCCAGCCCTCGGTCAGTTCGTGCAGGCGTGCGGCCGCGTCGCGGTCGACGCGCGTGCCGAAGCGCGCTGCGCACCAGCTCGATCGTCTCGTCGAGCTGGAAGCGCAGCTGCGCCGGGCCGACGACGGTGCGCACTGCCGTAGGCGACCAGGTCGTCGATCTCGAGCCGGCAGTCGGCGCGCGCCGCCAGACCACGCGCGCAGATTGGGCGGCGCATTGCGCAGCAGGTAGGCCAGCGCCTCGCGCGTGGCTGTCGGGCAGCCGGTCGGCCTCGTCGACGATCAGCACGATGTCGAGCGCCGTCTGCGCCACCTCGGCCAGCCACGACGGTGACGCCTTCGAGGCCGGCCGGCGCGGCGCCGCCTCGAGCAGCGTGTGGCCGAAGGTCGGGCGGCCGGCGCCGGTGCGCACCGCCAGCGCCAGGGCCTGCACGAAGCGGACGGTGTCGTCCTGCGGCTGCGCCGACAGCCACGCCACCACCCGGCCATGCGCCAGGTGCTCGCGCCGCCACTGCGCGAGCAGCGAGGTCTTGCCGAAGCCGGCCGGCGCCTGCACCAGGATGACCGGGTGGCCGCGCAGGCTGCTCGTCGTCCGACCTGCAGGCGCGGCCGCGCGACCTGGTGGCGCGGCACGCGCGGCGGCGTGACCTTGAGCAGCAGGTCGTCGGGTGCGCCAGCAGAGATGCGCGGATTGAAGGGTCGCCACGGGGCATCCTGCCGGCGGCGGCGACCGACTGCCCGGGGCAGTCCGGGTCTGCCGGCGGCGACGCCGCAAGGCATGGTAACGGGCGGCCGGGCGCGCGCGCGTCCGTGCTTGCCCCCCCTGCGGCGGGGAGGGTCGACCGCCACGTGCTGCGGCCTAGCATGGCCGCGACTCGCTACCGGAGGTCTGTCCATGTATCGCCATCTGCTCGTTCCCGTCGACGGCACCGACCTGTCGATCGAAGTGGTCGGCAACGCCGTTGCGCTGGCGCGCCCGCTCGGCGCGCGCATCACCTTCTTCCACGCCGTGGCCGACGCCGCCGGCTCGCTGCGCGGCGAAGCCGAGGTGTTGCGCCTGACGGCGCGCGACGAATACGACTACGCCTATCGTCGGCAAGGCGCGCGAATTGCTGGCCAAGGCCGAGGCCGCGGCGCGCGCACTCGGCGTGCCGTGCGAATCGCGCCATGCGGTCAGCGACAGGCCGGCGCAGGCGATCGTCGAGGCGGCGCATGCCAGTGGCTGCGACCTGATCTTCATGGCCTCGCACGGCCACCGCGGCAAGCTGGGCATGGCCTTTGCGTCGGAGACGCTGTCGGTGCTGATGAATGCCGGGCTGCCGGTGCTGGTGTCGTCGACCGGCGAGCCCGTAGCGTCGGCGCGGGCCATCGGCATCATCCGCGACGAACATCGCTCGCTGGCGGCGGTGATGCACGCCTGGATGCACGCGCTGGCCGCGGCGCGCGCGCGCCGGCACCGGTGCCGACCCGGTCGCGATGCGTGCGATCGTGCACTACGTGCAGCAGTTCCCGGTCCAGCTGCACCATCCCAAGGAAGAGGCAGCACCTGTTCAGCCGCCTGCGCGAGCGTACGACGAGCTGCCATGCCGAGCTCGACGAACTCGCGCGCCAGCACGTGCGCGACGAGCAGATGCGTCGCCGCGCTGGCGCAGCAGGTCGAGGCCCTGGTCGCGGCCGATGCCGCGGCACGCATTGCGCTTGACGCGCGCACTCGAGGACGATGTCGCGCGCTACGCCCGCTTCCTGTGGGACCACATGGGTCGCGAGGAAGGCGTGATCCTGCCGGCGGCGCAGCGCCACCTGCTGGCCGAGGACTGGGCCATCATCGACGTGGCCTTTGCCGAGAACCGCGACCCGAACTTCGGCGGCGACACCGACATGGAATTCCGCCAGTTGTTCTCGCGCATCGTCAACCAGCTGCCAGGCTGATCGACGAACGACGCGAGCCGGCGGCGCCATTCGCCACCGGTCAATGCGCTGCAGGCGCGGCAGCGCGCCACGGCTCGCCGCACGGAGTGGTTTCGGGGTTCAACCCACCCCCCGTCGCCCCCCTGCCAAGAGGGGGCGCCGGTGGGGGTCGAATCCACAGAATGACCGCTGCTGACCCTGCTGCAGGTTCGCCCGTCGGGCGCAACCGCAAAACCTACAAGCGGAGACTCCATGAGCCGTCACCCCAACGTTCCACGCACCCGCTCGGGCCGTGCAATGACCCCTTCGACCCTGGCCATCGCGGCCGGCATGGCCTTGCTGGCCGCCGGCGCGCAGGCCGTCGAGATCGACATCGGCAACCCCGACCTGACCGTGCGCTGGGACAACACGCCACGCGTCAACCTCGGCTGGCGTGTCGAAAAGCGCGACGACAAGATCGGCAACTCGCCGATCGCCGACGAAGGCGACTACAGCTTCGACAACGGCCACATGGTGGCCAAGCGCATCGACTGGCTGAGCGAACTCGACGTCGTCTACCAGAAGCGCTTCGGCGGTCGCTTGAGCGCCACGGCGTGGGTCGACGACGCCTACGGCGCCAACAGCCAGACCAACCCGCAGCTTCGCCGCTGTACATCCCGAGCTACATCGGCAAGCAGTACAGCGACTACACCAGTCGCCTGTACCGCGGCGGCACCGGCGAATTGCTGGACGCGTTCGTCTTTGGCCGCTTCGACCTCGGCGAGGTGCCGACCACCGTCAAGCTCGGCCGCCACACGCTGTACTGGGGCGAGTCGCTGTTCCTCGGCGGCAACATCAACAGCATCGCCTATGCGCAGAACCCGCTCGACCTGCAGAAGGGCTTCGCCACCCCCGGCGTCGAAGCCAAGGAGCTGTTCCGTCCGCTGAACCAGATCTCGGCGCAGGCCGCGGTCAGCGACACGCTGACGCTGTCGGCGCAGTACTTCCTCGAGTGGGAGTCGTTCCGCTACCCCGAAGGCGGCACCTACCTCGGCCCGGTGGACTTCGCGTTCAACGGCCCGGACCGCCAGTTCATCTCGCCGGCGCTCGGCTTCGCTCCGGCGCGGCGATGCGTCCGAGCCCAAGCAGACACGGCGACTTCGGCCTGGCGGCACGCTGGAGTCCCGCGTGGCTCGACGGCACGGTCGGCCTCTACTACCGCAACTTCGCCGACAAGTTGCCGCAGACCTTCATCACCGCGGTCGGCACCGGGCAGCGCACGCTACAACCTGATCTACGCCGACAACATCAACCTGTACGGCATCAGCCTGGCCAAGAACATCGCGCGGCATCAGCGTCGGCGCCGAAATGTCGTACCGCCAGCAACACGCCGCTGAACGAGCCAGGTGCTGGGCGTCGCGCCCGGCCTGCCGGCGCAGGGCGAAACCAAGGGCCCGCGCGGCGACACCTGCGCATGGCCTGGTGAATCGTGCTCGGCGTGATCCCGCAAGACGCCGGTGTTCGACGCCGCGACCTGGGCCGCCGAGCTGACCTTGGCGCACCTGGTTTCGGTGCAAGCAGCGGTGCCAACCTGCTCAACGGCATCGGCTACGCCCCGTGCAATGCCACCGCCACCGCGCCGGCAAGGACAAGTGGGACGGCTGCGCCACCAGCAACTACGTCGGCGCTGCGCTTCGCCTTCACGCCGACCTGGTTCCAGGTGTTCCCGGGCGTCGACCTGTCGGCTGCCGATCAGCCTATGCCGTCGGCCTGTCGGGCAACGCGCCGACGATCTTCGGCGGCAACCAGGGCCTCGGCAACTACAGCCTGGGCGTCGGTGCCGACGTGCTGCCAGAAGTACCGCTTCGACCTCAAGTACAGCGACTACCTCGGGCCGACTGCACCAGCGACAACGGCACGGCCGTCACTTCGCAGAACGGCTTCACCACCTTGCTGAAGGACCGCGGCTTCGCTCAGCCTGACCTTCAAGACCACCTTCTGAGGAGACGAACATGAACATCCACCGCCAACTGCTGCTCGGCCTGGCCGCCGGCCTCGTCGCTCGCCGGCGCCAACGCCGCCATCACCGCCGAACGAGGCCAAGGCCCTGGGCACCACGCTGACCGGCGTCGGCGCCGAGAAGGCCGCCAACAAGGACGGCACCATTCCCGCCTACACCGGCGGCCTGACGACGCCGCCGGCCGGCTTCAAGGCCGGTGACGGCATCCGCCCGAACCCGTTCGCGAGCGAGAAGCCGCGCCTCGTGATCGACGCCAAGAACATGGCGCAGCAACGCCGACAAGCTGACCGAAGGCACCAAGGCGCTGCTGCAGAAGTACCCGACCTTCCGCGTCGACGTCTACCCGACGCACCGCAGCGTCGCGTTCCCGAAGTTCGTCGCCGACAACACCGCGAAGATCGCGGTGCACGGCCAAGACCACCAACGACGGCCGCTCGATCGAAGGCGCGCACGCCGGCTTCCCGTTCCCGATCCCGAAGACCGGCTACGAGGCGATGTGGAACCACCTGGTGCGCTTCAACGGCCAGGCCTACGAGGCCAAGTACCGCAACCTGATCGTCGACGCGAGCGGCCGCGCGACGCTCGCCACCGAGGGCGTCAGCGTCCAGGAATACCCGTACTGGGACAACAGCAAGACCAGCGCCGACACCTACTGGCGCATCAAGCTCACCTACACCGGCCCGGCACGCCGCGCCGGCGAGGCGCTGCTGATCGTCGACCCGCTGGACATCGGCAACAAGGACCGCCGCGCCTGGAGCTACCTGCCCGGCCAGCGCCGCGTGAAGGTCGCACCCGATCTCAGCGCACGACACGCCGAACCCCGGCACCGCCGGCGCGACGACCTTCGACGACACCTTCATCTTCAACGGCTCGATGGACCGCTTCGACTTCAAGCTGGTCGGCAAGAAGGAGATGATCGTTCCGTACAACGACTACGCGGCGGTCTACCAGGCCAAGCAGGACGACCTGCTCAAGCCCAATCACCTGAACCCCGACCTCGTGCGCTGGGAGACTGCACCGCGTGTGGGTGGTCGAGGCCACGCTGCGCGAAGGCAAGCGCCACGTCTACAGCAAGCGCACGTTCTACCTCGACGAGGACTCCTGGGCGGCGCTGGCCAGCGACGAGTACGACGCACGCGGCCAGCTCTATCGCGCCGGCTTCGCCTACATGGCGCCGAGCTACGACCTGCCGGCCCCGTACACCGACATGTTCGGCCACTACGACCTGGTGTCGCGCGTCTACTCGCTGACCGGCTTCATCGCCGAGACCGGCGGCCTGCGCCACACCAAGCCGCTGGTCGACCGCGAGTGGACGGCCGACTCGCTGGCCGGCGCCGGCGTGCGCTGAACGCGCGACACGAGCCGCGACTCATCATGCTGCGGCGCACCCTGCTCAAGGCCCTGGCCGCCGGCGCTAGCTGGCCGCTCGCAGCGCATGGCCGCCGGCGCCCGCCGCTGCCACGGCCTGGCGCGACGTGCTCGACACGCCGGCGCAGCAAGAGCCCGCTGGCCGCGCGCGGCCTGCTCAACGGCCTGGCACGCGCCGGCCAGCGCGTGGTGGCCGTCGGCCAGCGCGGCCACTGTGCTGTTCAGCGACGACGCCGGCAAGAGCTGGCAGCAGGCCGAGGTGCCGGTCAGCTCCGATCTGGTCGCGGTGCAGTTTCCGACCGCCAACGCCGGCTGGGCCGTGGGCCACGACGGCGTCGTGCTGCACAGCGCCGATGCCGGCAAGACCTGGACGCGCCAGCTCGACGGCCGCGGCCTGGGCGACGTGCTGGTCGAGTTACTACAGCGCGCAGCGGCGACGACCGAAGTGGCTCGCCGAGGCGCAGGCGCTTCGCCGCGCAGGGCGCCGAGAACCCGTTCCTCGACGTCTGGTTCGACGATGCGCAGAACGGCTACGTCGTCGGCGCCTTCGGTCTGGTGCTGCGCACCGCCGACGGCGGCAAGACCTGGGAGCCGCTGCTGCACGCGATCGACAACCCCAAGGGCCTGCACCTGTACGCGGTGCGCGCGCATCGGCGCCGAGCTCTTCATCGCCGGCGAGCAGGGCCTGCTGCTCAAGCTGGACCGCGCGCAGCGGCCGCTTCGCGCGCTGAGCTGCCCTACAAGGGCACGCTGTTCGGCCTCGTCGGCAACGACCGCGCCGTGCGTCGTGCACGGCCTGCGCGGCAACGTGCGTGCGCAGCACCGACGGCGGCCGCAGCTGGCAGAGCGTTGCCACCGGCGTGCGGCGTCGGCCTGACCGCCAGCGCGCTCGACGAGCGCGGCCGCATCGTCATCGTCAGCCAGGCCGGCCACGTGCTCGTCAGCAGCGACGACGGCGCGAGCTTCGCCGCGGTGCAAGGTCGAGCGCCCGCTGCCCGCCGCCGCCGTCGTCAGCGCCGGCCCGGCACGCTGGTCGTGGCCGGCCCGCGCGGCGTGCAAACCCTGGCCCTGCCCTGAGCGGACCCGAGGACGCCATGCACGCCGCGGCCCCGCCGCACGAGCTGCCCGCCGTCGAACGCTGGAGCAGTTCGACCCGCCAGCGGCTCGCGGCTCGAGCGCGCGGTGTTCAACCACCGCCGGCGGTGATGCTGGCTCTGCGCCGTCGCTCACCGTGCTGCTGGCGCTGCTGGCGGCGACCCGGCTGACGCTGAACGCCAGCTTCGAGAAGATGATCCCGCGCAGCCACCCGTACATCCAGAACTACCTGGACAACCGCGTCGAGCTGCGCGGCCTGGGCAACTGCGCTGCGCATCGTGGTCGAGAACCCGAACGGCGACATCTACGACCCGAAGTACCTGACGACGCTGAGCAAGATCAACGACGAGGTCTTCCTCACGCCCGGCGTCGACCGCGCCTGGGTGAAGTCGCTGTGGACGCCGGGCGTGCGCTGGACCGAGGTCACCGAGGAAGGCTTCCGCGGCGGCCCGGTGATGCCCGACAACTACGACGGCTCGCCCGGCCGCCACCGAGCAGCTGCGCGCCAACATCGCGCGCTCCGGGCATCGTCGGCAGCCTGGTCGGCAACGACTTCAAGTCGAGCATGATCGTCGTGCCGCTGCTCGACAAGGACCCGACCACCGGCCAGCGCATCGACTACCGCGCGCTGTCGCACGCGATCGAGCAGATCCGCGACCGCGTACGAGGCGCGACGGCGAGCGCGCGCATCCACGTGATCGGCTTCGCCAAGCTGGTCGGCGACCTGATCGACGGCCTGCTGCAGGTGGCGCTGTACTTCGGCCTGGCCGCGCTGATCGCCGCCGCGATCATCTGCTGCTACACGCGCTGCGTGCGCAGCACCGCGCTGGTGATCGCCTGCTCGCTGGTCGCCGTGGTCTGGCAGCTCGGCCTGGTGGCCGCGCTCGGCTTCGAGCTCGACCCGTACTCGATCCTGGTGCCCTTCCTCGTCTTCGCCATCGGCGTGAGCCACGGCGCGCAGAAGATGAACGGCATCATGCAGGACATCGGCCGCGGCGCGCACCGGCTGGTGGCCGCGCGCTACACCTTCCGCCGCCTGTTCCTGGCCGGCCTGACCGCGCTGCTGGCCGACGCGGTCGGCTTCGCGGTGCTGATGGTGATCGACATCCCGGTCATCCAGGACCTGGCGCTCACCGCCAGCCTCGGCGTCGCGGTGCTGATCTTCACCAACCTGATCCTGCTGCCGGTGCTGCTGTCGCTACGTCGGCGTCAGCCCGGCGGCGGCCGCGCGCAGCGCTGCGCGCCGACAGCGACGACGACGCGCGACCGCGGCTTCAACCGCGCTGTTCGCGCGTGCTGGAGCGCTTCGTCGAGCGGCGCTGGGCGCTGGCGCGCTGATCGGCCGCGGCCGCGCTGCTCGCCGCGGGCGGCTTCGCTGTCAGCACGCAGCTGAAGATCGGCGACCTCGACCCCGGCGCGCCCGAGCTGCGCGCCGACTCGCGCTACAACCGCGACAACGCCTACATCACCGGCCACTACGCGCTGTCGAGCGACACCTTCGCGGTGATCGTCAAGACCGCCGAAGGAAGGCTGCCTGAAGTACGCAGACCCTGGTCGAGGCCGACCGCCTGGCCTGGGCAGCTGCAGCAGGTGCCCGGCGTGCAGACCACGGTCGGCGCTGACCAACGCGGTGCGCCAGATCACCGCCGGCAGCAACGAGGGCAACCCCAAGTGGCTGACCATCGCGCGCAACCAGGACGTGCTGAACTACGGCGCGCAGCAGGCCAGCGTCAACAACCCCGACCTGTTCAACACCGACTGCTCGGTGATGCCGGTGATCGCCTACCTGTCCGACCACCGGGCCGAGACGCTGGACCGCGTGGTCGCAGGCCAGCGGCGCAGTTCGCCGCCGCGCACAGCACGCGCCGAGCGCCAGTTCCTGCTCGCCGCCGGCTCGGCCGGCATCGAGGCCGCGACCAACATCGTCGTGCGCAAGGCCTGGACGCAGATGCTGCTGCTGGTCTACGCGGCGGTGATCGTGCTGTGCTTCATCACCTTCCGCAGCTGGCGCGCGGTGGTCGTGGCGGTGCGTGCCGCTGGTCATCACCTCGGTGCTGTGCGAGGCGCTGATGGTGGCGCTGGGCATCGGCGTCAAGGTGGCGACGCTGCCGGTGATCGCGCTGGGCGTGGGCATCGGCGTCGACTACGCGCTGTACCTGCTGTCGCGTGCAGCTGGCGCAGCAGCGCGTCGGCGTGCCGCTGGCGCGAGGCCTACCGCCGCGCGCTGCAGTTCACCGGCAAGGTGGTGGTGCTGGTCGGCGTCACGCTGGCCGCCGGCGTGGCCACCTGGGCGCTGTCGCCGATCAAGTTCCAGGCCGACATGGGCATCCTGCTGGCCTTCATGTTCGTCTGGAACATGGTCGGCGCGGTGGTGCTGATCCCGGCGCTGTCGCACTTCCTGCTGCCGTCGGGCCGCGTCCAAGCGAGACACCCATGAGCTACATCGCCCCGGTCAAGGACCTGCTGTTCTGCATGACCGAACTGGGCGGACTCGAACAGGTGGCCACGCTGCCCGGGTTCGAGGAGGCCGGCATCGACACCGCGCAGGCCGTGCTCGAGGAATGCGCCCGCTTCAACGAAGGCGTGATCGCGCCGCTGAACTTCGAAGGCGACAAGAACCCTTCGGCGTGGAAGGACGGCACGGTCGCCACCACGCCGGGCTTCAGGCAGGCGTACCGCCAATATGCCGATGGCGGCTGGCAGGGCCTGCAGCACCCGGCCGCGTTCGGCGGCCAGGGCCTGCCGAAGACGATCGGCGCGGCCTGCATCGAGATCAACAACAGCGCGAACCTGAGCTTCGCGCTGTGCCCGCTGCTGACCGACGGTGCGATCGAGGCCCTGCTGACTGCGGGCTCCGCCGAACTCAAGCAAACCTACCTGCCACGCATGGTCTCGGGCGAGTGGACCGGCACGATGAACCTGACCGAACCGCAGGCCGGCAGCGACCTGGCGCTGGTGCGCACGCGCGCCGAACCGCAAGCCGACGGCAGCTACAAGATCTTAGGCACCAAGATATTCATCACCTATGGCGAGCACGACATGGCGGAGAACATCGTCCACCTCGTGCTGGCCCGTGTGAGCGGCGCTCCCGAAGGCGTGAAAGGCATCAGCCTGTTCGTGGTGCCGAAGTTCATGGTCGAGGCCGACGGCAGCCTCGGTGCGCGCAACGACGTGCACTGCGTTGGCATCGAGCACAAGCTCGGCATCAAGGCCAGCCCGACCGCGGTACTGCAGTTCGGCGACGGCACGGCGGCGACAGACGTGAAGGGCCCCGGGCCCGGTGCCGTGGGCCACCTCGTCGGCCAGGAGAATCGCGGCCTCGAGACCATGTTCATCATGATGAACGCCGCACGCTACGCGGTCGGCGTACAGGGCATCGCGATCGCCGAACAGGCCTACCAGTTGGCCGTGGAATATGCCAAGGAGCGCGTGCAGGGCCGCCCCGTCGACGGCTCGTTGCCCGCGGCCGCGGCGATCATCCACCATCCCGACGTCAAGCGCATGCTGCTGACGATGCGCTCGGTGGTCGAAGGCTGCCGCGCGGCGGCGATCTTCGCTGCGGCGGCCTACGACACGGCGCATGCGCATCCCGACGCCGAGGTTCGCCACCAGAGCCAGTCTGTCTACGAGTTCCTGGTCCCGCTGGTCAAGGGCTTCTCCACCGAGATGAGCGTCGAGGTGGCGAGCCTGGGCGTGCAGGTGCACGGCGGCATGGGCTTCATCGAGGAGACCGGTGCCGCGCAGTATTACCGCGACGCCCGCATCCTGGCGATCTACGAAGGCACCACCGCGATCCAAGCCAACGACCTGGTCGGGCGCAAGACCGCGCGCGACGGCGGCGCCACCGCCAAGGCCCTCGCGCGGCAGATCGAGGCCACCGAGACGGCGCTGCAGGCCTGTGACCACGCAGCCGCGCCGGTCGTCGCCCGGCGGCTGACCGCAGCGCGCCATGCGTTCCTCGACGTGGTCGACTTCGTCGTCGCGCACGGCAAGTCCGACCCCAACGCAGCGTACGCCGGCTCGGTGCCCTACCTGCTGCTGGCGGGCAATCTGGTGGCCGGCTGGCAACTCGGCCGCGCGCTGCTGGTGGCGCAGCGAAAGCTCGCCGCCGGCGAGGATGTCGACTTCATGCGCAACAAGATCGCGATCGCGCGCTTCTACGCCGACCATGTGCTGACCGCGCGTGCCGGGCCTGCGCGACAGCGTCGTCGATGGCGCCGGCGGCGATCAACGACGTGGCGGCGGAAGCGTTCTGACAGCGGGGTGCTGTACGCCGCCCCACATGCGCAATACTCGCGCCATGACGCCGCTGCTCAAGGAAATCCGTCACAACCCGCTGCTCTGGCTGCTGGTCTTCGTGCCCGTGGTGTTCGTCGGCGCAGAAGCTCGAGCCCGAAGCGCACACGCTGCTCTTCGTGCTGTCGGTCCTGGCCATCGTGCCGCTGGCGGCGCTGCTGAGTCATGCCACCGAATCCGTGGCGGCCAAGACGGGCGACGCGGTCGGCGGCCTGCTCAACGCCACGCTGGGCAACCTGACCGAGCTGGTCATCGCGCTGGCCGCGCTGCGCGCCGGGCAATACATGCTGGTGAAGGCGTCCATCGCCGGCGCGATCGTCACCAACACGCTGTTCATGCTGGGCGCGTCGTTCCTGCTCGGCGGGCTCAAGCACCACGTGCAGGAATTCAACCGCGTCAGCGCCCGCCTGCAGGCGGGCCTGCTGTTCCTGGCCACGGTCGCGCTGCTGATTCCGTCGGCGGTCGCCGAGGCCGACTCGGCGGCGGGCGCGGCGTTCACGCAGCACGTTGAGCCTGGGCCTGTCGGTGCTGCTCATCGTCGCCTACGGGCTCGGCATGCTGTTCTCGCTCAAGACGCACCGCGAGCTCTTCGCCAGCGCGGAGCACGGCGAGGACGAGCGAAGCGCCGTGGCCGATCGGCCTGGCGCTGGCGACGCTGGCCGGCGTCACGGTGCTGGTCGCGCTGGTGAGCGAGGTCTTCGTCGAGTCGGTGCAGGAGGCGGCCGTGGCGTTCGGGATGACGCCGGCGTTCGTCGGCTTCATCGTCGTGGCGCTGGTGGGCGGCGCGGCGGAGATGGCCTCGGCGTTCTCCGGCGCGCGCAAGAACCGGCTGGACCTGAGCGTGGGCATCGCGCTCGGCAGCGCGTCGCAGATCGCGCTGTTCGTGGCGCCGGTGCTGGTGCTCGCTCAGCTACGTCATCGGCCCGACGCCGATGGACCTGCAGTTCTGGCCGGGCGCGGTGGTGATGATGCTGCATCGCCACGATGACCGCGTCGCTGGTCACCAACAGCGGGCGCTCGGCGTGGTTCGTCGGCGTGCTGGTGCTGATGGTCTACGTGATCTTCGCGATGACGCTCTACCTGCTGCCGCCACAGGGTTAGCGGCGACGGTGCGGGCGGCTCAGCGCGCCCGCTCCTCCCAGTCCACCCAATCCACCGGGTGCGCCTCGAGATAGCCGCTGACGGCGGCGCCCACGGTCGGGAAGAAGGCCTCCTCGCCGAGACGCGCGAACAGCCCGAAGCGCTTCAGCTTGTCCTTGACCGGGTCCTTCATCTCGGCGAAGCACAGCTCGATGCCGGCGCGCGTGCAGCGTCTCGTCCAGCTCGGCCAGCATGTCCGCGGCCGTGACGTCGACGCTGGTGACCGGCTCCGCCGCCACGACGAGCCAGCGCACCGGCGTCGGCGATGCGGCCACCGCGTCGAGCACGCGGTCGTGGAACAGCTCGGCGTTGGCGAAGAACAGCGGCGCGTCCCAGCGAAACAGCACCAGGCCGGGGACGAGCCGCGCATCGGGATAGCGCGTGATGTCGTGGTAGCCCTTGATGCCGTCGACGCGGCCCAGCACCGCGGAGTGCGGGCGCCAGCCGTCCCACAGGAACTCGATCACCGCGATCACGATCGCCAGCCCGATGCCGGGAATCGCGCCGAGCACCGCCACGCCGACGCGAAGCAGACGATCGACAGCCAGAACTCCCAGCGCTGGATGCGATAGATGCGGCGCAGGTCGGCGACCTCGAACAGGCCGATGGCCGAGGCGATCACGACCGCGGCCAGCGCGCTGTGCGGCAGATGCTGCAGCAGGTTCGGCGCCAGCAGCAGCAGCAGGGCGACGCCGAGCGCGCCGACCACGCCGGTCAGCTGCGTTCTGGCGCCGGCGGCCTCGGCCACCGGCGTGCGCGACGAGCTGCTGCTGATCGGAAAGCCCTGGAAGAATCCGGCGGCCAGGTTGGCGGCGCCGAGACCGACCATCTCCTGGTTCGGATCGACGTAGCGTCCGCGTCCGCGCCGCATAGGTGCGCGACAGCACGCTGGTGTCGGCGAACGACACCAGCGCGACGGCGAGCCCGCCGATCAGCACCGGGCCGAGGTCGGCGAGCGCGATCCAGGGGATGCGCGAACGCCGGCAGGCCTTGCGGCAGCGGGCCGAGCACCGACACGCCCGCGCGCGTCGCCAGATCGAGCGCGCCGACGACGACGGTCGCGCCGACCACGGCGATCAGGATGCCCGGCACGCGCTGGCAGCGCTTGAGCAGCAGGATCACCGCCAGCGTCGCCGGCGCCGACCGCGAAGCGCGTCCAGTTGGCGTCGGCCGTCGAGCACCGCCGTGCCGATCGCCCACAAGTCTGCGCAGCGGACCGTCGCTGTCGATCGAGAAGCCGAACAGCTTGGGCAGCTGGCTGATCAGCACCGTCAGCGCGATGCCGTTCATGTAGCCGTAGCGGATCGGCTTGGACAGCAGCTCGGTGACGAAGCCCAGCCGCGCCACGCCGGCCAGGATGCACACGCTGCCCGACACGATCGCCATCATGCCGGCCAGCGCGACGGCGCGCATCGGATCGCCGCCGGACAGCGGCAGCACGACGGCGAGGATCACGCGCGGCCAGCGACGAGTCCGGCCCGAGCACCAGGATGCGGCTGGGACCGAACAGCGCGTAGGCCAGCAGCGGAACGATCGTCGCGTACAGGCCGTAGATGCCCGGCACGCCCGACGCCACCGCGTAGGCGATGCCGACCGGCACCAGCATCGTCGTCAGCACCAGGCCGGCCACGATATCGTGGCGCAGCCAGGCCGACTCGTAGCTGCGCAGCGTCTGCAGGCCGGGCAGCCAGCGCTGCCAGCCCGCCCGGCCGGCGCCGCGATTCGGGCGTGCGATGCGGCCGGGTTCCGGGCCTGGGCCGGGCGGCGAAGGAGCGGGATCGTTCACGCGCTGGAACCGACCGTGAAACAAGAGGTCACAGTAGCACAGGGTCGATGCGCGGCCAGGCGAGATGGGCTGGCGTGGGCGATGCTTGCAACAGCGGCCACGGCACGGTGCGGTAGATCAACGCATGCGCTTTCGATCCGAGGCATGATGCTCATGCGGAGTGATGACGCTGACGGAGAGCCGATCATGAAAGCGCTGAGAATTGCGGCGGCCGTAATGGCAGTGTTGGCTGGGCTGGTCGTGTTGGTACCGACCAGCGCGCACGCCTACTACCGTGGCGGGTATCGTGGCCACTGGTACGGGCCGAGCGTGGGCTTCTACTACGGCGGTCCCTACTACGGTTACGGCTGGGGATCGCCCTGGTACTACGGATCAGGTTACGGGTATCCCTATGGTTACGGTGGCTACGGATACGGCTACGGCGGCTATTACGCGCAGCCGAGTTACCTGTACGGGCCGCCCGCGGTGGCCTACATCGAACGCGATCAGCCGGTGACGTCGACGCTTCAGTTGCAACCACAGGCCCGCACCGGTCGCCCCGGCCGCGCCCGCCGGCCAGTGGTGGTACCTGTGCAGTGCGCCGCGCGGCGCCTACCCCAACGTTCGCGAGTGCCCGGGCGGATGGGAGCGCGTGCCGGCGATCCCGCCGGGCCACGTGAAGTGAGCTTGCGATGCGGACCATGCTACTGAAGCTGAGCGTTGCAGCTTGCGCCGGGCTGCTGCTCGCGGGCTGCGCCACGCTGCCTGCAGGCCCGAGTCTGCAGGCCCTGCCGGGCAGCCGCATGTCGCACGAGCAGTTCGTCGCCGACGACGGCCAGTGCCGCAACCTTGCATTGACACAACTCGGCGGCGTCACGCCGTCAGATGCGGCCAATCAGGCCACCGCGGCCGGCGCCGTCACCGGCGCGGCGGTCGGCGCCATGGCGGGCGCGATGATCGATGGCAGCTCGGGCGCTGCGGCCGGTGCCGGCGTGGGTCTGCTGTTCGGTGCGGCGGCCGGTTCGTCCGCAGCGCAGGGGTCGTACGCCGTGACACAGAATCAGTACGACTACACGTACTTCTCCTGCATGTACGCGCGCGGCCACAAGGTGCCGGTGCCCGCCTACTACGCGACGCAATTCCGCGCCCAGTACGAGAGCGCGTCGCCACGCCCGCAGCCGCCCATGGCGCCGCCGCCAGCGGACATGCCGCCGCCGGACTACCGCCCGCCGAGCACGCCGCCGCCGCGTTGACTCGCGTCAACGGCGGCACGCCGGGCCAACGGCGGCGACGTATATAGTCCGGCCTTCGCGTGAAGGCCCACGCGTCGCGCCCGCGCTGGCTGCGACGCACCGTCGCGCACCATCCTTTCCATCGCGAGGAGCCTTCATGAAGATTCGACGTAGAGCGCCGCTGTGGGCGGTGCTTTGTGCATTGTTCATTGGCCTGTGCGGCGTTGCGCAGGCGCAAGCGCAAGGCAAGAAGCCCAACATCCTCATCATCTGGGGCGACGACATCGGCTACTGGAACGTCAGCATCAACAACCAGGGCATGATGGGCTACAAGACGCCCAACATCGACCGCATCGCCAAGGAAGGCGCGATCTTTACCGACTGGTACGGCCAGCAGAGCTGCACCGCCGGCCGCGCGGCATTCATCACCGGCCAGATCGGGCTTCCGCACCGGCCTGCTCAAGGTCGGTCTGCCCGGCGCCAAGGAAGGCATCCAGGCGCGCGACGTGACGATCGCCCAGTTGCTCAAGGCGCAGGGCTACATGACCGCGCAGTTCGGCAAGAACCATCTGGGCGACCTCGACGAGCACCTGCCCACCGCGCACGGGTTCGACGAGTTCATGGGTTCGCTCTACCACCTCAACGCCGAGGAGGAGTTCGAGAATCCCGACTACTTCAAGGACCCGGCGATGATCAAGCAGTTCCAGACGCGCGGCGTGCTCCACTCCTGGGCCAATCCCGACGGCACGCAGAAGATCGAAAGCACCGGGCCGCTCGGCAAGAAGCGCATGGAGACGATCGACGAGGAGATCACCAAGGCCTCGCTCGACTATCTGGACAAGGCGAAGAAGGCCGACAAGCCGTTCTTCCTGTGGTGGAACTCCACCCGCATGCACGTCCACACCCACCTCAAGAAGGAAAGCCAGGGCAAGACCGGCCTGGGCGTCTACCCCGACGGCATGGTCGAGCACGACGCGATGGTCGGCCAGCTCCTCGACAAGCTCAAGGAACTCGGCCTCGAAGACAACACCATCGTCATGTATTCCACCGACAACGGTGCGGAGAAGGCCAGTTGGCCCGATGGCGGCGCCTCGCCCTTCCGCGGCGAGAAGAACACCAACTGGGAAGGCGGCTACCGCGTGCCGTCCGCCATCCGCTGGCCCGGCGTCATCAAGCCCGGCACGGTGAACAACGACATCTTCGCCCACGAGGACATGCTGCCCACGCTGCTTGCCGCCGCCGGTGTGCCCGACGTCAAGGAGCAGTTGCTCAAGGGCATGAAAGTTGGCAACAAGACCTTCAAGGTCCATCTCGACGGCTACAACATCACCGACGCACTCGCCGGCAAAGCCGCCGGACCCGCGCCACGAATTCTTCTACTTCAACGATGACGGCTCGCTGGTGGCTCTGCGCTACGACCAGTGGAAGATCGTCTTCGCCGAGCAGCGCGCCCACGGCTTCGATGTCTGGCAGGAGCCTTTTGTGCCCCTGCGCCTCCCCCGGCTCTTCAACCTCCGCGCCGATCCCTTCGAGGAATCCGCGCACGGCTGGGACAACTGGAAGTGGCGCGTGGACCACGCCTTCCTGCTGGTCCCGGCCCAGCAGTACGTCGGCCAGTTCCTTGCGTACGTTCAAGGAATTCCCGCCGAGCCAGAAGGTCGGCAGCTTCTCGATGGACGCGGTGCTCGAAAGCCTGACCGAAAGGCGCGGGCGACAAGTAGCGCCTGCATTCACCTGTCGGACGGGGCCATCGTTCGATTGCGGACGGTGGCCCCGATTCACTGTGGAGCCTAGCCATCGGAGGAGTACCCAAGACCAGACGCCTGCACACACCACGCTTTGCGGGTGCAGTGCTTGCTGCAGGCATGTTGCTGCTCGCTGCGGGCCTGGCGCTGTGGTGGATGCGGCCAGTGCCGGCACCCCCAGCGAACGGCGCCACATCGGCCGACGCCTCGGCGCGTGCGGCTCAACGCGCGACGTACGTAGACAACCTGCTTTGCCTCGGTTGCCACGAGGAGCAGGGTCGGCAATGGCAGGCATCGCACCACGCGCAGGCGATGGCCGCGCCGAGCGCCGAGAGCGTGCGCGGCGACTTCAACGACGTCCAGTTCAAGCACCAGGGCGTGACCTCGCGCTTCTTCAAGCGCGGCGACACGTTCTTCGTGCGCACCGACGGCCCGACGGCAAGCTCGCCGACTTCGAGATCGCGTACACCTTCGGCGTCGAGCCGCTGCAGCAGTACCTGATCGCGCTGCCCGGCGGGCGGCTGCAGCCGTTGCAGATCGCCTGGGACAGCGATCCGGCAAGAACTGGTTCCACCTGTTGCCCGACCGAGAAGGCGCCGCCGCGGCGACGTGCTGCACTGGACCGGGCGCTACCAGACCGGCAACACGATGTGCATCGTCTGCCACACCACCGCCTTCGAGAAGCGCTACGACGCCGTCGCAGCGACACCTTCGAGTCGCGCTGGAAGGAGCCCAACGTGTCGTGCCAGTCGTGCCACGGCCCGGGCGAGCGGCACCTGCAATGGGCGCAACGCCAAGGGAGGGCAAGACGGCGCCGAGCCGCCCGACGAACGCTACGGCCTGAGCGTGGACGTCAGGCCGCGGCTGCGCGACAGCAGGTCGACGTGCTGCGCCGCCTGCCACTCGCGGCGCAGCGACCTCGACGCCCTGCCCGCTGCCCGGCCAGCCGCGGCTCGACAACTACCTGCCCTGCGCTGTTGCGCCGAGGGGCTGTACCACGCCGACGGCCAGCAACTCGACGAGGTCTATGTCGACGGCTCGTTCCGCCAGAGCAAGATGTACCGCATGGGCGTGGCCTGCACGAACTGCCACAACGCCCACACCGGCAAGCCCAAGCTGGCCGGCAACGCGCTCTGCCTGCAGTGCCACCAGCCGCAGGCCAACCCGGCGTTCGCGAGCGCGGCCGGCAGCTTCGACTCGCCGGCGCACCACTTCCACAAGGACGGCTCGGCCGGCGCGCGTGCGTCGGCTGCCACATGCCGACCAGGACCTACATGCAGATCCAGGCGCGGCCCGACCACAGCCTGCGCGTGCCGCGGCCCGACCTCACGCTCAAGATCGGCACGCCCAACGCGTGCACGAACTGCCATGCCGACAAGACAGCGCAATGGGCGGCCGACGCGGTCGCGCAAGTGGTACGGGCCGACAGCGGCGCCAGGAGGCGCACTACGGCGAGGCGTTCGCCGCGGCGCGCGCGGGCAAAGCGCTCGCGGGCAGGCGCTGGTCAAGCTCATCGCCGACGCACAGAACGCGCCGATCGTGCGCGCGACCGCGCTGGCCATCGTTGCGCTTCGACGCCGGTCCGGTGCTTCGAGCGAACGATCGAGGCGACGCGCGACGTCGATCCCGAGGTGCGCGCCGCCGCGGCCGACAGCCTCGAAGGCTGCGCCGGCCACGCAGCGCGTCGACGCCCTGCGCCCCGCTGCTGCGCGACCCGGTGCGAGGCGGTGCGGATTGCCGCCGCGCGCAGCCTGCTCGTCGCTGCCGCCGCATCAGCTCGGCGCCGACGCCCGCCCTGCGTTCGAGGCCGCCCTGGCCGAATACATCGCGGCCCAGAACGTCGCGCTGGACATGCCGGGCGCCTCACCTCAACCTGGCCGTGGTCTACGAGAACACCGGTCGAGCGGACCTGGCCGAGCAGCACTACCTCGCCGCGCTGAAGATCGATCCCGACTTCACGCCGGCACGAGCCAACCTGGCCCAGCTCTACAACGCCACCTCGCGCAACGCCGACGCCGAGCGCGTGCTGCAGCAGGGGCCTCGAGCGAGTGCCCGAGCTCGGCGAGCTGCAGTATTCGCTGGGGCTGCTGCTGGCCGAGGAACAGCGCCTGCCCGAGGCCGCCAAGGCGCTCGCCGAAGGCCGCGCAGCTGCTGCCGGCAGCGCGCCCGGGTTCACTACAACCTCGGCCTGGCGCTGCAGCAACTGGGCCAGCGCAAGCCGGCCGAGACGGCGCTGCTGCAGGCGCAGCGCCTCGACCCGTTCGACGCGGCGACGGCCCATGCGCTGGCGATCCTGTATGCGCAGAACGGTCAGCCGGCGAAGGCACTCGAGTGGGCCGAACGGTTCCTGGCCCTTGCGCCGGCCGATCCCGACGCACGCCAGTTGGTTGCGAGCCTGCGCCGCGAGAGGTGAGCGCGGAAGCGGCCTAACATGCACTTGCACCGATCGAAGAAGAGTCGACCATGTTCAGCCGTTTGAGCACCCTGCACTGGAACCGGCGGTACGCCTTGCGCAGCTACATCACCGGCGCGATGTGGCCGGTGCCGCTGCTGGCGATCCTGGTCTATCAGCTGTTCCACACTGCCATCTACGCCCTCAACGCGTGGCTGGTGCGGATCGGCGTGCTCGACGAACAGACCGCGTTCTTCGCCCTATCGTCGGCGGGTGCGCGGTCCCTGCTCGAGACGGCGATTTCGGCGAACCTGTCCTTCCTGGTGTTCACCTTCGGCTCGCTGCTGGTGGCGATCCAGGTCGCCGGCGGGCAGTACACGCCACGGATCATCGCGACGATCCTGCTGCGCGACAACATGATCCGCTTTACCGTGGGCTGGTTCGTCTTCGCCCTCGGATTCGCCCTGCGCGTGTTGACGCGGATGGACGAGACGGTGCCGCAACTCGACACCTTCGTGGCCGCGATCCTGGGCATGGTCTCGATCATGGTCTTCCTGTTCCTGATCGACTATGCGGCACGCCTGCTGCGGCCTGTCAGCCTCGCGGCGCGGGTCGGACAGATGGGCATTGACGTCATCGAGGAGATCTATCCGGAGCTCACGATGCGCCCGCGCCCGCGCCCCGCCACGCCGAGCCGCGACCTGGGATCGCCGGCCCGCACCGTCAGCCACGCGAGTGCCGCGGGCGTCGTGCTCGCCGCGGATCTGGCCGGGCTGGTGGCGCAGGCCCGGCGCGCCAACGTTGTCATCGAGTTCGTGCCGCTGGTGGGTGACTTCGTGGCGTTCGAGGACCCGCTGTTCCATCTGTACGGCAGCGCCGGCGCCATCGATGACGGCAGGTTGCGTGGCGAAGTGGCGCTCGGCTCCGAGCGCACGATGGAGCAGGATCCGACATTCTCGTTTCGCATCCTGGTCGACATCGCGATCAAGGCCTTGTCGGCGGCCATCAACGATCCGACGACGGCGGTGCTCGCCATCGATCAGCTGCACCGCCTGCTGCGTCTGGTGGGCCTTCGCAATCTGGGCGGCGAGGAGCTGCGTGACGAGGACGGCCAGCTGCGGCTGGTGTTTCGCACACCGAACTGGGAGGACTATGTGCACCTCAGCTGCACCGAGATACGGCACTGCGGCGCCAGCAGCATCCAGGTCATGCGCCGGCTGCGTGCGATGCTGGACAACCTGATGCAGACACTGCCTCCGCACCGCCATGCCGAATTGCGCCTGCAGCTCGAGCTGCTGGACCGCACGGTCGAAGGCAGCTACGCATTTGCCGAAGACCGCGTGCTGGCGCGCATAGGCGATTCGCAGGGGCTGGGCGGCGCGCTCGGCGTGCAGCCCCTGGACGACATACCGCGGGAAGAGGCGGATGGCTGATCACGGCCCCATGGACCCTGCTGTGCAGTCAGCACCAGCGCAATACGAAGGACCCAATGCTTGAAATCGCCGCGGTCTGCCTCGTCATCACCGCACTGCTCGCCTACCTGAACCACCGCTTCATCGGCCTGCCCGACGGCGATCGGGATGATGGCCGCCTCGCTGGCGCTCTCGCTCGCGCTGGTCGGGCTCGATGCCGCCGGCATCACCGCACGCGCATGTGCTGCGTCAGTACGAGGAAACGCTGCTGCGCTCGATCGACTTCTCGAACGTGCTCATGCAGGGCATGCTGTCGATGCTGCTGTTTGCCGGCGCACTGCATGTCGACCTCAAGCAGCTGAAGATCTACCGCTGGCCGGTGGCGGCCCTGGCCGTGCTGGGCACGATGCTGTCGACGCTCGCGGTGGGCTTCGGCATGTGGTTCGCGCTGCCGTTCCTGAGCCTGCAATCTGCCGCTGATCTACTGCCTGCTGTTCGGTGCCTTGATCTCGCCGACCGATCCGATCGCGGTGATGGGCATCCTCAAATCGGCCCATGCACCGAAGGAACTGGAGCTGGTGATCGCCGGCGAATCGCTGTTCAACGACGGCGTCGGCGTGGTGATCTTCACGCTTGCTCCTCGGCATGCTGGCCAGCGGCATCACGCCGACGGCGGATCAGGCGCTGCAATTGCTGCTGCACGAAGGCCGGCGGCGGCGTGCTGTTCGGCTTGGCTGCTGGGCTATCGTGACTGTTTCGCATGTTGAAGAGCGTGGACAACTACGAGGTCGAGGTGCTGCTGACGCTGGCCGCCGTGACGGGCGGCTACGTGCTGGCCAGCAAGCTGCACGTGTCCGGGCCGCTGGCGATGGTGGTGGTCGGCCTGATCGATCGGCAACCAGGGCCGCGCGTTGGCGATGTCGGACACGACGCGCCGCTACCTCGACATGTTCTGGGAACTGCTCGATCAGATCCTCAACGCCGTGCTGTTCGTGCTGATGGGCATGGAGGTGCTGCTCGTCACGTTCAGGCTCGGCGAACTGGTCGGCCACGGCCCTGGCCGTCGCCGTGACCTTGCTCGCGCGCGCCGTCATCGTCGGCCTGCCCGTGGCGGTGATTGCCGCGGGCCTTCAACTTGCCGCGCGGATCGTGGAAGGTGCTGACCTGGGGTGGCCTGCGCGGCGGCATCTCGGTGGCGCTGGCGCTGTCGCTGCCGGCCGGGCCGGAGCGCGACACCGTGGTCGCGCTGACCTACGGTGTCGTCGTGTTCTCGATCTTCGCGCAAGGGCTCACGATCGGCCACGTCACGCGCAAGGCCATCGCCCGACCGTGACGACTCGGCGCGTCCGGGCGCGCCGGCAGGCTTCAACTCAACGTGCAGCCACCGGCGTCGATGTGGGCGCCGGCTCGCCAAAGCTGCCACCGAGCGCCAGATGCAGGTTGACGCGCTGCGCGAGGCGTTCGGACTGCACCCGCAGCAGCGTCGTGCGGGCGGAAAAGAGCGAGAGCTGGCGTTGTTCGACGGCGCGCTGGTCGGTGCTGCCGACGCGGAACTGCACGGTGGTCAGCTCAAGCGCGCGCTCGTTGTCGCGCACGTTCGCACCGAGGATCGCCTCTCGCTCGCGCAGTGCATTCTCTGCCGACAGCGCTCCCTCGACTTCTCCGAATGCGCGCTGGCCGGCGCTGGCATAGGCGGCCACGGCCTGCTTCTGCTCGGCGGTGCGGATCTCGACCTGCGCGCGCAGCGCCCCGCCCTGGTACAGCGGCGCCAACAGGTTGCCGCCGACGCCCCAGGCCGGGTTGTCCCGGTTCTGCAGCACGATCACGTCGCTCGAGATGCTGCTGAGGCCGGCCGTCAGGCTGATGCGCGGCAATTGCGCGGCGCGCGCCTCGCCGACGCGGTTGAACGCTGCAGCCACCTGCCGCTCGGCCGCGACCACGTCGGGCCGGCGTTCGAGCAGCTCCGACGGCACGCCGACCGGCACCGGCGGAGGCATCGGGCTCAGGCTCTGTGCCACGGCGACCTCGGCCGAGGGGTAGCGGCCGAGCAGCAGTTCGAGCGCGCGCAGTGCCTGCTCACGCGAGTACTCGATCTGGCGCAGGTTGTCGCGAAAGCCGCCGACGTTGGCGCGCGCCGCGGCCACGTCCTGCTCGTTGCCGCTGCCGATGCGAAAGCGGTCCTGCGCCAGACGCAGCACCGATTCAGACGAGTGCAGCATGTCCTGCACGATCACCCGCTGCAGACCGGCCTCGGTGGCCAGGAACCAGCTCTTGGCGACCATCGCCGCCAGCGACTGCCTGGCATAGGCAAACGCGGCTTCGGCGGCGGCGGATTGCGCCTGCGCTGCCGCCTGCCCGTAACGGACGCGGCCCCAGATATCGAGTTCGAGCGAGGCGGTGAGCCAGATGCCGTCGAGCCCGCCGCTGCTGTTGCTGCTGGCGCCGCTGCCGGTGCCGAACACGCTCACCGCGGGCAGCAGCGAGGCGCTGGCCACCTTGACGTAGCCACCGGCCTGCTCGACCCGTGCCGCCGCGCCTTGCAGGTCGGCGTTGAACATCAGCGCTTCGTCGACCAGCGCCGACAAGGCCGGGTCGTTGAAGCTGGCCAGCCAGCGGTCGGCCACCGGCGCCGCCACGCCACCGCCGGCCTTGTATGCCGGCGGCGCGGCGCTGTGCGTCATGGCCTCCTTCTGCAGATCGGCCGCAGAAGGCGGGCTCTGCAGCGCGCAACCCGCCGCCGCGACGGCCAGCGCCGTTGCCGCGATGCCGCGGAAGAGTCGATCGGCGCGCATCAGTGCAGCTTCAGGACGAGGTAGTTGGTGATCGAATTGATGCGCAGGATCACCATGCGCAGGATGTGGATCGCGGCGACATGCTCGGTGTAGATCGCACCGCTACCTGCGGCGCCGGCAGCGAGGAAGAGATCGCGGTCGCTGTCGTCGATCGTGAGCTTGACCGGGAAGCGCCCGGGTGCCTGCGGATAGCCGCCAGTCTGCGGCAGCGCGGTCGACGGCGCGACCTGGCCCTGGCCCTGGGCCCAGACGATCGAATCGACTGTGGCCTTGATGACGCGACCCGGGTGCGTGGGCAACTGGATCTCGGCGTGGTTGCCTGGTTCGACGTACACCAGTTCGTTCTGCGCGAACAGCGCGATGATCTGATACGTTTCCTCGACGAAGGTGATCGCCGGCGCGAGCGGCATCGCGACGACGTACGAGCCGGGCCGCAACTGGACATTGGTGGCATAGCCGCTGGTCGGCGCGTAGACCGCCGTCTGGTCGAGACTCCACTGCGCGTTGGCGACGTCGGCGCGGCTGGAGTCCACCTGGGACTTGGCGATCGCGAGCTGCGCGCGCGCGGCCGCGACCGTGGCCTGTTCGCCGTTGACGGTGCCGGACAGTTTTTGCGCCACCTGCGCCTCGTTGGCCGAGGCCGTCAGGATCTGCGCCTCGAGGTCGATCACGTTGGCCTCGGCCTGTTCGAGCGCGAAGCGATCACCGGCGCCGGTGGCAACCAGTTCGCGGTTCTGCCGCACGCGGGTCTTGGCCAGGTCGAGCCGGGGCTGGAGCACGCGCACCTGCGCGTTGGCCGACTTGAGCTGCTCCTGCAACTGCCGCGCGCTGGCGGACGCGTCGACCAGGCTGGCCCCGGCCTGCGCCAGCTTGGCCTCGTCGGCACCCAGCCTGGCCTTGGCGACGTTCAGGTCGTTCTGGTACGGCGTCGGGTCGATCTTGAACAGCAACTCGCCCTTCTTCACCAGGCGATTGGGCTCGACCGGCACCTCGAGCACACGCCCACGCACCTGCGGCAATACGTTGACCACGTACTTGAAGATCCGCACGTCGCTGGACGATGGCGCGACGACGTTCAGCGTCAGGATCAGGCCCGCCATCGCGACGATGGGGATGATGACGACCGTGACCTTGGACGTGGTGGTCCACGGCAGCCACTTGAACTTGATGAAGATCAGCCAGACGAAGAAGGCATAGATGCCGAGCAGGAGGGCTTCCATCACGCAGCTCCGTGTGCGGCAGGAGCGGCCGCGCGAGCAGCCGACGCTGCCCGTGTGGCCGCAACCAGCGTAGCTTCGATCTTCTCGCGCGCGTGGTGCAGTTCGAGCGGCATCGCGCCCTTGGCGGCGATCGAGTCGAGCTCGTCGCGCACGACCTTCATGTCACCCGCCGACAGCTTGCCGGCCTGTGCCGCGTCAGCCATCTCCACGAAAAACTCGTCACCCTTGTCGGTGCCATAGGCCAGGCGATAGCTGACCGGCTTCGTATAGGCCCACAGCCAGGCGATCGGCCACAGCAGCCCGCCGAACACCAGCGACAGCAGGCACAGCGTCTGGATCGCGTCCTTCTGCGGGTGGTGGCGCTTGTGCGCGATCTTCTCCGGCATGATGTGCACCAGCCAGAACAGCACGATGCCTGCGATCGGCATCACGATGATGACGAACCATGCGATGTAGGTCGCCGCGGCGTCCATCAGTGCCGGCGGCAGGAACGAGGCATGTGCGGCCGTTGGCAGGCCCAGCGCGATCAAGGCCAGCAAAGCAGACGCCGTCGCCGGGCCGGCCCGACTTGCCTGTCTTCTTGATTTCATAGGGGACTTCCAGCTTCTGCGACGAGAGCACGGCAAACTATCCGGGATCCGCGCTGCCATGGGTTGACATCTGTCAATGTAGTGTAGCGGGAGGGCGTACGCTGCGACCAGCGAACCCAACGCAGTTGGTGCACGAGCAACAGCGACCGCGCCCTCGCCGCCAGGCGGCATCGTGTTACGCCGCCGGACGCCCCAGGCGTTCGCCGTAGCGCGCGCGCAAACGCTCGATGATCTCGCCCATCATGGCCAGCGTCTCTTGCTCACCGAGCGCGACCACCGCCTTGTCGCGTACCGAGTAGTGCATCATCAACAGTGCACGCAACTTGTCGAAGGCACGCGGGTTCTGCGTGCCGCAAACCAGGGTGTCCTTCTGCAGCACGCGCTCGATCACGCCGGGGTCGAGAATTTGTATCTTGCAGACGGCCGCCAGTTGCGCGATCTCGCGGTCGATCTCGTCAAAATGCTTCATCCACCGCGCGTTGCGATAGTTGGGGCGGTCGTCGGGGGTGCTTGCTTCGGTCACGGCGCGTACTCCTTGGCTGAATCGGGATGTTTCCGCTGCGATCGATGATAGTCAAGCCCAAAGCGCAAAGCGGCTGCATCATGTGTCTTTGCTTTGCTCCAACCGAGAGGTGAAACGATGGTGAAGATGGTCCGCGTTTCGCTGGCTTGCCTGCTGGCAGTCGGCCTTGCTGTGCTGCTTGGCGGCTGCGCGACGACCCAGATGAGTGCCGAATGGCGTGATCCCGCCTACACCGGCGGTTCGCTGGGCGGCCGGCGCGTGCTGGTGGTGTGTCGCGCGCCCGACGAGGCCATGCGGCGCGTGTGCGAAGACCAGTGGGCGTCGCAACTCGGCGCGCGCGGCGTCGCGGCCTCGCAAAGCTATGCCATCGCCGGGTTCCCCTGGGCCAGCGGCGACACCAGCGACGAAATGCGCGCCGCCGTGCGCGCGAGCGGCGTCGCCGCGCTCGCCAGCATGGCGCTCTACCCGAGCGAATTCGCCGTCGTGAGTCCCGGGCCGCAGGTCGGCGTCGGCGTCAGCGGCGGCAGCGGCGGTGGTTATCGGGGCGGCGGAATCAGCTTCGGCGGCATCGGCATCAGCGTGCCGATCGGTGGCGCGACACCGACGCACAGCCTGGCCGCGAGTTCGTCGCTCGTCGACGTGGCGAGTGGCCGGCTGGTCTGGTCGGGCAGCGCGAACACGCCGACCTCGGGCGACGTCATCGGCCAAGTGGCCGCGCTGACGCAGGTCATGACCGAGGCGTTGCGCCGGACCGGGCTGCTCTAGGGTCCGTCCTCCGGGCGCACGACATCGACGCTACGCGGGCCAACGATCGGCGCCGCGGGTGTTCAGATAGACCGAGTAGAGCGACGTCGTGCCGCAAATGAACATGCGATTGCGCTTGGCGCCGCCGAAGCAAAGGTTGGCGACGACCTCCGGCACCCGCACCTTGCCCAGCAGGGTACCGTCCGCGGCGTGGCAGTGCACGCCGTCGCCGGCCGACAGCCACAGGTTGCCGTGCACGTCGACGCGCAAGCCGTCGTACACGCCGACGCCGCAGGTCGCGAACACCTCGCCGCCGGCGAGCCTGTCGCCGCCGACGACGCGAAAGCGCCGCACATGGTGCGGCCCGTCGTCGCGGTGCGTCACGCCGGTATCGACGATGTAGAGCAGCGATTCGTCGGGCGAGAACGCGAGCCCGTTGGGCTGCACGAAGTCGCTGGCGACCACCGTCACTGCGGCGGTGGCGGGGTCGACACGATAGACACGCTGGGCGCCGATCTCATTGGCCGCCGCATCGCCTTCGTAGTCGCTGTCGATGCCGTAGCTCGGATCGGTGAACCAGATGCTGCCGTCGGACTTCACGACCACGTCGTTCGGTGAGTTGAAACGCTTGCCGTCGACATGCGAGGCCAGCACCGTGCGGCTGCCATCGTGCTCGGTTCGCGAGATGCAGCGCCCGCGGTGTTCGCACGACACCAGCCGGCCCTGCAGGTCGACGGTGTGGCCGTTGGTGTTCATCGCCGGCTGGCGGAAGACCGAGACCGAACCATCGGTTTCGTCCCAGCGCAACATGCGGTCGTTCGGAATGTCCGACCAGACCAGGTAGCGCCCAGCCGCGAACCAGGCCGGGCCTTCGGCCCAGCGGCAGCCGGTCCAGAGCGTTTCGACGTGCACGTTGCCGAACGCGAG
The DNA here is from genome assembly GCA_963779435.1 of uncultured beta proteobacterium. Taxonomy (GTDB): domain Bacteria; phylum Pseudomonadota; class Gammaproteobacteria; order Burkholderiales; family Burkholderiaceae_C; genus CADEEN01. The sequence goes on along the minus strand of CAVZYL010000039.1, from coordinate 11,985 downwards.
CCCGTTGAAGCGCGGGTCGATGACCTCGAAGCTGGAACTCAGGGCCAGAGCCATGGTGGATTCCTTTCAGTTTTCCAAGACGCCGAAGCGGCACCCGCGACGCATGCATCCGACGCCACCATGCGGCCGCCGCGGATCCGGCTCTGCCGGGCCGCTGGCGGTGCCCCCTTGGGGGGGAGCGGCGAAGCCGCTTCGGGGGGATTCATCTCAATCTGAGTGCCGCCGGCCGCGGCCGTAGACCAGCAGCATGGCGATGATGACCACGCCGTAGATGACATGGCGGCCGAACTCCTCGATCTGCATCACCGACAGAATGGACTGCAGCAGCGTGATGAGAATGACCCCGGCGACGGTGCCGAGGTACTTGCCGCGGCCGCCGAGGATCGAGGTACCGCCCAATACGACGGCGGCAATCGCCGGCAGCAGATACGGGTCGCCCATCGCCTGCGCCGCCTTGCTGGCGTAGCCGGCGAGCAGGACGCCGCCGAAAGCCGAGAGGCCGCCCGACAGCGCGAACGCCGCCACCACGACGGCGCGGGTGCGCGCTCCCGACAGGTAGGCCGCACGCTCGCGGTTGCCGATCGCGTAGACGACGCGGCCGAACGTCGTGCGGGTCAGCAGGAAGGCTGCCGCGCCGCCGATGGCGGCCCACACAAGCAGCGCGTTTGGCACGCCGAACAGGCTGTGGCCGGTGGCGATGAAGCGCATCGCCGGCGACGATGAATCCTGCGGCGAGAAACCGCCGGTGTGAACGACCATCAGGCCCTGGGCGACCGCATTCACCGCCAGCGTGACGACCATCGACGGCAGGCGCAGGAAGGCCACGCCGGCGCCGTTGACCAGCCCCAATCCGACACCGCAGGCGACGCCGACCGGAATCGCCAGCGCCTGGCCCACCGGCCCCCAGCCGGTGGCCGCGGTGGCCATCATCCCGCCCACGGCGACCACCCAGGGCACCGACAGGTCGATCTGGCCGAGCAGGATCACGATCATCGCCCCGGTTGCGATGACGCCGAGGAACGAGGCGACCTTCAACTGCTGCAGCAGGTACTCGGGCGACAGAAAGCTGCTCGAATACAGGCTGCCGAGCAGCAACAGGACGACGATGCAGCCGAACGAGGCCGCGATGGCCGGGTCGACACGTCGCAGGACGCCGAAATGACTCAGCGGCCGCCGCGGATCCGGCTTTGCCGGTCCGCCAGCGGCGCCCCCAGGCGCAGAAGGCGCCTTCCAGTCGCCAGGGGGAGCGCCGAAGGCGCTTCGGGAGTGGTCGACATCACCCATACAGATCGAGCCGGTTGCGCACGCGAAGCAGCCGCAGCGAACCCAGGCACACCGCCGCGCTCAGAACGACGCCCTGGAACAGCGGTTGCCACAGCGGCTCGAGGTTGAAGACGAAAAGCAGATCACCGATGGTGCGGAACATCAGCGCACCGAAGATCGCACCGACGGCGCTGCCCGAGCCGCCGAACAGCGAGACGCCGCCGAGCACGACTGCAGCGATCGAGTACAGCGTGTAGGTGCTGCCGTTGGCCGCCGAAGCCTCGCCCGAGTAGGTGATGCAGGTGACGAACAGGCCGGCGATCGAGGCCAGCAGGCCCGACAGCACATAGGCCATGAACTTGGCGCGCCGGATCGGCACGCCCGACATGTAGGCCGCAAGCTCGGACGAACCGATCGCGTAGGCCGCGCGCCCGATCGCCGAGCGCCGGTACGGCAGCCAGACCAGGAGCACCAGACCCAGCAGCACGGCGAGACTGGCCGGGATGCCGCCCGGCAATTGCCCGGTCACGGCTTCGGCCAGCGGGGCGCTGATGTCGCCGCCGGGCACCGGCCGCAGCGCCAGCGCCGCGCCGTAGTACACCGAGCCGGTGGCGATCGTCGCGACGATGGGCTGCAATCGGCCGACGATCACGATCAAGGCGTTGATCGCGCCGCACAGGCCACCGACGAGAAGCACGCCGCATGCGCCCAACGCGGCCTGCAGCGGCGAGCCGACGACGATCGTCGAGGCCAGGCAATTGGCCAGCACCATCACCATGCCGACCGACAGGTCGATGCCCGAAGTCAGCACCACCAGCGTCTGGGCCATCGCCACGATCGCCAGCAGGACGCCCTTGTTGGCCGCCGTGGTCGCGACGTTGGCATTCAGGCCGACCGGATGGTTGCTGGCGTAGATCGTGAACATCACGATGAAGGCCGCGAAGGCCAGCAGCGTGCCCCGGTGTTCACGCAACAGGTAAGGCCAGTCCGCCGTCATGCGCGAGCGACGCCGGCCGCGTGGGCCTCGGCACCGATGTTCAAGGCGCTGCTGACCAGCGCATGTTCGGTGATCTCGGCACCGACCAGCTCGCGCTTGATCGCTCCGTCGTACATCACCAGCACGCGGTCGCAGCAGCCGACCAGTTCGTCGTAGTCGGTCGAGTAGAACAGGATCGCCGAGCCGGCCTCGGCGAGCCGGCGCAGTAGTTGATAGATCTCCTGCTTGGTGCCAACGTCGATGCCACGCGTCGGGTCGTTGAGCAAGATGATTCGCGGCGCCATCATCAGCCACTTGCCGATCACCAGTTTTTGCTGGTTGCCGCCCGAGAGTGACGCGGCGGGCAACTCGGTGCCGTCGGTTCGCACCGCCAGCAGATGCACGATGCGATCCACTGCCTCGGATTCGGCCCGTGCGTCGACGATGCCCCAGCGCGACAGCTGCCCGAGTGCGGCGAACGAGAGGTTGTCGCGCACCGACATCGGCAGCATCAGGCCTTCGGTCTTGCGGTCCTCGGGGATCAGCGCCATGCCGATTTCCTTGCGCTTGGCCACGCTCGGACCGGTGATCTCGACCGCCTGCCCGTCGACCAGCACCTCACCCGTCGTGCCGCGCAGCACGCCAAACAGGGCCAGCAGGAGTTCGCGCTGGCCCTGGCCGTCGAGCCCACCGAGGCCGATCACCTCGCCGGCATGCAGCGCAAACGAGATGTCGTCGAGGCGGTCGCTCCAGCCGAGGTGGCGCAACTCGAGCCGCGGCACGCCCGCGTCGGCGACGCGCGGCTTGCGCGGCGGAAATACGCTGCTGTATTCGCGACCGATCATCAACTCGACGACCTCGTTGTCGGTCTTCGTGCCCGCCGCATAACTGGCGACGCTGCGGCCGTTGCAGAACACCGTGCACTCGTCGGCGAGCTCTGTGATCTCGTGCATGCGATGCGAGATGTAGACCAGGGCCAGGCCTTCGGCGCGCAATCGCTTGAGCACGGCGTAGATCTTCGTCACGTCGGCGGCCGTCAATGCCGACGTGGCCTCGTCGAGGATCAGGATGCGCGGCTTGCGCGCCAGGGCCTTGGCGATCTCGACCATCTGCCGGCGCGACAGCGACAGGTCCTTGACCAGGGCCAGCGGATGGATGTCCTCGGCCCCGGCGCGGGCCAGTGCCTGTTCGGCCATCAGGCGCTGGGCCCGGCGGTCGATCAGGCCCCAGCGCAGCGGCGGGTTGCTGATCGCGATGTTGTCGGCCACCGACAGGTCGGGGATCAGCGACAACTCCTGGAAGATGCAAACGATGCCGGCGGCGTTGGCCGCCGCCGGCGAATCGAATGAGACCGGCCGGCCGTCGAGCAGCATCCGGCCTTGGTCGGGCGCGACCACGCCGGCCATGATCTTGATCAGGGTCGACTTGCCGGCCCCGTTCTCGCCCAGCACGGCGTGGATGCGTCCGGCCTCGATCACCAGGCCGGCATCCTGCAGTGCGCACACGCCGCCGTAGCGCTTGCTCACGCCCTCCATCCGGAACAGGCTCATGGCGGCGGGCCCGTGTCCGAACCGCCAGGGCTACTTGTTGGCTTCGCTCTGGCCCATGATCTCCTGCGCCGTGAAGTTGATGCCGCAGGTCGGGAAGGCGTTGCCGACGAAGAAGTTGTCGGACTGCGCAGCGTAGAAATTGACGCCGTCCTTGAAGTTCGGATCCTCGACCCGTGCCAGCGGCAACTTCACCGACTGCGGGACGACCTTGCCCTGCAATGCCGCGATCGCGGTCTTGATCGCCACCGCTACCTGCGCCGGCCCGGTACCGCCCGAGGCGCACTTCAGGCCCTGGCTGGAGAACTTGCCGCAGAACTTGCGAAAGCCGTTCTCGGTCTCGCCGCCGAAAGGCACGAACGGATGCTTGGCGTCGATCATCGCCTGGACCACGCCGGTGTCGCCGCCCTGGGCGGTGATGGCGTCGAAGCGTTTCTGCACCGCGATCGCGTCGGCGGTGACCTTCTGCGCCGTCGGGTCGTCCCACTTGCCGATGACCTCGATGACCTCCCACTTCTTGCCCGAGGCCTTCAACACCTCATGGATGCCGTCGTGCCGGTCGCGGTCGACCGAGGTGCCCGACACGCCGCGCACCTCGAGCACCTTGCCGCCCTTGGGCACGTTCTTGACCAGCCATTCGGCCCAGTATTTGCCCAGGCCCTTCTGGTCGACGTTGACGTTGATCGCCTCCTCGGTGTCGAGGATGTTGTCGAACGCCACCAGCACGACGCCGGCGTCGTTGGCCCGCTTGATCACCGGCTTGAAGGCCGCCGGGTTCTGCGCATTGACGACGATCGCGTCGTAGCCGGAATCGATGAAGCTGTTGATCGCCGCGATCTGCGCCGCGACGTCCTCGCCGGTCGAGACGACCTTGAATTCCTTCAGCAGCTTGGCCACCTCGGGCTGTGCGGCATAGGCCTTGGCGGTCTTGATCATCTGGATGCGCCAGGTGTTGGCGATGTAGCCGTTGGCCAGCGCGACGCGGTACGGGCCGGCCTTGGCCGGGTACTGGAACAGCTTGGTGCTCGGCGCCCAGGGCTCGAAACAGCCCGGGTCGGAATTGGGCGCGGTCACGACCTTGGGCGGGGCCGCGCAGGCAAGGCCGGTCGCCAGCAACGCGGCAGCGGCAACAGTGGTACGGATCAACATCGTGTCTCCTTGGTTGTTGAACGACTGCCAGTGCATCGGCAGCTGCGAACTCGTGCGTCTTGTCACCTACCGCAAAGCACCCCGACGCCAGGGTGGGTTCGAACCGGAAACGTCCATTCGCTAACATCATACGAATTGGCGCTTGCGCGGCAATGGGGTTATCGCGATACCCCGGCCAGCCCGATCCGGACGGGTCGCGCGCCGGGGCTCGAGCCCGCCTTCGGGCTCGGATCCGTATCAGGGCCGGGCCGCCGCCTGCACTGCGTCCAGCGCGTCGAGCACCGCCTCGGGCGTGGCCGGCGCACGCAGCGGCGGGTCGACCTTGTGCGCGGCGACGGCGGACACCGCGTCGCGGATCGCCAGCAGCACCGAGAACGGCAGCAGCAGCGGGGGTTCGCCGCCGGCCTTGCTGCGGTGGATCGTGTCGGCCGGGTTCGGTGCGTCGTACAGCCGCACGTCGAAATGCGCCGGGCAATCGTTGGCGGTCGGGATCTTGTAGGTGCTCGGCGCGTGCGTCAGCAGCGCGCCGGTCTTCGGGTGCCAGACCAGCTCCTCCATCGTCAGCCAGCCCATGCCCTGGATGAACGCGCCCTCGACCTGCCCGATGTCGATGGCCGGGTTGAGCGAGGTGCCGACGTCGTGCAGCACGTCGGCGCGCAGCAGGCGGAACTCGCCGGTCAGCGTATCGACCAGCACCTCGCTGACGGCCGCGCCGTAGGCGAAGTAGAAGAACGGCTTGCCCTGCAGCGTCTCGCGGTCCCAGTGCAGGCCGGGCGTGGCGTAGAAGCCGTCGCTCCACAACTGAACGCGGGCGTGGTAGGCCAGGGTCACCACTTCTGCAAACGCGTATTCGTGCCCGGCCGAGCTGACGCGGCCGTTGGCAAAGCGCACGTCGCGCGCGGCACCGCCATGGCGCTGCGCGACGAAGGCGGCCAACCGTTCGCGGACCTGCCGCGCGGCATCCTGCGCCGCCTTGCCGTTCAGGTCGGCGCCGGTCGAGGCGGCGGTGGCCGAGGTGTTGGCCACCTTGCTGCGTATCGGTCGCCGTCACGCGCACCGCGGCGAACTCGACGCCGAGTTCGTGCGCCACCACCTGCGCCACCTTGGTGTTCAGGCCCTGGCCCATCTCGGTGCCACCGTGGTTGACCAGCACCGAGCCGTCGAGTATAGACATGCACCAGCGCGCCGGCCTGGTTGAAGTGGCCGACGTTGAACGAGATGCCGAACTTCACCGGCGTCAGCGCAATGCCGCGCTTGAGCAGCGGGCTGGCCGCATTCCACGCCGCGATCTCGCTGCGCCGCTCGCGGTAGCCGCTGGTGGCCAGCAGGCGATCGGTCAGCGGCTCGAGGATGTTGTCTTCGACCGTCTGGCCATACGGCGTGACGTTGCGGTCCGTCATGCCGTAGTAGTTGGCACGCCGCACGTCGAGCGGGTCGCGGCCCAGGCGGCGCGCGATGCTGTCCATGATGAACTCGATCGCGATCGCACCCTGCGGCCCGCCGAAGCCGCGAAACGCCGTGTTGCTCTGCGTGTTGGTGCGGGCGCAGTAGCCATGCATGGCCACCGCGGGCAGCCAGTAGGCGTTGTCGAAGTGGCAGATCGCGCGGGTCATCACCGGCGGCGACAGGTCGGCCGAGAAGCCGGCGTTGGCAATCAGGTCGATCGTCACGCCGAGCACGCGGCCTTCGTCGTCGTAGCCGACCTCGAAGTCGAACTCGAAGCCATGGCGGCGGCCGGTGGCCATGAAGTCGTCGTCGCGGTCGAGCCGCAGCTTGACCGGCACACCGAGTTTGCTGGCTGCCAGCGCGGCCACGCAGGCGAACAGCGCCGACTGCGATTCCTTGCCGCCGAAGCCCCCGCCCATGCGCCGGCACTGCACCTGCACCTGGTGCGACGCGAGGCCCAGCGCATGCGCCACCAGGTGCTGCATCTCGCTCGGGTGTTGCGTAGAGCAATGCACCAGCAGGCCGTCGTCCTCGAGCGGGATGGCGTAGGAGATCTGGCCCTCGAGGTAGAACTGCTCCTGGCCGCCGACAGAGAGCGAATCCTTGAACCGGTGCGGCGCCTTGGCCATCGCGGCCAGCACGTCGCCGCGCGCCAGGTGCATCGGCGGCACGACGTAAGCCTTTGCCGCGTGCGCCTCGCGCGCCGTCAGCAGCGCCGGCAGCGGCTCGACGCGAACGAACTCCTTGGCCCGCGCCGCGACGCGGCGCGCGACGCGGCGGTCGGCGGCGATCACCACGAACATCGGCTGGCCAAGATAGTGCACCAACTCCGACGCCAGGATCGGATCGTCGCCGTGCACGATCGGGCCACAGTCGTTGCTGCCGGGGATATCAGCGGCGGTCAAGACCGCGCGCACGCCTGGCAGCGCGCGCAGCCCCGCCACGTCGATGGCAAGCAGGCGCCCGTGGGCCACCGGCGACAAGCCGAGCGCGGCGTGCAAGGTGCCGCCGAGTTCGGTGATGTCGTCGATGTAGGTGGCCTCGCCGGCGACATGCAGGTGCGCCGACTCGTGCGGCCGGCTGATGCCCACCCGGACGCCAGCCGCCTGTGCTTGGGCCTCGGTGGCGGCGGCGATGACGGCGGCTTCGGCTGGCTGGTTCATGGTGTCGCAATCTCCCGCGCCCAGACCGTGGACTGCGCCGCCGTGAGCGGCGCCTTGCTGCGTGTTTCCAGCCAGAAGCGGCGCAGCAGGTTGGCTGCCGCCCGTTGCCGGTACGACGCGCTGGCGCGCAGATCGGTCAGCGGGGTGAAGTCCTGCGCCAGCGAAGCCACGGCGGCCTGCAGCGTGGCCTCGTTCCACGGCTGGCCGCGCACCGCGGCCTCGGCGCGGGCCGCGCGCTTGACGATCGCAGCCATGCCGCCAAAGGCGAAGCGCGCTTCGCGAACGCGCTCGCCGTCGAGCGTGATCGCCAGCCCGGCCGCCAGCGCCGAGATATCGCAATCGAAGCGCTTGGACAGCTTGTAGGCGCGCAGCGCGGTAAACGCGGGCGGCGGCACCTCGATCGCCAACACGAACTCGCCCGGTCGCAGCGCGTTCTTCATGTAATCGAGATAGAAATCCTCGAGCAGCAATCGGCGCTGGACTTGCCCCAAGCGCAGGACCACCGAGGCGCCGAGCGCGATCAGCACCGGAGCGCTGTCGCCGATCGGCGAGCCGTTGGCAACATTGCCGCCCATGGTGCCGGCATTGCGCACCGGCAACGACGAGAAGCGCAGCCACATTTCCTTCACTTCCGGGTGACGCGCCGCCAACGCGCTCCACGCGTCTTCGAGTGGTGCGCCAGCGCCGATGGCCAGCACGCCGTCGGCCTGCTCCTCGATGTGCGCCAGGCCGGCGGCCTCGCCCAGGTAGAGCAACTCGGGCAGCGCCTTGAACTGCTTGGTGACCCACAGGCCGATGTCGGTCGAGCCGGCCAGCAGTCGCGCCCCGGGGCGCGCCGCGCGCGCCGCGGCCAAGGCCTCGATGCTGCGCGGCGCGAAGAAACACGCGCCCGCGGCGTCGGTATAGGCCAACGGCGGGTCGGCGCGCAGCGTGCGCAAGGCGCTGGCGATGGTGTCGGTGTCGAGCCTGGCGGCGGGCAGGTCGAACATGCGCACGCCGGCGTCGATGATCGGACGGTAACCGGTGCAGCGGCACAGGTTGCCCGACAGCTCGTCGGCCAATTGCTGGCGCGTGGCGCGCGTGCCGGCCTCGCTATGGCGTTCGTAGCAACTGGCCAGCGACATGACGAAGCCGGGGGTGCAGAAACCGCATTGCGATCCATGGCACTCGACCATCGCCTGCTGCGCCGGGTGCAGCGCCGCGCCCGCGGCCTGGGCCACGGGCTTCAGGTCTTCGACCGTCAGCAGCGCCTTGCCGTCCAGCGTTGGCAGGAACTGGATGCAAGCATTGACGGTGCGCAGCGCGAGGCCGCCGACGCGGGTTGCACGCGCCGATGCGGTGCCGATGGCATCGGCCTTTTCGGCCAGCTCGGCCACGATCACGGTGCAGGCGCCGCAATCGCCTTCGGCGCAGCCTTCCTTGCTGCCGCTGCAGTGCGCGTCCTCGCGCAACCAGTCGAGCACGGTGTGGGTGGTGGCGGCGCCCTCGACCTCGACCACGCGGCCGCGGTGGAAGAAGCGGATCGGGCGTTGCCTGCCGGCAGGGTTCGGGGCATCTAGTGACATACCCGAAAGCATACGCCGCAGCGCTGGCTTGTCTATACGATAGGTCGTCATGGTGCGTATGCGAGAACCCGTATGACCGAACGCGCGCTTTTCGACAACATCGAGCTTCATCTCATCCGGGTCCTGCACACCTTGATCACCGAACGCAGTGTCTCGCGCGCCGCCTTGCGCCTGCACAGCACCCAGCCCGCCGTCAGCGCGCAGCTGAAGCGCCTGCGCGCGCTGACCGGCGACCCGTTGCTGGTGCGCGCCGGCAACGGCATGACGCCGACCGAGACGGCGTTGCAGCTGGTCGACCCGGCCGCGCAGCCTGCTGCACGAGGCCGAGCGCCTGTTCAGCCCGCGTCAGCGCCACCGCGCGCTTCGACGCCGCGCACAGCGACGCCACGTTCCGCATCGCCGCCAGCGACTACCTCGACCCGCTGTTCCTGCCCGAGCTGGTGGCGCAGCTGAAGCAGCGAGGCGCCGCAGCGTGCGGCTCGAGCTGCTGCCGCTGTCGGGCGACTACGACTACCGGCGCAGCCTGGCCACCGGCGAGGTCGACCTGGTGATCGGCAACTGGCTCGAGCCGCCGGACGAGCTGCACCTGGGGCGGCTGATGTCAGCGACGAGATCGTCTGCCTGGTCGCCGAAGACCACCCGGCGGCGCGCTGGCCGCCGCGCGGCTGGACGGCAGAGCGCTACCTGGCCTGCGAGCACGTCGCGCCGATGCCGCTGCACGCCGGGCGCGCGCGGCGTGATCGACGAGCACCTGGCAGCGCTGGGCCTGGAGCGCAACATCGTGGTGCGCAGCGCCGCACTTCAGCCTGATCCCGCTGATGGTGGCGCAGAGCCTGCTGGTGCTGACGACCGGGCGGCTGTTCTGCTCGCGCTATGTCGACACGCTGCCGGTGCGCATCGTGCGCTGCCCGGTGCCGTTTCCCGCCGCTGACCTACTACCAGCTCTGGCACGACCTGACGCATGCGTCGGCGCCGATGCGCTGGCTGCGCGAGCAGGTGCGCGAGGTGGCGCGCAAGCTGGTCGGCCACGGCATGCTGCAGCGCGGCCGGGCGCGAGCCGACGCCGGCCATGAACCGACGTTCCAGCCGACCGCCGGCCTGCGCGCATCGCGCTGCGCGGCGACCTGCTCGACTTCACCGCCGCGCCCGGCTGGGGCGACGTCGAGTCTGCACGGCGTGCGCTTTCGCGCCGACCACTGGCTGCTGATCGAGGACGGCCGCATCGTCGGCGCGCAGCCGGGCGCACAGCGCCCGACGCAAGCTGGGAGCGCCACGACCACAGCGGCCGGCTGATCCTGCCCGGCTTCATCGACACCCATGTGCACAGCCCGCAGCTCGACGTGATCGCCAGCTACGGCGCCGAGTTGCTCGACTGGCTCAACACCTACACCTTCCCGGCCGAGGCGCGCTACGCCGACCCGGCGCTACGCCGCACGCCGGCGCGGCGCTTTCCTCGACGCGCTGCTGGCGCACGGCACGACCGCGGCGGTGGTGTTCCCGACCGTGCACAAGGTCTCCGCCGACGCGCTGTTCGACGCGGCGCAGCAGCGCGGCATGCGCATCGATCGCCGGCAAGGTGCTGATGGACCGCCACGCGCCCGACGGCCTGCGCGACGACGTCGACGCAGGCCGAGCGCGACTGCGTCGAGCTGATCGAGCGCTGGCACGGCCGCGACCGCCTGGCCTACGCGGTGACGGTGCGCTTCGCGCCGACCAGCACGCCCGCAGCAGCTGGCGATGGCCGGCCGCGCTGTGCGCGGCCGATCCCGAGCCTCTACATGCAGACCCACGTGGCCGAGAACCGCGCCGAAGTGGCGTGGGTCGCGCGAGCTGTTCCCCGAGGCGCGCAGCTACCTCGACGTGTATGCCCGCGCCGGCCTGCTGAACGCGCGCAGCGTGCTCGCGCACGGCATCTGGCTCGACGACGCCGACCGCGCCGCGCTGCGCGACAGCGGCGCGCAGATCGCGCACAGCCCGTCGTCGAACCTGTTCCTCGGCAGCGGCCTGTTCGACTGGCGCGCGGCCGAAGAGGCCGGCGCCGCGGTCAGCCTGGCCAGCGACGTCGGCGGCGGCACCAGCCTGTCGATGCTGCGCACGATGGCCGACGCCTACAAGGTGCAGGCGATGGCCGGCGAGCGGCTCACCGCCTGGAAGGCGCTGCATGCCGCGACGCGCGGCGCGGCGCAGGCGCTGGGCTGGCCGACGAGATCGGCTGCGCTCGAGCCGGGCCGCATGGCCGATGTGTGCGTCTGGGACTGGGCCGTCGGCCCGGTCGCCACGCGCCGCGATGGAGAGTGGCACGCGACCTGCACGAACGGGCTTTCGCATGGATGACGCTGGCCGACGAGCGCAACCTGGTGGCCGCCTGGTCGGCCGGCGCGCAGCACGTGCACCGGACGACGATTCCGAGTGCATCGGACGACAGCATCGCCCCCCAACGGCACGCGCCAGAGAAGGCGATCCCATGCTTCGACTCGAACTGATCGGCATCAGCAAGCAGTACCCGGCCGTCAAGGCCAACGACAACGTCAACCTGCGCGTCGAGCCGGGCGAGATCCACGCCGTGCTCGGCGAAAACGGCGCCGGCAAGTCGACGATGATGAAGATGATCTACGGCGCGGTGCGGCCCGACGAAGGCGAGATCCGCTGGAACGGCGAGCCGGTGCACGTGGCGAACCCGGCGCAGGCGCGCGCGCTCGGCATCAGCATGGTGTATCCAGCACTTCAGCCTGTTCGACACGCTCACCGCGGCCGAGAACGTCTGGCTCGGCCTGGACAAGGCGCTGACGCTGGCCGAAGTCACGCAGCGCATCACCAAGGTGGCGCAAACTACGGCCTCGATGTCGAGCCGCTGCGGCCGGTGCACAGCCTGTCTG
>CAVZYL010000038.1:0-208661 GCA_963779435.1 uncultured beta proteobacterium | reverse complement strand
GGACTCGTGGCCCGTCGCGAAACTCGCTCCGCTCACTGCGTTCGCTATGCTCGAACAATCGCGACGAGTCAGAAGACGATGCGCGCTCACGCGCGCGGCCACGAGTCCTCCGCTCCTCGGCGCCGCATAAGTCGCGCCACCGCACACCCGCCCACGGCTTTGCAGGCACGACCGAGGCATTCCGTCGGCGTGCCGAGGTGGTGCCTGCAGGCTGCGGGTGGGCAGGCCTGCGCGCGCGTGGACGGCGCCGAGCAGCGCAGCCTGCCAAGGGGCATCGGGACGCCGCACCAGCGGCGGCGCGACGGCGAGGATGTCGAGCTCCGAGCGCAAGCAGCGACCGCAGGTCGATGCTGGCCGCGCGAGGGCCGAGCGTGGACGGAGGCCAGTCCACTGCGGACTGGCCTTCGCCTCGTGAGGAGCTGGCGCCTGCAGCACCAGCGCGGCCTGCAAGGCAGGTCCGGAGCCGCCCTTGGCGGGTGAGCAGCGCAGGGGACCTCGGCCCACCGGGCCGAGGCGCCGGCGGGAGCGCGCACGGGCCTGCCCACCCGCGGCCGTGCACGCTCGGTCTGCGATGACATACCGAATCGCATCACCTCAATCCTTGTTCCCCACGCTCTGCAACTCGTACCCCACCGTCGGCTTGAAGTTCTCGCGCAGCTGCCGCAGCGACCAGCCACCGAACGAAAACGCTTCGGCCACCTCGGTCGGGTGCGACCACAGCGAGAGCTTGTCGCCGCCGATGCCGACCACCTGGCCGTTGATCCACGCCGCTTCGTCGAGGGCCAGGAACACCGCCACCGGCGCCACCTCGTCCGCAGTGCCGCGCCGGCGCACCGTGCCTGTGGTCAACGGATGGTCGCGTTTGGCCGCCACGTCGGCCGGAATGCTGGCGGTCATCGCGGTGTCGGCGCGCGGCGAGATCGCATTGACCGTGATGCCGTACTTGACGACTTCCAGCGCCATCGTGCGAGTGATGCCCAACACGCCGGCCTTGGCGGCCGCGTAGTTGGCCTGCCCCACGTTGCCGCGCAGGCCCGAGCGCGACGTCAGGTTGATGATGCGCCCGGGACGCTTCTCGTCGCGCAGCCAGCGCACCGCGGCGCGCGAGCACGCAAAGGTGCCGGTCAGGCACACCGCGATCACCGCGTCCCAGTCGGCCGCGCTGGTGTTGAAGCTCATGCGGTCGCGCAGGATGCCGGCGTTGTTGACGAGGACGTCGATCGCATCGAAGTCTGCCAGGCAACGGTCGATCAGCGCGTCGGCGCCGCTGAACGTGGAGATGTCGGTGCCATCGGCCTCGGCGATGCCCCCGGCGTCGCGGATGACCTTCACCGTGTGCACCGCCTTGTCAGCCTGGATGTCATTGACCAGCACCTGCGCGCCCGCAGAGGCCATGGCCTTGGCGATCGCCGCGCCGATGCCCTGCCCGGCGCCGGTGACCACCGCGACCTTGTCTTGCAACGGATGTTCGTTCACCGATGTCTCACGTGAAGCCTCCCCCTGCAGCCAGTATCGCGAAGCGTCGGCGAGCGTCAAGCGCTGCGCGACCGATTAGGATCGCGCCATGCTCGACAAGACCGTGGCCACGCTGGCCGACGCCGTGAAAGACGTGCCCGACGGCGCCACGCTGCTGGTGGGCGGCTTCGGCGCCTCGGGCATCCCCACCGAGCTGCTGTGCGCGCTGCTCGACCAGGGCGCGCGCGAGCTCACGGTGGTCAACAACAACGGCGGCAACGGGCCGATCGGGCTGTCGCAACTGTTCCTGGCCGGCCGCGTGCGCAAGCTGATCTGCTCGTTCGCGCGCTCGGCCAACCCGGCGCAGCCGAGCGCCGCCGCGTTCGCCGAGGTGTACCGCGCCGGCAAGATCGAACTCGAGTGCGTGCCGCAGGGCATCATGGTCGAGCGCATGCGCGCCGCGGCGGCCGGGCTCGGGCCCTTTTTTTCACCAGTGAGCTACGGCAGCAAGCTGGCCGACGGCAAGGAGACGCGCGTCATCGACGGCAAGGGCTACGTGCTCGAGCAGCCGCTGCCGGGCGACTATGCGTTCGTCAAGGCGCTCGAGGCCGACCGCTGGGGCAACCTGACCTATCGTTATGCTGGACGCAACTTCGGCCCGGTGATGTGCATGGCCGCGCGCACGGCGGTCGTGCAGGTCGACCGCATCGTGCCGCTCGGCTCGATCGCGCCCGACCACGTGATGACGCCGGGCATCTTCGTCAAGCGGGTGGTGCAGGTGGAACGGAGCGGCTCATGAGCGCATACACACCCCTGTCGCGCGAACAACTGGCGCAACGCATCGCCAACGACCTGCCCGACGGCTCGTACGTCAACCTGGGCATCGGCATGCCCACGCGGCTGGCGCGTTGTCTGCCGCAGGACCGCGAGATCATCCTGCACAGCGAGAACGGCATCCTCGGCATGGGGCCGGGCGGCGACGAGATCACCGACCCCGACCTCATCAACGCCAGCAAGGAGCCGATCAGCCTGATCCTGGGCGCTTCGATCTGCGACCACGTGGTCTCGTTCACGATGATGCGCGGCGGCCACATCGACATCACGGTGCTCGGCGCCTACCAGGTGTCGGCCGACGGCGACCTCGCCAACTGGGACACCGGCGCGCCCGGCGCCATCCCCGCGGTGGGCGGCGCGATGGACCTGGCGGTCGGCGCGCGCGAAGTGTGGGTGATGATGGAGCACACCAGCAAGAAGCGCGAGCCCAAGATCGTCGAGCGCTGCACGCTGCCGCTCACCGGCACGCGCGTGGTCGACCGCATCTACAGCGACCTCGCGCGCATCGACGTGACGCCGCAGGGGCTGGTGGTGCGCGCGATGGTCGCGGGGCTCGATGCCGACACGCTGCGGGAGCTCACCGCGGCGCCGCTGCGCTTCGATGCCAGCGTGGCGGTGCTGCACGTCTGACGCTGCGGCGTTTCTTCTTCAAGCGCGCAACTGTTTGTAGAACAGCGTCGTCGCGCACGGCTCGCCGGTGGGCAGCAGGGCGTAGCCGGGGATGCGCCCGCATTCGATCCACCCGGCGCGCGCATACAGGCGCATCGCGTCGTCGGACGCGGTGTCGAGCACGAGCAAGGCCTTGCCGGCCGCCAGCGCCTGCGCCTCGGCGGCCTGCATCAGCGCGCGGCCCAGGCCGTGGCGCCGCGCGCGCCGGTGCACCAGCATCTTGGCCACGTCGGCGCGATGCGGCTGGTTCTCCGGCTGCGCGAGCATCACCTGCACGGTGCCGCTGACGCGGCCCGCCGCATCGCGCGCGGCCAGCACGATGCGCTCGCCCTGCGCCGCCGAGGCCAGCACACCGCGCCAGAACGCGAGCGCCTTGTCGCGCGACAACGGCGCCATGAAGCTCACCGAGGCGCCGCCGTCGACACAGTCGAGCAGGATGTCGGCCAGCAGCGGCAACATCGCGTCGGCATCGGCGGGCTCGATGCGCTCGACGGCGGGCACCCCGGTCTTCAGCATGATGGCCTCGTCGTTCGCACTCAGCGGGTGGCGATCGCCACGATGTAGCGTGCGGGCTTGCGCCCCGGGTTGCGATAGCCGTTGTTGCGGTCCAGCCGCAGCGCCAGGCAGTCGCCCGCCTGCAGCCGAAAGCACTCATCACCCGTCGTTGCCTCGACCACACCGTCGAGCACCAGCACTTGTTGATGCATCTCGCCTTGCCGTGGCACGCTGTCGTACATCACCGCGGCACCGGGCGGCAGCTCCACCGCCACCAGCTGCAGCGGCGACGGGTGGTTCGGCGGCGACAGGTTGCGCCGCACGTAGCCGCTGGCCGGGTCGCGCCACTGCAGTTGCGTGTCGCGGCGCGACAGCGGACTCGGCGCTGCGGCATCGTCGTCGAACAGCGACGCCAGCGCCACACCCAGGCCCGCGGCCAGGCGCTCGAGCACCACCGCGGTGGGGCTGCTCTCGCCGCGCTCGATCAGCGAGATCATCGAGCGGCTGACCTGGCAGCGCAGCGCCAGCGCCTCGAGCGACAGGCTCCGCTGCAGGCGCAAGGCCGCCACGCGGCGCGCGATGCGTGCCGTGGCATCGGCAGGCGCGGTCGGGCTGGCGGGCGCTGCATCCTTCATATTGGAATGCATCATCCAATAAACTGGAATAGCCCTGTCAAGCGCAGCGGGGCAGGTCGCGGCCGGGCCGCCCACCCGTCGCAGCGCGGGCCGCTTACCATGCCGTTTCGACGACGGGCACTGCGTGCAAGACGGCCTCGACCCGTTCTGCCGCCGCCGCTTGTCGTTCACCGAACCCCGATGGCCACTCACCTCGCCCGCGCGCCGCTCGGCGCACCCGACGACCTGCTGCTCAAGGTCACGCCGCCGCGCGTGCCGCGTCATCAGATGGCCCGGCCGCGGCTGCAGTCCAGCCACGAGCAGCTGCGCGACCATCCCATCATCCTGGTGCAGGCGTCGGCGGGGTACGGCAAGACGTCGCTGCTGGCGCAGTGGCGTCGCGAACACCTGGCGCGCGGCAGCGTGGTGGCGTGGCTGTCGGCGCAGCCGCAGGACGGCGTGACGCGCTTCGTGCAGAGCCTGGCGCTGGCGGTGCGCACCGGCGCCGGGCGCCCCACCTTCGGCCACACGCTGATCGAGTCGCCCGAATCCGGCGGCCTCGAGGGCGTGACCGCCTGGCTGGCCGAGGTGGCGCAGTCGGCACTCGACATCGTGCTGATCGTCGACGAGGCCGATCGCCTGCCCGCCGACACGATCGAGGCCCTGGCCTACCTGCTGCGCAATGCGCCGTCCAACCTGCGGGCCGTGGTGGCCGCGCGCACCGACCAGTCGCTCGAGATCGACGACCTGGTCGGCCTATGGCAGTTGCGCCGTGGTGGGTGCGGCGCAGCTGCGCTTTCGGCTCGATGAGACGATCGAACTGGCGCGCGCGCGCTTCGGCTCGCGGGTCGACCGCGATGCCGCGGCACGCCTGCACGAGCTGACCGAAGGCTGGCCGCTCGGGCTGCAGCTGGCGCTGTCGGTGATGGCCGCGGGCAGCGACCCGCAGGCCCAGGTCGCTGCGGATGGCCGAGCGCGGCGGCGCCTTGCGCGACCAGTTCGTCGAGCTGTTGCTGGCCAACCTCGACCCGGTCGACGTCGCCTTCCTGACGCGCATCGCGATCCTCGACGACCTGCACCCCGATCTGTGCCAGCGCATCGTGCAGCAGGCCGACGCGCCGCGAGCGCCTGGCCCGACTGGCGCGCGACACCCCGGTGTTCGTCGCCGGCGAGGCCAGCGACTGGTTGCGCATGCACTCACTCGCGCGCGACGAGTTGCGGCGCCGCTTCGCGCAACTGCCTGCCGCCGAGCAGGCCGGGCTGCACGCGCGCGCAGCCGAGTGGCTGGCCGGCGCACGGGCTGCTCGAGGCGGCGGCGCAGCCACGCGCTGGCCGCCGGCCAGCGCGAAGCCGCCTACGACCTGGCCGAGCGCAGCCTGTACGACTCGCTGATGGCGCGCGGTCGCCAGGGCGCGGTGCTCGAGTGGCTGGCGCGGCTGCCGGCCGCCGAAGTCGACCGGCGGCCGCGCCTGCTGCTGGCCGCCGCCTGGTCGCTGGCGCTGAGCGAGCGGCACGAGGAAGCCAACCGCTACGGTCGAGCGCATCCTGGCGCAGCCCGGCGTCGACGACGCGCTGCGCTGCGAATGCGCGCTGATCCTGAGCGGCGCGGCGGTGTTCGCCGACGACCCGGACCGCTTTGCCGAGCTGCACGACCCGTGGGCCAGCGCGCCGCCGCTGCGACGACCCGATGCTGCTGCAGATCCACGCCAACCGGCTCGGCGTTCCGCGCGCTGCTCGACGGCGAGCCCGCGCTGGCGCGCCTGCGCCAGCAGCAGGCGCCGCGCGGCGAGCACGGGCCCGGCGCTGGGCTACGTCGACCGCTGGGGCGATTTCATCGTCGGGCTGACCTACCTCTGGGAAGGCCAGGTGCTGCTGGCCGAGCAATCTGCTGCGGCCGGCGCTGGCGCAGGCCGAAGCCGACCTGGGCCGCCGCAACCCCTTCGCCTGCATGCTGGCGGCGCTGCTCGCCGCGGCGCTGTGGGAGCGCGACCAGCCCGCCGAGGCGGCGGCGCTGCTGGCCAACCGGCTCGACGTGCTCGAGCGCAGCGGGCTGCCGGAGGCGGTGCTGCTGGGCTATCGGACGATGGCGCGCATCGCCGGCGGCCGACGGCGCCGAGCACCGCGCGCTGGAACTGCTCGGCGCGCTGCGATGCGGTGGGCGTGGCGCGCCGGCTGCCGCGGCTGTGCATCGTCAGCCTCGCCGAGCAGGTGCGGCTGCATGCGCGGCGCTTTCGCGCCGGAGACCTGCCGCGACCTGTGCGCGCCAGATCGACGCGCTGCTGGCCGACCCGGACGCGCCGCAGGGCCCGCTGTGGCGGCGCAGCGTCGACGTGCTGCGCGAAGCTGGCGCAGGCTCACGCCGCCATCGCGGCGCAGGACTGGCGGCGGGCGCTGCGAGCCGCTGGCGCGGGCCGACGCCACTGGCGCAGCAGCTCAAGCAGGGACGCCTGCACATCGAGTTGCTGGGCCTGCGCGCCTTCGCGCTCGACCGCTGCGGCGAGAAGTCGCTGGCCCTGTTGCGCGAGGCGGTCGACCTGGCCGCCGACCTACGGGCTGGAGCGCGTGTTCGACGACGCGCACCCGGCGCTGGGCGACTGGGTGCGCCAGCAGCTGCGCGGGCACGGGCGCCGGCCGGCGCTCAGGCCGGCCCGCTGGCCGCGCCGATGCGCCCGCGCCGCCGGCCGCAGCCGACGCCGCCGGCTGCGCTCCACACCCGAGCATGGCGCTCACGCCCAAGGAGCGCGAGGTGCTGGAACTGCTGGCGCGCAATCTCTCCAACAAGGAAATCGGGCTGGCCATGCAGGTGGGCGAAGAGACCATCAAGTGGCACATGAAGAACCTGTTCGCCAAGCTCGACGCCGGCACGCGCAAGCAGGTGGTGCAGCGCGCGCGCATCCTCGGGCTGCTGGAGGCCGACTAGGGCCATCGCACGATCGCCTTCGCCGTTGCGTCGCGCGCGGTCAGAACGTCTGCAGCGACACGTCATTGACCGCCGCCGCGCCATCGACCACGCTGTCGCGCAGGCCCGGCACGCGGGTCAGCACGTGCTCGGCATAGAAGCGCGCCACCGCGATCTTGTTGCGCATGAATTCGACGTCCTCGCCGGCGGCCAGCTTCTGCTGCGCCGCCAGCAGCGCGCGCCCGAGCTGCCAGCCGGCGACCAGGTTGCCCGCCAGCAGCAGGTAGGGCACCGAGCCGGCGAACGCCGCGTTCGGGTCGCGTCTTGGTGTGCGCGACGACGAAAGTCGACCACGTCGAGGAAGGCCTGGCGCGCCGCGGCCAGCCGGCCCGGCCATCGCCTGCGCGGCTGCGCTGTCGCATGCCGCGCAACGCGGCTTCGGTGGCTTCGATCTGCGCGGCGAGCGCCTTGGCGATGGCGCCGCCGTCGCGCGCCGTCTTGCGGCCCGACCAGGTCGTTGGCCTGGATCGCGGTCGTGCCTTCGTAGATCGTCAGGATGCGCGCGTCGCGGTAGTACTGCGCCGCGCCGGTCTCCTCGATGAAGCCCATGCCGCCGTGCACCTGCACGCCCAGGCTCGTGACCTCGACGCTCATCTCGGTGCTGTAGCCCTTGACCAGCGGCACCAGGAACTCGTAGACGGCCTGGTTCTGCTTGCGCACCGCGGCGTCCGGGTGCGCGATGCGCGGCGTCGTAGGCCGCGGCGGCACTGATGGCCATCGCGCGGCAGCCTTCGGTCACGGCGCGCATCGTCATCAGCATGCGCTTCACGTCGGGGTGGTGGATGATCGGCGCCGGCGCCGGGCAGCGAGCCGTCGACCGGGCGCCCCTGCACGCGGTCCTTGGCGTAGGCCGCCGCCTGCTGGTAGGCGCGCTCGGCCACCGCGATGCCCTGCACGCCCACCGCGTAGCGCGCGGCGTTCATCATGATGAACATGTACTCGAGGCCGCGGTTCTCCTGGCCGACCAGGTAGCCCACCGCGCCGCCATGGTCGCCGAACTGCAGCACCGCGGTCGGGCTGGCCTTGATGCCCAGCTTGTGCTCGATGCTGACGCAGTGCACGTCGTTGCGCGCGCCCAGCGTGCCGTCGGCGTTGACCATGAACTTGGGCACCACGAACAGGCTGATGCCCTTGACGCCCTCGGGCGCGCCGGTGACGCGGGCCAGCACCAGGTGGACGATGTTCTCGGCCATGTCGTGCTCGCCGTAGGTGATGAAGATCTTGGTGCCGAAGACCTTGTAGCTGCCGTCGGGCTGCGGCTCGGCGCGGGTGCGCACCAGCGCCAGGTCGCTGCCGGCCTGCGGCTCGGTCAGGTTCATCGTGCCGGTCCACTCGCCGCGACACCAGCTTCGGCAGGTAGATCGCCTTGAGCTCGTCGCGAGCCGGCGGTGAGCAGCGCCTCGATCGCGCCGTCGGTCAGCAGCGGGCACAGCGCGAAGCTCAGGTTGGCGCTGTTGAGCATCTCGATGCAGGCCGCGCCGATCGTCTTGGGCAGGCCCTGGCCGCCGAAGTCGGCCGGGTGCTGCAGGCCCTGCCAGCCGCCTTCGGCGTACTGGCGGTAGGCGTCCTTGAAGCCGGGCGTGGTGGTGACCTCGCCGTCCTTCCACGACGACGGATTCTGGTCGCCGTCGCAGTTCAGCGGCGCGATCACGCCCTCGTTGAACTTGGCGCACTCCTCGAGCACCGCCTGCGCGGTGTCGAAGCCGGCCTCCTCGAAGCCCGGCAGCGTGCGCCACCTGCGTCGATGCCGGCCGAGCTCGGTCATGCAGAACAGCATGTCCTTGACGGGGGCGATGTAGCTCATGAGTCTCTCACTGCGAGCGATATCAGCGAGTGCAAGGCATCGCGAGCGATGCCCGTTCGGCGTTGCAGGTCGCGGATTGCCTACAGCGCCTTGACCAGTTCCGGCACGGCGGTGAACAGGTCGGCCTCCAGGCCGTAGTCGGCCACGCTGAAGATCGGCGCCTCGGGGTCCTTGTTGATCGCCACGATCACCTTGCTGTCCTTCATGCCGGCCAGGTGCTGGATCGCGCCCGAGATGCCGCAGGCGATGTACAGCTGCGGCGCGACGATCTTGCCGGTCTGGCCGACCTGCCAGTCGTTGGGCGCGTAGCCCGCATCCACCGCGGCGCGGCTGGCGCCCGAGCGCCGCGCCGAGCTTGTCGGCCAGCGGCGTCAGCACTTCGTTGAACTTCTCGCTCGAGCCCATCGCGCGGCCGCCCGAGACGATGATCTTGGCGGCGGTCAGCTCGGGCCGGTCGTTCTTGGCGATCTCCGCAGCCGACGAAGCTGCGACTTGCCGCTGTCGGCCACGCGCGGCGAGCGTTTCGACGGCCGCGCTGCCGCCGGTGGCCGCAGCCGGGTCGAAGCCGGTGGTGCGCACGGTGATCACCTTGATCGCGTCGCTGCTTTGCACGGTGGCAATCGCGTTGCCGGCGTAGATCGGGCGCTCGAAGGTGTCGGGGCTGACGACCTTGGTGACGTCGCTGATCTGCGCCACGTCCAGCTTGGCGGCCACGCGCGGCGCGACGTTCTTGCCGTGGCGGTGGCCGGGAACAGGATGTGGCTGTAGTTCTTGGCGATCGCCAGCACCTGGGCGGCGACGTTCTCGGCCAGGCTGTTCGGCCAGGCTCGGGCGTCGGCGTGGATCACCTTGGCGACGCCGGCGATCTGGGCGGCGGCCTTGGCGGCGCCGGCGGCGTTGGCGCCGGCCACCAGCACGTGCACGTCGCCGCCGCAGGCCAGCGCGGCGGTGACGGTGTTGAGGGTGGCGCCGCTTGAGGGTGGCGTTGTCGTGTTCGGCAATGACGAGGCAGTGTCATGTCAGATCACCTTGGCTTCGTTCTTCAGCTTGGCCACCAGCGTGGCCACGTCGGGCACCTTGATGCCGGCGCTGCGCTTGGGCGGCTCGCTGACCTTGAGCGTCTTGATGCGCGGGGCCGACGTCCACGCCCAGGTCGTCGGGCTTGAAGATCTCCAGCGGCTTCTTCTTGGCCTTCATGATGTTGGGCAGCGTCACGTAGCGCGGCTCGTTCAGGCGCAGGTCGGTGGTGATGACGGCCGGCAGCGTGAGCTGAGATGGTTTCCAGGCCGCCGTCGACTTCGCGGGTGACGTTGGCCTTGCCGTCGGCGACTTCGACCTTGCGAGGCGAAGGTGGCCTGCGGCAGGTCGGCCAGCGCGGCCAGCATCTGGCCGGTCTGGTTGCAGTCGTCGTCGATGGCCTGCTTGCCCAGGATGACCAGGCCGGGCTGTTCCTTGTCGACCAGCGCCTTGAGCAGCTTGGCCACGGCCAGCGGCTGCAGTTCGTCGGCGGTCTCGACCAGGATGGCGCGGTCGGCGCCGATGGCCATGGCGGTGCGCAGGGTCTCCTGGCACTGCGCGACGCCGCAGGAGACGGCGATGATCTCGGTGACCACGCCCTTTTCCTTCAGGCGCACCGCCTCTTCGACGGCGATCTCGTCGAACGGGTTCATGCTCATCTTGACGTTGGCGATGTCCACACCGCTGCCGTCGCTCTTGACGCGCACCTTCACGTTGTAGTCGACCACCCGCTTGACGGGGACCAGGACTTTCATCGCAGCCTCTCCTTGATTCGATCCAGACTCAGGCCGGCAGCGGATGCTCGGCCACGAAACGCTCGACGCGGCGCGCGGTTTCTTCCGGCCGCGTCAGCGCGAACAGATGGCCGCAATCGACGGTCTCGAGCGTCGCGTGGCGCAGCCTCGAGGCGACGATGCGTCCGTTGATCGGCGGCACGATCGGGTCGTCGGCGCCCATCAGCACCAGCGTCGGTGCGTTCACCCGGTGCAGCCGGTGCCAACTCGTCCAGCCCATCACCGGCGAGCAGCTGGTACATGTAGCCGCGGCGGCTGGGGCCGCGCATGGCCGCGACGTGCGTGTGCAGCAGATCGCGCTCCAAGCGCAGCACGCCGCCGTACAACTGGCCCCCGACGCGCATCAGGTAGGCCGGGTCGAGATAGCGCCGCGGGCTGAGCAACTTCATCAGCACGCTCGGTTGGCCCGGCACCATCACGAAGCCCGCGCTGGTGGCCGCCAGGGTCAGCGTCGAACAACGCTGCGGGTAGCGGATCGCAAACTCCTGCGCCGCGGCGCCGCCCCACGACACGCCGAACACATCGGCGACGCTTCACGTCCAGGTGGTCGAGCAAGTCGGCGCCGCCAGCCGCGCGAGATCGGCGAAACCGGTACGGCAGCGCCGGCGCGGGCGACTCGCCGACGCCGGGCGCGTCGAACGCGATCACGCGCATCTGCTTGAAACCGGCGATGAAGGGCGCAGCGGTCTCCACGCTGGCGCCGATGCCGTTGAACAGCAGCAAGGTGCGCGCCGCGTCGCTCGCGCCGGCCACGGCAAAGCGCACGGCCTGCGATCCCAGCATGACGGTCTGCATCGACAGCGGCGGCGCCATGGTGGTGTTCGGCCGGTGCTCGCTTGCGCCGGCGTCAGCCGCGCGCCATCACATAGGTGCCCGGTGCCGCGCACAGTGGCGGGTGGCGGCGCGACCCCGCTGTCGCGGCGCGCGCTTGTCGGCGTCCGAACGGGCGGCGAGCCACAGCGTCAGGTGCGGCCACCAGCTGCCTTCGCGCACCGCGGCGCCTTGCTCGAAGGCCTGCGGCGAGTCGTGCGCGCCGTCGTTGACGACGAACGAGCTCTTCTTGTTGCCCGGTGGGTTGACGATCGACTGCACGTGGCCGCTGGCGTTGAGCACGAACTCGCTGCGCCCGCCGAGCAGCCGGCGCGTCTGGTAGCAGCCTTCCCATGGCGTGATGTGGTCGGTGCGGCCGGCCAGGATGTAGCTGTCGCAGCGCACCGCCGCGAGGTCGAGCGCCTTGCCGCCGAGCGTGACGCCGCCGGCCTGCGCGAACGCGTTGGACTCCAGCAGCGCCAGGAAGTCGGTGTGCAGCCGTGCCGGCAATCGCGTGGTGTCGGCATTCCAGTACAGCACGTCGAAGGTCGGCGGGCTTCTGGCCCATCAGGTAGTTGTTGACCCAGTAGTTCCAGATCAGATCGTTGGGGCGCAGCCAGGCGAACACCTTGGCCAGGTCCTTGCCCTCGAGCACGCCGCGGGCGCCGGTGAGCGTGCGTGCGATGTCGAGCGTCTCCAGGTTGGCAAACAGGCCCATCGAACTGTCGGCGATGCCGTCGATGTCGAGGATCGCCACCAGCAGCGACAGACTGCGCGCCCAGTCGACACGCTTGGCCGCCAGATAGGCCAGCAGCGCCGCCGATGTGATGCCGCCCGAGCAGGCGCCCAGCACGTGCATTTGCGGCGCACGCGAGATTTCGCGCGTCACGCGCATCGCCTGTTCGAGCGACAGCACGTAGGTCTCCAGACCCCAGGCCGACTCGGTGGCGCGCGGGTTGAACCAGCTGACCACGTAGACCGAGAAGCCCTGCTGCACCAGGAACTCGATCAGGCTGCGGCCGGGCGCCAGGTCCCAGACGTAGTACTTGTTGATCTGCGGCGGCACGATGAACAGCGGCGTGCCGTGCACCGTGGGCGTTTGCGGCCGGTACTGGATCAGCTCGAGCTGCGCGTTGCGATAGACCACGTCACCCGCGGTCACCGCGAGGTTCTCGCCGACCTTGAACTTGCTCACGTCGACCATCGCCGGCAGGCCGCCGTTGTGGCGCCAATCGCTGACCAGATTCAGCACGCCGCTGACCAGGTTGCGGCCTCCCGTCTCCAGCGTGCGCTTGATCGCAGCGGGGTTGCCCAGCAGCGTGTTGGTCGGTGCCAGCGTGTCGGCCACGATGCCCAGCGCCATGCGTGCACGCGCCTCGTCGCGCGGCGCCAGGCCGAGTTCGCCGGCCAGGCGGTGCGACTCGCGCGCCAGCGCGAGATGGCCCTGCATCAGCCGGCGGTACACCGCATTGTCGCGCCAGGTCGGGTCGTCGAAGCGGCGGTCGCCGGGGGCCGGCTCGAGGGTCGAGGCGCCGCGCACGACCGACAGCAACTCGGCGCCGGCACGTTGCAGGCCCCGCGCCAGCTTGCCTGGCTGCTTGACGGTGGCTGCCGCCACGGATTGCAGCGACTCGCGCAGCCGCGGGCTCTTGCGCTGAGTCGCGCTGCGGATCACCGCGCCCGTGGCGGTTGCCGCGGCTGGCGCACGGGCCGCGGTGGCCTTGCGCGGCGAGCGCCTGGCCGCCGCGGCTCTTGGCGGTGGTCTTGGCGGCCGACTTGGCAGTGCCTTGGCAGGCGACTTGGCGCGGCTGGTGCGCGACGTCTTCATGACACCCCCATCGCCAGCATCGCCGCCTGATGATTGTCTGGGGTTGTCATCGAAGCCTCCTGAAACGAATGGCCTGGCGCGATCAAGGTACCCAGTGCAGCATCGCCAGCACCAGTGCCGCCAGAAACACGGTCTCGCCGAGCATCAGCACGACCGGCTTGATGCCCACCGTGGCCAGCTCCTTCAACTGCGTCTTCATGCCGATGCCGGCGATCGCGGCCACCAGGCACCAGCGCGAGAACTCGCTGCCGGCCTTCGCCACGGCGCCCGGCAACCAGCCGGTGCTGTTGATCGCCACCAGCACCGCGAAGGCCACCGCGAACCACGGCAGCAGCGGCGGGCGCGGGCCGCTGGCTCGCCGGCGTTGCTGGCGCGAGCGCGCACCAGCACGACCGCGAACACGATCACCGGCACCAGCATCGCCACGCGCATCAGCTTGACCAGGGTGGCGACGTCGCCGGTCTGCTGCGACATGCTGTAGCCGGCGCCGACCACCTGCGCGACGTCGTGGATCGTGGCGCCGAGAAAGATGCCGGCCGCGCGCGGATCCAGGCCGATGGCGTGCGCCAGCATCGGGTAGACGATCATCGCCAACGGTCGACAGCACCGATACGCCGATCACGGTGAACAGCGTCGCGCGCTCCTTCTGCGGATGGGCCGGCAGCGCCGCGGCCAGCGCCAGCGCGGCCGACGCGCCGCAGATCGCGGTGGCGCCGCCGCTCAGCAGGCCGAACAGGCTCTGGAAGCCCATCAGCCGGGCCAGCACCATCGACACGCCGATGGTCAGCGACCACCGACAGCACGACGATCAGCCACCGGCTGCCAGCCCAGCGCCGACGACCTGGCCCGCCGTGATGCGCAGCCCGAGCAGCGCGACGCCGATGCGCAGCACCGTGCGCGCGGTGAACTCGATGCCCGGCGGCGCACGGCCCCTCGCCCGACAGGAAGTTCATCGCCATGCCGAGCAGCAGCGCGAACAGCATCACCGGCGCGCCGTAGTGCTCGGACAGGAAGGTCGCTGCCGCGGCGACGACGCGCGCAGGCCAGCACGCCGGGAAACAGCGTGCGGGCCTGCGCCGCGTCGGCGCTGGCAGAGAGTGCGGTCACGGCCGGCGATCCTTGTCGTCGCTCAGGCCGTCGGCAGCTTGTAGCTCGGCGAACTGCTCGCGCAGCTTGTTCTTCAGCATCTTGCCGGTGGCGCCGAGCGGGATCGCGTCGACGAAGACCACGTCGTCGGGCGTCCACCACTTGGCGATCTTGCCCTCGAAGAACGCGAGCAGCTCTTCGCGCGTCAGCTCGGCGCCGGGCTTCTTGACCACGACCAGCAGCGGCCGCTCGTCCCACTTCGGATGCTTGGCGCGCGATGCACGCGGCCATCGCGACCGCGGGGTGCGCCATCGCGATGTTCTCGAGGTCGATCGAGCCGATCCACTCGCCGCCGGACTTGATCACGTCCTTGCTGCGGTCGGTGATCTGCATGTAGCCGTCGGCGTCGATCGTCGCGACGTCGCCGGTCGGGAACCAGCCGTCGCACCAGCGGGTCGCCGCCTTCGCCCTTGAAGTAGCTGCGCGATGATCCACGGCCCGCGCACCATCAGCTCGCCCGACGGCCTTGCCGTCCCACGGCAGCTCCTTGCCGTCGTCGTCGACGATCTTCATGTCGACGCCGAACACCGCGCGGCCCTGCTTGGCCTGCACCGCGATGCGCTGCTCGGCGCCGAGCGTCAGGTGCTTGCGGCTTCAGCGTGCACGACCGTGCCGACCGGGCTCATCTCGGTCATGCCCCAGGCGTGCAGCACCTGCACGTCGTAGCGCTCCTGGAACGTCGTCATCATCGCCGGCGGGCAGGCCGAGCCGCCGATGATCGTGCGGCGCATGGTCGAGAACTTCAGGTCGTTCGCTTCGACGTAGGCGAGCAGGCCCTGCCACACCGTCGGCACGCCGGCCGACAGCGGTGACGCGCTCGGCTCTCGAACAGCTCGTAGCAGCGACTTGCCGTCGAGCCCCGGGCCCGGGAACACGAGCTTGGCGCCCACCATGCAGGCCGCGTAGGGCAGGCCCCAGGCGTTGACGTGGAACATCGGCACGACCGGCAGGATCGTGTCGCGCGCCGAGCAGTTGAGCGCGTCGGGCAGCGCGATCGCGAAGGTGTGCAGCACCGTCGAGCGGTGGCTGTAGAGCACGCCCTTCGGGTTGCCGGTGGTGCCCGACGTGTAGCACAGCGACGACGCCGTGTTCTCGTCGAAGCTCGGCCACGTCGAAGCGTGTCGCTGCTGCGCGTCGATCAGCTCCTCGTAGCACAGCAGGTTCGGCATCTTGGCTCGACGCCGGCATGTGCGCGCGGTCGGTCATCGCGACGAAGTGTCTTGATCGTCTTGACGCGCGAGGCGATCGCCTCGACCAGCGGCAGGAAGGTCAGGTCGAAGAACAGCACCTGGTCTTCGGCGTGGTCGGCGATGTAGACGACCTGGTCGGGGTGCAGGCGCGGGTTGAGCGTGTGCAGCACCGCGCCCGAGCCCGACACCGCGTAGTACAGCTCCATGTGGCGGTAGCCGTTCCAGGCCAGCGTGGCGACGCGGTCGCCGGGCTTGACGCCGAGCGCGGCGAGCGCGTTGGCCATGCGGCGCGAGCGCGCCGCCAGTTCGCGGTAGGTCGTAGCGGTGGATGTCGCCCTCGACGCGGCGCGACACGATCTCCTGCTCGCCGTGGTGCCGCTCGGCGTGCACCAGCAGCGACGAGATCAGCAGCGGCTGCTGCATCATCAGTCCGTTCATGGGATGTCCTTTCCGAGAGGGGTCGGATGGTCGTTTGGTGACTGTTCGTCAGACGCCAGCATCACCATGCCGGCCACGACTTGCAATGGGTATTTCTTCACTTCCAGCGTCGGCGCACCCGGCGGGCAGACGTGAGCGAAGCGTACTCCTGCGGCTGGGCGATGCGACCGAGCGGAACGCTTGAGGTCAGTACGGTGGATTGACCACGACGAACTGCGATCCCTGAGGCTGATACCACGTGCTGCCGCACTGCTGATAGATCATGCCGCCGTAGTTGATCGGGACGCACCCCGTCGGCACAGCGGTCACCATCGAGCCAATGGCCGCTGCAGTCACGGCCATCGCCCCGCCAACGACCATCGCACCGGCGACCGGATGATCCCAGCCGCCGCGCTGATCGACATCGACGTTGACATTGACGTTCTTGTTGACGTTGACGCTGTTGTTGACGTTGACGTTGTTGACGCTGGTGCTGCGGACATCGTTGGTGCGCGCATCGGCCTTGCTGTTGTTGGGTTGCGCGGTCTGTCTCGCACCTGCGCCAGCCCCGGCGCCACCGCCACCGCCGGCGCGAGCGCCACCGCCGCCGCCCCCGCCACCGCGAGCACCCGCCGCGGGAGTGAGCGCAAAGCCGGACAAAACGACAACGGTCAGAGAAGCCAGGAACAATCTGCCGAGTGGTCGGTTCATGTTGGCGCTCCTTCACTTCGTCTTCAGCGGAACGATCTCGATCTTGGACGCGCCCTTGGGCGGCATGAACTTGAACACCGAGTCCTTGAACGCCGGTTTCAGATTCCAGCTGATCAGCGTGACCGATTGCGGACGCGCTTCGTCGGCACGATTGGTGATCACGATCTTGCGCGGCAGCGGCTTGCTCCCGGTCGTCATCCAGATCTGCCAGTCGATCTTCGGCTGGCGAAAGGCGTAGTGGTCGCAAAGATCATCGTCGATGAAATCCTGACCGGCATTCATCGCTGATTCGATGTTGTCGAGCGGCGCCGCGGGGGTGCCCCAGGCGAACAGATCCGACAACGGCATTTGCACGCCGTACTTTTCCTTCAGCCGGTCCATCACGCCGCCGATCGTGTCGACCAGCTCGACCGTCGAGTAGTACTTTTGCGCGGGCGTGTACAGGGTGGCCGTCTTGCCGTCGTAGATGAAGTCGCGTTCGGCGCGGGCGCTCAGCATGCGCACGCGCAACCTGTTCGGACGCACAACCTCCAACTCTGCCGACGCCGCGTGCTGCAGCTTCTGGCCGTCGGCCAACACCCGCTCGCCGGTCACCTCGGTCGACACCTGAAAGCGCTTCAGGGTCAGCAGGTGGGCCCCCATGTCCTTGAGCGCCTGGATCGCCGCCGGATTGACAGCGTTCGCTGCGGGCTGGGGCGCGCTCGCAGGCGCAGTCTGCGCATGGACGGCAGAGGCCACAACCGACATGCCCAGCAGGCTGAACACCAGCATCTTGCGTTTCATGGCGGTCTCCAAGGGTGCACGACCCGTATCCGGCCTACCCAGAATACACCGTTGATTTGCCTCGATGGCCCGCCGAGTCGGGCGTGCGGCTTCGGCCGCAGCACGCGCGCGGCGGGCCTGCGATCCGCTTCGCAGCCGCACAGGACTACCATGCTCGGGCTAGCCCACTGCACCCTCAAGCAGATTGCGTTAGATCACCTACGGAGCGCCCAGACCCGTTGAGGTCGGTCTGGCCACCGCCGAAGCGGCTTCGTCCCCAAGCAGGGCGGCCCGCCGTCCGGGATCCTCCACGCAGCCGCCTGCATGGCGCCGGTTCGCCAGGCGACAGGCCGCCCGCAGGCACGGCCCGCCGTTCGGGCTCGCCCCCTCCACGATGGGGGGCTGAGCGAACACCTCTTTCCTTACGCTTGCTGAACCCCAGCCATTCAGGAATCCTCCCGCCCCGCCGCACCGGCCGTGGTGCGCGGCGCCCTCCGCGTCGAGCCGCTGACCTGCGCCATCGGCGCCGAGCTCGCGCAACGTCAACCTCGGCGCCGCCTCGCGCGACCCGGCGCTGGTGGCCGAGATCCGCGCGCTGCTGCTGCAAGCACCGGGTGCTGTTCTTCCGCGACCAGGACATCACGCGCGCCGAGCACGTCGCCTTCGCGCGCCACTTCGGCGAGCTCGAAGACCATCCGGTGGCCGGCAGCGACCCCGAGCACCCCGGCCTGGTGCGCATCTACAAGTCGCCCGACACGCCCAACGACCGCTACGAGAACGCCTGGCACACCGACGCCACCTGGCGCGAGAAGCCGCCGTTCGGCTGCGTGCTGCGCTGCGTCGAATGCCCGCCGGTCGGCGGCGACACGATGTGGGCCAACATGGTGCTGGCCTACGAGAAGCTGCCCGAGCACATCAAGACGCAGATCGCGCCGCCTGCGCGCCCGCCACAGCATCGAGGCCAGCTTCGGCGCCGCGATGCCGATCGAGAAGCGCCTGGCGCTGCAGGCGCAGTTCCCCGATGCCGAGCATCCGGTGGTGCGCACCCATCCCGAGACGGGCGAGAAGATCCTGTTCGTCAACGCCTTCACGACCCACTTCACCAACTTCCACACGCCGGACAACGTGCGCTTCGGCCAGGACTACGCACCCGGGCGCGAGCGCAGCTGCTGCAGTACCTGATCAGCCAGGCGCAGATCCCCGAGTACCAGGTGCGCTGGCGCTGGAAGCCGAACAGCGTGGCGATGTGGGACAACCGCTCGACCCAGCACTACGCCGTGATGGACTACCCGCCGTGCCATCGCAAGATGGAACGCGCCGGCATCGTCGGCGACGCGCCGTACTGAACGGCCGCTCGCGCTGCACCGAACTCAACGACTTCCTTCAAAGGACCCACCATGAACTTCCTCGACGGTTCCCTGTTCCCCGAAAACCAGGACAAGCTCGTCATCACCGCCGCGCCCTACGGCCCCGAGTGGATGCCCTCCGACTTCCCCGAGGACATCCCGGTCACGATGGAAGAGCAGGTCCAGAAGGCGGTCGACTGCTACAACGCCGGCGCCACCGTGCTGCACCTGCACGTGCGCGAGCTCGACGGCAAGGGCTCGCAAGCGCCTGTCCAAGTTCAACGAGCTGATCGCCGGCGTGCGCAAGGCGGTGCCCGACATGATCATCCAGGTCGGCGGCTCGATCTCCTTCGCGCCCGAGACCGAAGGCGCCGCAGGCCAAGTGGCTGTCCGACGACACGCGCCACATGCTGGCCGAGCTCGATCCCAAGCCGGACCAGGTGACGGTCACCGTCAACACCACGCAGATGAACGTCGTCGAGCAGATGGAGATCGCCGACATCGCCGGCACCTCGCTGGCCGAGCCGGCGAACTACCACGCCTACCGCGAGATGATCGTGCCCTCCGGCCCGAGCTGGGTCGAGGAGCACGTCCGCCGCCTGAGCGCCGCCGGCATCCAGAGCGCCTTCCAGTTCTACAACATCAACAGCTACGAGACGGTCGAGCGCCTGATCCGCCGCGGCGTCTACAAGGGCCCGCTGGTGATGAACTGGGTGGCGATCGGCGGCGGCATGGACCAGCCCGACGATCTACAACCTGGCCAACTTCCTGCGCGCCATCCCCGACGGCGCGATGCTGACGGTCGAAAGCAGCATGCGCAACGTGCTGCCGATCAACATGATGGGCATCGCGATGGGCCTGCACGTGCGCTGCGGCATCGAGGACAACCTCTGGAACCAGTCGCGCACCGACGAAGATGACGCACCGTGCAAGCAGATCGAGCAGCTGGTGCGCATCTCGCGCGAGTTCGGCCGCGAGGTCGCCACGCGGCAAGGAAGCGCGCGAGATCTGCAAGATCGGCGTGTTCTACGACACCGTCGAGGAGACGCTGGCCGCCAACGGCTTCGCGCCCAACGCCAAGGGCCGGCAGCAGGGCTTCCTGCGCAAGGCGGCCTGACATGGCCGGATGGCTCCGAGCGCCGACCGTGCTGATCGTGCCGGGCCTGCGCGACCATGTCGCGCAGCACTGGCAGACGCTGCTGGCGCGCGCGGCTGCCGCGGCGTGCGCAGCGGTGCCGCCGATGGGCCGCGAGCGATCTCGACTGCGCGGCGCGGGTCGCGGCGATCGAGCGCGCCGCGCAGGCGATCGACGGGCCCGATCGTCATCGTCGCGCACAGCGGCGGCTGCATCATGGTGGCGCATTGGGCGCGGCAGACGCGGCGCGCGCGTGCGCGGCGCGCTGCTGGCGACGCCGCCGGACTTCGAGCAGCCGATGCCCGAGGGCTACCCGACGCTGGAGGCGCTGCGCGCCGGCGGCTGGCTGCCGGTGCCGCGCGAGCGCGCTGCCGTTTCCGAGCATCGTCGCGGCCAGCCGCAACGATCCGCTGGGCCGCTACGAGCGCGTCGCCGAGCTGGCGCGCGACTGGGGCAGCCGAGCTGGTCGACCTCGGCGAGGTCGGCCATCTCAATCCGGCGTCGGGCTACGGCGAGTGGCCGCAGGCCGACGACTTCATCGCGCGAGCTGTGCCGCGCTCGCGCTGACAGCTGACGCGACACCTCAGGCCGCCGCAGACAGCCGAGGAGACATCATCATGGCCAAGGCCATCCGCTTCCACCAGACCGGCGGCCCCGAGGTGCTCAAGCTCGAGACCGTCGAGGTCGGCGAGCCCGGCCCCGGCCAGGCGCGCGTGCGCCACAGCTACGTCGCGGTCAACTTCATCGACATCTACTTCCGCACCGGCCGCTATCCGCTGCCGCTGCCCAACGGGCTGGGCTCGGACGCCGTCGGCGTCGTCGAGGCGGTCGGCGCCGGCGTCACCGACATCAAGGCCGGCGACCGCGTCGGCTACCTGCTCGGGCCGCAGGGCGCCTACTCCGACGTGCGCGTGATGCCGGCCGACGTGCTGATCCCGCTGCCCGACGGCGTCTCCGACCGCACCGCCTCGACGCTGATGATGAAGGGCATGACGGCGCAGTACCTGTTCCGCCAGGTCTATCCGCTCAAGGGCGGCGAGACCATCCTGTACCACGCCGCCGCCGGCGGCGTCGGCCTGATCGCCTGCCAGTGGGCGCGCGCGATCGGCGTGACGATGATCGGCACCGTCAGCACCGACGAGAAGGCCGAGATCGCGCAAGGCCCACGGCTGCGCCCACACCATCGTCACCGGCGCGCGAGGACATCGCCAAGCGGGTGCGCGAGATCACCGACGGCAAGGGCGTGCCGGTGGTCTACGACTCGGTCGGCAAGGACACGCTGATGGCCTCGCTCGACAGCCTGCAGCCGCGCGGCACGCTGGTCAGCAACGGCACGACGTCGGGCCCGGTCGTGATCGACACGACGCTGCTGGCGGTCAAGGGCTCGATCTGGGTCACGCGGCCGGCGATGATCCACTACGCGACGCCGCGCGTCGCACATGCTCGACGATGGCGCGAGAGCTGTTCGACCTCGTGCTCGCCGGCCGCATCGTCGGCGAGCCGAAGCAGACCTTCGCGCTGGCCGACGCGGCGCGAAGCGCATCGCGCGCTCGAATCGCGCCAGACCACCGGCGCGACCGTGCTCGTGCCCTGAGCGGAGGACCGACGCCATGGATCTGCACCGCTGTCGGCAACAGCTCCCGACGCGACGACAACTACCTGTTCGGCCGCGGCGCAGGCCTGGTTCGCGTTCGCGATGACGCTCGGCGCTGATGATCTTCGACTACGTCGACCGCCAGGTCATCGTCTCGCTGTTTCCGCACCTGAAGGCCGAATGGGGCCTGTCGGACAAGCAGCTCGGCGCGCTCGTCTCGGTGGTCTCGGTGACGGTCGCGCTCGGCGGCATTCCGGTGGCGCTGTTCGCCGACCGCGCCAGCCGCGTCAAGAGCATCGTCGTGATGGCCACGCGTCTGGAGCCTGGCGACGATCTCGTGCATGTTCGCCCGCAGCTACGGCCAGCTGCTCGCCGCGCGCGCCGTGGTCGGCCTCGGCGAGGCGGGCTACGGCTCGGTCGGCGCGGCGCTGATCGCCAGCCACTTCCCGGCGCGCATGCGCGGCGCGCTGCTGGCCGGCTTCTTCGCCTCGGCCTCGGTCGGCTCGGTGCTGGGCGTGATGCTCGGCGGCGTGATCGCCGCGCGCTGGGGCTGGCAGGCGGCGTTCGGCGTCGTCGGCATTCCCGGGCCTGGTGCTCGCGCTGCTGTACCTGATGGTGCGCGACTACCGCACGGTCGCAGCTGACGCCGACGCTGCAGCCAAGCGGCAGTCGCTCGGCGCAGGCTCGCGCGGCACATCGTCCGCGTGCTGGCCCGCTCGCGCACCATGCTGTGGGTCTGCATCGGCGGCGCCGGCGCAGCTGATCGTGGTCTCGGCGATGTGGGCCTGGCTGCCGAGCTTCCTCAACCGCGTCCACGGCATCGCGCCGGCGCAGGCCGCGCGTCAAGGCCGCGCTGGTCGTGCTCGCCGGCGCGCTCGGCAGCGTCGTCTGGGGCGGCGTGGTCGACCGTGCCGGCGTGCAGCGCCCGGCGCCAAGCTGCCGCACGCTGGCGCTGCTGTGCCTGGCTGCGATGCTCGTGCTCGCTGCGCGCTTCGGCGCGCCGCGGCTCGGCCTGCGCGCTGACGCCGCAAGCGCAGTTCGCGCTGATCGCTGCTCGGCGGCTTCCTGATGACCTGCACGGTCGGCCCGGTGTCGGCGATCGTCATCGACGTGATCCACCCCGGCGTGCGCGCCACCGGCGCGTCGGTGCTGTCGCTGTTCCAGAACCTGTTCGGTCTGGCGGCTCGGCCCCTTCATCGCCGGCGTGCTGTCCGATGCCTGTGGGCCTGGCGACCGCGCTGACGGCGATGCCGGCCTTTGCCGCGCTGGTCGCGGCGGCCGCGTTCCTGCTCGCCGCCGCGCAGCTACGAAGCCGACAAGGCCTCGGCGCACCAGGAGCCGGTCGACGATCGAGCTCGCCGCCGTCCCGCCGCGCAGCCTGAATCCCCTACGCATTGCAACACAGAGAGACACCATGAACGGACTGATGATGCAGCAGCCGCTGCTGATCTCCTCGCTGCTGATCCACGCCGAGCGCCACCACGGCGAGCAGGAGATCGTCTCGCGCCGCGTCGAAGGCGACCTGCACCGCTAGCACCTACCGCGAACTCGCCGCGCGCTCGCGCCGCATGGCCAACGCGCTGGCGGCGCTGGAGGTGCCGGTCGGCGACCGCGTGGCCACGCTGGCCTGGAACGGCTACCGCCACATGGAGCTGTACTACGCGCGTCGCGGTTCGGGCGCCGTGCTGCACACGCTCAACCCGCGCCTGCATCCCGACCAGGTGGTCTGGATCGCCGACCACGCCGAAGACCAGGTCCTGTTCTTCGACCTGACCTTCCTGCCGCTGATCGAGGCGATCGCCGTCGCGCGTGAAGACCATCAAGGCCTTCGTCGCGATGACCGACCGTGCGCACATGCCAGCAGTCGAGCAAGGTGCCCGGACCTGCTGTGCTACGAGGACCTGATCGACGCCGCGAGCGACCGCTTCGAATGGCCGCTGTTCGACGAGAACACGGCCAGTTCGCTGTGCTACACCTCGGGCACGACCGGCAACCCGAAGGGCGCGCTGTACAGCCACCGCTCGACGATGCTGCACACCTACGCAGCCGCGCTGCCCGACTGCGCTCAACTGCTCGGCGCGCGACGTGATCCTGCCGGTGGTGCCGATGTTCCACGTCAACGCCTGGGGCCTGCCCTACGTCGGCCTGCATGGTCGGCGCCAAGCTGGTCTTGCCCGGGCCCTTCCTGGACGGCAAGAGCCTGCACGAACTGTTCGAGAGCGAAGGTGTCACCGTCTCGGCCGGCGTGCCCACCGTGTGGCAGGGCCTGCTCACGCATGTCGAGGCGAACAACCTCGGTTTTCGCACCATGCGGCGCACCGTGATCGGTGGCTCGGCCTGCCCGCCGGCGATGATGCGGGCCTTCCAGGAGCGCTACGACGTGCAGGTGCTGCATGCCTGGGGCATGACCGAAATGAGCCCGGTCGGCACCGTGTGCACGCTCAAGCCCAAGCACCAGCTTCTCAGCGCCGAGGAGCGCCTGGCGGTACAGGCCAAGCAGGGCCGCGCGGTGTTCGGCGTCGACATGAAGATCGTCGGCGACGACGGCCGGGAACTGCCGCACGACGGCAAGGCCTCGGGCGAACTGCTGGTGCGCGGGCCGTGGATCATCGAGTGGCTACTTCAAGGGCGAGGGCGGCAACCCGCTGGTGAGCGACGAGCAGGGCCGATTGGTTTCCGACCGGCGACGTGGCCACCATCGACGCCGACGGCTTACATGCAGATCACCGACCGCAGCAAGGACGTCATCAAGTCCGGCGGCGAATGGATCGGCTCGATCGACCTGGAGAACATCGCGATGGCGCATCCGGCGGTCGCGATGGCCGCCTGCATCGGCGCCAGGCACCCGAAGTGGGACGAGCGTCCGTTGCTGGTGGTCGTGAAGAAGCCCAACGCCGCGCTGACCCGGCAGGACTTGCTGGCCTTCTTCGAGGGCAAGATCGCCAAGTGGTGGACGCCCGACGACGTGGTCTTCGTCGACGCCATTCCACTCGGTGCCACCGGCAAGATGCAGAAGAACAAGCTGCGCGCACAGTTTGCCGATTACAAGCTGCCGACGGCCTGAGCGGCGATGAGTGTGCTGTCGGTCACTGCCGGCCCGGCACCGACGCGGGCGCTGTTTCCCGGCGTGCTGGCCTGCGCAGTCGTTGCTGCGGCGGCGACCTTTCTCGCCGAGCACTATGGTGCGCCGGTGATGCTGTTTGCGCTGCTGCTCGGCCTGGCGATGAACTTCCTGTCGGGCGAGGGGCCTTGCGTAGCCGGCATCGAGTTCACCGCGCGCCAGGTGCTGCGCATCGGCGTCGCCCTGCTCGGACTGCGCGTCACGCTGGGGCAGATTGTGGAACTGGGGTGGCTGCCGCTGGTGATCGTCGTCGTCTCGGTGGCGCTGACCATCGGCGTGTCGATGCTGCTGGCCCGGTTGATGGGCTTCCAGACCCTGTTCGGGCTGCTCAGCGGCGGCGCAACGGCGATCTGCGGCGCCTCGGCGGCGCTGGCGCTGGCCGCCGCGCTGCCGGCCCACCCGGGCAAGGAGCGGGCGACGCTGTTCACAGTGATCGGGGTGTCGGTGCTGTCGACGCTGGCGATGATCGTCTACCCGATGCTGGCGCATCGCCTTCGGGCTCGACTCCCGAGCGGCGGGCATCTTCCTCGGCGCCACGATCCACGACGTGGCGCAGGTCGTCGGCGCGGGCTACAGCATGTCCAAGGAGACCGGCGACATGGCCACCCTGGTCAAGCTGATGCGCGTCGCGATGCTGGTACCGGTGATCGTGTTCGCGGCGATGCTGACCCGCGCGCGCGTCGGCCATACCGACACCGCCGGCGGGCCGCGGCCGCCGCTGCTGCCGTGGTTCGCGGTGGCCTTTGCCGCGCTGGTCGTCGTCAACAGCACCGGCTGGCTGCCCGGCGTGGTGGCCAGCACCGGCAGCGAGTTCTCGCGCTGGTGCCTGGTGGCGGCGATCGCCGCGATCGGCATGAAGACGCAACTCAGGGAACTGGCCAGCGTGGGCCTGAAGCCGGTGCTGCTGATGTTGGGTGAGACCGTCTTTCTGGCTGCGCTGGTGCTGGCGTTGCAGCGCTGGCTGGCGTGAAGGCGCCGCTGGCGAACCGGTGAGCGACACGCCGCGGCGAGGGTGGCGATGAAGGCCATCACCGCCGGGCCGCGCGCACTCAGAGCAGGATGCCGAGCAGCTTCTTCAGCAACTCTTCGAGCGGCATCATCGTCAGCGCCAGCGGCACGATCGGCGCCAGCGTGGCCGCGGCGAGCTGGATGACCATCTCCTTGGTCACCGGCGCCGGGCGCATGGTCTTCACCACCTCGAAGCTGTTGCCCATGTCGGCGAGCGACTGGATGTCGGCGCTGCCGACCAACGATTCACCCTCGGGCGCGCCGCCGCGCAGCCACTTGGCGTCGAACTCGCGCACGTAGCGCTCGGCCAGCGTGCCGTACTCGCGCAAGCCGGTGCGCTTCGCTTGCCGCCAGCTGCGGCGCGAACACCAGCAGCGGGGCGAGCACCACGCACAGCACGAAGACGACGCACGACGGCGATCTCGACCTTGAAGTCGAGCAGCCCGCGCCGACGTAGAAGATCCGATTCGGCGATCAGCCCAGCCAGGATGGCGCCATGCGCGACCGCGAGCGGCGCGAAGGCATGCACCGTGGCCGAGAGAAAGCCCAGGCCGCCGAGACGATCCGGGTGGGTCGGAATCAGGCTCAAGTCGATGCGCGACACCTGCCAGAGAAAGCGCGCCCAGATGAAGAGGCGGAAGTACCAGCGCACGCAGCAGGAACTGGAACAGCGGCAGGCTCACGTAGCCGTACCAGATCCCGGCCAGCGACAGCGTCGAGCCCGCGGCGACGGCATTGCATACCAGGTGGCGGTGTCGCAGCGCCAGGTACTGGCGCCAGACGATCAGGACGCCGACGCCGTAGACGAAGGCGATCAGCAGCAGCCTCGGCGAGCACCGAGTTGCGCAGCCGCAACGCCGATGCGATGGCCGCCTCGAATCGCGGCAGCGGCACTGTCGGGAATCAGCGCCGCTCCAGGAACTGCTGCACCACGAGGCGCATGCGCCGGTGCACCACCAGCTCGGCGGCCATCAGCAGCGGCAGCGCGACCAGGAAGCGGACGTGGACTTCCACGTCGCGCAGGAAGGGCACCGCCACGCTGCCGTCCAGCGCCCGCCCTTCCAGCGCCGACAGCACCAGCAGCGGCAGCCAGGACAGCAGCGCGATGACGACGACGCGTCGGCGCGCCATCGTCAGCGCATCGTCCGAGAGGTGCGCCCGGCGCAGCAACTGGAACAGTGGGCCGCCGAGGACGAGCGAGAAGTCGGTCGGATGCTTGAGTAGATCCGCGCCGTCGCTGGGAGCCGTAGTGAGGGGCTTCATGTCATGCGTCCTGCCTCCAAGTGACTCAACGCGTACGCACTACAAGGCCATCTGTGGCACGTTCTCCGGCACGATCAACGCCGCCGCGGTCGCATCGAGTACCTGCTGCACCGACACCCCGCGCGCGGTTTCCATCAGGGTCGCGCGGCCGCCGGGGAAGGCGATCACGGCCAACTCGGTCACCAGCAGGTCGATCGGCCGCGCCGACGTCAGTGGCAGCGTGCACTGCTTGACGAGCTTCGACTTGCCCTTGGCGCTGTGCTGCATGGCGATCACGACGCGTCGGGCGCCGCTGGCGAGGTCCATCGCGCCGCCCATGCCGGGGACCATCTTGCCGGGGATCGTCCAGTTGGCCAGCTGCCCGGCCTGGTCGACCTGCAGCCCGCCGAGCACCGTCATGTCGAGATGGCCGCCGCGGATCAGGCCGAACGACATCGCGCTGTCGAAGGTGCACGCGCCCGGCAGCGCCGTGACCGGCCGGCCACCGGCATCGGTCAGCAGCCGGTGATGCATGCCTTCCTCGGGCGGCGCGCCGGTGCCGATCAAGCCGTTCTCGGACTGGAAAAACACGTGGATGCCGGCTGGCACGTAATTGGCGACCTGGGTCGGAATGCCGATGCCGAGGTTCACGAGCATGCCGTCGCGCAGTTCGAGCGCGATGCGTTTGGCGATGACGGTTTGGGCGTCCATGTCAGTACCGTCCGGCCGCCCGAAGGTGCTGACACGCCCCGAGGGCCACAAAGGGGCCCCGAAGTGGCCCGGGGGGCAGCGAACGAAGTGAGTGTGGGGGCTGTTTCATGCTTCACCTCTGCGCTATGACGTAGTCGACGAGCGGGGCGGGCGTGACGACCTGGTCCGGCGCGATCAGGCCCACGGGCACGATGTTGTCGGCCTCGACGATCACGGTGTCGGCAGCCATCGCCATCACCGGGTTGAAGTTGCGCGCGGTCAGCGCGTAGGCGAGGTTGCCGAGGTAGTCGGCCATGAAGGCATTGCACCAGCGCGAAGTCGGCCCGCAGCGCGGTCTCGACGCAGGTAGTCCTTGCCGGCCACGGCGACCTTTCTGCTTGCCTTGCTCGACCACGGTGCCCACGCCGGTGGCGGTGAGGATGCCGCCGAGGCCGAAACCGCCGGCGCGGATGCGCTCGATCAGCGTGCCCTGCGGCACCAGGTCGACCTCCATCTCGCCGGCGATCATCTGCGCCTGGGTCTCGGGGTTCAGGCCGATGTGGCTGACGATCGCCTTCTTCACCAGCCGGGCGCGCACCAGCTTGCCGATGCCCACGCCGGGCAATCGCGGTGTCGTTGGCGATCACGGTGAGATCGCGCTTGCCCTGGCGCACCAGTTCGTCGATCACGCGATCGGGCGTGCCCACGCCCATGAAGCCGCCGATCATCAGGCTGGCGCCGTCGGGGATCAGTGCCACCGCATCGGCCAGGAGATAGTCTGCATCGTGACTCCTTGTAAAGAGTCGCTACTGGGCCAGCCAGCCGCCATCCACCGGCAGCGCCGACGCCGCGGATCTGCGCCGCGGCATCCGAGCACAGGAAGACGCAGACGGCGCCGATCTGCTCGGGCGTGGCGAATTCGCCGGAGGGCTGCTTCTCGCCCAAGCAGGTCGACCTTGGCCTGCTCGACCGGGATGCCCTCGCGCTGGGCCCGGTCGTCGATCTGCTTCTGCACCAGCGGCGTCAGCACCCAGCCGGGGCAGATGGCGTTGCAGGTGATGCCCGTCGTGGCGGTCTCCAGCGCGACCATCTTGGTCAGCCCGAGCACGCCGTGCTTGGCGGCGACGTAGGCGGCCTTCTCCACCGAGGCGACCAGCCCGTGCGCCGAGGCGATGTTGACGATCCGGCCCCAGTTGCGCTGCTTCATCTGCGGCAGCACCGCCTTGATCGCGTGAAAGTTCGACGACAGATTGATCGCGATCACCGCGTCCCAGCGCTCGTCCGGGAAATCGTCGACCGGCGACGTGTGCTGGATGCCGGCGTTGTTGACGAGGATGTCGACCGCGCCGAGCTTCCACGCGTCGCCTGGCGCACCATGTCGTGGATCTGCGCCGGCTTGCGACATATCTGCGCCGCTGTAGGCGACCTTGACGCCGAACTCCTTGGCCAGCCCGGCGCGCAGCGCCTCGATCTGCGCGGCGTCGCCGAAGCCGTTGAGCATCAGGTTGGCGCCGGCGCCGCCGAGGGCGCGGGCGATGCCCAGGCCGATCCCGCTGGTCGAGCCGGTGACGATGGCGGTCTTGCCTTTCAACATTTCGATTCCTTCAGTGGACGATTCGAGCTCATGCGCTCCCGGCATGTATCGCTATCGGAGTCACTGGCAGTGCTGGGCGCTGCCGGAAGCGCCGCTCTGCCGCAGCGATGGTGCAAACGCCGTCAGGCCATGATGTTCACGCCGCCGTCGACGTAGAGCGTCTCGCCGGTCAGGCGCCGCGCGTAGGGCGTGGCCAGGTAGGCGCAGGTGAAGCCGACGTCCATGATGTCGACCAGTTCGCCGAGCGGCGCGCGCTGCGCCGCCTCGTTGAGCAGCAGGTCGAAGTCCTTCAGCCCGGAGGCGGCGCGCGTCTTGAGCGGCCCGGGCGAGATCGCGTGCACGCGGATGCCCTGGCCGCCCAGCTCGTAGGCCAGGTAGCGGCAGCACGATTCGAGCGCCGCCTTCACCGGCCCCATCACGTTGTAGTTCGGCACCACCTTGTTGGCGCCGTGGTAGCTCATCGCGAACATCGTGCCGCCCTCGTTCATCAGCGGCGCGGCCAGCCGGGCCATGCGCACGAAGGAGTGGCAGGAAACGTCCATCGCCTGCGCGAAGCCCTCGGCCGAGCAGTTGAGCAGCCCGCCCTGCAGGTCGTCCTTGGGCGCGAAGGCGATCGAGTGCACCAGGATGTCGAGCCGGCCCCACTGCTTGCGCGATCGCGTCGAACACCGCTTCGAGCTGGCCCGGCTGCGCTGACGTCGAGCGGCAGGAAGATCGGCGCCTCCAGCTCGCGCGCCAGCGGCTCGACATACGGCCGCGCCTTCTCGTTCAGGTAGGTGATCGCCAGCTCGGCGCCGAGCTCGCGGAACGCCCTGGCGCAGCCGTAGGCGATCGAGTGCTCGTTGGCGATGCCGACGACCAGCGCCTTCTTGCCCGTGAGCACGGGGTGCGGGGATGGTGGCGGCCATGGTGCTTCCTCGCTTCACTGCGCCAGCAGCCGGCGCGGTGTGGCGCGCGATCATCAGTTCCTCGTTGGTCGGGATGACCCAGGCGGCGATCGCGGCTGCCGGCCGTGCTGATGCGCGGGCCGCCGGCTGCGTTGGCGGCGGGGTCGAGTTCCACGCCGAGCCAGGCGGCGTCGCGGCAGACGCGCTCGCGGATCGGCGGCGCGTTCTCGCCGATGCCGGCGGTGAAGACGAGCGCGTCGAGCCCGCCGAGCGCGGCGGCCAGCGAGCCCAGTTCGCGGCCGATGCGGTAGACGAACAGGTCGACCGCCAGCCTGGCGCGCGGCTCGTCGCTGGCGAGCAGCGTGCGCATGTCGCTCGACACGCCGGACACGCCGAGCAGGCCCGACTGGCTGTAGATCAGCTTCTCGATGGCGCGCGCGTCCATGCCGCGCTCGTCCATCAGGTACAGGATCACGCCCGGGTCGAGCGCGCCGCAGCGCGTGCCCATCGGCAGCCCGTCGACGGCGGTGAAGCCCATCGTGCTGGCGACGCTGCGGCCGCCGGCAGCGCGCACATGCTGGCGCCGTTGCCCAGGTGCAGCACCACGGTGCGGCC
Organism: uncultured beta proteobacterium; assembly: GCA_963779435.1. GTDB lineage: Bacteria > Pseudomonadota > Gammaproteobacteria > Burkholderiales > Burkholderiaceae_C > CADEEN01. Next base: position 177,924 of record CAVZYL010000038.1, on the reverse strand, counting down.
CTGTCGCGGCGCGCGGGTCGAGCTGCGGCAGCACCGAGGCGATGTACTCGTAGGACAGGCCGTGGAAGCCGTAGCGGCGCACGCCCGCGTCGTGCAGCTCCGTGGGCAGCGCGAACATCTGCGCCAGCTCGGGCTGCGTGCGATGGAACGCGGTGTCGAAGCAGGCCACCTGCGGCAGCTCCGGCCGGCGCTCCAGCAGCAGCCGGATCGGCGCCAGGTTGTGCGGCTGGTGCAGCGGCGCGAGCGGGACGAACTGCGCCAGCTCGGCCAGCAACTTCGCGGTCGACGCGCACCGGCGCGCGTACTGCGAGCCCGCCGTGCACGACGCGGTGGCCGACGCCGCGGCGAGGCTGCAGGCCGCCGCAGCCTGTCGCGCAGGAAGGCGACGATGTGCTCGAGCGCGCCGTCGTGGCCGAGCGCGGTGCCCGGCGTCCCAGGCGTGCGTCGACGATCGGCTCGCCGGCGGCGTCCTTCGCGACGAAGCGCGGCGCGGTGTGGAGGCCCTCGACCTGGCCGCGCAGCGACAGCGCGAGGTCGTCGCCGCTTGCAGCGAACAGCGAGAACTTGATGCTCGACGAGCCGGCGTTGAGAACCGCGAATGGCGTCGGTCATCACGCCACCGCCTTCTGCAGCGCTCTCGCGCCGCGCCTGGGCGACCAGCGCCGCCACCGCGCACGAGGCCAGACGCGTCGATCACCGAGTCGGCGCGGCTGGTGAGGATGATCGGCACCCGCGCGCCGAGCACGATGCCGGCCGCGTCGGCGTCGGCCAGGAAGCTCAGGCTCTTGGCCAGCATGTTGCCGGCCTCCAGGTCGGGCACGACCAGAATGTCGGCCTGCCCGGCCACCGGCGAAGTCGATCTTCTTGATCTGGGCCGCCGCCGAGGTCGATGGCGTTGTCGAGCGCCAGCGGGCCGTCGAGGATGCCGCCGGTGATCTGGCCGCGGTCGGCCATCTTGCACAGCGCGGCGGCCTCGATCGTCGACGGCACCTTGCGGGTTGACCGTCTCCATCGCCGACAGGATCGCCACCTTGGGCTGTTCGCAGGCCCAGCGCGTGCGCCAGGTCGATCGCGTTCTGCACGATGTGGACCTTGTCCTCCAGCGTCGGGAAGATGTTGATCGCCGCGTCGGTGATGATGAGCACGCCGGTCGAGCGCCGGCACGTCCATGATGAAGCAGTGGCTGATGCGGCGCTCGGTGCGCAGGCCGGTCTCGCGCTTGCACCACCGCGGCCATCAGCTCGTCGGTGTGCAGGCTGCCCTTCATCAGCATCTCGGCCTTGCCCTCGCGCGCCAGTCGCACCGCCAGTCTCGGCGGCGGCGTGGCTGTGCGGCGCGTCGACGATCTCGTAGCCCGAGATGTCGAGCTCGAACTGCGCCGCGACGGCCTCGATCCTGCGCCTTCGGCCCGACCAGGATCGGCTTGCAGAATGCCCAGCTGCGCGGCCTCGACCGCGCCGCGCAGCGAGCTCTCGTCGCAGGGATGGGCCACGGCGGTCGGGGCTGGGCGTCAAGGTCCTTGCAGCGCGCGATCAGGCGGTCGTACTTCTCGTGCTTGCGCTCCATGAATACTTTCCTCGTACCTTGGCCAATGCGACGGCGCCTTTCGCGCGAACCTGGCGCACCGCCGACTTGCGCCGGCCGCGCGAACAGCTTCTTCGATCTGCGCCAGCCGCTCGCGCGCGTTCGCCGGTCGACTCGCCGGCCGCCGACGCGACCTGCGCGGATCGCCGCCAGCGATGCTGCTGCGCCGGCTCGCGGCGTCGGCCGGCAGCATCTTCGGAATCGCGGCGAGCGCGCCGTCGCGGTCGAGCAGCAGGCTGAAGAACTGCTCGCGCAGCGATCTGCTTGAACGCCTCCAGCGTCAGGCCCTCGTTCTCGGCGCGGATCTGGCGCAGCTCGTTGAACGCGCGTTCGTCGACGCCCGGTCCGGCCATGCCGATATAGACCAGGCTGCGGATCGCCGCCTCGCGCGGCCCGCCCTCGGCGACACGCGCCTTGAGCTCGGCGATGCGCTGCTGGATGAAGGCGATCCGCTCCGGTTCCAGCGCCGGGCCGCGGCGCGGCGGCTCGTCCGAGGCGCCCAGGCCGACCATGGCCTGCAACAGCGGCGAGCCGTAGATCGCCAGGAAGATCTGCTCCAGGCTGCGATCGCGCAGATCGCGATAGCCGTCGAGCGCGGCGATGATCCCGTCCGAGACCATGGCCTGCCACTGCGAGCAGCGGATTGTCGGGCGACACGGGCTGGCGCTGTTCGCGCACCTGCTCGGCGAGCTGGGCGACCTGCTGCATCAGCGGGTTGCGGTCCGAGAACATCTCGAACGGCAGCTCGGCGGGGTTGAGCTTGTGCAGCCATTCGGCGCTCTGCTCGTTGATCGACGCCTGGACGAACGGCTGGAACAGGGTGCGATACAGGCCGAGATTGATCTCCGACACCCGCCGCACGGCGGCGAAACGGCGCTCGTTCTCGGGGTCGGGCTGGACGATGGCCCGGATGTCGTCCAGGGTGCGCGGCTCGAAGCGCACGATCCAGTCGCCGCCGACCAGTTCCGGGTTGGCCGTCTCGGCCGTCTTGGGCGTCATCACCGCCTCGTACAGGCCGGGCGGCAGCACGTCGATCAGATCGATGTTGGAGGCGAACTCCTGGTGCTCCTTCTTGGCCACGCCGCCCGAGACGAAGATGCCGAGATGGCCGACGCTTTCGTGGACGGCGTAGACGATGGTCTGGCCGCTGGCGCGGATGTCGTCGTCGCTGTCGTAGAGATCGACGATCCAGCCGAGCGCCTGCTGCGGCGGGGTGATGTTGTCGCCCTTGGAGCAGAAGCAGATGATCGGCGAGCGGATGTTGCGCAGGTCGATGCGCGTCGCCGTCGCTGGTGACGATCTCGGCGGTGGCGAGCCGGTTGCCGACGAACAGCTGGTCGACGATCCACTGCATCTCCTCGGCGTTGAGGTTGACGTGGCCGCCCCACCACTTCTCGAATTCGAGGAAGCGCGGCCCCTCGGTGTCGACCTTCGACCAGAGGTTGTAGTTCTTGGTCCACAGCGTGTTGGCGGGATTCAGGTTCTCGAAGTTCTCGACCAGATAGCCGCCGTCGAACTTGCCGTTGCCCAGGTCGCCGGTCGAGCGCGGTCAGCCAGCTGCCGCCGAGCAGGCCGCCGGTGTAGCGCATCGGGTTCTCGCCTTCCACGCCGGCCCAGTAGGACAGCGGCGAGCCGGGAACGATGATCGGCCCGAACAGTTCCGGCCGGATCGCGGCCACCAGCATCACCGCCCAGCCGGCCTGGCAGTTGCCGATGACGCAGGGCTTGCCTTCGGCGCTCGGGGTGCAGCGCGATGACCTTCTCCAGGAACACCGCCTCGGCGTGCATGATGTCTTCGATGGTCTGGCCCGGCATCGGCTCGGGCGTGAAGCCGACGAAGTAGCAGGGATGGCCGGCGCGCATCGCCACGCCGAGTCTCGCTGTCGGCCTTGAAGCCGCCGATGCCCGGCCCGTGGCCGGCGCGCGGATCGACCACGACGAACGGCCGCTTCTGCGGATCGATCACCACGCCCTGCGGCGGCTTGACGCGCACCAGCAGGTAGTTGACCGGCTTGGCGAAGGTGCGGGCGTCGAGCACCAGCTCGGCGTCGAAGCTGAGCACGTGCGGCACCGCCTTCGCCTTCTGCGCGTAGTACTGGTCGCTGCGCTGGCGCAGCACGTCCCAGAACAGGATCGTGCGCTGCACGGCATCGGTCATGTACTCGCCGACCGGCCCCCAGGCTTGAGACGCCGGATTGGTGGCTGCGCGGCTCGCATTTTCGGTCGCGGTCTTGAGCATTTTCAGTTTCTCCGTCAGAAAGAAATACGCTGCAGACCTGCGCCCACCGCGCCCTAAAAAGATGCTATCGCCACAGCGTGAATTTGCTGTGACTCACATCAACACGTGACGCGCACGCTTGTCTCACAATTCAAAAACCCATTGACAGCCGCGGAGAAGACCATGGTTCGCAAATTGCTGCTTCTCAGCCTGCTGGCAATGTCGCTGCTGGCGCCCGGAGTCAATGCACAAAGCGTGCCGGCGGTGGCGGCCGCACCGGTTGCCAATGATGTCGATCCGGCGTCGATCCGGGCCCTGAAGGACATGGGCGCCTATCTGCTGACGCTCAAGCGCTTTCGCGTCTCGACCGACGTGACCGGCGAGCGCGTGCTGGCCGACGGCCAGAAGCTCCAACATACGGCGACGGCGGCCTTGGACGTCGCTCGCCCGAACAAGCTGCACGCCCGCTTGCTGAGCGCCCGCAACGAGCGCGAACTGATCTACGACGGCAAGACCTTCACCTTCTATGCCCCCGCGCAGAAGGTCTACTCGACGGTCGAATACGTCGATACCGTCGGTGGCTTGATCGACCGGCTGGAGGAGAAATACGGGCTGCAGATGCCGTTGCAAGATCTTTTCGTCTTCGGCACGCCGGCTGCATCGTTCGACAAGATCGAGTCGGCGATGAACGCCGGGCAGGACTTCATCGACGACGATCTCTGCGATCACTACGCCTTCCGCCAGGAGATGATCGACTGGCAGATCTGGATCACCGTCGGGAGCAAGCCGCTGCCGCGCAAGATCGTGATCACCAGCCGTGCCGACGAAGCCCGTCCGCAATCGGTCACGTTCATCGACTGGAACCTGAAGCCGACCTTCACCGACTCGGTCTTCAAGTTCGTGCCACCCAAGGGGGTGTCGAAGATAGACATGGTTCCGCGCAAGTCGAAGTAGAGGAGAGCAGACATGAACAAGACACTCAGCAAGTTGAATCTGGTGCCGCTGACGGTGCTCGTTCTGGCCGCCTTTGCCGTGGCCCCGGCCGATGCGGCTGGTGGTCGCGCTGGTGGGGGTGGAGGCGGCGGTGGTGGTGCTCGCCCGAGCACGAGCAGCAGCGGTGGTGGCGGCGGCGGCGCCGCGAAGCAGAGCGCGCAGCCCAACAACAGCAAGGCCGATTCACGCAGCAACGATGTGCGCAGCACCAGCGTGAACAACACCAACGTCAACGTCAACAAGAACGTCAACGTCGATGTCGATCAACACGGTGGCGTCGGCGGCTGGGATCACCCGGTGGCGGGCGCGATGGTCGTCGGCGGCGCGATTGCCGTGACGGCCGCTGCGCTGGGCTCGACGGTGGCCGCCGTGCCCGTGGGCTGCGTGCCGGTCAATTACGCCGGCATGGTCTATCAGCAGTGCGGCGGCACCTGGTACGCACCGCAGGGCGCGCAGTTCGTCGTCGTCAACGCGCCGTATTGATGGCGGTGCCTGGGCCAGGCACCGCTGTGCCGGCCGCCGCCTGTTGCGCCTCTTGCGCCTGGAATCGCTCGATCACCGCGCGTGCGTTGAACAGCAAGCGCTCACGGCCGAGCCGTTCGTCGAGCCCGGCACGTCGCGCGACCTCGAGCACGCTGGGGTTCAACGCCGCCAGCCAGACCGTGGTGCTGCGGTCCGTGGCGCGCCTTTCGCCCTCCATCAGCGCCTGCAGAGCCGAGTACTCGATATCGGGCACGCGGCTCATGTCCAGCGCCAGCACACGCGGCTGGTACTGCGTGACCAGGGCGCTGATCTGATCCGCCACGTTCTGCGCATTGGCGAAGAACAGGCGCCCCTCGGGCCGCAGGATCAGCAGGCCCTCGAAGGTCTCGTCGTCCGGGTGCTCGGGCGACAGCGGTCGCAGCACGTCGGCGCCGCGCTTGCGGCCGATCACCGACACGCGCGGGTTGGCCACCTGGCTGGCCAAACCGATGGTCGAAACGATGATCGCCACCACGATGCCCGTCAGCGTGCCGAACACCAGCACGCCGAGGCAGGCGATCAGCGCCCAGCGAAACTCCATCGTGCGCACGTTGCGTATCTCGCGGAACTCCGACGGCTTGATCAGCCCGACCGAGTAGACGATGACCACCGCCGCCAGCGTGGCGTTGGGCATCAGGCCCAGCAGCGGCGCCAGCAGCAGCATGGTGGCCAGTGCGGCGCCTGCGGTCACCAGCGACGCCTTCTGCGAGCGCCCGCCCGCGGCGGTCACGACCAGCGTCTGCGACGTGCCGCCGCCGGCGGGCATCGCGCCGAACAGCGCACCGCCCAGATTGGCCGCGCCGGTCGCGATCAGCTCGCGGTTCGCCTTGAGCGGCGGATCGCCGGAGGCCGCACAAACGCGCGGCCCACCGCGATCGTCTCCGTGAAGCTCATCAACGCGATGCCGAACGCACCCGGCAGCAGTTGTTCGACCAGCGACAGATCGGGCATCGTCAGCGCGGGCAGTCCCTGCGGAATCAGGCCGACGGTCGACACGCCGAGCGCCTTCAGACCGAAGAACCATGACGCCGCGATGCCGCCCGCGACCGCGACCAGTGGCGCCGGCGAGTGCGGCCAGCGCCGCTCCATGCCGATCAGCACGATGAAGGTGGCGGCGGCCACGGCCAACGTCAGCAGCGATGTCTCCGGCAACCTGCTGTGCGACGCTGAGCAGGTCGGCGAAGAAGCCGTGCTTGGTGATGTGGATGCCGAGCAGCTTGGGCACCTGGTCGAGCACGATCACCAGTCCGATGCCTGCCTTGAAGCCAGTCAGCACCGGCGTGGAAATGAAATTCGCGACGAAACCCAGGCGCAGCGCGGCGGCCAACATCAGTATCGCGCCGACCAGGGCGACCAGCGTGGCCGTGGCCGTGACCAGCTTGGCCGGGTCGCCATCGGGCACCGCGAGCCCGAGCTGCGTGCCGGCCAGGATCGCCAGCGTGGTGGTCGAGCTGACGCTGAGCACGCGCGATGAGCCGAGCAGCGCGTAGATCACCATCGGGACGAAGGCCGTGTACAGGCCAACGGCCACCGGCAGACCGGCCACGCTGGCGTAAGCCATGGCCTTGGGCAGGACGACCGCGGCGGCCGTCAGGCCGGCGACGACGTCGAAGCGAAGCGCTTTCGCGGCGGTCGGGCTTTCGATCGCTGGCGTGGGGGGCTGGTTCATGGGTCGGCTACCGCTCGCAACGCAGTGGAAGCCAGACGCTCGTTGCCACCGGCGCTGCCATCAGAAGGCGTCCGGCACGTACTTGAACGGGTAGTCGACGGCCTTGTAGTGGCCGATCTTGCGCTTGGGCAGGACGATCTTCTCGGCCGGCGCCGTCTTGTACGGAATGTGCTTGAGCAGGTGGCTGATCACGTTCAGCCGCACCCGCTTCTTGTCTTCCGAGCGGGCGACGAACCACGGCGCCCGGTGCCGGTGTCGGTGGCGGCGAACATCTCGTCGCGCGCCTTCGTGTAGTCGTCCCAGCGATCGTAGGACTTGAGGTCCATCGGCGAGAGCTTCCAGATCTTGCGCCCGTCGTCGATCCGCGCCTCGAGCCGCCGCGTCTGCTCCTCAGGGCTGACTTCGAGCCAGTACTTGAACAGCAGGATGCCGGACTCGACCATCAGGTTCTCGAACAGCGGCACCGTGGTCAGGAACTGCCGCGCCTGCGCCTCGGAGCAGAAACCCATCACGCGCTCGACGCCGGCGCGGTTGTACCAGCTGCGGTCGAAGATCACGACCTCGCCCGCGGCCGGCAGGTGCGGCAGATAGCGCTGGACGTACATCTGCGACTTCTCGCGCTCGGTCGGCGCCGGCAGCGCGATGACGCGGAACACCCGCGGGCTGACGCGCTCGGTGATGGCCTTGATCGTGCCGCCCTTGCCGGCGCCGTCGCGGCCTTCGAAGACGACGCAGACCTTCAGGCCCTTGTGCACCACCCATTGCTGCAGCTTCACCAGTTCGACGTGCAGCTTCTTCAACTCGCGCGCGTATGCCTTTTCGGAGATCCTCCCGCCGGCTGCCTCCGCTGCGGGCTGCCCCGTGGTCGCAACGACGGCAGCACTGCCGCGCTGCTTGGCCTTGCCGGCCGGCGTCTTCTTTGCTGCGACTTTCTTCGTGGGCATGTGCTTCTCCATTGAAATTTTCACGTGGATGTGGTGCGGGATGGAAGTCTATTGTGAACCGCGGCAGGCATCTTGCTCTGCCGCACTGCCCGTCGAGGCATTGCCTGAGCATAATGTGCGCTGTGATCGATTCGCGCATGACAAGCCCGTTCAGCCAACACGTCACGCTGCGCAACGGCACGCCGGTGCTGATCCGCGTGGCCGCTGCGACTGACCGCGACAAGTTCGTCGCCGCGTTCGACAAGCTCGAGCCGAACTCGATCTACACGCGATTCTTCTCGGTGCGCAAGGGTCTGAGCGCGGCCGAGCTCGACCGCATCGGCGCGACCGACTTCGTCAACCGCGTGACGCTGGCGGCGCTGGTCGGCAGCGCGCCCGAAGAGACCGTGATCGGTGGCGCCAGCTACGTTGCCCTGCCTGCGGGCGGCGGCACACGTTGCGCCGAGGTGGCGTTCACGATCGAAGAGGACTACCAGGGCCAGGGCCTGGCCAGCAAGCTGCTGTCTGCCCTGGTGGGCATCGCGCGCCAGCACGGCATCGGCCGTTTCGAGGCCGAGGTGCTGGCCGGCAACGCGTCGATGTTGAAGGTCTTCGAGCGCAGCGGCCTGCCGCTGACGAAGGCCAGGGATGGCAGCGTGATCCATGTTGTGATGGACCTGCGCCACGACGGCGACAAACCATAGGCGAACTTACATGGCCCAAAGCAACGATCAAGACCCTGCCGTCGCAACCCTGATGAAGGAGCTCGAGACCCGGGGCTCCAGCCGCCTGCTCGACCCGATCGATCGCAACTCGGAAATCCTGTTCGGCCTGTTCATGGTGCTGACTTTCACCGGCACCATGAGCGTGGCAACGGCGGGGCGCGACGACGTCAAGCTGATGTTGGCGGCCGCGATCGGCTGCAACATCGCCTGGGGCCTCGTCGACGGCGTGATGTACGTCTTGCGCAATCTCGTCGTACGCGCGCGTGAGGCGACGCTGTCCAGGGCCGTGCGTGCCGCGCAGCGGCCCGAAGACGCGCACCACCTGATCGCCACGCAAATCGGGCCGATGGCCGCCGAACTGGGCGCGCCGGCCATGGAGCGGGTGCGTCAGGCGATCATCGACCGGCCGCCGCCGGCAGCCGGCGGCGCGCGCATGTCGATGCAGGATCTGCGCGGCGCGTTGGGTGTGTTCCTGCTCGTGTTCCTGTCGACGTTTCCGGTCGTGCTGCCGTTCGTCTTGATCGCCAACCTGCAACTCGCGATGCGCGTTTCGGCGACCATCGCGATCACGATGATGTTCCTCTGCGGCTACGGCTGGGGCCGCTACGGCGGAATCACGCCGTGGTTCTCGGGCGTGGTCATGGTCGTGCTCGGCGTAGTCGTCGAGGGCATCGTCATCGCGCTGGGCGGCTGACGCGCGGCAACGGACCGCTAGCGGCCCATGCGGCGCTGGTAATTGGCGAGCCAGCGCTCGTTCAGCGACGGGTTCACCTCGCTCGACGCCGGTGCGGAGAAGCTGACTCTCACGCTACCGTCGGCCTGCGTCTGCAGCGTGATGGTCACGGCCGCGCCGGCCTTGCTGCCGCTGATGCGGCCGCTGGCACGGTCGGCGACGCCGACCTGCACGCCCGAATCGGCGGCGGCGCCAAGTGCGGCGTCCCAGGCGCGATCGAAGTTGGACGGCCCTGGCGCCGTCACCGGCACGCCGTAGGGGTAGGCGACGCAGCCGCCGATCAGCAGCGCGGCGGCGAGTCCGGCAATGGAGGCGAGGCGGCGATTCATGTGCGATCCCGGTTCTTCGTTTGCAGGGTGGCCATGTTAAGGCCTCTCTGCCGTGCGGGCCGCCCGTCACCCGGCCCGTGGCGGGCTTGCCGGCGCGCTGTACAAGGCCTCTCGCGGCACCACCTTGGCCGTTGCCGGATCGCCCAGGTAATGCGGCGACATGATCTGCACGCCGTATTCGTTGAACACATCCTGGATGTTGGCGTGCAGCGTGCTCAGCACTTGGGCGCGCGGCAGCGGCAGGTCGGGGACGGCCTGGCAGACCAGGCGGTACTCGGGATAGAAGTCGGACAACGCGGTGTGGAAGACGCGCGGCGACGGCTCATTCAGCACACCCTGGGTGCGGCGGGCCGCCTCGACGAGCAGCGCCTCGACCTGGCGCCACGGCGTGTCGTAGCCGATCGTCACGGTGGTATCGAGCACGAAGCCCTGGCCCTTCACGGCACGCGAGTAGTTTTTCGTCACCAGGCCGAGCACCAGCGAATTGGGCAGCGTCAGCTCCTCGCCCAGGCCGGTGCGAATCCGGGTCGTGAACATGCCCAGTTCGGTGACCGTGCCTTCGTGCTGATCGATGCGCACGTATTCGCCGACCCGGATCGTGCGCGAGTACATCAGCACCAGACCGCTTGCCGCCTGGCCGAACACGCTCGAGCCTCCGATCGTGATCATCAACCCGAGCAGCAGCGACATGCCCTTGAACGCCTCGCTGTCGGCGCCCGGCAGGTACGGGTAGGCCATGACCAGCGCGAAGATCCACACCGCGCCATTGAACAGACGCCGCGTTGGTCGTGCGGTGTCGGCGTCGAGCCAGTTGCGCTCGTGGGTGCCGTGGGATTCCACGCGCAGGAAGAACGGCCGCAGCATGGCGATCACTGCGCGTGCGATCAGGAAGATCGCCACCGCGATCACCAGGTCGGGCACTGCGCCGGCCACGCCCTTGCCCAGGCGCGCAGCCACGTTCCACAGGTACGCCGTCAGCCCCTCGCCCCAGGGTCGCGAGTACGGGAACTGGCTCAGGACGTAGCTGATCCAGCGATACGCGGCGACGGCCGCTACGGCCCAGGCCAGCGCTCGCATGGCGAAGCCGGCCAGGGACACCATGCGTTCGGTCTGCACCAGCTCCGTGCCGGCCACGTGCACGGCCGGGGCGCGCCCTGCCAGGTACGCTGCCAGCTTATTGACGGACCAATTGCGAATCCGCCAGATCAGCACCAGGAAGGCCGCCGCCAGCAACGTGGCCAGCGCGGCGCGTCCGGTGCCGCCGAGCAGGCGCTGTGTATCGCGTGCCTCGCGCGTCTCGGCGATCACCTGTTGCAGGCTTGCGCGCGCCGCCGTGCTGGCCTGGGCCAGGGTCTGGCCGCGCAATGGGTCGGCGTCGTCGGTGACCAGCAACAAGCCCAGTTCGCCGTCGATCAACAGCGCGTGGCCCTGCGGCACGGTCTGGACCTTGACCTCGCCCAGCGTGGACTTGTCGATCAACTCGTGCAGGATGGCCTCGGAGCGGCGCGCACGGCGCTCCGGGCTGACGCCGAGATAGGCCGCCCGCAGCACCGCGATCGGCCGGTTCGCGACGACGACCTGGACTTCGGTCGGCTGTTCAGCGACCGGCGCCGCGAAGGCCGGCGTCGCGGCGAGGCACATCGCGGCGGCGCAGCCGGCTCGCCACACGCGACCCCATGACATCTTGTTCATATGCCTCGCTCCAGGTTTCTGATCCTCCGGGTGGAGCATGGCATGACAAACATTGCTTGGCGAGACGTGACGTTGCGCATGGTTGTTCGGCCTGACGAATGCGTGGCTAGACGCAATGAAGTGTGCGAAGCGTCAGCGGCCCTGCGCCTTGGTTGCCGCTGCCGCACTTGGCGCCGAATTCGATGTCGGACCCCGGACGCCGTGGCGCCACTGGCCGGGGGAGACGCCATAGCTCTGCTTGAAGGCGCGGCTGAAGGCGGCTTCGGATTCGTAGCCGATGCCGTCGGCAATGCGGCCAAGGCTGTGGTGCTGATCCTTCAGCATGCCCGCGGCCATGCTCAAGCGCCACTGCTTGAGGTACTGCATCGGCGACATGTTGACCAATTCGACAAAGCGCTCGGCCAGCACGCTACGAGACAGGTTGACCGTCTGCGCCAGCTCGGCCACGGTCCAGCCGTGGGCCGGATCGGCGTGCAGCAGCGACAGGCACTTGCCGATGTGCGGATCGCGCAGGCCCGACAGCCAGCCGGTCTGCGCCGGCGGCAGCGACTCTATATAGCCGCGCAGCGCCTCGACGAACAGCAGTTCGGCGACCTTGGCCGTCACGACGTCCAGGCCGGGTTGGTGGCCTGAGGCCTGGTCCAGGGCGTAGCGGATCGACTGCTCTATCCATGGCCACGAAGGGCGCTTGCCCAGCGCGGTGACGAACTGTGCCGGCAGGTTGGCAACGAGCGGGTTGGGCAGATCGGGTTCGTAGGCGAACCAGCCGCACACGAGAACGGCCCGCTCGCCGTCGCCGCCGTAGCGCACGAGATTGAGTTCGGGCATTTGGAGCTGCACCACGTGGTCGATGTGTGCCGGCGCGAACTGCAGGCCGCTGCCCATGAGATGCGAGTCGCCGTGTGGAAACACGACGATGTCGCCCGCCTGAAGATGAGCCGGTGCGCCGCTGGTGAGCTTGACCCAGCAATGGCCTTCGAGCACCAAGTGGCAGATCGCAAGGCGTTTCGCGCCGGGCAGCAGGACCTGCGCCAGCACGGCACCGATGGGTGCGTTGACGCACCAGGGGGCGCGGAACTCGCCATTCAGGAAGAGCGCGCCGTGCAGGCGAATCATTCGCAGCACATCGGACAGCACGTCCATCCGCAACTCCCGCAGGCATCGCCCGGCGTTTCGGTCATCAAGTCCGGACGACCTGACATGAAAGCAGCCTGCGATCAGCCTAGCATGAACCACGCATCCCGTGGACCAAACTCGCAAGGAGACGTCATGAATCCGAACAAGGCACTCTGGGAAAAGGGCGACTTCACACGCATTGCGGCCGGCATGCGCGAGAGCGGAGAAGCGCTCGTCAAGACGTTTGGAATTCGCCCCGGCCTCAAGGTCCTGGATCTGGGCTGCGGTGACGGAACGACGGCTCTGCCCGCGGCGCAACTGGGGGCAGACGTGCTGGGCGTCGACATCGCGAGAAATCTGGTGGCTGCCGGGAACAAGCGCGCCAGTGAGGCGGGTCTCGCGAACTGCAGGATTCAGGAGGGCGATGCGAGCGATTTGCAAGGGCTCGCCAATCAGTCCTTTGACCTCGTCGTCTCCATCTTTGGCGCCATGTTCGCGCCGAGGCCGTTCGACGTCGCCAAGGAAATGGTGAGAGTCGCCCGGCGCGGAGGTCGAATCATCATGGGCAATTGGATTCCCAACGATCCGACACTGGTGGCGCAAATTCTGAAGATCAGTTCGGCCTATACGCCGCCGCCGCCGGAAGGCTTCGTCAGCCCGATGACGTGGGGGGTCGAGGGCAAGGTGATCGAACGCTTTGCCGAGGCGGGTGTGCCCGCCGAGCAAGTCTCCTTTGCCCGCGAGACGTTTACCTTCAATATGACCGGCGCACCGTCTGCGTATTTGGCTGCGTTCAGAAACTACTACGGACCGACCATGAACGCTTTCGAAGCCGCGGATAAGAATGGTCGCGCCGCCGACCTGCAGCTCGAACTCGAAGACCTGTTCAACAGCCAGAACAAGAGCCAGCGTCCAGACGCGACCTCCATTCCGGCAACCTTCCTGCAGGTGACGGTTGCGCTCTGAAGCGCTTGTGGATGAGAGCGAAGGAACCCAAAATTGCCGGGCTCGTTGCCGCGGCCGATGCCGCGACGCAGAGCGCCTGATCACGCTGCACGCGATCTTCACGTCAGTAGAGGAGCTGTCACATGTTCATGATCGACTACATGCAACGCGGCTGGTGGTACTGGCTGCTGACCGCCTGCCTGCTCACCGGGGGTGTGGCCGGCTACCCGCTCGGCTTCGAGCTGGCCATCGGCCTGACCGTGGTGCACCTGATAGACTTCATGGTTCGTGAGCGAAGCCTGACCGCGTTTACGGTCCAAGTGCGGCTGGCCGTGCTGCTCTACCTGCTGCTGTCGTACCCAACGCCGCTGCAGTTTCTGTTCTGGGTGCCCGTCGTCGGCATCTGGGCCAGAGCCCTGTTTGGCTACTGCATCATGGCGCGCACGCTCTCGCTCATGCCCTGGAATCGACAGCAACCGTTTACCGGCGCGCTGATGATGAAGACCTACTTTTCCAGACCGGTCCGCGGCAACATCATGCAAGGCCTGCCACCACTGCCACCCACGCTGCACGCAGCGACAGGCGGCTGAGGGGCACTCAGCCGCGCCAGGCCTGCATGCACCGCCGCGCGCAAGCGGTCAGGCATTCGCGACTGACCGCAGGCCCGCGCGCGTAGTCAGCGCCCCTGCGCCTTGGTCGCAACCAACGGCTTCAGGCCCGGCGACACATCCTCGGCCGTGAGACGCCGTCGCGCCGGATCGGCGCTGGCAAGCGGAGCCACCTCGGCCAGCGACGCGTGGCAGCGCCGTGCAAGGCTCTGGTAGGCGAGGGTGCCTTCGTGCTTCCAGGCCATTTCCTGCGCGCTCAGCTCACGCACCACCTTGCCGGGCACACCGGCCAGCAGCACGCGCGGCGGCACCTTCATGCCGGCGCGAACGAAGGCGCTGGCGGCGACGATAGCCTGCTCGCCGATCTCGGCCTCGTCCATAACGACAGCGTTCATGCCGACCAGGGCGCCGCGGCGCACGGTGCAGCCGTGCAGCACCGAGCCGTGGCCGATGTGGCCATCGACCTCGACCGTCGTGTCGGCGCCCGGAAATCCGTGCAGCACGCAGCTGTCCTGCACGTTCACGCCGGCATGCAACACGATGCGCCCGAAGTCGCCGCGCAGGCTGGCCACAGGGCCGACGTAGCAACCCGGGCCGACCCAGACGTCGCCGATCAGCACCGCCGTGGGGTGCACGAAGGCACTCGGGTCGACGACGGGCACCAGACCGTCGATTTGGTAGCAGGGCATCGGGTTGCTCCGGATCCGGCTTGTCTTGCAGCAAGGGCAGGGGGCAGCATAAGATCGACCGACCGGTCGGTCAATGAATTGCGACCCTTGTCGCTCAAGCCTCGGAAGGTGCCTGCCCATGACCAACGATGCCGCTCAAGCCCCGGTCCTCATCGCCTCCCACGGCGCGGTGCGCGTGCTGACGCTGAACCGCCCGGAGGCGCTGAACAGCTTCGACGCCGCCGATGCACGTGCAACTGCTGCCGGCGCTGGAAGCAGCGGCCGCGGACGACTCGGTGCGCTGCGGTGCTGATCACCGGCGCCGGTCGCGGCTTCTGTGCCGGCCAGGACTTGAACGCATCCTGCGATGGGCGCGGGTGTCGACATCGGCGCCGTGATCGAGCATTGTTACCGCCCGCTCGCGCTGCGCATGCGCTCGATGCCGGTGCCGGTGATCGCCGCGGTCAACGGCGTCGCGGCCGGCGCCGGCGCCAACCTCGCGCTCTGCTGCGACATCGTCATCGCGGCGCGCTCGGCGAGCTTCATCCAGGCCTTCTCGAAGATCGGCCTGGTGCCCGACTGCGGCGGCACCTGGCTGCTGCCGCGCCTGGTCGGCCGCGCCAGCGCGCTGGCGCTGGCGATGCTCGGCGACAAGCTGCCGGCCGAAGAGGCCGTGCGCATCGGCCTGATCTGGACGTGCGTCGACGACGCCGCGCTCGCCGGACGAGCGCAATGGCGCTGGCCGCACGCCTGGCCGCGATGCCGACGCGCGCGCTGGCGCGAGACGCGGCGCGCGCTCGACGCCGCGCAGGCGATGGACCTCGCCGCGGCGCTCGAGCATGGAGGCCGAGCGTGCAGCGCGAGCTCGGCGCTGCGCCGGACTACCCCGAAGGCGTGGCCGCGTTCCTCGCCAAGCGCGCCGCCGGTCTTCACCGACCGCTGACATGACAGCTCCAGCACCGCGCAGCAGATTCGCCGAGGCCGTCGCGCGACGCGCATGTTCGCCAACGACCGCGCCTCGCAGGCGCTGGGCATGCAGCGTCCTGGCGCATCGGCCCGGGCACGGCCACGCTGGCGATGACGGTGCGCGACGACATGCTCAACGGCCACGACATCTGCCACGGCGGCCTGATCACGACGCTGGCCGACTCGGCGTTCGCCTTCGCCTGCAACTCGTACAACGAGCTCACCGTGGCCTCGGGCTTCGCGATCGACCTGCTGGCGCCGGCACAGCTCGGCGACGTGCTCACCGCCGCGCTGCCGAGGTGCACGCAGGCCGGCCGCACCGGCGTCTACGACATCGAGGTCACCAACCAGCGCGGCGAGCGCGTCGCGGTGTTCCGCGGCCGCTCGTACACGCATGAAGGGCAAGCCGCGTCGATGGCCTGCCCATCGGCAACAGGCACACAAGCGCTGAAGGAGACGACACGATGCCCGTCAAGCACCCCGCCCCGGCGACCTCGAGCCGATCGAGACCGCCAGCCGCGACGAGCTGCAGGCGCTGCAGCTGCAGCGCCTGCAGTGGACGCTTGCAGCACGCCTACGACAACGTGCCGCACTACCGCGCGCGCGTTCGACGCGCGCGGCGTGCACCCGGCGGACCTGCAAGTCGCTCGCCGACCTGGCGCAAGTTCCCGTTCACGACCAAGAAGGACCTGCGCGACAACTACCCGTTCGGCATGTTCGCGGTGCCGCGCGAGCAGGTCGTGCGCATCCACGCCTCGTCGGGCACGACCGGCAAGCCGACCGTCGTGGGCTACACGCAGAGCGACATCGACACCTGGGCCGACCTGGTCGCGCGCTCGATCCGCGCCGCCGGCGGGCGCGCCGGCGACATCGTGCACGTCGCCTACGGCTACGGCCTGTTCACCGGCGGCCTGGGCGCGCACTACGGCGCCGAGCGGCTGGGCTGCACCGTGATCCCGATGTCGGGCGGGCAGACCGAGAAGCAGGTGCAGCTGATCCAGCGACTTCAAGCCCGACATCATCATGGTCACGCCGAGCTACATGCAGGTGATCATCGAGGAGTTGCGGCGCCAGGGGCTCGACCCGCGCGCGATCGTCGCTCAAGGTCGGCATCTTCGGCGCCGAGCCGTGGACCGAGGCGATGCGCCGCGAGATCGAGGCCAGCGCCGGCATCGACGCGGTCGACATCTACGGCCTGTCCGAAGTGATGGGCCCGGGCGTGGCCAACGAATGCATCGAGACCAAGGACGGCCCGGTGATCTGGGAAGACCACTTCTACCCCGAGATCATCGACCCCGAGACCGGCGCGGTGCTGCCCGACGGCAGCGAGGGCGAACTCGTCTTCACCACGCTGACCAAGGAAGCGCTGCCGGTCATCCGCTACCGCACGCGCGACCTGACGCGCCTGCTGCCGCCGACCGCGCGCAGCATGCGCCGCATGGGCAAGATCGTCGGCCGCAGCGACGACATGCTGATCATCCGCGGCGTCAACGTGTTCCCGACGCAGATCGAGGAGCTGGTCCTGCAGCACGGCGAGCTCGTCGGGCCAGTACCAGCTGGTCGTCACGCGCGACGGGCATGCTCGACGAGATGCGAGGTGCGGTGCGAGCTGCTGCCGCGGCACGTCGGAGCCGACCGCGCCGCGGTCGCGGGCGCGCTGCAGCAGCGCATCAAGACGATGATCGGCGTCAGCGACCACGGTCAGCGTCGGCGCGCCCGACTCGATCGAACGCACGCTGGTCGGCAAGGCGCGGCGCGTGATCGACAAACGCCGAAATGAGACCACCCCGAAGCACCTACGCGCTCCCCTCGAGGGGCACGCCAGCGGACCGGCGAAGCCGGATCCGCGGCGACGCTTGCATCGCGGCATGCAGCGATCGGCGCTTCGTGGCCCGCAAGGAGCATGTACACGCAAGCGATGGACCTGGCGCCCAAGGAAAGCGCAAGGTTCGCGTCCGCCGACGAGGCGGAGCGCGAGGCGCGCTTCGACGCCCGCATCGACGCCGGCGACTTCATCGAGGCCAAGGACTGGATGCCCGAGCACTACCGCAAGACGCTGGTGCGCCAGATCAGCCAGCACGCGCACTCCGAGATCGTCGGCATGCTGCCCGAGGGCAACTGGATCACGCGCGCGCCGACGCTCAAGCGCAAGGCGATCCTGCTGGCCAAGGTGCAGGACGAAGCCGGCCACGGCCTGTACCTCTACGCCGCCGCCGAGACGCTGGGCACCAGCGCGCGACCAGATGATCGACGCGCTGCACTCGGGCAAGGCCAAGTACAGCTCGATCTTCAACTACCCGACGCTGACCTGGGCCGACATGGGCACGATCGGCTGGCTGGTCGACGGCGCGGCGATCATGAACCAGGTGCCGATCTGCCGCTGCTCGTACGCGCCGTATGCGCGCGCGATGATCCGCATCTGCCGCGAGGAGAGCTTCCACCAGCGCCAGGGCTTCGAGTCGCTGCTGACGATGATGACGCAGGGCACCGACGCGCAGAAGCGCGATGGTGCAGGACGCGGTCAACCGCTGGTGGTGGCCGTCGCATCATGATGTTCGGCCCGCCCGACGACGAGTCGCCCGAACAGCGCGCAGTCGATGCGCTGGGGCATCAAGCGCGATCAGCAACGACGACCTGCGCCAGAAGTTCGTCGACGCCACGCGTCGAGCAGGCCAAGATCCTCGGCGTGACGCTGCCCGACCCCGACCTGAAGTGGAACGAGGAGCGCGGCCACTACGACTTCGGCGCGATCGACTGGAGCGAGTTCTGGCGCGTCGTCGGCGGCGACGGCCCGTGCAACCGCGAGCGCCTGGCGCGCCCGCGTCAAGGCCTGGGACGACGGCGCCTGGGTGCGCGAGGCGGCGCTGGCGCATGCCGCCAAGCAGGAGCCGATGCGGGAGGCGGCATGAGCCGCACCGGCACGTTGCCGGCCGCCGCCGAGCCGATCGACGCCGAAGGCCGAATGGCCGCTGTGGGAAGTCTTCGTGCGCAGCAAGGCGGGCCTCGACCACAAGCACTGCGGCAGCCTGCACGCCGCCGACCCGAAGATGGCGATCCAGCTGGCGCGCGACGTCTACACGCGGCGCCAGGAAGGCACCAGCGTGTGGGTGGTGCGCTCCGACCAGATCGTCGCCAGCGACCCGGGCGACAAGGCGATGTACTTCGACCCGATGGAAGACAAGGTCTACCGCCACCCGACCTTCTACGAGCTGCCCGAAGTCGCTCGACCACATGTGAGCGCCCGGATGCCATCAGCTTCGATCACCGTCTCGCCGCACGCCCGCGGTGCAGTACCTGCTGCGCATCGGCGACACCTGCCTGATCCTCGCCCAGCGCCTGGCCGAGTGGTGCGGCCACGCGCCGATGCTCGAAGAAGACATCGCGCTGACCAACATGGCGCTCGACCTGATCGGCCAGGCGCGCGCGGTGCTCACGCGCGCCGGCCGAGCTCGAAGGGCCGGCGGCCACGACGAAGACCAGCTCGCCTTCCTGCGCGACGAGCGCGACTACCGCAACCTGCACGCTGGTCGAGCTGCCGCGCGGCGACTTCGCCGTCACCATGCTGCGCAACCTGATCGTCGCCACCTGGCTGAAGCTGCTGTGGGAGCGCCTGCGGCGACTCGAGCGACGCCGAGCTGGCGGCCATCGCCGGCAAGGCGGTGAAGGAGGCGCGCTACCACCAGCAGCACGCCGCCGACTGGGTCGTGCGCCTGGGCGACGGCACCGACGAATCGGCGCGCCGCATGCAGGCCGCGCTCGACCGCGCTCTGGCCGCTACATGGCCGAGCTGTTCGACGACGACGCGGTCGACGCGGCCGGCGGCCGCCAGCGGCCTCGGCCCGCGCTGGGCGCGATCTGCGCGAGCCACTGGCTGCGCCGAGATGGCAGCCGCTGTTCGCCGAGGCCGGCCTGCTCGCTGCCGCGCCGACCGGCCGTTCCGCAGCACCGGCAAGACGCGGCGTGCACAGCGAGCACATGGGCTACATCCTGGCCGAGATGCAGCACCTGCAGCGCGCCTTTCCCGGGGGCGTGTGGTGACGACGCCGCTGGCCGCCGTCGCCGACGACGCCAGACCGACGCGCGCGTGGGCGCGTGCTCGGCACGCGTGCTCGACCCCGAGGTGCCGGCGCTGTCGGTCGTCGACCTGGGCATCGTGCGCGACGTGTCGGCGGCCGCCGACGGCGGCCTCGACGTCGTGCTCACGCCGACCTACTCCGGCTGCCCGGCCACCGAGGTGATCGAGCACGAGCGTCGTCGCAGCGCTCGACCGCGCCGGCCTCGGCCCGGCGCGCGTCACATGCAGCGCGCGCCGGCCTGGACCACCGACTGGATCAGCGACGAGGCGCGGCGCAAGCTGCGCGACTACGGCATCGCGCCGCCCGGGCCGGCGCGATCCGGCGCGCGGCGTCGCGATCCGCTTCGTGCCGCGCGCAGTCGCGCGCTCGCCTGCCCGCGCTGCGGGAGCACGAACACCGAGCGCCTCTCGGCCTTCGGCTCGCACCGCCTGCAAGGCGCTCTACCGCTGCCTCGCCTGCCGCGAGCCGTTCGAACACTTCAAGCCGATCTGAGCGCGATGAGTGGCCTGCACTTCCACCCGCTGCGCGTGCGCGCATCGTCGCCCGACACCGACGAGGCGCGTCATCGTCTCCTTCGACGTGCCGGCCGACGCTGCGCGAGCGAGTTCGCGCTTCACCCAGGGCCAGTACCTGACGCTGCGCCAGCGACGTCGACGGCCAGGACCTGCGCCGCTCGTACTCGATCTGCGCCGGCGTCGACGACGGCGAGCTGCGCGTCGGCGTGCGCAAGGTCGCCGGCGGCGTGTTCTCGAACTGGATCAACGAGCGCCTGCAAGCCGGCGACACGATCGCAGGTGATGGCGCCGCAGGGCCGCTTCTTCGTGCCGCTCGACGCCGGCGCGCAGCGCCACTACCTCGGCATCGCCGGCGGCAGCGGCATCACGCCGATCCTGTCGATCATGAAGACGGTGCTCGCGCGCGAGCCGCACGACGCGCTTCACGCTGATCTACGGCAACCGCGCAGCGCGAGACGATGTTCAAGGAAGAGCTCGAGGACCTGAAGAACCGCTACCTGACGCGCCTGATGCTGCACCTGGTGTTCTCGCAGCGAGCAGACCGACGCGCCGCTCAACAACGGCCGGATGAACCGCGCACAAGATCGGCGAGTTCCTGGCCACCGCTGGTCGATGCCGCCGACATCGACCACGCCTTCGTCTGCGGCCCGTACGAGATGAACGACGAGGCCGAGGCCGCGCTGCTCGGCCGCCGGCGTGCGCCCGAGCGCATCCACATCGAGCGCTTCGGCGTCGCCGCCGAGCCGCCAGGCCGGTGCGCGCGGTGCACGACGCCGCGCGCCGGCGACGCCGCCGAGGCGCGCATCACCATCATCCGCGACGGCCTGAGCCGCGAGATCGACTTCCACGGCCGAGCACGCCGAGCATCCTCGACGCCGCGGCGCGGCCGGGCTCGAAGTGCCGTTCTCGTGCACGTCGGGCGTGTGCGGCACCTGCCGCGCCAAGCTGCTCGAAGGCGAGGTGCGCATGGACGCGCAACTTCGCGCTCGACAAGCACGAGGTCGCCGCCGGCTTCGTCCTCACCTGCCAGGCGCACCCGCTGACCGAGCGCGTGACCGTCAGCTACGACGAGCGATGAAATGGACCACCCCCGAAGCGGCTTCGCCGGTCCCCCTGTGGAGCGGAACGGGCCACTGCGTGGCCCTTGGGGCAGCGCTGGCGGACCGGCAAAGCCGGTTCCGCGGCGGTTGCTTGGCGAGACACTGGTTCACGTGTCGCGGGTGGCGTTCGCGGGGATGCCGAACTGACATGCGGTTCCAAGGCTCGAATCGCGCCTTCGAACACCAACCCGGGTGGCCTTCGCGGCGGGCGGTACCCGGCAGGGGCGATTTGTGGGGCGGCGAGGAGGACAGGCCTGGGGTCGGCGCGCAAAGCGCGCTTCGTAATCTGACTCGCCGCGCCTGTCCGAACGCAGTGAGCGCAGCGAGCGTAGCGAGTTGTGCGGCGCGACCCCAGGCCGAGCACCGCAGCGGAGTCGGCGCAACGCGCCGACCGCTCCACCATGAGCCCCTGCCGGGTGCCGCCTGCCGCGATGCGCTGAACCATCGATACCAGCATTGCAGCGACCGAACCCAGGGCTGAGCCAAGCAAATGGCCCGTACCCGCGCCGCCACCTACGACGACCAGCGCACGCTGATCCTGGCGCACGCGGCCGAGTTGTTCGCGCGGCGTGGCTACACCGCTGCGTCGATGAACGAAGTCGCCGCCGCTTGCGCGGTGAGCAAGGCCACGCTGTATCACTATGTGCGCGACAAGCATGCGCTACTGGCGCAAATCGCAGCCGAACATGTGGCCCGGCTGGAGGCGCTGGTGCGCGAGGTGAAGGCCCAACGCCTGTCGCCGGCGCGCGAACTCGATACCCTGATTCGCCGCTTCACCGCGGCCTACGCCAACGCCGCGCATGAACACCGGGTGCTGACCGAGGACGTCAAGTTCCTGCGCGACGACGAGCGCGCCGCGGTCGCTGCCGGGCAGCGCCGTGTCGTGGCGGCCTTTTCCGCCTCCATCGCCCGCCTGCGCCCCGACCTCGCGCCCTTGGCCACGCCGCTGGCGATGCTGCTGTTCGGCATGATCAACTGGACCTTCACCTGGCTGAAGCCCGGCGGCGCGCTGACACACGACGCCTTGGCGCCGATCGTGGCCGAACTGTTCTTCGGCGGCCTGCCGGCGGTGACGCCGGCGGTTGTCGTGCCGAAGAAGCGCCGCCCGCGCAATGTTTCCGCGGTCGTGGTCTGATCGAGGCATGGAACAGGTCGACAGCGTGGTGGTTGGCGCCGGTGTGGTCGGGTTGGCCGTCGCACGCGCGCTGGCCCTGGCCGGCCGCGAGGTCGTGATCGTCGAGGCCGAAGGCTCGATCGGCAGCGTCACCAGTGCGCGCAACAGCGAAGTCATGCACGCCGGGCTGTATTCGCCGCCCGATTGGCTGAAAACGCAGCTGTGCATCGAAGGCCGGCGCCTGCTCTATCCGTATTGCGAAGCGCATGGCATACCCCACCGGCGTTGCGGCAAGCTGGTGGTGGCGACGAGCGCCGAGCAGGTCGGCGCGCTGGAGCGCCTGGCAAGCAACGCGCAGGCCAACGGCGTCGAGGGCCTGCAGCTGATCGACGGGGCGGCGGCGCGCGCAATGGAGCCGGCGCTGCACGCCGTGGCGGCGCTGCATTCCAGCGCCACCGGCATCATCGACAGCCACGCCTTCATGCTCGCATTGCTCGGCGACGCCGAAGACCATGGCGCGGCGCTGGCGCTGCAGGAGCCCGCTGCAGTCGGCGCAAGCCGTGGCCGACGGCTTCGTGGTCGAGATCGGCGGCGACCGAGCCGATGCGCTTGCACACGCGCCGCCTGGTCAACAGTGCCGGGCTGGCGGCCAGCGACGTGGCCGCGCGCATCGAGGGCTTGCCGGCGGCTCATGTTCGCGCTACCCACCGCTGCAAGGGCAACTACTTTGCGCTGAGCGGCGCGCGCGCGCCGTTCTCGCGCCTGATCTATCCGCTGCACGACGCAGCCGGCCTGGGCACGCACCTGACGCTCGACCTCGCCGGCCAGGGCCGCTTCGGTCCCGACACCGAGTGGCTGCCCGACGACGGGCCGATCGACTACACGCGTCGACGCGACGCGCAGCGAGCGCTTCTACGCCGCGATCCGTCGCTACTGGCCCGGCCTGCCCGACGGCTGCCTGCGGCCCGACTACAGCGGCGTGCGGCCCAAGCTCAGCGCCGAAGGCGAGGCCGCACGCGACTTCGCCATCGACGGGCCGGCCGTGCACGGCGTGCCCGGTCTGGTCAACCTGTTCGGCATCGAGTCGCCGGGGCTGACGGCGGCGCTGGCGATCGCCGAGCGGGTGCGCACGGCGTTGGTCGGCCAGTAAGTCCGGATTGAATCCGGTGCGCCGGCGTGGCACGCTGGCGAGGCTGCTCCCCGACCACGCCGCTGCGGCGATGAAAGGCTCCGATGCCCACTGTCAATCTCACCGTCAACGATGCTTCACGGTCGATCGAAGCCTGGGACCCGGACATGCCCTTGCTCTACGCCCTGCGCAACGAACTGGGCCTGCACGCCGCCAAATTCGGCTGTGGCCTCGGCCAGTGTGGCGCCTGCACCGTGTTGCTCGACGACGCGCCGGTGCGCTCGTGCAGCGTTCGCCTGCGCGATGCCGGCGGGCGGCGTGTGGTCACCGCCGAGGGCCTGGGCTCGCCCGACAAGCCGCACGCGGTGCAGGCCGCCTTCATCGCCGAGCAGGCCGCGCAGTGCGGCTATTGCACCAACGGCATGGTCATGAGCGCCGTGGCGCTGCTGCGCGCCACGCCGCGGCCCACGCGCGAGCAGGCGCAGCAGGCGCTGGCCGGCAACCTGTGCCGCTGCGGCTCGCACGACCGCGTGCTGCGCGCGGTGCAGCGAGCGGCCGAGTCGGGAAAGGTCTGGCCATGACAGCCTCCACGCCATCACCCCACGCCGTGCTGCTGACCCGTCGCGAATGGCTGGAAGCAGGCGCCCTTGTGGTCGGTTTTGCATTCGCTCCGACGGCCAGCGTGTTGGCGCAGCCGGCGGGCACGGCGCCAGCGGCGCGGCCGACATTGCCGCTCGATCAACTCGATTCCTTCCTCGCCATCCGCGCCGACGGCACGGTGGTCGTGTTCTCGGGCAAGGTCGATCTGGGCACCGGGCACCGCATCGCGATGCGCCAGATGGTCGGCGAGGAACTCGGCATCGGCGTCGATCGCATCGAGCTGATCGAAGGCGACAGCGCGTTGACGCCCAACCAGGGCCCGACGGCCGGCAGCAGCGGCGTGATGCGCGGCGGCGTCGAGTTGCGCCAGGCCGCGGCCACCGCCCGCGAGGCGCTGCTGGCGATGGCCGCGCTGTCGTTGCAGCGGCCGGTCGAGCAACTCACGCTCGTCGACGGCGAAGTGCGCGCGGCCGACGGCCGCCGCATCGGCATGGCCGCGCTGGTCGGCGGGCGCAGATTCGACGTCAGGATGAACCCGAAGGCGGCCCTGAAGCGCCCGGCCGAGTACACCCTGGTCGGCCAGTCGCCGCCGCGCCCCGACATACCGGACAAGGTCACCGGCCGGCACCGCTTCGTGCACGACCTGGTGCTGCCCGGCATGCTGCATGGCCGGGTGGTGCACCCGCCTGCCGTCGGGGCCAAGGTGCTGGCGGTCGACGAGGCCTCGGTGGCCGCGTTGCCCGGCGTGCGCGTGGTGCGCATCGCCGATTTCGTCGGCGTGGTCAGTGCCGACGAGTGGGCCGCCGTGCGCGCCGCGCGCGAGCTGAAGATCCACTGGAGCGACAGCGCGCCGCTGATCGGCCACGCGGCCGTGGTCGACTGGGCGCGCAAGGGCCCCTTCGTTGCCGAGGAGGTCATCGCCGCCAAGGGCGACGCGCTGCGCGTGGCGACGCTGCGCGATGCGCCCGATGTGCTGCGCGCCAGCTATTCGTGGCCGATCCAGTCGCACGGTTCGATCGGCCCCTCGTGCGCGGTGGCCGACGTGCGCGCCGATGGCGGCACGGTCTGGACGGCGTCGCAGGCCAGCCACCGTTTCCAGAACATCTTCGCCGCGCTGGTCGACCTGCCGCGCGACAAGCTGCGCGTGATCTACCTCGACGGCGCCGGCTGCTACGGAATGAACGGTCACGACGACGCCGCCGCCGACGCGGTGCTGCTGTCCAAGGCGGTCGGCCGGCCGGTGCGCGTGCAGTGGAGCCGCGAAGACGAACTCGGTTGGGACCCGAAGGGCCCGCCGCAGTTGCTCGACCTGCAGGCCACGCTGGCCGCCGATGGCCGCATCGATGCCTGGCAGACCGACATGTGGGTGCCGCGCGCCACGGCCAACCTGGAGTGGATTCCGCTGCTTTCGCCGCTGGCTGCTGGCCTGCGCCAACCGGTGGGCCAATCGGTCGGGCTGGTGTCGCAGAACGGTGATCCGCCGTACCCGGCGAACGCGGTCAAGGTCACGGCGCATTGGCTCGGGCCGGCGCCGCTGCGGCCGTCCAACATCCGCGCGCCGGGCAAGGTGGCGAACTGCTTTGCCGTCGAGAGCTTCGTCGACGAACTGGCGGCCAAGGCCAAGGCCGACCCGCTGGCCTTTCGCCTGCGCGATCTGGCCAACCCGCGCGGCGTGGCGGTGATCCAGCGCGTGGCGCAGATGATCGGCTGGCAGTCGCGGCCCTCGCCGCAGGCCCCAGCCGTCGGCATGAGCGAGGGCCTGGCGCTGGGCCGCGGCATGGCCTACATCCACTACAAGCACAACGAGACCTTCGTCGCGATGGCGATGGAGGTCGCCGTCGACCGCCGCAGCGGCGAGATCGCCGTGCGCCGCGTCTGCTGTGCCCACGATTGCGGGCTGATGATCAACCCCGACGCGGTGCGCGCGCAGGTCGAAGGCAACATCCTGCAGACCCTGTCGCGAACGCTGTACGAAGAAACCACCTTCGACCGCTCGCGCGTGACCAGCGTCGACTGGGCCAGCTACCGGCTGCTGCGTTTCCCGCAGGTGCCGGCGATCGAGATCGCGCTCATCGACCGCCGCGACCAGCCGCCGCTGGGCGCCGGCGAGGCCGCTTCGAGCCCGGTGCCCGCGGCGCTGGCGAATGCCGTGTTCGATGCCACCGGCGTGCGCCTGCGCAGCGTGCCGTTCAGCGCCGACAAGGTGCGTGCGCTGCTGGTGTGAGGCGGCGCGCGAACGGCCCTGACAGGGCATTCCGACGTCGTTCGCCGGGCCGCGCGCGCGCAACTTGGCGGGGCGGGCAAAATAGCGCCCTGACTTGACCGGTGGCCCGCGGAAATGCCGGTGAACAGGAAACCCGATCCGCTGTTGACCGACCCGAAACCCCAGGGCCATTCGATGCACTCCTCACCGGCAGACGCCTCCCCTCCCGCCGCGCCGCGCGCCAGCCAGCGCGATCTCGGCCGTCACGCCTATGGTCGCGACGAACTGCTGGCCTGCGGCCACGGCCAACTGTTCGGTCCGGGCAATGCCCGCCTGCCGCTGCCCAACATGCTGATGATGGACCGCATCGTGCGCATCGATGACGATGGTGGCGCCCACGGCAAAGGCCTGATCGAGGCCGAACTCGATGTCCAGCCCGACCTGTGGTTCTTCGGCTGCCACTTCGAAGGCGACCCGGTGATGCCGGGCTGCCTGGGTCTGGACGCGCTCTGGCAACTGGTCGGCTTCTGGCTCGGCTGGCGCGGCAATCCGGGCCGCGGGCGGGCGCTCGGCGTCGGCGAAGTCAAGTTCTCCGGCCAGGTGTTGCCGTCGATCAGGAAGGTCAGTTACCGGCTGGACATGAAGCGCGTCATCGAGCGCAAACTGGTCATGGGCATCGCGGACGGGCGCATGTTCGCCGACGGCCGCGAGATCTACGTCGCCACCGATCTCAAGGTAGGGCTGTTCACGTCGACGGAGAATTTTTGATGCGTCGAGTTGTCGTCACGGGTCACGGTATCGTTTCCAGCCTCGGCAACAGCGCCGACGAGGTGACGCAGAGCCTGCGCGAAGGGCGTTCGGGCCTGCGTTTCAACCCAAGCTATGCCGAGCGCGGCCTGCGCTGCCAGGTCAGTGGCCGGCCCGAGCTGGCGCTCGATGCGGTGGTCGACCGCCGCACGCTGCGCTTCATGGGCGATGCGGCGGCCTACGCCTGGCTGTCGATGAAGCAGGCGATCGAACACTCCGGCCTGGAACCCGGCCAGGTGTCGCACCCGCGTTCCGGGCTGGTGGCAGGCTCCGGCGGCGCGTCGAGCTACAACCAGGTCTGGGCCGCCGACACGCTGCGCGCCAAGGGCATCAAGCGGGTCGGGCCGTTCATGGTCACGCGAACGATGGGCAGCACGGTCTCGGCCTGCCTGGCCACGCCGTTCGGCATCAAGGGCGTCAACTATTCCATCACCTCGGCCTGCGCCACGAGTGCGCATTGCATCGGGCACGCCGCGCAACTCATCGCCTGGGGCCTGCAGGACGTGGTCTTCGCCGGCGGCGGCGAAGAGGAGAGCTGGGAGTTGTCGCTGCTGTTCGATGCGATGGGTGCCATGTCCACCGGCTTCAACGATCGGCCGCAGGTCGCCTCGCGCGCATTCGACGCAGCCCGTGACGGTTTCGTCATCGCCGGCGGCGGCGGCATGCTGGTGCTGGAGGCGCTCGAGCACGCGCAGGCGCGCGGCGCGACCATCCTGGCCGAGCTGGTTGGCTTCGGCGCCACTTCGGACGGCCACGACATGGTCGCGCCGTCGGGCGAGGGCGCCGTGCGCTGCATGCAGCAAGCCCTGTCCACGGTGCACACGCCGGTCGACTACATCAACGCCCACGGCACCTCGACACCTGTGGGCGATGTGGCCGAACTGGGCGCCGTGCGCGAGGTGTTCGGCGAGCGGATTCCGCACATCAGCTCGACCAAGTCCCTGTCCGGCCACTCGCTGGGCGCGGCCGGCGTGCAGGAGGCGATCTACTCGCTGCTGATGCTGCAGGGCGGCTTCGCCGCTGCCTCGGCGAACATCGAGAACCTGGACCCGGCCGCCGAGGGCTTGCCGATCCTGCGCCAGCGGCTCGATGCGCCGCTCGACACGGTGATGTCGAACAGCTTCGGATTCGGTGGCACCAATGCGTCACTGGTGTTCACTCGGTTTCGCGACTAGCGATTCGCGATCGACTGCGTTGCCTTGCCGGGTCCCGACCCGGCGGGCCACTTGGCAGCAACTGCGCGAGTCGAACCGGCACTGGACTCGACGAGGCCCCGCTGCGCATCGGCCCGGGATTCGACGCTTGTCTTTCCAGGTGAGTGCCCGCAAGGCACGTGCATGTGAGGGCGCTGTCAACCCGAACTGAAGTGGTGGCTGTTTTTCAGGGTGTGAAGATTGCGTTGCGCAAGAGTTGGGCGACAAGAATGGGTAAGAAGAAGCGACGCCAGTTAACGGGTCAAATTGCGCCGCCGGGGCAGCGCGAGTTGATTGCACTGACGTTTCGAGCGCTTGAAGTGGGCGAGTTCGAGCGCGCTCGTAGCCTCTATCGGGGCCTGCTGAATGCCTTGCCGCAGGATGCCGGCTCGCTGGTCGAACTGGGCGTGCTCGGGATGCAAATGGGCGAGACTGGCAATGCGGAGAGGCTGCTCCGACTTGCCGTGACGACGCAGCCGGATCGGGCGTCACATCGATGCAATCTGGCTATCGTATTGCGGCACCTGGGTAAGGAAGCGGAAGCGATTGATCAGCTTCAGCGTGCTTTGATCCTTGATCCCGTGCTCGTCGAAGCCCATGCCAACCTGGGCAACACGCTCGTAAATGTCCGGCGGTTCGGCGAAGCTGCCGCCGCGTTCGAACACGCGCTGGCACTTCGTCCGGATTACTCAGACGCTTTGTACGGACTGGCCAATGCGCAGCTGGCCATGGAGCGACTTGAAGAGGGATGTGTGAATCTGGAGCGCGCCGTGGCGATCGACCCGGCGTTTCATCAGGCCCATGCCAGTCTCGCGACTGCGCGAATGAAGTGGGCGGCACATATGCTGGAAGGCAGCGCTCCCGACATTCCCGCGCTCGCGACTGAGCAGGCAGAGCGAGGCCTCAACAGCATCTTCACGGCACTGCGCCTGTGCCCGGAGAACCCCGTCTACTGGTTGACGTTCGCGAATTGCGTCAAGGTGTTTGGTGTGCGCCATCCACTGACCGGAATTGCGCGCGATCTGCTGTCCCGCGCGCTCGATCATCCGGTCATCGACGTCAACGGTCTGGTTCATGCCATCGTCGGTCTAACAACCACGCACCCAGCTGCACTCGAGATCAATCGATTGCTGCCGCCGTCGGGCACGTTCAGTGGCCTGACTTGGCATGCCATCGGGCCGCTCGTCAGAGCGTTGTTCGAGGAACCGCTAATGCTCAAAGTGCTGCGCGATGCGGTCATTCCCGACGCGTTCCTGGAGCATTTGGTGGGCTTTGCCCGCAGTGCGATGCTGAGCGAAGTGCTGGAGCGGTCCGAGCCATCCCTGTCGGCCCCGGCAATTGCCGCTCTGGCGCACTGCGGATTCAACACCGAATACGTTGGCAACGAATCCCCTGAGGAGACGGCCCGCGTCGAGGCTCTGGTCGATTGTCTGCGGGAGCGGCGCGCTACCGGTCAAGTCGTTCCGCCGCATTGGTGCGCGGTATATGCCGCCTATCGGCCGCTGTTCAGCCTCGATGGGGCCGAGCGCATCGCGCGCGAACTCGCCGATACGCCCTTCCGTGACCTTGTCGTGCGCCAGATCTTGGAGCCGCAAGCAGAGCGTCAACTGCGCCCATCAATCCCAGCGCTGACCCACGCTCTCAGTGACGTTTCACGCGCCGTTCAGACGCAGTACGAAGCGAATCCCTATCCGCGATTCATTCGGCCAGCGCAGTTGTTGAAGAAGAGCACGGTGCGTGAGGCGATGCAGTCTTTGTTTCCGCTGGCCGACCTGGGCGGGGTTGCGCAAAGCTCGCCGCGCATACTCATTGCCGGCTGCGGTACGGGCCTGCAAGCGCTCGAAACGGCGCAACGGTTTCGCGATGCCAGCGTGCTCGCCGTCGACCTGAGTCTGACCAGCCTGGCCTATGCGAAACGCAAGACGCACGAACTTGGCCTCGCCAGGATCGAGTACCGCCAGGGCGACATTCTCGAACTCGGCTCCCTCGACGAGCGCTTCGACATCGTCGAGTGTGCCGGCGTCCTGCACCATCTCGAGGATCCACTCGCCGGTTGGCGCGTGCTTTGCGGACTGCTGCGTCCGGGCGGCCTGATGCGCATCGGCCTGTACAGCGACATCGCACGCCGGCACGTCGTGCATGCCCGCGAGTTCATTGCAAGCGAGGGCTACGAGGCCACGCCGGACGGTATACGGCGCTGCCGAGCCGCGATCCTGGCGCGGCAGGACGATGTGCAGCTCGAAAAGTTGGCGCGAAGCGAGGACTTCTACAGCATGAGCGGTTGTCGCGACCTGATATTCCACGTCCAGGAACATCGCTTCAACTTGCCGCAGATCGGGGGCATCCTCGATGAGTTGGCGTTGCAGTTTCTCGGCTTCGAGCTACCCGATCAGTCCGTTGCGCGCATCTACCGGGCGAACTTTCCGGACGATCCGCCAATGACTCGGCTCGACCATTGGCATCGCTTCGAATTGGAACATCCAGACACCTTCGGCCGTATGTACCAGTTCTGGGTGCGCGGTCGCAGCACGACCACTGATGCTGCATGACGCGGGTAGCAACGAAGTCACCCCGCTCTTGCCTTGAGTGGGCGACCGATTGGGGCACATCCTACGAGCCGCGCAGCAACTCGTCGATCAACTGGTCCTTCTCGCCCCACTGCTGATCCGTCCACGCGCTGATGCGCTGGCGGTAAGCCTTGTCGCCGATGGGGTCGCTGCCCAGCACGTCGGGCGGGATCTCGCGCTGCTGCACGCGCACGGTGACGGCGTCGATGCGGCCGCACAGCAAATCCCAGAAGCGCGGCGTACCGTGCGGGTAGACGATGGTCACGTCGAGCAGGGCTTCGAACTGCTCGCCCATCGTGGCCAGTGCGATGCCGAGGCCGCCGATCTTGGGCTTGAGCAGGTGGCGGTACGGACTGTTTTGCAGCGCGTGCTTGGCGGACGTGAAGCGGGTGCCCTCGACGAAGTTGATGACCGAAGTGGGGATGCGTTTGAACTTCTCGCAGGCCTCGCGCGTCGTCTGCAGGTCGCTGCTGCGCGCGCCGTGGCCGCGACCGCGCTTCATGAACGGGAAGTCCAGCGCCCACCACGCCAGGCCGATTACCGGCACCCAGATCAATTCGCGTTTCAGGAAGAACTTCAGGAACGGAATGTGGCCATGGAAGATGCGTTGCAGAACCAGGATGTCGACCCAGCTCTGGTGGTTGCTCGACACCAGGTACCAGCCGCGCGGATGCAGGTCGTCGACGCCCTGGACATCCCAGCGCGCGTCGGGGCGCACCGCGGCGATCCAGCCGTTGTTGATCGCGACCCAGGTCGACGCCAGCGCATTGAGCGCGCGGTCGGCGGCCCGCTGCACACCGGCCAACGGCACCAGCAGTTTGAGCAGGGCCGGCGGCACCAGGCTCGCAGAAACGAGCAAGGTGTTCAGGCCGAGCGCGAGGCCGGTCATGGCGCCGCGAAGGCCGGCAGGTAGGCGAGCAAGTATCACGGGGCGGCAGTGCAACGGCGAATGGGCGGATGGGGCGCTGCGCGGCACGAGGCCGGCAGCGAGTGGCCATTTTGCGTCACCGGCAGCGCAATGGCGTTTGACAAACGCTTGCGCGTTCTAGCCGCGCGCAAACAGGCGCTGGGCATGCAGGCCCAGACCCGTGGCCACGCTGGCGAAACGGTCGCCGCGAACCACCTGCGCGCCAGGGCACAGTGCCGCCAGGCGTTGCACCAGCGGCGCGAGCCCGGTCGAGCCACCGGTGAGGTACAGCGCCTGGACGGCGCCGCCGGTCAGTCCCGCCTGGCGCAAGGTCTCGCGCGCCGCGGCAACCACGCGCTGGAAGTCGCCATCGATTGCGTCCATCGCCTGATGCTGTGTCAGCGTGACGGCAAGGTCGCTTTCGACGGCGTCCAGTGCCAGGCGGGTCGGTTGGCCGTCGGCGATGTCGATCTTGGCTTGTTCGGCCAGCGCTGCCAACGCATGTCCGAGCCGCTGCCTTACGACCCGCATCAGGCGCTCGTGCAATTGCGTGTCGCCATAGAAGACCTTCATGCGCGCCAACTCGGCCACGCGCTTCGGGGTGTACACCGTGTTGATCAAGTGCCAGGTGGCGAGGTCGAAGTACACCGCGCTCGGCACCTCTCGCGGCGCATGTCGACGTGTGGCGGGGCCAAGGCTCCTGTGGCCGCAGCTGGGCAGGATGCAGGCCAGTTCGATGTGGCGGTCGAAGTCGGTACCGGCGGCATGCACACCGTGATTGGCCAGGATGTCGTCTCGCCGCTCGGTGCGCGCGCGGCGCGCGGGCCCGACCCGGACCAGCGAAAAGTCCGACGTGCCGCCGCCGATGTCGGCCACCAGCACGATCTGCTCCTCGGTGCTGTGCTGCTCGAAGTCGAGCGCGGCAGCGATCGGCTCGAATTGAAAGTGCACCTCGTTAAAGCCGACCGCGCGTGCGGCGGCTTCAAGGGCGGCCTGCGCCCTGGCGTCGCGAACGGGATCGTCGTC
Source organism: uncultured beta proteobacterium (assembly GCA_963779435.1). Taxonomy (GTDB): domain Bacteria; phylum Pseudomonadota; class Gammaproteobacteria; order Burkholderiales; family Burkholderiaceae_C; genus CADEEN01. The sequence goes on along the minus strand of CAVZYL010000038.1, from coordinate 144,996 downwards.
GACGAAGAACACCGGCCGGCCGAGCACGGCCTGCGTGATCGGTGCGCCCAGGTTCGCCTCGGCATGCCGCTTCAACTGCTGCAGGTAGCCGGCCAGTACCTCGCGGTAGCCGACCGAATGGCCGGCGCCGAGATCGGTGTGTTGGTCGACCAACGACGAGCCGAGGATGCTCTTCATCGAGCGCATCAGGCGTCCCTCGACACCCTCGACGTAGGCCGCCAGCGCGGCGCGTCCGTACAAGCGTCTGGGGGGTTGGTGTGGCGCCAGGCCTTCGACGACGTAGAACACCGCGGTCGGCATGGTCGGGTGGCCGGGTTCGATTTCCAGCAGGCGCACCGAAGCACTCGCCAGGCCTGGAGTTGGCACGGCGATGCCGGAGTTGGAGGTGCCGAAGTCGATGGCGCAGTACACGGCGGCTCGGCGTTGGAGGGGCGCGCAGTGTAGCCAACCGTGCGACGACCCGGCGCTGTCGTGGCAGCGCCGATCCTTGAGCCGACGGCAAGTCGTCGTGCGCTAGGGCGACTCAGGTACTTCTGACGCCGTTCTGCGTGCCACGTCGTGGCGGAAGAACGCATCGAGATCGCGGCCGGCAGCCGCGTTGGAGAACTCATCGAACCGGCCCTGCTCGGCAAGCAGTTTGGCCGCGCGCATGAAGCCACCCCAGGCCGCCCGGGCCAGGGCGCCGCCGACGCTGATCCGGCGCACCCCGAGCGCGGCGATGTCCGAAACCGCCAGTGGGGCGGCGTGGCCGACCAGCAGATTCACCGGCCTGGGCGCGACGGCCGCGACCACCGCGTCGATGTGTTCGCGCGTGTGGATGCCCGGTGCGTACAGGCAATCGGCGCCCACCTGCGCATAGGCCCTGAGCCTGGCGATGGTTTCGTCGATGTCGGCCTGCCCGACCAGAAAGCACTCGGCACGGCCGACTAGCAAGGCATCACCACCCGCCTTGTCTATGGCTCGGCGGGCGGCGCGTATGCGCTCGCAGGCCAGGTCGAGCGTATAGAGAGGGCGCGCCGCGTCGCCGGTCGAGTCTTCGATCGACAGCCCGGCCACACCCGCCTCGAGCGCCAGGCGAACACTGATTTCGACCCCCGCCGCGTCGGCCGCGTAGCCGCTTTCGAAGTCGGCGTTGACGGGCAGGTCGGTCGCTGCGACCAAGTCGTGCAGGTGGGTCAGCGCCATCTCGCGCGTGATGCCGTTGTCGGGCCGGCCCTGCGACCAGGCAAAGCCGGAGCTCGTGGTCGCCAGCGCCTTGAAGCCCAACCCCTCCAGCATTCGCGCGCTGCCGATGTCCCACGGGTTCGGGATGACGAAACAACCGCTGTCGTGCAGCCGGCGAAATGCCTGGCGCTTGTCGGCGACGCTGGGACGATTGTCGGCCATCTCAATGCACTACGCGCGGCGCAGGTGCTTCGCCAGCGGCGACAGCCAGATCAGGATCGTGATCACTCCCAGCGTGGCCGCGATCGGGCGGCTGAAGAACGCCAGCACGCTACCGTCGGACTTGATCAGCGAGGAAACCAGGTTCTCTTCGAGCATGCCGCCCAGCACGACGCCCAGGATCAGTGGCGAGATCGGGAAGCCGTTTTCCTCGAGCAGGTAGGCAACGATGCCGGCCACCAGCATCACGCCGATGTCGAACGTGGCGTTGTTGATGGCAAACGCGCCGACGACGCAGAACAACAGGATCACCGGCATCAATATGTCGCGTGGCACCTTGAGGATGCGCTTGGCGACCTTGATGCACAGGTAGCCCAAGGGCAGCATGATCAGGTTGGCGATGATGAACAACAGGAACACGGCATAGATGTTCTGCGGGTTGTTCGTGAACAGCGACGGGCCCGGGTTCATGTTCTTCATGTACAGCACGCCGATCACGATCGCCGTGATCGAGTCGCCTGGAATGCCGAACACCAGTGCCGGGATCCAGGCGCCGGCGAGCGCACTGTTGTTGGCGGCGCCACTCTCGACGATGCCCTCGACATGGCCGGTGCCGAATTTCTCCGGCTCCTTCGAGAAGCGCTTGCTCATCGCGTACGACATCCAGGCCGCGATGTCGGCGCCGGCGCCGGGCAGCGCGCCCACCAGCGTGCCGAGCACGCTGCCGCGCAGGATCTGCCGCGGGTACTTCACGGCCAGGGCCCACATGCCCTTGAACACGTTGCCGACCTTGGCGTCGACGATCAACGCCGCCGGCGCCGTGTCGACGACGTAGCGGATGATTTCCGACACCGCGAACATGCCGATCATCATCGGCACCAGGCCCAGGCCTCCGAGCAGGTTGGTATTGCCGAAGGTGAAGCGTGGAAACGCGGCCGGGTTGTTCAGGCCGACGCAGGCCACCAGCAGCCCGCCGAACAGCGTGACCAGGCCCTTCAGCGGCCGGTCGCTGGAAATGAACACCGCGCAGGTCAGGCCCATCAGCACCAGCCAGAAGTACTCGAACGAGCTGAACTTGAGCGCGAACTCGGCCAGCGTGGGCGCGGCGATCATCAGCACGGCGGTGCCGAACAGGCCACCGACCGCCGAGAACACCAGCCCGGCACCGAGCGCCACCTCGGCCAGGCCCTTGCGCGTCATGGCATAGGCCTCGTCGGTGTAGGCCGCGGAGGCCGGCGTGCCGGGCATGCGCAACAGGCAGCCGGGGATGTCGCCCGAGAAGATCGCCATCGCGGTGGCCGTGACCATCGCCGCGATGGCCGGGATCGGCGCCATGAAGAACGTCACCGGCACCAGCAGGGCGGTGGCCATCGTCGCCGTGAGGCCTGGCACTGCGCCGACGAACAGGCCGAACACCGAGGCCCCCAGCATGACCAGGATGTTGTACGGCTCGAAGACCAAGGAGAAGGCCTGCGCCCACGCACTGCTCATCGCCGTCCTTCGGATTCGATCACCAGGCGAGGGGCTGCAACACGCCCCAGGGCAGCGGCACCCGGAGCAGCTTGTAGAAGCAGTAGTGGATCAGCAGCGTCATCACGAGCGCCGCGGGGATTGCGCGCGAGGCTCGCACGCGCAGTACCGCCATCAGGCCCCAGAGGTAGACCGCGCCGGTGATGACGAAACCCAGGCGGTCGACGGCCAGCAGATAGAGCAGGTTCACGCCAACCAGCACGCCGATGGCCAGCACCTGCGGCCGCGAGGCGAACCAGGCCGGCATCTCGACCCAGCCACCGCCGCGGCCGGCATTGCGCTCGCGCAGGCCGCGCAAGACCAGCAGGGCGCCGCACACTGCCAGTCCGACCGCGAGCGCCATCGGCAAGGCGCCGGGCCCCACCTTCTGGCTCGGAATGGTCGGGAAGCCCTGCGCGTGAACGAACAGGGCGCCGGCAAACAGCACCAGCAGGACGCCCCAGACGATGTCGTTGAACTTCACCCGCCGCCTACTTGGCGATGCCGACGGCCTTCATCGTCGCGCCGAGGTCGGCATCAGCCTTGGCCATGAACTTGGCGAAATCGTCCGGGCCCTGGTAGAGCACGCCGAAGCCGCGGCTGGCCATGAATTCGGTGTAGTCCTTGCTCGCCGCGATCTTCTTGATCGCGGCCACCAGCTTGTCGTTCGCCTCGGCCGGCAGGCCCTTGGGGGCGGCGATGCCACGCCAGGCGCCGAGCTTCCAGTCGCTGCCGGTCGCCGCCTTCAGCGTCGGCACGTTGGGGTAGAGCGCGGCCGGCGTGTCGTTCATGATCGCCAGGCTGCGTACCTTGCCGGCGTCGATCAGCGAGCGCGCTTCGGGCAGCGAGCAGGGCACGATCTCGACGCCGCCGGCCACCAGGTCCTGCAGCCCCGGCGCAGCGCCGTTCGACGGGACCCAGGGTGCGGCTGCCGGGTCGACCTTCAGGTCCTTGAGCATGCCGGCGATGGCCAGGTGCCAAATGCCACCTTGCCCGGTGCCCGAGGCCTTGAATTTGCCCGGGTTGGCCTTGATGGCCGCGACCAGGTCGTTCGCGGTCTTGTACGGCGAGTCGGCTCGCACCTGCAGGCCGGCGGGGTCGATGTTGACCAGGCCGATCGGCGTGTACGACGCGCCCGACAGGTCGGTCAGGCCCTGCCAGTGCATCATGCTGATCTCGACAGTGATCAGCCCGATCGTGTAGCCGTCGGGCGCCGCGGTGGCGATCGCCTGATGGCCGACCACGCCGCTGCCGCCGGTGCGATTGACCACGTTGATCGGTTGCCCGAGTTCCTTCTCCAGCAGCGAGCCGATGATGCGCGCGGTGGCATCGGTGCCGCCGCCGGCACCCCACGGCACGACCAGCGTGATCGGCCGATCCGGCCAGGCGGCTTGCACCGAAACGGCGGCGACGCTCAGGGCGATTGCGGCCAACGAGCCGAGGAATGTCTTGCGTTGCATGATGGGAGTTCTCCGAGAAGAGGGGTTGCTGCCGGGTCGACCACCGACTGTGCCTGCGCACCCCACACGCCACCACCGGGGCCGACCCCTAGGTTCGCCGGCGCGACGACCCTAGGGCGCCGCGAGCGCCTTCTCGACCGCCGCCACCAGCGCGGGGCTGCCGGGTGCGACCTCGCTGTTGTAGCTGGCCAGCGGCCGGCCCTGTCGGTCGATCAGGTACTTGTGGAAATTCCAGCCCGGCGCCGTGCCGGTGGCCTTGGTCAGGGCCGTGAACAGCGGGTTCGCTTGCTTGCCCTTGACCGTGCTCTTGCCGAACATCGGGAAGCGTACGCCGTAGGTGTTGAAGCAGAAGTCGGCGATCTGCTTGCTGTCGCCCGGCTCCTGCTGTCCGAAATCGTTGGTCGGAAACCCCAGCACCACCAGGCCGTGCGGCGCGTACTTGGCGTGCAGCGCTTCCAGGCCTTCGTACTGCGGCGTGTAGCTGCAAAAGCTCGCGGTGTTGACCACCAGCAGCACCTTGCCCGCGTACTGGCACAACGACTGCGGCTTTTCGTCCTGCAGGCGCGGGAACGTCTGCTGCAGCAGGGCCGGGCAGGTCGCTGTGGCCACGGTGCCGGCTTGCGCCTGCGCCGCTGCGGGTGCGATCAGGCCAAAGGTGGCTGAAATGAAAGCGGCCACTGCGCAGGTCGGTAGAAACGGGTGCATGCTGGGCCCTCGGTACGGCGTGATGATGTGGAGATGCTGCCAGAGAAGACCAAGCCGTGCGCCTTGCGCTACACGACCACGTAGCGGCCCGGTCGATGGTTGATTGCGAGCGTCAGATTGAGCGCGAGTGCGCCGACGAGCGAGTAGCCGATGCGCGCGGGCTCCACGACGAACAGCGCGGCCAGCACGATGGCGCAATCGACCAGGCCCTGTACCTTGCCGGCGCGCCAGCCGCGCTCGCGCTGCAACACCAGCGCGACGATGCCGACGCCGCCCAGACTGGCGTGATGGCGAAAGAGCATCAGGAAGCCGGCTCCCATCAGCAGGCCGCCGATGAGTGCCGCATACAGCGGGTGCAGCGACTCGATGCGCAGCACCAGCGGCTGGAACTCCGTCAGGACCGACAGCAGCGCGACGGCGGCGAAGGTCTTGAGCGTGAATTCGCGCCCCATGCGCCGCCAGGCCAGCCAGTAGAAGGGCAGGTTGATCAGGAAGAACATTTTGCCGAAGCTCACGCCGCTGGCGTAGTGCAGCAGGAAGGCCAGGCCGGCGGTGCCGCCAGTGAGCAGGCCAGCGTGGTTGAACAGCATCACTGCGAGCGAGATGAACAGCGTGCCCGTCAGCAGGGCTTGTGCGTCCTCGAACAGCGTGTGGCGGTCGAGCGGGGTGGACATGGCAATCGGGCAGCGGGGTCGTGGCCGACGGATTGTCCCTTGCGCCATCGCGTGAAGTCCGGTGCGGCGGACCGCACGGGCGCTTGCCTGCGATCGCAACCCGGTCCCTCGGCGCGGCATTGCAGTTACCAAACGTCTCGACAGCTTTACGATCCGCCAACACAAGGGTCGAAGGCAACGCGTACGATGTGCCCATGGGCCCGACGCGGTCCGCAAGCCGTTGAGGTTGGATGACCATGAAGACCATTGCCACTGTTTACGCGCTCGCCTTGACCACCCTGGCGCTTGCGGCGCCGAGTCAGGCGCAAACGCCATCGGGCGGCCGGCCCTACGAACAAGGCGCGACACTGCAGACTGCACCAGCGGGCGGCGATCGCGGTACCGTCATCTCGGTCACACCCATCGTGCAACAGGTGGCCGTACCGCGGCAGGTCTGCTACGACGAGCAGGTCGCGGTTCAACGCCCGCCGTCGGGCGCGGGGGCCCTTGTCGGTGCGATCGCGGGCGGCGCATTTGGCCACGCCATCGGTTCGGGCGCCGGGCAGGCCGCTGCGACGGCGATCGGTGCGTTCGGCGGCGCCGTGGTCGGCAACAACGTCGAGGCCGTCGGGCAGCCCGCGCAGCTTCACACGGCACGGCGCTGCACGACGCAGAACGCCTACGAGGACCGGACGACCGCGTACAACGTGGTCTACGAGTACGCAGGCCGGCAGTACTCGGCGCAGATGCGTCAGGACCCAGGCCCCTACGTTCAAGTGCAGGTGCAGGTCGCGCCCGCGGGTGCGCTGGCGCAGCCGCCATATCCCGCGCCGGCCGCGTCGCCGTCGCAGCCGGTCTATGTCGAGCGCCCGGCCTACCAAGACTACCCGGAGCCGGCATATCAAACTTACCCTGCGCCAGGCCCCGCGTATTACTACGGAACGGGCCCCGCGTATTACTACGGGCCGGGCTATGCGCCGCTCGGGCTCGGCTTGGCGGTCGGTGCCCTCATCGGCTACGGCGCGCACTATGGCTACGGCGGCGGCTACTACGGTCACGGCTGGCGCGGCGGCCACGGGCGCTGAGCGCAGCGTTACGCAGGGCTTCATGCGTCCCGCCGTCGCTTCCGTCGAGCAGCGTGTCGCGGCCATCGAGTCCGCGCTCGAAGTGCGCGGCATGAAGGCCGGCGAGTTCGTCGTGCAGGCAATCCAGCTTGCCGACGAGAAGTGGGTCCCGCAGAACGGTGCGCGGGTGGTCGCCAAGGCCTGGACCGATGCCGCCTTTCGCCGGCGCCTGTTCGATAACGGCATCGCCGCGGTGGCCGAACTCGGCATCGAGATGCCGCGCCACCACCGGCACCTGGTCGTGCTCGAGAACACGCCGACGGTGCACAACGTGATCTGCTGCACCCTGTGCTCGTGCACGGCGTTCACCGTCATCGGCCTGCCGCCCGACTGGTACAAGGACCTGGAATACCGGGCTCGTGTGGTTCGGCAGTCGCGCACCGTGCTCAAGGAAATGGGTCTCGACCTCGCACCGGAAGTCGAGATCCGCGTCTGGGACACCACGGCCGACACGCGCTACATGGTGCTGCCGCTTCAGCCGCCCGAAACGGTCGGCTGGCCGGAAGACAAGTTGGCCGCGATCGTGACCAAGGATTCGATGATCGGCGTCGCGCGTCTGTAGGCGCCGCAGGAGCAGCTTCACCGATGGACGGCATTCACGATCTCGGCGGCAAGCAGGGCTTCGGCCGGGTTCGCCATTCGCCCACCGCCCCGGTGTTCCACGCGCCGTGGGAGAAGCGGACCAACGCCTTGTACTCGTTCGCGGTCAGGCTCGGCATCTTCAACATGGACGAGTACCGCCATGCCATCGAGCGCATGGAACCGCGCCACTACATGGCGGCCAGCTACTACGAGCGCACGCTGACGAGCCTGGCGACGCTGTGCGTGGAGAAGGGCATCGTCACGCGCGAGGAACTCGAGCGCCGCGCCGGCGGCCAGTTTCCACTGGCCCTGCCCAGTGCGCCCGGCCGCTCGAACGCGGCGCTGCGCGAGCGTTTCAAGCCCGGCGACCGCGTCAGGGTGCGGTCCGATCATGTGCCGGGCCATGTGCGCATGCCGGCCTACATTTGCGGCAAGCAGGGTGTCGTCGTCGGCGAGTCGCCGCCCTACCCCTTCCCCGATGCGCACGCGCACGGCGTGGCGGCTGCCGACGAGCCGACCTTCGACGTGCGGTTCACGACCGCAGAGCTCTGGCCCGAATCCGCCGACGCAGCGCTGGTGCATGTCGGTGTGTTCCAGAGTTACTTGGAGCGGGCTGGCTAGGCGCGTCCTTATGCGGCGATAAGGATTCGACCGACCGGCGGGCAAGGGCGTTGGGATTGATTCGCCTCAAACGCGGGCCGACTGCGGGGTTTCACCCGCTTGCGCCCCACATAAGTCAGTAACAACATCCATTCCCCGCTCGGCGGTACAAGCGACTGCAGTCTTGGGGTCGCCCCGGCCGGAGCGCTGTGGAGCACGGATATGCAATGGACGACCGCGAAGGCGAGGGCAGCGCAATTGCGCACTTGCTGGCATGACGAGGACATCACGGTGAGCCGCGGCGATGAGTGCGTCGATCGGCTGCACGCCGACGAAATTCAACGCGTGACGCTGGTCCACATCGGCGCGGGCGAATCACCGATCGAGGTGCACTCAGCCATCTTCGAACTGCCTGAGCGGGTCGTGGTGCTCGGCGCACAATGCGGTATCGCCGGCCGCGTGCTGTTCGAGCGCCAGGCCTATTGGGTGCAGCGCAACTGCACCTACTGGGTCAACAACCGCCTGGTGTCGTGGCCGGCGGTCGAAGGCGAATCGCGCTGGCTGTTTGCGCGCCAGGTGCCACCGTACCAGCAACTGACAATCGTGCAGGCGAGGGCACTCTTCGAGCACAAGGCCGTCACCGGCCCCCAGACCTGGGACCAGCGAAAACAATATCGCTTCGAGCGCCAGCGCCCGTTCGGTGGCCGCCAGGTCGGCGCGACACAGGTGCAGGGCAGCCTGACGACTTGACGCGCGGCTTCAAGCGTCGCCGCGAAGCCGCAGCGTCATGCCGAGTGCCGGGATCTGGCCGTCGTAATAGCCGGGCACCCGTTTGGTCTCGGTGAATCCGAGGCGCCGATAGAAGGCCAACGCGGCGCCGTTGTCGGCGCGCAACTCAAGCCGCATCGAGGCCATGCCAGCGACCCGGGCCGTCGCGAGATGCCATTCGATCAGGCGCCGGCCGATACCGCGTTGCCATTGCGGCGGCTGCACGCAAAGCAGCACCAGGTGCGCATGTTCGTCGCCAAGCTGCATGACGGCAAAACCCTGGATCCCAGAGCCGTCATGGGCGACGAGTGCCGCCGTGTCGGCGTCCCGCATCAGGCCGGCCACGCGCTGCGCCGTGTAGCGCCAGCCGAGCCCGGCCTCGATCAGCGTGCGCGACATCTCGGCCATGACCGCCGCCTCCTGCTCGTGGGCCGGTCGCAGCATCACGTCGCAGGGGTGTTTCATGGCTCAGGCGAACAATGGCACGGTGCGGCGATTCTGGCACCCTGAAGTGCCACGCGATGCCGACGCATCAAGGCCATTCGGCCGTCGTTGTGAAAGGCCACCGGGCGGCGGCGTATTCTTCACGCCGCCCACCGCATCCGATGCCACACATGCTGCCAATGCGCGCCGACCGCCGCCGCCTGTTGCGCCTGGCCGCTGCCGCCGCCGGCACGCTGTGGTTGCCGCGCAGTGCCTGGAGCCAGCCGCGGCTGAGCGACAACCCCTTCACGCTGGGCGTGGCCAGCGGCTCGCCGCAGGCGGACAGCGTGGTGCTGTGGACGCGGCTCGTCAGCACGGGCCTGTTCGGCAACTCGACGCTGCCCGACACGGCGATCACCGTGCGCTGGCAGGTCGCGCACGACGCGGCCTTCGCCCGCGTCGTGCGGCAGGGCCAGGTCCAGGCGCTGCCCGAACTCGCGCACAGCGTGCATGTGCAGGCCGATGGGCTGGACAGCGACCGCAGCTATCACTACCGCTTCATGGCCGGCGGCGATGCCAACCAATGGGTCAGCGCGACCGGCCGCACCAGCACCTTGCCTGCGCCCGATGCCCGGCCCGCCCAATGGCGCCTGGCCTATGCATCCTGCCAGCGCTGGGAACATGGCTACTTCAGCGCCTGGCGCCACGTCGTCGACGACGCGCCGGATGCGGTGGTCTTCCTCGGCGACTACATCTACGAATACCCCGGCGCCCTCAACGCCGTGCGCGCAGGCACGGGCAACTGGGCGCTGACGCTCGAGGACTACCGCAAGCGCTACGCGCTCTACAAAGGCGAGGCCGATCTGCAGGCCGCGCATGCGGCTTGCCCCTGGTTCGTGGTCTGGGACGACCATGAAGTGCAAAACGACTACGCCGGCCTGTCCCCCGGCGACAGCGGTCCGGCGGTGGCCGATTTCGCGGCCCGCCGCGCCGCGGCCTACCAGGCCTACTACGAGCACATGCCACTGCGCGCGAGCGTGCTCACGCACGGCCTGGCCGGGCTGGCCAGCGGCGCCGAGATGCGCATCTACGGCGCAGCGCGCTTTGGTCAACTCGCTGCGCTGCACATGCTCGACGCGCGGCAGTACCGCAGCCCGCAGGCCTGCACCCGCGGTGGCAAGCCCGGATCGAGCAGCGTCGACCCCGCCACCTGTGCCGGTTGGACGGATCCTTCGCGCACCATGCTCGGCCTCGAGCAGGAGCGCTGGCTGGACGATCGGTTGCGCGCCACTGCCGGGACGGGCGGCTGGAACCTGCTCGGCCAGAGCACCTTGTTCGGACCGCGCGACTTCAAGCCTGGCGCAGGCGCCCAGTTCTGGAACGACGGCTGGGACGGCTACGCCCCCGCCCGCAGGCGGCTGACCGAGGCACTGCAAAAGTACCGCGTGGCCGACCCGGTGCTCCTCGGTGGCGACGTGCACGAGAACTGGGTCGGCCACGTCCTGGCCGACTATGCCGACCCGGCCAGCCCGCGTGTCGGCGTGGAGTTCTGCGGCACCGGCATCACCTCGCGCTCGGGTGGCAACGCCAGGATCGCCGAACTGCTGGCCGAGAACCCGCACTTCGTCTATGCCGACGCTGAGCGCAAGGGTTATGGCGTCGTCGACATCACGCCACGACAGATCGACGTGTCGCTGCGCGTGGTCGGCGACGTGACGGCCAGGCAAAGCGGCGTGCAGACGCTGGCGAAGTTCGTTGTGCAGGCCGGAAAGCGGACGGTCGAGCGCGTCTGATCGACGACTGCGCGCGCGGAGCAGGGCGGCGCGGCGCCCTGGTGAAACCCCGGGGGAACGATATCGGCCCGCGGTGTATCGTTCTACTAAATCGTTCTACAACAACCGGTGGTGGAGACAAACATGCATCGATTCCTGCGTGCCCTGGCCCTGATCTGCGTTGCCCTGACGGCCACGTTGCCGGCCGCCGCCCAGGCTCCGGCGAAGAAGTTGATTCGCATCCACACCGCCGGACCGGCCGACCTCGGTGTCGACAACACCATGCTCGCGCACCAGTTCATGACCTACGTGAACGCCAACTCGGACAGCATCGAAGTCAAGGTCTTCCCGGCCAGCCAACTCGGCCAGTCGCGCGAGGTCATCGAGGCCATGCGCCTGGGCTCGGGCGCATCGGGCACCACCGGCGGGCCGGCCGAATACGCCTCCTTCGTCAAGCGCATCGGCGTGCTCGGCCTGCCCTTCATGTGGAAGAGCTACGCCCACGCCGAGGCGGTGCTCGACGGCCCGGTCGGCAAGGAACTCGAGGCCGACATGGAGAAGTCCGGCTTCAAGGTGCTCTCCTGGGCCGTGAGTTGGGGCTACCGCAACGTGGTCACGGCGAAGAAGGAAGTCAAGACCGCGGCCGACCTGAAGGGCCTGAAGATCCGCACCATCCCGACCAAGGTCTTCGTCTCGGCGATCAACGCGATGGGCGCCAATGCCACGCCGATGAACTTCGGCGAGATCTACACCTCGCTGCAAAGCGGCGTGCTCGACGGCTACGAACACACCGCGGCGACCACGGTGTCGTTCAAGCTGAACGAAGTCGCCTGCTGCATCGCGATGACGCGCCACCTGATGGATCCGACGGTGCTGGTCTTCTCGCTGGCCGAGTGGAAGAAGTTCAGCCCGGCCGAGCAGGCGGTGATGCAAAAAGGCGCCACCGCGGCGGCCGACATCGTGCGCAAGATGGCACCCGAGAAGGAAGCCGAGTCGCTGGCCGCGGTGAAGAAGCTGGGCATGAAGGTCGTCGACATCGATGTCGGCCCGCTGCAGAAGGCCGCGCTCGCGGCGCAGGACGATCTGGCCAAGGACTTCGGCGCCGAATCGCTGCTGGCACAGATCCGCAAGCAGTAGATGCGGCGTGTTCTGGACCGCCTCGACCGCGGCGCCGAGAGGCTGGTGGCGGCGATCTTCGCCGTCATCGTCTGCATCGCGCTGCTGCAGGTCTTCAACCGCTTCGCGCTCAACGCCTCGCTGAGCTGGAGCGAAGAGGCGCAGATCTTCGGCCACATCTGGATCGTCTTCCTCGGCATCCCGATCGCCTACCGGCGCGGTGCGCACCTGTACATCGAGACCTTCTGCGACATGCTGCCGCGCCTGCAGCGCGCGGCGTTCAACCTGGTCGTCGAGCTGACCTGGCTGGCCTTCGCCGTCTCATTGATGGCGCTGGGCTTCATGGTCGCGCGCGTGGCGCACCTGCAGTCGTCGCCCGGGCTCGAGGTGCCGATGAGCTACCCCTACGCCGGCATGGTGGTCGGGGGCCTGTACCTGCTGCTGGTGGCTGTGCGGCGCATCGTCGATGGCGCCTGGCGGGTGCGGGCACGGGAGGCCGCGCCGTCATGATCTGGTTCCTGCTCGCGCTGATGCTCGGCACCATGATGCTGGGGCTGCCGATCCTGCTGGCCATCGCGCTGGCCGGCTATGTCGGCGTGGCCGCGGTGCCCGACGTGGTGTTGCCGATGTTCGCGCAGAAGATGTTCGCGCAGCTCGACTCGTTCACCTTGCTCGCACTGCCGTACTTCATCCTCGCCGGCGGTCTGATGTCGGCCAGCGGCATGAGCCAGCAGCTGGTCGACTTCTCGCGCGTGCTGGTGGGCCACCTGCGCGCCGGCCTGGCCCATGCCTCGGTGGTGGCCAGCATGATCTTTGCCGGCATTTCGGGCTCGAGCACGGCCGACGCCTCGGCGATCGCGGCCATCGTCATCCCGACGATGAAGAAGTCGGGCTACAAGGCCGGCTTCGCCGCGGCGCTGATCGCCACCGCCGGCACGATCGGCGCGATCATTCCGCCGAGCATGGTGATGGTGGTCTACGGATCAATCGCGCAGGTCTCGATCGGCGGGCTGTTCCTGGGCGGCATCGTGCCCGGCCTCCTGGTCGGCCTGTTCCTGATGGCGACCATCAAGGTCTACACCTACCACCCCGACTACCCTGAGCTGCGCGTCACCCATGGCCGCTTCGAGTGGCGCGCGCTGGCGCGCTCGTTCGTCGAGGTCTGGCCGGCGCTGCTGGGCCCGGTGATCATCGTCGGCGGCATCCTGTCGGGCATCTTCACCGCCACCGAGGCCGGCGCCATCGCCTGCCTGTACGCGCTGCTGCTCGGCACGCTGTACTACCGCAAGATCAGCTGGCGCGACCTGCCCGCGATCCTGATCGAGGCCGCGGTGATGACGACCATGGTCTCGGGCGTGATCGCCGTGGCCGGCGCATCGGGCTGGTTGCTGGCGTACCTGGAATTCAATGTCGACGCGGTCAGGTTCGTGACCTCGTATTCGCAGAACCCGACCATGGTGCTGCTGATCGTGGCCGCGGTGATGGTCGTGCTCGGCACCTTCGTCGACTCGCTGGCCGTGCTGCTGATCTTTGCGCCGGTGGCGATCCAGATCAGCAAGAGCTATGGCATCGACCCGTTCCAGATGGGCCTGGTGATGGTCATGTGCAATCAGATCGGCGCCGTCTCGCCGCCGACGGCGCCGCTGCTCTTCGTCACCACCGGCATCGCGCAATGCACCTACGCCGAGGTGAACCGCCATGTCTGGTGGTTCATGCTCGCCGAGACCCTGGTACTGTTGCTGGTGATCTTCGTTCCTGGCCTGGCATCGTGGCTACCGCACTACTTTCTCGGCTGACATCGTGAGCACCATCCTGGACGTCGCACGCGAGGCCGGTGTGTCGGTGAGCACGATCTCCAACGTGCTCAATGGCCGCACCGACCGCATGCGCAGCGACACGCTGCAGCGGGTGCAGGCGGTGATCACCGCGCTCGATTTCCGGCCCAGCCGCGCGGCGCGCCAGCTGAAGACCGGCCACACGCCGATGCTCGGCCTGTTGGTGCCCAGCATCGCCAACCCGATGTACGGCTACATCGCGCGCGAGATCGAAACCGCGGCGCAGGAGCGCCATGGCCACCGCGTCGTGCTCGGCAATACCTACCGCAATCGCGACAAGGAGACCGGTTTCTTCGACGACCTGCTGGCGCACGGCGTGCGCGGCGTGGTCGTGATCTCGTCGCTGGTCGACGAGCGGCATTTCGAGTCCGCGGTGCAGCGCGGGCTGGTGATGGTCAGCTACGACCGGCGAGCCACACCCGGCGCGTCGCCGGCGATCGACCACGTTTCTGTCGACAACTTCGAGGCCGCGCGCCTGGCCACCGCGCACCTGATCGCCAACGGCCACAAGCGGCTGGCCTTCGTCACCGCGTCGGGCCAGACCATGAGCCGCAGCGAGAAGATCAAAGGCTTCTTTGCCGCTGCCGAAAGCGCGGGGCTGCAGCGCAACGCGCGCGTGATCGACGGCAGCACGACGTCCGAGTACGGCGACTCGGAGATGGCCGACGTTGGCCGCCACTTGGCCGCGCGCATCGCCGCCGAGCGCGGCCGGCCGACCGGCGTCGTCGGCGTCAACGACATGCTCGCCTTCGGCCTGCTGGCGGGTTTTCGCGATGCCGGCCTGGCCGTGCCGGCCGACGTGTCGGTGGTCGGCATGGACGGGCTGTTTCTGTCGGCACTGACCAGTCCGGGCCTGACCACGGTGCGCCTGCCGGTGCCCGAAATGGCGCGCACGATCGTCGAGCGCGTGATCGGCCGCCTGGCCGACGACAGCATCGCGCCGGCCGAATTCCTTTTCAAGCCCACGCTGGTCGAACGCGAATCGGTGGCCCGGCCGACGCGAGTGGCCAGGTCGCGCTGATGAAGCCCGCCACGGTCTTGCTGACCCACAGCCCGAGCGCGCTGGCCAACTATTACGGCGCGCGCGCACTGGCCGCGCTCGAAGCCGTGGCCCGCGTGCAGCGCAACGCCAGCGAGGAACCATGGACCATCGACGCGCTGGCCGCTGCGGCCGCGGATTGCGACATCATCGTCAGCGACCGCCGCGCCGAGGGCGGTGCCGAACTGCTGGCGCGCCTGCCGCGGCTGCTGGCCTTCTGCCGCTGCGCGGTCGACATCCGCAACGTCGACGTCGATGCGGCCAGCGCGCAGGGCATCCTGGTCACGCGGGCCAGCGCCGGGTTCATGACCTCGGTCGCCGAATGGATCGCTCGGCGTGATGATCGACCTCAGCCGCCACTTGAGCGCCGCGGTGCTGCAGTACCGCGCCGGCGTGCAGCCGCCGGCGCGGATGGGCCGCGAATTGCGCGGCGCCACGCTCGGCCTCATTGGCTACGGCCAGATCGGCCGCAACCTGGCCGACGTGGCACTCGCGCTGGGCATGCGCGTGCTCGTGACCGACCCGCATGCCCGGGTTGCGAGCCCGTTGCTGCGCCAGGTGGATCTGACCACGCTGCTGGCCGAGGCCGACCATGTCGTCTGCCTGGCCGGCGCGACCGTCGAGACCGAGAACCTGATGAACGCCGCGGCATTCGCAGCGATGAAGCCGACGGCGTATTTCATCAATGCCTCGCGCGGCAACCTGGTCGACGAGGCCGCGCTGCTGCAAGCACTGGATGCCGGCGCTGATCGGCGGCTGCGCGCTCGACGTCGGCCGTGCGCCCGACCAGATGCCGAGCATGGCGCTGGCACGCCATCCGCGCGTGCTCGCCACGCCGCACATCGGTGGCCTGACGCCGCAAGCGATCGAGCACCAGGCGCTGGAGACCGTGCGCCAGGTGAGCGACATCGTGCACGGCCGCGTGCCGCAAGGGGCGGTGAACGCGGCCAGCGCGAGCCGCCTGCGGGCCCTCATCGGCAGGTCATAGACAGCGAGGTCACGATGCCCACCGTCCCACCGCACGGCGTTTGCGATTGCCACGTGCACATCTACGAGGACCGCTTTGCGCTCGCCGCCAGCGCGACCTTCAAGCCACCGCACGCGCCGGTGTCGGCTTATCGGCAGGTACAGCGCGCGCTCGGCCTGCAGCGCGTGGTGCTGGTGCAACCGACGGGCTACGGCTTCGACAACGCCTGCCTTCTCGACGCGCTGGCGCAGCTCGGCGACAACGCGATCGGCGTCGCGGTGGTGCCGCCCGACGTCAGCGATGCCGAGCTGCGGCGCCTGCACACTGGCGGCGTGCGTGGCGTGCGCTACATGATGCTGGGCCGCGCCGCCGGCCCGCTGCTGCCCTGGGACACGCTCGAGGCCATGGCCGCGCGAATCGCACCGCTGGGCTGGCACATCGATCTGCAATTCGATGGCCGCGAGACACTGCAGCGCAAGGCCCTGATCGACCGCCTGCCCGTCAGCGTGGTGATCGACCACATCGGCCGCTTCGTCGAACCGGTGTCGGTGCACGACGGCGCCTTCAAGGCCTTGCAGTCGGTGCTCGACCGCGATCGGCGCTGGGTCAAGCTGTCGGCACCCTACGAAACTTCCAAGCTCGGGCCACCGGCCTACGGCGACGTGGCGCCGCTGGCGCGGGCCCTGGCGGATTCGCGCCCCGAGCGCTGCCTGTGGGCCAGCAACTGGCCGCATCCCAACCGCTCACCGCTGCCGGCCGATGCCGACCTGCTGGCGCTGCTCACCGACTGGGTGCCCGACGTGGCCGCGCGCCGGCGCATCCTCGTCGACAACCCTGTGCTGGCTTACGCCTGGTAGGCGCTACAGCAACGGCTGCAGCGTCTGCGCCGCCTCGCGCAGCAGCGGCAGCAGCTTCTCGACCATCTGCGTTTCCGAGGTGCTGGCCGAAGGCGCGGTGACGCTCATGGCGCCCTTGCACTGACCCTTGCGGTCGATCAGCGCCACGGCGATGCCGCTCAGCCCCGGGTCGAGTTGCTGGCGCGTCGACCAGTAGCCCTGCTCGCGCGCCTGGCGCACCTCGGCCCGAAAGCGCAGCTTGCTGGTCACGGTGTGGGCGGTGAAGGAGACGAAATCGTGGGCCTTGATCCAGGCATTGATCTCGTCGTCGCTGCGCGCGGCCAACGCAACCATGCCGGGCGTGACCACATGCGCGGGCACGCGCACGCCCACCTGGTAGCCGATCGAGACCCAGCGCGGCGGGCTGCTGCGCGCCAGGTAGACCACTTCGTGGCCGTCGAGCACGCTGACATTGACGGTTTCGCCGCATTGCATCGACACGCGCTGGATGAAGGGCTGGACCAGGCGCGGCAGCCGCGACGCACCGAGGTAGCTCTGGCCGAGCCGCAGCACGCGCGGCGCGAGCCAGAATTGCTTGCCGTCGCTGGCGGCGTAGCCGAAGTGGACCAGGCTGAGCAGGTGCCGGCGTGCGGCAGTGCGCGTGATGCCGGCCAGCGCCGCGGCCTCGCTCGCCGTCAGGCGCGGGTGGTCGTCGTCGAAGGCCTCGATCACGCGCAGGCCCTTGCCCAGGCCTTCGATCAGGTCCTTCGGGTTGATCGCGGCGGCGGAGACGGCACTCATAGGGCTAACCCTCGAAGCAGACGATGATCGCGCAAGGTGCGCGATTGTCGCTCAATGCACCGGGAAACTGCTTGGCGCTGCGACTGCCACTTCCTATCCTGCCGGCCATGCACATCAGCGGCACGACGCGCGTCTTCCTGATCCTGGGCGACCCTGTCGCGCAGGTGCGTGCGCCCGAGACATTCAACCACCTGTTCGCGCGCCACGGCGTCGACGCGGTGCTGGTTCCCGCCCTGGTGGCGCGGCGCGACTTCGCCGCCTTCGTGCGCCATGCCTTCACCGCCCGCAACATCGATGGCCTGATGCTGACGATCCCGCACAAGACGGCGATGCTGGCGCTGCTCGACCGCTGCGACCGCGCGGGCACGATCGCGCAGGCTGTCAACGCCGCGCGGCGCAACGCCGACGGCACGATCGACGGCGCGTTGTTCGACGGTGTCGGCTTCGTCAAGGGGCTCGACCACCTGGACATCGCGGCCAAGGGGGCGCGTGTGCTGGTGGTCGGTGCCGGTGGCGGCGGCGTGGCGATCGCCGTCGCGCTGGCCGAACGCGGCGTGGCCAGGCTCGCGCTGCACGACGTCGATGCCGAGCGCAGCGCCGCCGTGGCCGCACGCTTGCGTGGCGTCTTCCCGTCGATCGACGTCGCCGCCGCCGCATCGCCCGACCCGGCCGGCTTCGACCTCGTCGTCAACGCCACGCCGTTGGGTCTGGCTGCGAACGACCCCTTGCCGTTCGATCCGGCGCGCGTGGATGCCGGCGCTGCGGTGGTCGACATCCTGATGAAAAAGCAGACCACGCCGCTGCTTCGCGCCTGCCAGGCGCGCGGCATCAACGCGCACCCGGGTTTCGAGATGATGATCCAGCAGGCACCCGAGTACCTCGAGTTCCTCGGCCTGCACGAGCTGGCGCGCACGGTGGCCGGGGATTCGTCCGAATTGCGCCGCCTGATGCAAGCCCTATAAAGTCGCCCCCCTGCCTTCACGCCAAACCCACCATCGCAACCGAGGAGTTCCCATGACCACCACCCGCCGCACCCTCATCCAAGCCGCCTGCGCGCTGGCCTTCGCCGTGCCCGCCCTGGCCCAGGCGCAGGCGATCAAGATCGCCGGCCTGTACGAATTGTCGGGGGCCGGAGCCACCTCGGGCACCAACTTCCGCGACGGCGTCGAGCTGGCGGTGAAAGAGATCAACGCCGCCGGCGGCATCCTCGGCCACAAGATCGAGAGCTCGATCGCCGACACCCAGTCCAACCCCGGTGTGTCCAAGGGCCTGGCCACCAAGGCGGTCGACGACAACGTATTCGCCGTCTTCGGCCCGGTGTTCTCGGGCTCGATCATGGTCAGCATGGCCGAGACGCGGCGCGCGGAGATCCCCAACTTCACCGGCGGCGAGGCCGCGGCGATCACCAAGCAAGGCAACCCGTACATCTTCCGCACCAGCTTCACGCAGGAGACGGCGATGCCCAAGGTGGCACGCTACCTTGCCAACGGCTTGAAGGCCAAGAACGTGGCGGTGCTGTTCGTCAACAACGACTTCGGCAAGGGTGGCCGCGACGCGATCACCAAGGCGCTCGCCGACGTCGGCGTCAAGGTGGTGGCCGACATCTCCACCGATTCAGGCCAGATCGACTTCTCCGCCCCGGTGCTCAAGGCCAAGTCGCTCAACGCCGATGCACTGTTCGTCTATACCAACGAGGAAGAGTCGGCGCGCCTGCTGCGTGAGTTGCGCAAGCAGGGCTACAACAAGCCGATCGTCGGCGAGACCACGCTGACCGGGCAGAAGGTGATCGAACTGGCCGGCGAATCCGCCAATGGCGCGGTGGCGCATGTGGGCCTGACCGTCGATGCGCCGAACCCGCTGATGCTCAAGTTCAAGGCCAAGTTCTACCAGGAGTACAAGTACTTCTGCGACCACAACGGCATCAAGGGCTACAGCGGCGTGTACATGCTCAAGGCCGCGATCGAGAAGGTCGGCAAGCTCGACCGCAAGGCCGTCGCCGCCGCGCTGCACGGCCTGAACCTCAAGGCCGCGACCCACCCCGGCGTGATTCTCGACGTGGGGATCGACGCCAACGGTGACCTCGACCGCGAGAGCTTCATGGTCGAGGTCAAGGACGGCAAGCAGGTGGTCAAGGAAGTGCTGCCGGCGCTGGGCAAGAAGTAACGCCTCGTCGAGCAAGGACCCGGGGCCGTGACCGACTTCCTCCAACTCGTCTTCTCGGGCTTTGCCACCGGCAGCATCTACGCGCTGGCGGCGCTGGGCTTCACGCTGCTGTGGCAGGCCTCGGGCACGATCAACTTCGCGCAGGGCGAGTTCGTCATGCTGCCGGCGTTCATGATGCTGGGCCTCATGGCGGCCGGCCTGCCGCTGCCGCTGGCCTTCGTGCTGACCTGCGTGGTGGCCGTCGTCGTGCTCGGCTGGGCCTTCAAGCGCGGCATCGCCGACCCGCTGCTGCGCTTCGGGCTGATGCCGATCGTGGTCGCTACCATCGGCCTGGCGATTGCCATGCGCAACGGCATGCGTGCCGGCTACAGCGCCGAGGCGCATCCGTTCCCGAGCCTGTTCGCCGACAAGATCTTCAACATCGCCGGCGTGACGATCACGCTGGCCGACGTCGGCACCCTGGTGCTGGCGCTGGCGCTGGTGCTCGCCACGCAGGCCTTCCTGGCCAAGACGGTGACCGGCCGCGCGATGCAGGCGGTGGCGCAGAACACCGAAAGCGCCACCGTGCTGGGCATCAACGTGCCGCGCATGATCTTCTACACCTTCGCCATCAACGCCGTGCTGGCCTGCGCGGCGGCGCTGCTGGTCACGCCGACCTACCTGGCCAAGTTCGACATGGGCGAGTCGCTCGGCAACAAGGCCTTCTTCGCCGCCATCATCGGCGGCTTCAACAACTCGCGCGGCGCGCTGCTGGGCGGTGTCATCGTCGGCGTGTGCGAGAACCTGGCCGCGGCCTACATCTCGCCGGCCTACAAGGACGCCGTCGCGCTGGTGATCTTCATGGTCGTGATCCTGTTCAAGCCGCAGGGCCTGCTGGGCAAGAAAGTCGAGCGCAAGGTCTGAAGATGAGAAAGGCCAGCCTCATTGCCGCGGCCATCCTGCTGGCCCTGCTGATCGCCGTGCCGCCGCTGCTCAAGAGCTACGGCATCTACCTGATCGCGCACTGGCTGGTCTTCGTGATCGCCACCATGGGGCTGAACCTGACCGTCGGCTACGCCGGGCAGAAGTCGCTCGGCCACGCCGCCTTCTTCGGCATCGGCGCCTACACCGTGGCGATCCTGATGAAGGCCGGGCTTCAGCTTCTGGCTCGGCCTGCCGCTGGCCATGCTCGGCTGCTTCGTGATCGGCCTGGTGCTGGGCTTCCCGGCGCTGCGCGTGCAGACCATCTACCTGGCCTTCGCCACGCTCGGCTTCAACACCGCGGTCTGGCTGGTGATGCGCAACGAGGAGTGGCTGACCGGCGGCACCTTCGGCATCAACAACATCGCGCGGCCGGGCCTGCTCGGCTTCAGCCTGGACGGCAACCTGGCCTACTACTACTTCGTGCTGGCGGTGACGATGATCATGGCGCCTGCTGCTGTGGCGCTGCTGCGCTCGCCCTGGGGCAAGGCCTTCACCGCGCTGCGCGACAACCCGATCCGCGCCGAGAGCCTGGGCGTCGACATCCAGGCCTACACGCTGCTGTCCTTCGCCATCGGCGCGGTGTATGCCGGCGTGGCCGGCGCGCTGTTCGCGTCGCTGGTGCAGTTCATCGAGCCGGCGCCGTTCACGGTCGGCGCGTCGATCATGATGTACCTGATGGTCGTGGTCGGCGGCGCCGGGCTACTTCTTCGGCCCGCTGCTCGGCGCGGCCGTCGGCGTGCTGCTGCCCGAGTGGCTGCGTCGTGCCCTTCGCGCGGGCTTGGTACCTGTTCGTGTTCGGCGTGGCGGTGGTGCTGCTGATGCTCTGGCTGCCCGACGGCCTGCTGAGCATCCCCGACCGGCTCAAGGCCCGGCGCCAGGCCCGCGAGGCCGCGGCCGCGCGCACGGCCGCGGCGGCCGAAGCTCGGAGCACACGTCATGAGCGCGCCGCTGCTCAAGGTCACCGGCCTGAAGAAGTCCTACGGCGCGATCCAGGCCGTCGGCGGCGTGTCCTTCGAAGTCCAGCCGGGCGAGATCTTCGGCGTCATCGGCCCCAACGGCTCGGGCAAGACGACGATGTTCAACAGCGTGCTCGGGCCAGATCACGCCCGACGCCGGCAAGATCGAACTGAACGGCCAGGACATCACCGGCATGAGCCCGCTGCAGCTCAACCAGCGCGGCGTCGGCCGCACCTTCCAGACCCTGCAGGTGTTCGGCAAGATGAGCGTGCGCGACAACCTGCTCGTCGCCGCGCAGGAGCATCACGGGCACGATGTGGAGCCGCATGTTCGCGCCCGGCGACTCGGGCCTGGGCGCCAAGGCCGACGCGCTGATCGACCAGTTCCGCATCCGCCACGTGGCCGACAAGAAGGCCGGCGAGCTGAGCTACGGCCAGCAAAAGCTGGTCGACATCGCGATGGCCTTCATGAGCGAGCCCGACCTGGTGCTGCTCGACGAGCCCTGCGCCGGCGTCAACCCGAGCCTGGTCGGCGGCATCAGCACGCTGCTGAAGGAGCTGAACCAGACGCGACGCGCGGACGGCAAGCACAGCTTCATTCGTGGTCATCGAGCACAACATGGACTTCGTGATGGACCTGTGCCACCGCATCATGGTGATGGTCGAGGGCACGGTGATGGCCGATCGGCACGCCGGCCGAGATCCGCGCCAACAAGCAGGTGCTCGACGCCTACCTGGGGAACTGATGCATGTCAGACCGACATCGCGATCGAGTTCGACGACGTGGTCGCCGGCTACGGCGAGTTCATGATCCTGAACAACCTGAGCTTCAAGGCCCGGCGCGGCAAGATCACGCTGCTGCTGGGGCCCAACGGCGCGGGCAAGTCGCACGGTGCTGAAGACGCTGTTCGGCCTGCTCAAGGTGCGCCAGGGCCGCATCCGGCTCGACGGCCGGACATCACCGGCGCCACCGCCAAGGACCTGCTGGCGCAAGCACGGCATCGCCTTCGTGCCGCAGGGCCGCAACCTGTTCGGCCAGCTCACGCGTGATCGAGAACCTCGAGCTCGGCGGCATCACGCTGGGCATGAAGACCACGCACGAGCGCATCCCCGAAGTGCTGGACGCTGTTCCCGCGCGTGAAGGAGCGGCTGCACAGCGCTGGCGTCGGCGCTGTCGGGCGGCGAGCAGAAGCAGCTCGAGATCGGCCGCGCGCTGCTGCTGCGGCCCAAGGTGCTGCTGATCGACGAGCCGTCGATCGGCCTCTCGCCGCTGGTGGTGCAGGACGTGTTCACGCTGCTGCGCAAGCTGGCCGACGCAGGGCACCACGGTGCTGATGGTCGAGCAGAACGTGAAGAGCGCGCTGAAGATCGCCGACGAGGCGATCGCGCTCGAATCGGGCCGGCTGGTGCTGCACCGGCGCGCCGACGAGCTGCTGGCCGACCCGAACATCGAGCGCCTGTTCCTCGGCGGCGCGCACGCGGCGGCCAGTAGCACCGCCGCCTAGGCCTGCCGCTCGAGCGCCGGTGCGGCGATGCACCGCCGCCGCGCCACCTATCATGTGCGCATGCCCGCGCCGATCCTGCACCACGCTATGCCCGCCGAACTGGCCGGCGCCGCGCGCCACCTCGTCGCCGGCTGGTGGGGCATCGTTCGCCTCGGCGCACTGCTGCTCGACATGGCGCTTTCGCGCGCGACCTACGCGCGCGAGACCTGGCGCCGCCTGGCGCTGCACATCGTGCAGGACGCGGGCCCGATGCTGGCCGGCTTCACGGTGCTGACCACGCTGATCAGCCTGATCCTGATCCGCATCGTGATCGTCACCGCGCTCAGCTATGGCCTGACACAGTACGCGCTCGAGATGGTCGTGCGCGTGCTGGTGCTCGAGCTGATCCCGTTGACGGCGGCGCTGTTCGTCGCGCTGCGCTGCACGATCCCGAACGCCGTCGAGGTGATCACGTTGCGTGCGCGCGGCCGCTGGGGCGCCTCTGCCGACGAGGTGGCCGAGACGCTGCGCCGCGAGGTGCTGCCGCGCGTGACGTCGGGCGTGTTCAGTGCGCTGCTGCTGGCGGTGGTCAGCTGCGCGGTGACGCTGCTGGTGGCCTATCTCTCGGTCTACGGGCCGGTCACGTCGGGCCTGGCGGCCTACACGCGCACGGTGGGCCATGTCTTCAACCCGGCGGTGTCGCTTATCCTGGGCCTGAAGGTACTGTTCTTCGGCATCGCGGTGGCGCTGGTGCCGATGGCCGCGGCGCTCGACGCCGCACCGACGCGGCGCCGCGCGGCCAGCGCCGAGTTGCGCGGCCTGGTGCGCATGTCGGTGGTCATCCTCGTGATCGAGGCGGCCTCGCTGGTCGGCAACTATTACTGAGGCGCGGACGGTGCAAGACGATCCCTCCTCCCTGGCGCCCGCGCCGGTCGCTCACCTGCAGCTCAAGGCCGTGCTGCTGCTGGCGCTGTTCGTTCTGCTGGTCGCCGGCACCGTGCTGTACCTGATGTACGCGCGCGGCGCGTTCGAGAGTACGCAGCGGCTGGTGCTGGTGGCCGAGGATTCCGAAGGCGTCAGCGTCGGCATGGACATCACCTTCTCGGGCTTTCCGATCGGCCGTGTGCGCCGCGTCGAGCTGGCCGACGACGGCAGCGCGCGCATCCTGATCGACGTGCCGCGCCAGGACGCGCATTGGCTGCGCACGTCGAGCGTGTTCACGCTGGTGCGCAGCCTGGTCGGCAGCGCCAACCTGCGCGCCTACAGCGGTGTGCCGACCGACCCGCCGCTGCCCGATGGCGCCGAGCGCAAGGTGCTGATTGGCGACACCGCGGCCGAGCTGCCGCGCCTGGTGGCCTCGGCGCGCGAGCTGCTGCAGAACCTGGCCCAGCTCACCGGGCCCGATGCGCCGCTGGCCACCAGCCTGGCCAACCTGCAGGCGCTGACCGACCGCGCCAAGGGCCCGCGCGGCGCGATGGGCGCGGTGCTGAGCGATGGCGATGCGCAGAAGATCAGTGCGAGTTTGAAGAACGCCGCCGCGCTGCTGGCGCGCCTGGACGGCATGGCGGCCAAGGCCGACGCGCAGGTGCTCGGCACCGACGGCCTCGTGCCGCAGGGCAAGGCGACGCTGGCTGAACTGGGTGCCCTGCTCGGCGACGCACGGGCCGCGCTCAAGCGCGTCGACGCCGTATTGGTCGAGGCGCAGGCCGTGGCCGGCAACGTGCGCGGCGCCACCACCGACCTCGGCGCGCTGCGCAGCGAGGTCGACGCCACGGTACGCAAGGTCGAGCAACTCGTCGACGAGGTGAACCGCAAGTGGCCGTTCGCCCGCGACTCAGAGCTGAAACTGAAATGAGCGCGAACCGCCCAAGGCTGAGCGTCTGGCTCATCAGTTTGGTGGCCGCCGCGGCGCTCGTGGCCTGCGCCGGCGGGCCGCCGCCGCCCGACTGGCAGGCCAATGCCAAGGGCGCGATCGATCAGGCGGTTGCCGCTTACCTGGCCGGCGACGCGCGTGGCGAGGCCGCCGCCTTCGAGCGTGCGCGTGAGCAGGTCTCGCGCACCGGCCGGCCGGATTGGCTGGCGCGCGCCGAGTTGATGCGCTGCGCGGCGCATGTGGCGAGCCTCGTCTTCGAGCCGTGCAGCGGCTTCGAGCGCCTGCGCGGCGACGCGGACGCGGCAGAGCGGGCTTATGCCGATCACCTCGCGGCGCGGCGCCTCGCCAAGGAGGACATCGAGCGCCTGCCTCCCGCGCAGCGCGGCGTGGCGTTGGCCATTGCCGGCGGCGATGCAGCGAGCGTCGACGTGCAGGGCATCGACGATCCGCTGTCACGCCTGATTGCAGTGGCGGTGCTGTTCCAGTCCGGCAAGGCCAGCCCGGCGGCGATTGCCCTGGCGGCCGACACCGCGTCGGCGCAAGGGTGGCGGCGGCCGTTGCTGGCCTGGCTAGAGGTGCTGGCCTTGCGTGCCGAGAAGGCCGGCGCGGCCGGGGAGGCCGAGCGCTTGCGGCGGCGAATGGAGCTCGTGCAGGGCGCGAAGTAGGGCGCTGGGCGGCGGACGTTCAGGGTCGTTGCCGCAGCCAGGCCGGTGGTCGCGGTCGTGCCTCACACAGCCCTTAGAAATTCCGCGCCGTGATCGTGACGCCCAGCGCACTGAGCGCAAACCGCGCCTTGCTGCCCAACGTACCGTCGGCAGCGATCTCGACGCAATTCGATTGCGTGCTGTCGAAGGCCGGCACGGCACTCTTGTAGGCTGCGTTCCAGCACAGCAGGGCGACGCCGGTGTCGTCTTCGAGCGACCAGGCCATGGTCGTGCTGCCGACGACGGCCGAGCTGCCCATGCAGCCGTCGAGGTCCGTGCCGCCGGAGAAGGTGCCGCCGGCGCCGACCGCTGCGCTGGTCGGCAGCGCGGTGTTCGACGTGGCGACGTTGCAGGCGCCGCCGCTCTCGGCGCCGACGAAGGCCAGGTTCGCCGGGTCGAAGTAGATCGTCTGTGCGACGCTGTCGGACTGGCCCGACGCCTGGATCGTGAAAGTCTCCACGCTGCGTGCGGCCGTGACGCCATTGACCGGGAAGGGCGCCGCTGCCGCCGGCGCGAAGTTCATCGTGACGGCGAACGGCACGCCGTTCGGGGCGATGCCGTTCATGGTCCACGTGCCGCCATCGATCAGCAGATGGCGCTGTGCGGTATTGACTGCGTACTGGGTCGCCGGGGTCGCCGGGCTCGCCGGGGTCGGCGGGGGGTCGTCGCCACCACCGCACGCCGCCAGCAGCACCGCGGCCGCGACGGTCAGCAGCCATGTGCGGGGCGACTGCGAGTTCACTCGTGCACGCAGCGCCAGCGCCATCTGGGTCGTCGGGAAGGCTGTCTTCATTTCGATCTCCTCTTGCTGCGCGTGTCGATGCCGCGCGTGGTTGAAAACGGCGGGCGACCAGCCGTGCCGGTCGCCGCGCCACTCGTGCTTGCTCAGTTCTCGTCGGCCGGCCGCGCGCAGCCGTCGGCGTCGTCGCCCTGCCGCTCGCAGCCCTGGCCGCGGCCGAGCCATCCGGCACGGCGCATGCCGGTGGTCACCGTGCTGGCGAGCAGGCGGTAGCCGTACGGCGTCGGGTGCACGGTGTCGGCGAACAGATAGCGCGACACGTCGGGCGCGACCACGGTCGCGGTCGAGCACACCAGCGATGACGGGATCACCATCTGGTTGAAGTCGCAGGCCGGCGTGGTCACGTTGCGCAGGCCGTAGCGCGCCGGGTGCGCGGCCTGGTCCTGGCTGGCGGCGAAGGCGTCGACCAGCAGCACACCGTCGGTCGCGGCCAGGCCGTTGGCCAGCTGACTGTTGAACATTGCGACCAGCCCGGTGATCAGGTCCTTCGTGCCGGCGGTGGCCGACGGCGAGGTGCCGACGTCGGGCAGGTTGACGACGACGACGCGGCGCGCGCCGTTGGCGACGATCATGGTCTTGACGTAGGCCGTCAACTCACCGCCGGCCTGCGCCATCGCGCCGAAAGCCGCCTGGACGGCGGTGTCGAAGTCGCCGCCCGCGGCCAGCGTTGCCTGCAGCGTGTCGAGGGCCACGAACAGGTCGTTGCCGCCGCCCAGCACCGTGACCATCTCGCTGCCGTCGAAGCGCCCGCCGGTGGCGGCCAGGTGGCGTGTGATCTGGTTGACGATCGGGTCGGTGAGCTGGCCCAGCGCGCCAGCCGGGCTGCCCAGTTGCAGCAGGGCCTTGTTCGCGATCCCGATCGGGTGCGTGACGCGCGATCCGCCCTGGCCGTAGGCAAAGCAGCCGGCGTGGTTCTCGATCGGCGCGGCCAGCCCGGCCAGCGGGCCGCTGGCTTCGAGACCGGTCTGTGCCGCGCAGGGCGCGGGCAGCGAGATCGCTGCAGCCAGCAGCTCGGTCCAGTTGCTCGCTGTCGGGCCGTTGACGGTGTAGCGGCCGCCGCCGAGGTAGGCGATGCCGGGGCTCCTGTAGCTGCCGACGTCGCTCAGGCTGTCGCCGAAGCTGACCAGGCGCGAGTAGTTCGCCCGTGATCCGCCGCGCGACGCAGCCGCTTCCTGGCCGCCTGCCGCCGTCGTCTCGTCGCCGCCACCGCCACAGGCTGCCAGCACCGCGATGGCGACGGCGCAGAGCGCAAGTTGTCGAAAGTGCTTCATGGTCCTTGATCCCTCAGGTTGATGCGGCGTTCGCCGCGCCGTTGTGCCAATTGCTGCGTGGGCAGCGGCTGAATGGTCGAGCGTGAGGGCCCGCGGCCGACCCCAGGTTCGATGACAGATGACCTACAGATCGCGGTGGGTCATTGCGGTAAGTCATCTGTCATCAATTGATGGGTGGCGCCGCGCCCGGGATGCAGGCATCGTCGGCGCACGCCCTGCAGGGCGCGGAGGCGACGATGGACAGACCTGCAAGACCCCAGCGCGATGGCGACGCCACGCTGCAAGACGAGGCCGTCGCGGACTTGTTGCACCTGCTCGAGCCGCCGGCGGCCGTCCCTGGCATGGCATCAATGGCGCACGGCGTGGTGCGCGACGCCGGAGAGGGCGCGGCCCAGCCGCCGCGCCGGCGCCAGGCCGATGCGTTCATCGGCGGGCTTGCGCTGCCGATCGGCGTCGCCGGCCCGCTGCGCGTGCACGGCCAGCACGCGCACGGCGACTACCGGGTGCCGCTGGCCACCACCGACGCCGCGCTGGTGGCCGCATACACGCGCGGCGCGCGGCTCGTCACCGAGGCCGGTGGTTGCAACGCCTTGCTGCTCGATGCGCGCATCAGCGGCGCGCCCGGATTCGCTTTCGATGGTGCACACGAAGCCCGCGCGCCGATGCCATACAACGGGCAGCGCAAGCGGGTCGCGGCCGAGGTCACGCTGGCCGCCGCGCTCGTGCGCCGCGAGTGGGACGTCGAGCCGCAGACGCTGTGCAACTACTGGCGCATGGCCGCCATCGGCGGCGCACTGACCGGAACGATTGGGGTCCAGGGCCAGTACGCCGGTGGGCTCGCGGCCCTGTACCTGGCCTGCGGCCAGGACATGGCCCGTATCGCCGAGTCGGCGATCGGCGTCACTCGGCTCGAACTCGATGCACACGGTGACCTGTATGCCGCCGTGACCATGCCGCATGTCAACCTCGGCGGCGCCGGCGCGCCCCGCGTGTTGCCGAGCCAGTGGGCCTGCCTGCGAGGCCTCGGGCTGGCCGGCCCGGGACACACCGACGCTCTGGCCGAGATCTGCGCTGCGCTGGCGCTGGCCGGCGAACTGGCGACGATCGGCTCGATCTGTGCCGGCAGGCTCGGCGCCGCGCAGCGGGCGCGGCGTTGACGCCGGCCCGGCCGGCGCGGCCCGCGACTCAGTGTGGGCGCGCTTGCGCCAATCGCACCAGTGCGGCGTGCAGCAGCGGGTGCGCGCGGTAGCGTTCGATGTATTCGCGCTCGCTGCGAGCGGCCTTGGCGCGGATGACGTCGACCAGCCCCGCGCGCTCGGCGGGGCCCCAGGCGCCCAGGTCGAGCAGCGCCAGAATCGGCGCGAAGCGGCCCCAGGCCTCGCGAGCGTCGGCCGGGAAGCCGCGCAGTGAGGCCAGGCCGCAGTGACGCATCAACTCGGCGCTGGCGTCGTCGACGGCCTGTTCGCGGTTCGAGCCGGCGCGCGCCGCCAAGGCCGCGCCCGCGCGCAGGCCCAGCGTACCGAGCGCGAGCAGGGGCTCGGGCTGCGCGGCATCGAGGTCGAAAAACAGGTGCCGCTCGGCCAGCTTGCGCAGCGTGGCGGCCGGCGTGCGGCGGCCGGGGCTGCGCTGGACGCGCTCGCGCTCGGCGCGCACCAGGCCTCGTGTGGCGGCGTCACGCGCTACGAAGCCCTGCTTGGCGTAGAACCACCAGGCACCCGATTCGATCGCTTCGTCGTTGTCCTGGCCGAGCTGGTAGGGCTCGATGCTGAACGACGTGGCGCCGAACAGATGCCGCAGCGCGGCCAGCCAGCGGGCGAAGGTGAAGGCCGCTTCGCCGCCGCGAAAGGTGTCGAAGGTGTTGAACGAGAGCGCCGCGCTGCGGCCGACGATGTCGGCCTGCGCATAGCCGATCGGCACGCCGTTGCGCAGCGTCAGGCTGCCGTAGTACGAGGCCAGGACGTGGCGCCGCTGCGGGATCACGCCGGCGAAGGCGAAGGCCAGGCCGTCGCCGTCGTCGACCAGCCAGGCATCGCGTGCCTCGGCGAACGAGAAGGCCTCCAGCGAGCGCTCGCGCGTGACCATCGCCGCGCGGGCCAGCTCGACGAAGGCCGCGCCGCTCGGCACCGACATGCGGCGCATCGAACGCGGTGCGCGCGCCAGCTCGGCACGCAAATCGGGTCGTTGGCGCGGCGGCGGCTGGCGCCGAAACAGGCACGGTGCGCGCGCGAGATGGGCCGCGCTGCGCGACGGCGTGTCGACGCCCGGCGCGAGCCGGTAGCTGGCATCGATGCTGTCGGACCAGGCCTCGCGTGTGAAACCGTTGCCCGGCATCGCGGCGATGCGCCGCAGCAGGAACACGGCGTCGGATTCGTTCGCGCCGCGCAGGCGGTCGAGGGCGGCGTAGCCGGGCAGCTTGAGTTCGGCCAGGGCCTGCGCCTCGCCGGGGGTGAGCAGCGGCGGCAGGGCGCAGGCGATGCGCGCCTCGGCTTCGGCGTCGCTGCGGTCGAGCCGCAGCTGGGCCGGCCATCGCTCGGCCAGCCACAGCGCCTGGCCGGCGAAGAAGCGAAAGTGGATCGCCGTGCCGGCGATGCCGCTGTCGGCCAGCGCGGCGCGGAACTTGCGCAAGTCGGCGCGCTCGGCAAAGCGCGCCAGCATGGCCTCGACCTGCGCCAATACGGCCGCGTTGTCGGGATAGGCGCGCGTGAAGCACAGGGCTTCGTGCAGCCGCCGCACGTCGCGTGCGCGGGCCAGCCGCGTGCGCGCAAGCTGCTTCAACAATGCCAGCTTGGTGGCCGCCGCCGCCGCGCCGAATTCCAGGCGGCAGCGTTCGAGTGCGGCGAGCGGTGTCGATGACATGCGCCGCGATGGTAGCGGGCCGCGGCCGTTTGACGGTCGCGGCCTGTGCTCAATTCAGCGTGAGGGTGGGTCGGCAACGAAGCCGGGCTGGTTCGACGGAAACGGCCGCGGCCTGGCGTAGACATAGGGCTCGGCGATCACGCCGGCGGCGACCAGGCGTTCGCGGCTGTCGTATTCGAGTTCGCTCACCTGCTCGGGCGAGTCGCTGGCGCGCTCGAAGGCCGTGCGCCGCGAGACCGACCATTCACGCTGGCCATGGCCGGTGCCCAGCCGGCTGCCGGCGGCATCGGCCGCGGCACTCTTCTCGCGCGCCGGCGTCGGCGCGGCTGCCGCCAGCGCGCCGGATGGGGCCTCGGCACGGCTCTCGGCCTGGCCGTCGGCGCGGGCGATGTTCTGCGGCGCCGGCGCGGCATACGCGACCGGCGGCGGCGTGGCGCGCTCGCGGAACACCGCCATGCCGATGACGCCGACGTTGTCGGGCCGGCCCGTCAGCGCGGCGTAGGAGCGCGCGATCGGCGCGAACTCGAAGGCGGCGACCTCGCTGCCCGACTTGCGCCAGCCGTTGATGTCGTAGCTGCGGCCGGGGTCGAGCACATAGCCGACCTGGTGCCAGTCTGCGGTCTCGCCCGAGACGACGTTGATGCCGTCGACCGCCAGCACCACCAGCACCCGGCCGGCGCTCAGGTTGCGCAGGCGAAGCGCGTAGCGCGCGCCGGGGCGGCCGGGCACGAACTGTCGGCCGTCCTTGGTGTAGACCGGGACGGTCTGGCCGGCGTCGCGGTCGAAGACCTCGACCACGGCCAGGCGCTGGTGGGCCCATGCCGGACTGGCGCAGCCGCCGAGCATGAGGGTCGCGGCGGCGCCGGTGGCTGCGTCGAGCAGGCCGCGCCGGCTGAGCGTGGCGGAATGGTGGGGGTGGCTCATGGTGCGGGACTCCGCTGTGGATGAGCGGAGTTCTACGCGGCACGGGCCTGCGCGGGGTTAAGGCAGGTCGCTAGAAAACCCGATAACGCATGTAGGCCGCCTGCGGGTCCTCGCCGGCACGGATGGCGCGGGCCATTTCGCCCTCGGTGGCCAGCTTGCGCTCGGCCGCGGCCAGCACCGCCTCGATCTCGGCGGCGCCGATCAGGACGATGCCGTCGCGGTCGGCGAGCACATGGTCGTCGGGCAGCACCGGCAGGCCGCCGATCGCGATCGGCTCGCCGAACGCCTCGGCGCGCCAGGCGCAGACGATGTCGATCGGCGTGTGGAAGCGTGCAAACACGGGAAAGCCCTGGTCGGCGATGGCCTGCACGTCGCGGCAGCCGCCATCGACGATGTAGCCGCGCACGCCCTTGATGGCCAGCGCCTCGGCCGACAGGCCGCCGAACAGCGCCCGGGTGTCGTCCTGCGGTTGGCAGACGAGGACATGCCCGCCCGGCGAGCGCGACAGAAGGCCGGCCCATTCGTACAGCGAGTGGTGCTTGTCGATCGTCGGGTCGGGGCGGCCGCGGATCGTGAACACCGGCCCGGCGGCCTTCATCGTCGGCGCCAGGCCGACGATGCTCCGTGGCAGCACCCGCACGGCCAGCCCCAGGTCCTTCATCACGTCGTGGACGACCGAGCTGTGGCAGGCCTGCAATCGATCGGCGATGGTCATGCTTGTCTTCCTTTGCAGCTGGTCGGTCCGATGGCGTTCGCGTAGCTTAGCGGCCAGCTTGCCGATTGCGAGAAACTGGCAGGCCCGACAATTCGACCAAGGGATCCGACGAGGTGCACTAATGCGTCAGCTGAAACTGAGCAAGGCCTTCACCCTGATGGAGTCCGGTCCGGTGGTCCTGGTGACGACCCATGACGGCAAGCGCGACAACATCATGACCATCTCCTGGACCATGGTGCTGGACTTCACCCCGATGTTCGCCATCACCACGGGCGGGTGGAATCACTCCTTCGCGGCGCTGCGCAAGAAGCGCGAGTGCGTCATCGCCATTCCGACGGTCGACATGCTCGATCGGGTGGTCGGGGTCGGGACCTGCTCCGGCGTCGACACCGACAAGTTTGCCCGGTTCAGGCTCACGCCGCTGCGCGGCAGGTTCGTCGAGGCGCCCTTGATCAAGGAGTGCCTGGCCAACATCGAGTGCAAGGTCATCGACATCGTCGCCAAGCACAATATCGTCGTGCTGGAGGGCGTCGCAGCGCACGTCGATCTCGCGCGCAAGGAAAGGCGCGCGATTCACGCGGTGGGCGACGGCACGTTCATTGTCGATGGGCGCAGCTTGGACCGCAGGCGGATGATGGCCGCTAAGATTCCAGCCGGCTGTTAGCGCCCATCGGCCACTTCATGAGGTCGCGTCCACGATGAGTGCTCCATCTGCCAAGGTCCAAGCGGTCCGGCCGGACCGGGAAGTCGCCACCAAGCAGCGCCTGCCTTACTTCGTCGGCATCTCCGGACAGACGGTCGGCGCCGCCGGCTTGTCCATGCACCTCGTCGTGATCCCGCCAGGAGCGCGCGCCGAGCCGCACATCCACGTGGGCTACGAGACCGGCATCTACGTTCTCGAGGGAACGGTATGCACCCGTTGGGGTCCGAATCTGGAGCACGAGGTCGTGAGCCAGGCTGGAGAGTTCCTGTTCGTGCCGCCCGGCGTCCCACACGAGGCCATCAACCTGAGCGCGACGGAGCCCGCCCGCGCGGTCGTGGCCCGGAACCATCCCGCCGAGCAAGACCTGGTGCAGGCATTCGTTCCGGCACGCAAGACCTAGCAGCCTGCCGGTGGCAAGTGCCTGGCATCGATTCCTGTCCTGGGCAAGAATCCCTGCCCGGCATTTCGATCCAACTGGGACATCTCGCAAAGGAGCCAAGCAACGTGACTTCTGGTCAGCTTGAGATTCACTCCCTCGCCAGCGCGCCCTGGTACGTTCTGGCGCATCTTCTGTTTGCGCTGGTGGCCCTCGTGCTGGGCACGACCGTCCTGCTGCGACGCAAGGGGGACTTCACCCACAAGGCACTGGGCTGGTCGTGGGTCTGCCTCATGCTCACGGCGGCGATCAGCTCCTTTTTCATCCAGGCCCGTGGACGCTTCAGCCTCATCCACATCCTCAGCGTCGTCATCCTGGTCATGGTTCCGCTGGGCGTCGTGCACATCCGGAACAGGCGGGTGCTGCGCCATCGCAACACCATGTCGTCGGCCTTTGCGGGCCTGATCATCGCCGGGGTCTTCACCTTGCTGCCCTATCGCATGCTCGGTCAGCTCGTGTTCGGCGCGCGCTGAGGGCCGGCAGCGTCAGCCCGAGGATTGACCTCGCGCCTGGCTGGCGGCAGACTGGGCACGGAAACCGGCCGAAAGCGCACGATGGGCACTCTGGACCAATGCGACGTCACCTGCATGCTGCCGGTGAAGGACATGGCGCGAGCCCGCCGCTTCTACGAGCAACAGCTCGGGTTCGCGCCGCAGGGATTGCGGCCCGACGGCAAGTTCATCTACCGCGTCGGCGGTACCACGCTGGCGCTGTTTCCGAAGCCCGAGGGCACCAAGGCCGAGCACACGGCGCTGAGCTTCAGGGTCGATCGCATCGAAGCCGCGGTGGCCAGCCTGCAGGAGCGGGGCGTGCGCTTCGCCGACTATGACCTGCCAGGGCTGAAGACCGTCGGGCATGTCTGCGTGCTGGGCTCGGAAAAGGCGGCCTGGTTCGAGGATCCCGAGGGCAACATCTTGTGCGTGCACGAGGACCTCGCCTGACCGGCCTTGCCGCACGCACGCTTGCGCTTGACAGGACCGGTACGGTCCGTGGCGCCGGACCCGCTTGACCCACAATCGAGTCGACAACAACAGAGCGTCGAGAGGGTTGCATGGCAATGCGAGTTTGGGCCGCGGCCCTGGTTTTCGTGCTGGCCGCGAGTGCCGCGGCCGCGGGCGAATCGGCGCCCGCGCTGGCCGGCACTTCGGCGGCCGCGGCCTCGAACCCGCAGTTCCGGATTCGCCCGGTCGACGACGCCTGGCGCGTTAGCCTGCCGCGCAATGCCGACGCCGCGACACAGGCCTACATGGACCGCCTGCCGCCCGATGTCGTTGCCCGCGCCAACGCCTATTTCGAAGGCGGCTATTGGCTGCAGTTGTGGAACTTCCTGCTTGGTCTGGCCATCTCGGCGGTCATGCTGGGGCGCCGGCGCTCGGCGCGCGTTCGCGAATGGGCCCAGCGCGTCGGGCGCAAGGCGTTCTGGCGTGATGCCATCTACGGCAGCGTCTTCGCGGCCGCCGGCTGGACGCTGTCGCTGCCGTTGACGATCTACCAAGGCTACTTCCGCGAGCATGCCTACGGCATGGCGACGCAGACCTTCGGCCCTTGGTTCGGCGAGCAGTTGATCGGCCTTGCAGTGAGCGTGGTGGTGACGGCGCTCGGCGTCGGCGTGCTCTATGCCGTGATCCGCCGCAGTGGCGAGCGCTGGTGGCTATCGGGTACCTGCACCGCGGTGGCGCTGACGACACTGGCCCTGCTGGTCGGGCCGGTGTGGATCGACCCGCTATTCAACACCTACAAGCCGGTCGAAAACGGCGAGGTGCGGGCCGCGGTGCTGGCGATGGCGCAGGCCGACGGCGTGCCGGTCGAGAACGTCTACGAGTTCGACGCTTCGCGCCAGACGACCCGCGTCAGCGCCAACGTGTCAGGCATCTTCGGCTCGGCCGCGGTGCGTTTGAACGACAACCTGCTGCGCCGCACGTCGCTGCCGGAGATCCGTGCCGTGATGGCCCACGAACTCGGCCACTACGTGATGAACCACGTCTACAAGGCCATCGCCCAGCTGGCGCTGCTGTTTCTGGCCGGCTTCCTGTTTGCGCAGTGGGCCATGGACCACCTGCTGGCGCGGCATGGCGCGCGGCTCGGGTTGCATGGCGTGGGCGACGTGGCCAGCCTGCCGCTGCTGGCGGCGGTGTTCTCGCTGTTCATGTTCCTCGCCACGCCGATCATGAATACGCTGATCCGCACGCAGGAGGTCGAGGCCGATCGCTTCGGCCTGAACCTGGCGCGCGAGCCGCATGGCGAGGCCGAGGTCGACCTGAAGCTGACCGAATACCGCAAGCCCGATCCCGGGCCGATCGAGGAATTCATCTTCTTCGACCACCCGAGCACGCGCTTTCGCATCCACGATGCGATGCGTTGGCGCGAGGCGATGGGAATGCCCTGACGCCTAGGGGGCTTGATTAGCGGCCGCCGCGGCGGCTGAGCAGCCATTGCAGCGTGCCCGAGCGCGCCGAATGGTGGGTGCGGCTGACGATCAGATTGGACGTCAGGTACAGCGCATTGAGCAGGCGGCTCGCGCGCTCCAGGCTCATGCCCGGCCAGCCGGCGATCGTTCGCAGCGGGACGGAGTCGCCGCGCAAGCGTTCGACCGCGGGCCCCAACGCGCCAGGCGTTGCCAGGTCATGGCTGGCCGGGCTGCGCAGGACGCGATAAGCGGCGGTGCCGGCGACCTCGTGCAGCAAGGTGGTGCGCGGCCCTTGCAGGGCCAGCATCCACAGCGCTGGCATGAGCTCGTAATAGGACTCGACGTTCGCAACCCGCTCATTCATCCAGTGCCCCGGTGGCCGCACAGCGGCCGGCTCGATGTCGATAATCTTGAGCGCCGCCATCTCGCGCAGCGTGGCTTTCGCCAGGCTACGCGGCGAGTGGTAAAGCATCTGGGCGGGAAACAAGGTCACGGGCCAGACCACCTCAGCGCAGCACAAATAGACCAGTGCCGGCTCGCGCAGCCGCACACAGGCGGCGACGACCTCCAACGGGTCGGCACCTTCGCGCCGCCGATCCAGGACCCGCAATTCGGTCTGCAGGGTGCTCGAAAGCAGGGTCTGGCGCTGCATGCCGTCGTGCGATGCCGCCGCAATGGTGTTGCGAAGGCGATTGAACTTGCTGATGCGCCAGAGCGAGGATTCTTTGAAGTCGGACATTGGCGTCGTTGGGCCGGGAGTTGCACTCAGTGTACGGAGCCCGGGCCGCACCATGCCGGCCCACGGCGCAACCAACTGCAACAGTCAAGTCGTCGCCCGGGAGGCCGCGGCCGCTGCCGGCGCGGCACCTGCGGGGCTACTCGATGAACAGCGTCGCCGGGTGCTCGAGCGATTGTCGCAGGCTCTGCACGAACGCCGCGCCAATGGCACCGTCGACGACGCGGTGATCGAACGACGACGACAGGTTCATCATCGGCCGCGCGACGACCGCGCCGTCGCGGATCACCGGCCGCAGCACGATGCGATTGACGCCGACAATCGCCACCTCGGGATGATTGATCACCGGCGTCGATGCGACACCGCCGAGCGGCCCCAGGCTGGTCAGCGTGATCGTCGAGCCGGTGAGTTCGTCGCGCACCACCTTGCCGGCGCGCGCACCGTCGGCCAGCCGCGCGACCTCGATGGCGCTGGCCCACAGGTCGAGCGAGCGTGCGTCGCGCAGCACCGGCACCATCAGGCCGGCATCGGTCTGTGTGGCGATGCCGAGGTGCACCGCGTCGAAGCGCGTCAGCACGCCGGCCTCGTCGTCGAAGCGGGCGTTGACCTGGGGGTGCTCGCGCGCCGCGAGCACGATCGAGCGGATCAGGAACGGCAGCAGCGTCAGGTGCGCGCGTTCTGCGCCCCACTTGGCATTGAGCTGCGCGCGCAGGGCCTCGAGTTCGCCGACGTCGACCTCCTCGACGTAGGTGTAGTGCGGGATGCGGCGCTTGGACTCCTGCATCTTCTGCGCGATCTTGCGCCGCAGGCCGACGATCTTGATCTCCTGCGTCGCGCCCGGCGTGGGCGCGGCCTGCGGCATCGCTTGCGCCCTGGCTTGCACGCGCGGCGCGCCGCGCGCGACATGGGCGTCGAGGTCGGCCTGCACGATGCGGCCGGCCGTGCCGCTGGCGGCGACGGTCGCCAGGTCGATGCCGAGTTCCCAGGCGCTGGCCCGTACCGCCGGCGAGGCGATCGGGCGCAGCGCGCTTGCCGCCGGCACCGGCTCGTTGCGGCGCGGGGCTGCGGCCGCCGTGGGCGGCGGTGCGGCCGGTGGCGAGGCAGCGACCGCGCGGGTCGGCGCGGTCGGCGCGGCGCCCGCCGGTGTGATGCGGATCAGCTCCGAGCCGACGGCGAGCAACTGCCCGACCTCACCACCCAGCGCCTGCACGGTGCCGGCGATCGGCGACGGGATCTCGACCGAGGCCTTGTCGGTCATCACGTCGGCCAGCGCCTGGTCCTCGGCAACGACGTCGCCGGGCGCGACGTGCCAGGCGACGAGTTCGACCTCGGCGATGCCCTCGCCGATGTCGGGTACCTTGACAACGTGGGCACTCATCCTAGGCCTCCATGACACGCTGCATCGCCGCGGCCACGCGCTGCGGGCCGGGGAAGTAGGCCCATTCCTGCGCATGCGGGTACGGCGTGTCCCAGCCGGTCACGCGCTCGATCGGCGCCTCGCAGGTGGTAGAAACAATGCTCCTGCACCAGTGCGGCGAGCTCGGCGCCGAAGCCGCTGGTCCGCGTCGCCTCGTGCACGACCACACAGCGGCCGGTCTTCTTCACCGAGGCCACGATCGTCGCCAGGTCGAGCGGCCAGAGGCTGCGCAGATCGACGATCTCGGCGTCGATGCCGCTCTCGGCAGCGGCCGCCTCGCAGACGTAGACCATCGTGCCGTAAGTCAGCACCGTGACGTCGGCGCCGGCGCGGTGGATGGCGGCCGAAGTCAGCGGCACGCTGTAGTGGCCCTCGGGCACTTCGCTCGAAGGCCGCGCCGACCAGGGCACCAGCGGCCGGTCGTGGTGGCCGTCGAAGGGCCCGTTGTACAGGCGCTTGGGTTCGAGAAAGATGACCGGGTCGTCGCACTCGATGGCCGCAATCAGCAGGCCTTTGGCGTCGTAGGGGTTGCTCGGCATCACCGTGCGCAGGCCGCAGACATGCGTGAACAGGACCTCCGGGCTCTGACTGTGCGTCTGCCCGCCGTAGATGCCGCCGCCGCACGGCATGCGTATCGTCAGCGGCGCGGTGAAGTCGCCGGCTGAGCGGTAACGCAGGCGCGCAGCCTCGGAGACGATCTGGTCGTAGGCCGGGTAGAAGTAATCGGCGAACTGGACTTCGACCACCGGCCGCAGCCCGTACGCCGCCATGCCGATGGCCGTGCCGACGATGCCGCCTTCGGAGATCGGCGCGTCGAACACGCGCGACTTGCCGTACTTGGCCTGCAGGCCCTCAGTGCAGCGGAAGACGCCGCCGAAGTAGCCGACGTCCTGGCCGTAGATGACGACGTCGTCGTCGCGGCCGAGCATCACGTCCATTGCCGAACGCAGGGCCTGGATCATGGTCATCGTGGCCATCGTCAAGCACCCGCCTGACGCAACTGCTCGCGCAGATGGTCGGGCATTTCCTTGTACACATCCTCGAACATCGAGACCAGCGGCGGCATGTAGCCGTCGGGCCAGGGTGCCGTGGCGCTCGGCTTCCTTCAGCGCCGCACCGACCTGCGCGTCGAGCTGCTTCTGCGTCTGCCGCTGTTCGTCCTCGGACCAGGCGCCGAGACCGATCAGGTGCGCGGCCAGGCGCGCGATCGGGTCGCCGAGCGGGAAGTGCGTCCAGTCGTCGGCCGGGCGGTAGCGCGAAGGATCGTCCGAGGTGGAGTGCGCGCCCGCGCGGTAGGTGACCCATTCGATCAGTGTCGGTCCGAGGTTGCTGCGCGCCCGCTCGGCCGCCCACGACGAGGCCGCGTAGACGGCCAGGAAGTCGTTGCCGTCGACGCGCAGCGAGGCAATGCCGCAGCCGACGCCGCGCGCGGCGAAGGTGGTGGCCTCACCGCCGGCGATGGCCTGGAAGGTCGAGATCGCCCACTGGTTGTTGACCACGTTGAGGATCACCGGCGCACGGTAGACATGGGCAAAGGTGAGCGCGGTGTGGAAGTCGGATTCGGCGGTGGCGCCATCGCCGATCCAGGCCGAGGCGATGCGGCTGTCGCCCTTGATCGCCGAGGCCATGCCCCAGCCCACGGCCTGCACGAACTGCGTGGCCAGGTTGCCCGAGATGGTGAAGAAGCCCGCCCGCTTGTACGAGTACAGCACCGGCAGCTGGCGGCCCTTCAACGGGTCGCGCTCGTTGGACATCGCCTGGCACATCATCTCGACCATGTCGATGTCGTCGCGCACCAGCAGCAGGCCGGGCTGGCGGTAGGTCGGGAAGCACATGTCGCCGGGCGCGAGCGCCAGCGCGTGCGCGGTGGCGATGGCTTCCTCGCCCAGGCACTGCATGTAGAACGAGATCTTCTTCTGCCGCTGTGCGATCAGCATGCGCGCATCGTAGGCACGCGTCTTCATCATCGCGACCAGACCGTGACGCAGGCGGTCGACGCCGATCTTCGGCGCCCAGGGCCCGATCGCACGGCCATCGGCGTCGAGCACGCGCACCAGCGTGTAGGCCAGGTCGGCGGTGTCGGTGGGCGGCACGTCGACCGCCGGCCGCCGCGCCGTACCGGCCGGTGACAGGTGCAGGTACGAGAAATCGGTCTCGTAGCCCGGCCGCGCGCTCGGTTCGGGCACGTGCAGTCGAAGGGTCCCTGGGGTCATTCGCCATCCTCCCGGTCGTGGCACGGGTGCCGCCCGGGCCGGTGCGCAGTTTGCACCCGCGCGGGGCGCCGCGCCAGCGTCGCGCGCGCATCGGACCGCAGCTGCCTCAACACGGGCGCAGCGTTTGCATCGCCAGAATGTCACGCCGGCGCGTTGTTCATCAGGGGCCACAGCGCCACAACGGCCGCTGCGTCAAGGCGAGCCAGCCGCTTTTTTGGTTATGCTGCAACGATGCCGATTGGCGACCCGACCATCGATATCGCGCAGAGACGCGAGATGCTTCGTCTGGCGTTGTTCAACGCCACCCGCAGTGTGCCCTTGCAGCTGGTTGCGGTTGCCGTGTTGGCGGGCATGGGCTTTTATGCCGGCTACCGCAAGGAGGCGATCGCGACGGCCGTGCTCGGCGTCTGGGTCGGCGTCTGGCGACTGCTCATCACGCGCCGCGTCGATGACGTCGCGGCACTGGCCGAACGCGATCTGATTCGCGTGACGCAGCAACTCGAGGCCAACGCGGCGCTGGCCGGCCTGATGTGGGTGGTCGGCTCGCTGGGCATCTACGTGCACCTCGAGGGCGTGGCAGCCACCGCCTACGTCGTGTTCGCCTGCGGTTCGATCTCGATTGCGGCGTTCTTCATGTCGCTGGCCGGGCGGTCGTTCCTCTGGCTGGCGGTGCCGCTGCTGATCAGCGTGTTCGTGGCCACCTTGTTGAGCGATTCCTTGCACTCGACGCTGTTGGCCGTGCTGATTGCACTTTACGGCGCGACCCTGCTTCGCGCTTCGGGCAAGTTCGCCGAGACGGCCGCGCGCGCGGTGCGCCATGGCCTCGAGGTCGACGCGGCCAATACGTTGCTGAAACGGGCCAAGGAGGAGGCCGACGCCGCCAACATGGCCAAGTCGCAGTTCCTGGCCACGATGAGCCACGAGATCCGCACGCCGATGAACGGCGTGCTGGGCGCGCTCGAACTGCTGCGCGCACTCGCAGCTCGACGCCGACCAGCGCCGGCTGGTACGCACGGCGGCGTCGTCGGGCACGTCGCTGATGGCGATCCTGAACGACGTGCTCGACCACTCCAAGATCGAGGCCGGCAAGCTCATCCTGACGCAATGCGCCGCTGTCGCTGCACTCGCTGGCCCTGTCGGTGGTCGCGCTGTTCCGCGCCAATGCCGAGAGCCGGGGTCTGGCGCTGACGCTGGAGATCGAGCCGGCGGTCGAAGAGTGGGTCATCGGCGACGCCCAGCGCCTGAAGCAGGTGCTTGCTCAACCTCGTCGGCAATGCGATCAAGTTCACCGAGAGCGGCGGCGTCACGCTGCGACTGCGACCGCGCGCAGGCGACGGACGGGCATGTCGGCGTGATCTTCGAGGTCCGCGACACCGGCATCGGCATCGCAGCCGACGCCATGCCTGCGCTGTTCCAGCCGTTCCACCAGGTCGACGGCGCAGCGCAGCCGGCGCCGGGGCGGCACCGGGCTGGGGCTGGCCATCAGCCAGCGCATCGTCGAGGCGATGGGCGGCGCGTATCGAGGTCAAGAGCCGGGTCGGGTTCGGCTCCCGGTTCCGCTTCGCGCTGATCGCTGCGAACGCGATCCTGCCCCGATGCACGCGACATCCGCGCGATTCGCATGGCCGGCACTCGGATCGCAGCACCGAACTGATGGGCACGCGTGCTGGTCGTCGAAGACAACGATGTCAATCGAATGATCGCGCTGCGAGATGCTGCGCTCGCTGGGCGTGGACGTCATCGAGGCGACGGACGGCGCGCCAGGCACTGGAACTGCTAGAGCGCAATGTCGTCGACCTGGTGCTGATGGACTGCCAGATGCCGGTGATGGACGGCTACACGGCGACGCGTGAGATCCGCCAGCGCGAGGTCAGTCTCGGCCTGCCGCGCTTGCCGATGATGGCGCTGACTGCCGATGCATTCGACGAAGACGCGGAACTGGCACGCGCGGCGGGCATGGACGCCCACCTGGCCAAGCCTTACACGCGCAGAACAGCTGCGCGAGTTGCTCCAGCTTTGGTTGTAGACCGGCGCGGCGCCGGGCTGGCCATTCAGCCGAGGTCGGACCACTCGGTGATGCCGGTGCGCTCTTCGCCCCACGCAGTGTCGAGTTCCATGCGCTTGATCTCCGTCACCGCGCCTTCGTCGGTGGCGCCGCCGGCCTTGCGAACCTGGGCCCGCGCCAGCCGTTCCATCAGGCGCAGGTCGCGGTCGGTCAAGGTCAGCGCGGCCTCGGTCCATTGGTCGACGATGGCCAGCAGCGATCTCGTAGGTGATCGGCGCAGCCAGGCGCCGCGCCTCGCAGTGCCGCCAGCGTGCCGCGCAGCCGCGGGTCGACGGACGCGCACCACCGTCTCGATCGCCGCCTCGCCGTCGCCGTCGTCGACCACCAGGTCGACCAGGTTGCGCCGCTGCAACTGCTCGGCGGTGTAGAGCTTGCCCGACAGGATCATCTCGTTGGCGACCGCGAAGCCGGCCTTGCGGATCGTCGAAGTTCCAGGCGCCCATGCCGGGGAACAGGTTGAACAGCACCTCCGGGAAACCGGCCTGCGCGCTGCGCTCGAAGATCACCTTGTGGAACGGCATCACCGATTCGAGCCCGCCGCCGAGCGTGTCGCCCTGCACCAGCACGGTCGTGTGCACGCCCAGACTGCGACGCGTTCTCCAGCCACCAGACCAGGTCGATGCAGCGGCGCCCGTACATGCGCAGCGAATCGACGTCGCGGGCGCGGATCAGCAGCACGAACAGCGACAGGTCGCCGCCGAAGTTGAAGACGCCGGTCACGTCCGACGACAGCACGAAGTGGCGCACCAGGCCCGGATTGGCGCTGATGTCGTCGAGCACGCGCTGCATCTCGGCCATGCCGGCCAGGCTGTAGCACTGGATCGGCTTGACGCAGGTGCGCACGCGCAGCAGCCGCCAGCTCGGCACTCCATTCGAGGCGCAGGTACTTGTAGCGGCGCGTCATCAGCGCGGCCAGGCGTGCCGCCTGGTCCGCGCGTGATACTGGGTCGACACTCATACGG
Organism: uncultured beta proteobacterium; assembly: GCA_963779435.1. Lineage (GTDB taxonomy): Bacteria > Pseudomonadota > Gammaproteobacteria > Burkholderiales > Burkholderiaceae_C > CADEEN01. The sequence continues at coordinate 101,776 of CAVZYL010000038.1, read as the reverse complement.
CGTCGAAGACCCGGGTGATGAGCTGGAAGTTGACCAGCACCGACTCGACAATCGCGTCGTGGGCCGCCGGATCGGTGATGGTGTTGAGCACCTGGCGCAGCTTGGCCATGTGTTCCATGTCCATCGTGGCGTGCGAGCTGATGAACGACACGCCGCGGTCGTCTTCGAGCAGCAGCGAATCGCGGATCGCCGAAGCGAACGTGCCGCCGTAGACCGAGGCGATCACTTCGAGCGCGTACAACATGCCCAGCACGGAGCAAGGGTGGCGCCTGTCTGCCGCCCAGTAATTGAAGCCATTCAGGGCCAGGTTGTCGAGCGACGGCTGATAGGCCGCGACCTCCGTCGGGCCGACGCCCACCACCTCGAGGTCGTTCGTGACCCACTGTTCGTGCCCCGACTCCTCGTGCATGTGCTCGTACAGAAAATAGCGCACCTGGCGGAACTGATCCGGCATGCGACTGGCCGCGGCTGCGCAGGCGGGATTGAAATGCCAGACGACGTGATACAGCTCGAGCAGCAGCTTGCGGTAGCGCTCGATGGACATGCCGTTCGCGACGGCATCGAGGATCACGGGGTGGGTTTCGAAATCGCGACGCGCTTCATCGGTGCGCACAACCAGGTCGCCAAAGAAAGGCAGCATCAATTCGTCCTACGAGCAAAGCAAATTCTTCTGGCCTTCCGCGAAACTGGAGCAGACACTTTCGATGGGGGCGGAATCAATTTTATCCGCAATGCCGCAGTGCCGCATGGTCAAACACGTTGTGCGCGCAGGGTGTTGGCGACTTGATCGATACTTGACCAATGTCATTGGAGCCGGCGCGCCGCCGCACACCGGCGCAGCGCATCTACCGCCACGGCCTGCCTGTGCGCGTGATGCACTGGGTCAACGTCATCAGCGTCACGCTGCTGCTGATGAGCGGGCTGAACATCTTCAACGCGCACCCGGCGCTGTATTGGGGCCACGACTCTAATTTCGCCTCGCCCTGGTTGCTGATCAGTGCCAGGGACGGTGTTGCCGGTCCCGTCGGTGTCACGCGCATTGCCGGCATCGAGTGGGACACGACGGGCGTGCTCGGCCTGTCGCAAGCCGATGGCCGACCGTATGCAAGGGCCTTTCCGAGTTGGGCCACCGTGCCCGGCGCGCAAGGGCTGGCGGTGGCGCGCCGCTGGCACTTCTTCTTTGCCTGGGTCTTCGTCGTCAATGGCCTGTCGTACCTGCTCTACACGTTGTTCAGTCGCCATCTGATGCGCGACCTGCTGCCCACGCCGGCCGAGTTGCGCGGCATCGGCAACTCGATCAAGAACCATCTGCTGCTCAGGCATCCGGGCGGTGACGCCGCGCGGCGCTACAACGTGTTGCAGAACCTGGCCTACCTGGGCCTGATCTTCGGTCTGCTGCCACTGCTCGTCGTGGCCGGGCTGGCGATGTCGCCGCGACTGGACACGGTCTACACCGGCTGGGTCGATCTGCTCGGCGGCCGCCAGTCGGCGCGCTCGTTGCATTTCATCGCTGCTGCCGGCCTGCTGCTGTTCACGGCCGTGCATCTGTTCGAGGTCGTGGTGGCCGGGGCATGGAACGCCATCCGATCAATGATCACGGGCTGGTACCAGCTGCCGGCCGACAAGGCACGAGAGGGGTCGTGATGGAAAGCAAGCCGAAGCTGCGCCTGATGCGCAGGAGTCAGCGCGAACGCCGCCACCTGCTGCGCGGCACCGTGGCCGCCGCCGGTGCGGCGCTGCTGGCAGGCTGCGACCGGCTGTCGCGCAACGAATCCTTCGTCGAAGTCCTGCGCAGCGCCGAGCAACTCAGCCAGGCTGCGCAGCGGCTGGTGGCGCCACGTGCGGCAATGGCGCAGGAGTTCGGGCGCCAGTACATCGCGCCGACCTTTCGCGCCAACGGCACGCTCGCGCCGGTCGACGACGACTACCGGACCCTGCGCCAGGACGGCTTTGCCGCGTACCGGCTGAGCGTCAGCGGGCAGGTCGAACAAGCCGCCGAATACAGCCTCGCGCAACTGCGCGCGCTGCCCTCGCGCACGCAGATCACGCGCCACGATTGCGTCGAGGGCTGGAGCTGCATCGGGCAGTGGAAGGGCGTACCGCTGGCCGCACTGCTCGCCGCGTCGCGGCCACTCCCTGCTGCGCGCTTCGTCGTCTTCCGCTGCTTCGATTCGATGAACCAGGCCAATCCGGAGGCCGCCGACTCGCGCTACTACGAGAGCATCGACTTCGACGACGCCTACCACCCGCAGACGATCCTGGCCTACGAGCTGAACGATCAGCCGCTGCCGGTGGCCAATGGCGCGCCGTTGCGCTGCCGCGTTGAGCGCCAGCTCGGCTACAAGCAGGCCAAGTACGTGCATGCCATCGAGCTGGTGGCCAGCTTTGCCGACATCCGCGGTGGCCGCGGCGGCTACTGGGAGGACGAAGGCTACGAGTGGTACGCAGGGATCTGAGGCTGCGCCAGGGCTGACAATCGATTCGATGCAGACCTTGTTCGATCTGGCGGGCGCCACACCGGCCTCGTGGGTGTTGTTGGCCGTGATGATGAGCAGCAGCCTGCTGGTCCTGTATCGCTGGCCACTGGCGCTCGAGCGCCACCTGTTTCGCCCGTTCTGGTTCTGGCCGCGCCAGCAGTTCGTGACCATGGTGACGAGTGCCTTCCTGCACGCGGACCTGCCGCACCTGCTGTTCAATGCCTTCACGTTCTGGGCCTTCGCCTTTGCGCTCGAGGAGCAGATCGGCAGCGCGCGTTTCCTCGCGCTGTATGCCACGGGAATCGTGGTCAGCAGTGCCGGCACCTGGCTGATGCACCGCCGTGACCCGGGCTACAAGACGCTCGGCGCCTCGGGTGCGATCCTGGCCGTGCTGTTCGCGGCGATCGTCTACACGCCGTCGCAATCCATCTACATCCTTCCGGTGCCGGTGCCGATTCCTGCGCCGTTGTTCGCGCTGGCATATCTGGCCTACTGCGTCTGGGCCTCGCGCCAGTTTCGTGGCCACATCAACCACGACGCGCACCTGGGTGGCGCCATGGCCGGCGTGCTGTTCGTGCTGCTGACCGATGCGCCGGCCGCCGCGCGCGCATGGCAGCAGCTGCTCGGCTGAACATGATGCGCAAATCCGGCAGCGGCGGCCTGGTCTACTCGACCGACGCCGGCCGCATGTGCCCCGATTGCCGCCAACCGGTGGCCGCCTGTCGCTGTGGCTCGCCGTCCGTGCCGGTCCACGCGGGCGACGGCATCGTCCGCGTCAGCCGTGAAAGCAAGGGCCGTAGCGGCAAGACGGTGACGCTGGTGCGCGGCCTGGCGCTCGACGCCGCCGCGCTCGCCGCGCTGGGCAAGCGCCTGCGCACCGCCTGCGGCGCCGGTGGCACGGTCAAGGACGGCGTGCTCGAGCTGCAGGGCGACCACGCCGAGCGTGTCGCCGCCTGGCTGGCCAAGGAAGGCTGGAGCGTCAAGCGCGCCGGCGGCTGAGCCCTGGACGATCGCTGCGCGTTGTCGTCGCTGTCAATGGCCGATCAAGCGCGGCCGGCCGGGCAGCGGCAAGTTCGGCCAGCCATGCGCCCGCCTCCTGGAACGGCCGGCTCGATCGTTCGACGCGGCTGCGGATGTAGGCGCCCTCGATGGCCGTCAATACGAGGCCGGCAAACGACCGCGATTGGCGCACGCCCCCCACCTTGATGTGGCTGGCGATCAGCGCACGCCAGTCGTCGAAGGCGCTGGCCAGCACCAGCCGCAAGGCCTCGAGCTCGTCGCCCAAATCCAGGCTCACCGCACCGACGGCGCAACTTCGCAGGTAGTCGCCTGCCTCGACCCGGCGGGCGAAGGCAGTGAACAGGGCTTTGACCTGCTCTGGCGGCCCTGCCTTGCCGGCCAGGGCGTGCTCGATGAAGCCCCGCACCCGGGCCGAATAGACCACCAACGCCTCGGTCGCGATCTGCAGCTTGCCGTCCGGGAAGAAGTGATAGACGGAACCCTTGGGCGCGCCGCTGTCGCGAACGATGTCGTTGATGCCGGCGCCGGACAGGCCGTAGCCGCGCATCAAGTCGATGGTGCTCTCGATCATGCGGTCGCGACTGCCGGTGGCAACGGGTTTGGCCATCTTGACTCGTTAACTAGACCAGTCTATATATTCTACCTTCGAGATCCGACCCACGTGAGGACGCCATGGATACGAAAGTCTGCGACCTGAGGCACGCCGTCAGCGCGGCGGAATGGCAGCAACGGGTCGATCTCGCGGCCTGCTACCGGCTGGTGGCCCGCTACGGCTGGGACGACCTGATCTTCACCCACATCTCGGCGCGCGTGCCCGGGCCCGAGCATCACTTCCTGATCAATCCCTACGGCATGATGTTCGACGAGATCACCGCGTCGAGCCTGGTCAAGGTCGACCTCGACGGGCGCAAGGTGCATCGACAGCCCGTACGAGATCAACCCGGCCGGCTTCACGATCCACAGCGCGATCCACGCCGCGCGCGAGGACGCGCAGCTGCGTGCTGCACGTGCACAGCGTGAACGGCGTCGCCGTGTCGGCGCAGAAGGAAGGCGTGCTGCCGATCTCGCAGCAGTCGATCTTCGTGCTCGCCTCGCTCGCCTACCACGACTACGAGGGCGTCGCGCTCGACGACGACGAGAAGCCGCGCCTGGTGCGCGACCTCGGCGACAAGCGCTTCCTGATGCTGCGCAACCACGGCCTGCTCACCGTCGGCGCGCTCGATCGCCGACGCCTTCGTCGCGATGTACATCTTCGAGACCGCCTGCACGATCCAGGTGCGCGCGCAGGCCGGCGGCACGGCGGCTGCGGCGAATCGGACAGCGTCGATCGTCGACGGCGCCGAGCAGCAGTGGCAGGCGGTGACCCAGGGTGCCGGCGGCGGACTGGCCTGGCCGGCGCTGCTGCGTCGGCTCGACCGCGTCGACGCGAGCTATCGCGACTAGGGGCTGCTCACGGCTTGACGAACTTGAGCACGAACTCGTCTTTGGGCATCGGCGGCTCGGGCGTGTTCTTGTTGCGCGGGTCGTTCGGGTTGCGCAGGAAGTGGCCTTCTTCGATCAGCTTGAATCCGGCCTGCTCGACCTCGGCACGCAGGAAGGTCTTCTCGATGCGGTGCAGGGTGCCGGACTCCGAGATGCCGGTGCCCGGCCGCCCTGAATGGTCGGCGATGACGTACATGCCGCCCGGCTTGAGCGCGGTGAAGACGGCGCGGTTCATCTGCGCCCGGTCCACGCCCATGTGGCCGAGGTCGTGGTAGTTGAACATCAGCGTCACCAGGTCGAGCCCGTTGTTCGCGGCTTCGGCCGGTACCGGGTTCTCGAACGGCTGCACCACCGGCACAATGTGGCCGCTCGTCAGCGCCTGGGCGCGGCCGGCGACCCCGAGCGGTGCTGGGCGCGACGCGGCACCCGCCGGCGTGGCCGCCGCCACCGGGGGCGCTGCGGCGCCTTCGGGCTGTGCCGGCGCGGGCCGCGGCGTGCGCGGCGCGTTCTGGCCGTAAACCTTGCCAGTCGGGCCGACGCTACGCGCCACCAGCTCGGTGGTGTAGCCGCCGCCGGCACTCAGGTCGAGCGCCACCATGCCGGGCCGGATGCCGATGAAGGCCAGCATATCGCGCGGCTTGCGTCGCTGGTCGTTGATGCGGTCGGCGTCGCTGCGCTCGGGGCTGGCCACGATCTCGGCGATGCGGGCTGGTGAGAGTGTCGTCGGTTTCGATGGCGCACCGATGTCCAGCTGGCTGCAGGCGGCCACAGCCAGCGCCGAGGTGGCCACCAGCATCAGCCAGATCGGGCGGGGCACACAGTCACTCTGGTTCGGCATGGTCTTGGTTCCTTTGCGGTGAATCGTCGGCACCGTCGCACCGGATGATGGCAAACACCACTGCCCAGGGGTCGGTGGCTGCGGCGATACTTTGTCCGGAGTTTCCACTACAAGGCAGCAACGATGAGCGGCATCAACAAACGGCAATTCATGGCGGGTGCGGTGGCGGCGGGCTTGGCAGCGCCGACGCTGTTGCGCGCACAGGCGACGACGATCCGCTGGGGCGAATCGCTGGCCGCGTCGCACCCGCAGGTGCAGATGGCCGAGCGCATCGCCAAGGACGTGAAGGAGAAGACCGGCGGGCGCATCGACATCCAGATCTTCCCGAACAGCCAGCTCGGCTCGGGCAAGGACATGATCGAGTCGGTGTCCGCCGGCGCGCTGCAGCTGACGACCGACGGTGCCGGCGCGCTGGGCGCCTTCCTGCCGCAGCTGTCGGTGATCGAGGCGCCCTATCTCTGGCGCGATGCGGCGCACATGGCCAAGGCCGCGGGCACGCCGCTGTTCGCCAAGCTCAACGACGACCTGGTGGCCAAGCGCGGCATGCGCATGCTCAACATCACGTATTACGGCAAGCGCCACCTGACCACCGGCAGCAAGGCCGTGCGCACGCCCGCCGACATGGCCGGCTTCAAGCTGCGCGTGCCGCCGGTCGACACCTTCCGCGCCATGGCCGAGGCCTGGGGCGCGCGGGCCACGCCGATCGCCTTCGGCGAGCTCTACCTGGCCTTGAGCCAGGGCGCGGTCGACGGCCAGGAGAACCCGCTGCCGACGATCCAGAGCGGCAAGTTCTTCGAGGTGCAGAAGTTCCTGGTCCTCACCGAACACATCATCACGCCGCGCATGGTGATCGTGAACGAAGGCTTCTGGAAGGGCCTGCGCCCAGCCGACCGCGACGTGCTGCAGGCCGCGCTGGCGGCAGGCGCGAGCTGGCAGGACAAGGAACTGCTCGGCCAGGAAGCCACGCTGGTGGGCACCTTCAAGGCCGCCGGCATGACGGTGATCGAGCCCGACCTGGCGCTATGGCGCAAACCCGTGCTCGACAAGGTGCCGACGCAGTTCGCCGACAAGTGGGGCAAGGGCACCTTCGAGTCGCTGCTGGCGCTTTGAACTTCCCCCCGAAGCGCCTTCGGCGCTCCCGCCCAGGGGGGCGCCGCTGGCGGACCGGCGGAGCCGGATCCGCGGCGTCTGCTGGGATTGCGCGCTGTGGCGCTGTTCGACGGTACGGTGCAATTTTCGGCGGCGATGCTGCTGGTGGTGCTGCTGGCCACCGTGACGGCGGGCATCGTCTCGCGCGGGGTCGGTCACCCCTTGAGCTGGACCGACGAGGGCAGCGGCTACCTGATGGTCTGGCTGTCCTGCTTCGGCTGGATGATCGCGACGCGGCGCGGTGCGCACATCCGCATCCGATTCTTCCAGGACAAGCTGCCGGCCACCGCCTGGCGCTGGACCGAGGCCGTGATCCAGCTCGCGCTGGCCGTCTTCGGTGCTGTGATCGCCTGGAACAGCGTGCATTTGATGCGCACCAACGCCGACATCGAGGCCATGGCCTTGCCGCTGTCGGTGGCCTGGATGTACGCCCCCCTGCTGCCGGCGGGCCTGGTGACGCTGCTGCAAGGCCTGGCTGGGCTGTGGCAGCAGACCAGGGGCCAGGCTGCGCGAGCCCAGGCGGTGCCGCCATGATCGGGTTGATGTTCAAGGTCTCGGCGGCGTGGCTGTTCACGATCCTGGCCGGGTTGCCGCTGTTTGCCTCGATGGGCCTGGCCGCGCTGGCCTTCCTCTGGCTGGGAGGCATGCCGATCACCGTGCTGCCGCAGAAGATGGCCGGCTCGATGAACTCGTTTCCGATCGTCGCCGCGCCGCTGTTCATCCTGATGGGCAACATCCTCGGCGCGGCGCGCATCACCGACCGCATCGTCGCCTTCGCCAGCGCGCTGATCGGCTGGGTGCGCGGCGGCTACGCACACGCCAGCATCCTGACCAGCATGATCTTCGCCGGCATGGTCGGCTCGGCCGTCGCCGACGCGGCGGGCTCGGGCGCGATCGAGATCCGCGCCATGCGCAATGCCGGCTACAAGCCCGAAACGGCGGCCGCCATCACCGCCGCCGCGGCCACCATCGGCCCGATCATCCCGCCGTCGCTGCCGATGGTGATCTACGGCGTGACCGCCGACGTGTCGATCGGCAAGCTGTTCATGGCCGGCGTCGTGCCCGGCGCGCTTGATGGGCTCGGCCTTGATGGTCATGGTCGCCGTTATCGCGGTGCGCGAGGGCATGGGCGGCAAGCCCTTCGGCGGCTTTCGCAATATCGCGCGCACTTTCTTCAACGGTTTCTTCGCGCTGATGACGCCGGTGGTGATTCTGGGCGGCATGTTCAGCGGCACCTTCACGCCGACGGAGGCGGCCGCGGTGGCCTGCCTGTACGCGTTGTTGCTCGGCTTCGTGGTCTACCGCACGCTGGAGTGGAAGCAGATCGGGCCGATCCTCGTCGAGACGGCGGAGACCACCGGCCTGGTGCTGGTGCTGGTGATGGCCGCGGGCGCGCTCGGCTGGTGCATGTCGATCTCGCGCGTGCCGCAGACGCTGTCGCCGATGATCGTGGCGACGATCTCGAGCCCGATCGCCTTCCTGCTGATGGCCAACGCGCTGATGCTGCTGGTGGGCTGCTTCATGGAGGCGCTGGCGGCAATGCTGATCCTGATTCCGATCCTGGTGCCGGCGGCCATCGCCTACGGCATCGACCCGGTGCAGTTCGGCGTGATCATGGTCCTGAACCTGATCCTCGGCACCATCCATCCGCCGATCGGCGTCGTGCTGTTCGTCGTCACGCGCATCGCCAACGTCTCCTTCGAGACCATGTCGCGCGCAATCCTGCCCTGGTTGGTGCCGCTGCTGGCGGTCCTGCTGGCGATCTCGCTCTGGCCGCCGCTCACACTCTGGCTGCCGGGCATGATCACGCGCACCTGACACTCCAAGCCTGCCTGCCATGAGCTCCAAACCAAGCCCGACCGATGCCCTTGGCGGCGTCTTCTCAGCGCTGGTCACGCCCTTCAAGCCCGACGGCTCGCTCGACCTGGCGCTGCTTGGCCCACTGGCCGAGTTCGAGCTGGCGCAGGGCCTGCACGGCTTTTATGTCGGCGGCAGCACCGGCGAGGCCTTCCTGCAGACCGCCGTCGAGCGCAAGGCTGTGCTGACTGCATTCGCGAAGGCAGTGAACGGCCGCGCCAGGCTGATCGCCCATGTGGGCGCGATCTCGACCGACGAGGCGATCGACATCGCGCGTGCGGCGGCCGATGCCGGCTACGACGCGGTGTCGGCGATCCCGCCGTTCTATTACGACTTCTCGGCGGCCGAGGTGCTGGCGCATTACCGTGCGCTGGCCGAGGCCACGCCGCTGCCGCTCATCGTCTACAACTTCCCGGCCAAGTCGGCACGACCGCTGAGCACGACCGACCTGCTGACGCTGCTCGCGCATCCGAAGATCGTCGGCGTCAAGCACACCTCGCAAAACCTCTACCAGCTCGAGCGGCTGAAGAGCGCGGCGCCGCAGGCGGTGATCTACAACGGCTACGACGAGATGTTCGTCGGTGGCATGGCGATGGGCGCGGACGGCGCGATCGGCACTACCTTCAACGTCATGGGTCGGCTGTTCGTGCGCATGTTCGACGCACTGAAGGCCGGGGACATGGCGCGCGCACTGGCACTGCAGTCGCGCGCCAACGCGGTCATCGACGTGCTGGTCGAGGTCGGCGTATTCCCCGGCACCAAGGCGATGCTGAAAGTCCGCGGCCTCGACTGCGGCCCTTGCCGGCGGCCGTTCGCGCCCTTGACGCCCGCGCAACAGGGGCGCGTCGAGGCCATCGTCGCCAGTCACCTTCGGGACCAATGAACCGCGTCGAGAGGGCGTTCCCGAGGCCGCGTCGCGCCCCTTAGCACGTTCGTGGGGCACGGTAGGTCGCAAACACAAACCATTGCGCCATGCGAATCGAGTCCGACAACCTTACGCGCCCGCAGGTACTCGCTCTCTTGAACGAGCATCTCGCGAACATGTTCGAGCTCTCGCCACCCGAGCAGGTCTTCGCTCTGGATGTCACGAAGCTGAGGGCGCCCGACATCAGCTTCTGGTCGATCTGGGAGGGTGAGACCCTGCTCGGTTGCGGCGCGCTCAAAGAGCTGTCCCCGACGCACGGTGAAATCAAGTCGATGCGCACTCCGCAAGCGCTGCGCGGCAAGGGCGCGGGGCGCGCCGTGTTGTCGCACATCGTCGCGGTCGCCAGGCAGCGCGGATACAAGACGCTCAGCCTCGAGACCGGATCGCATCCTGCGTTCCTCAAGGCGCAGCGGCTTTACCAAAGTTTCGGCTTCGTATACTGCGGGCCGTTTGGCAGCTACCAGGCGAATGCGAACAGCGTGTTCATGTCGCTGCGCCTCGCTGACGACGCGGCCTAGCCTCGCACGCTAGCCGACCTGCTCCGGCACGGCGACGCAGTCCGCAACACATTCGAGTTTCCGAGACGTCATCAACCAGCACCAGCGAGAACCGAAGATGCTCCAGGGTTCATGTCACTGCGGATCCGTTCGATGGCAGTTCCAGGCGACGCCCGAGTCGGCGACGGCGTGCAACTGCACGGCATGTCGGCGATATGGCGTGCTTTGGGCCTACGGCTACGAGGGTGAAGGCGTCGACGTCTCTGGGGTGACCAAGGCCTACGTCCGTGGCGATTCTCTGGGCTTTCACTTCTGCCCGAATTGCGGCTGCGTCGCTTACTGGCGCTCCCTCGAGCCGAATGAAGAAGGGCGTCGACGCATTGGAGTCAACCTGCGCCTGACCGAGCCCGACGCCGTGGCCCATTTGCCGATCGATCACTTCGACGGCCTGGACAAGTGGGAAGATCTGCCGCGGGACGGCAGGTGCGTACGAGACCTGTGGTTCTAGGCATCGCTTTGCGGGCACGGCAACCTCCGGAGGACTTCACGATGGCAAAGGGTTACTGGATCGTTCGCGTCGACATCAGAGACATGGAGACCTACAAGTCGTACATCGCCGCCAACGCGGCTCCATTCAAGAAGTTCGGGGCGAAGTTCCTCGTGCGTGGCGGAAAGTTCGAGACGCCCGAGGGCGCCAGCCGCGAGCGCAACGCCGTGATCGAGTTCCCCACCTACGCAATGGCGGTCGAGTGCTGGCATTCGACCGAGTACCAGGCCGCGCTGAAGATTCGAGCGCCGGTATCGACTGCGGATCTGGTCATCGTTGAGGGCTACGAAGGGGTTCAGCCTGGCTAGGCTGCGACACCGAGGCCCGGCCTCGCGTGTTTGGCGTCGAACGACCGTTGCGCGTGGCGCTGCCAGACGGCGATCGGCACACTGAGTACGAATGAAGAAGCTCCTCCTCCTTGTCGTCGTCGTTGCAGCCCTGTTCTACGGGGCCGGCGCAAACAAGGGCATTCGCCAGCTCGCAGGTTCGCAGCCTGGCTCCGCCGAAAGCTCGAGCGCGGCCAAGACCCCTTCGCCGCACGCCGCTCAGGCGGCGTTCGACGAGCGCAAGAGCGGAAGCCAGGTCAGCGGTGAAGGCGTGGTTTCGAGGCTGCTGGCCGACGACATGGACGGAAGCCGGCATCAACGCTTCATCCTTACGCTGGCTTCCGGCAAGACCGTGCTGGTCGCGCACAACATCGACGTCGCGCCCCGTATCGAGTCACTCAAGTCAGGTGATTCGGTCGCCTTCAGCGGTGTGTACGAATGGAACGCCAAGGGTGGCGTTATCCACTGGACACATCACGACCCCGGCGGTCGGCATGAGCCTGGCTGGCTAAGGCATGCGGGGCGGACCTATCAGTAGTCGGCCGCCCCTGATCTCGAACGGTGGATTGCACAAGTTCCCGCTGCGCAACGAGCGACGCTGCCATGGCATCGAATCGAACGGTCCCAACGAGCGTGGACGAGTACATCGAAGGCTTCGCGCCCGAAGTCCAGGCCATCCTCCAACGCGTGCGCCAGGCGGTGCGCGAAGCGGCGCCGCAAGCGCAGGAAGTCATCAGCTACAGAATGCCCGCGCTCAAGCAGAACGGCATCCTGGTCTACTTCGCCGCCTTCAAGGGGCACATCGGGCTGTATCCACCGGTCGCCGGCGATACCCGTCTGCAGAAGGAAATTGCGCCTTATGCCGGTGTGAAGGGCAATCTTCGCTTCCCTCTTGACAGACCGATCCCATACGAGCTCATTGCCCGAATCATGAAGCTGCGCGTCAAGCAGGACGCTGCGAAAGCGGCGTCCAAGCGAGCGACGGCGAGGCAATGAGCCGGCGCCAAGCAGGCAGACCCAAGCGTTCGGAGCGGCCTAAACTCGACAACGCCATTCTGGAGCCACTGCCCGATGAACGAACTCGCTGCGCTGCAGTCGCTCGGGCTGGAACTGCCCAGTCCCGCCTACATCGTCGGCGCGGTCGTCTTCGGCCTGGGCGGGCTGTACGCATGGCGCCGCGGCCGCAAGCTCAAGCGGCCCTGGTCGCTGTGGCTGGGCGTGGCCCTGATGCTCTACCCGTATGCGATCTCGAGCACCTGGCTGCTTTATGTCGTCGGCGTGGCGCTGTGCGCAGGCGTAGCGCTCGACCAGCGCCGCGACGCGTAGCGCGCGGCGACCCGCCTACTGCACGGGCTGTATGCCGGCAATGGCCCAGGAGCGGCTGTCGTCGGCGGGCTTGACCAGATGCCAGATCTCGCTGAACGGCGTCGGTTCGGTGCCGGGCACTTCGCGAATCAGGCCATCGAAGCGCACGCTGACGATCTGGGTTGCAGCCTCCGCGGCAAAGTCGATCAACTGCGCGTCGACCTTGACGACATCGGTTTGCTGCCTGGCGTCCGCGCGGTCCTGCAGATCGAGCCGCAGCGAGGCAAACAACTCGGGCGTGGTGAAGTTGCGCAAGTCGTTCAGGTCGGCACTGTCGTTGGCTGCCTGCATGCGGATGAAGATCATCTTGGCCAGACGCTCGAACGCCGCGCGGTCGAAGCCGGCCGGCAGCGCCGGGGCCGCCACTTCAGCGGCACTTGCAGCGCCGGGCAGCGCCAGCGGCGGTTTCAGGTCGGAGCCGATCGCCGGCGTCAGGGCCGCACGCTGCATGTCCGGCCGCTCGTCGACGAAGCGCGGCGCGCTGGCGATCTGGCCTTGCGCCCCAGCGCCGGCCAGGGCCATCGGCGGGCGCTGCGCGCCGCCAAAGCGTTGCATCAGTAGACGGATGACGACGAAGGCGGCGACCGCCAGCAGCGCGATCATGACGAAATTGGCCAGCCCCTCGCCCATGCCGAAGTGACTGAACAGGGCCGCGATGCCCAAGCCGGCCGCCAGGCCGGCCAGCGGACCCATCCACGAGCGCGTGGGCGGCGTTGCCGGTGCTGCGGCGGGTGTGGCTGGCGTGGCCGCAGGTGCGGGCGTCGCCGCGTTCGACGGTGGCGTGGTCGGGGTCGGCTTGGCCGGTGCGGTGCGTTGCATGCCGGCCGGCTTGCCGCCGCCCAGGCGCGCGGCCTCGGATACCGTCGGGGCCAGCGTCAGGGCCAGAACGGCCATCACGGCGGCGATCAACCAGGGCTTCATCGTCATCGTCGTTTCCTTCAGGGAGCGGGCAGCGTCGCGGGCGCCGCGCGCTCCAGGACATGGGTGCAGTGTGCTCGATTTCAAGATTCGGCGGGAAATGACCTGGCGGGCTGCGTTCGCCGCGCATCGATTACCCTTGCGGCGCCTGTCCACCGGAGCCAAGCCATGAAGACGCGTGCCGCAGTCGCCTGGAAGGCCGGTGCCCCGCTGACGATCGAGAGCGTCGACCTCGAAGGGCCGAAGGCCGGCGAGGTGCTGGTCGAGGTCAGGGCCACCGGCATCTGTCACACCGATCAGTTCACGCTCTCGGGGGCCGACCCCGAGGGGCTGTTCCCCGCCATCCTCGGCCACGAGGGCGCGGGCGTGGTGCTCGAAGTCGGGCCCGGCGTCACGAGCCTGCAGCGCGACGATCACGTGGTGCCGCTCTACACGCCCGAGTGCCGCCAATGCAAGTTCTGCCTGTCGAGGAAGACCAACCTGTGCCAGGCGATCCGCGCCACGCAGGGCAGGGGCCTGATGCCCGACGGCACCTCGCGCTTTTCGATCGATGGCCGGCCGATCCTGCACTACATGGGCACCAGCACCTTCGCCAACCACATCGTGGTGCCGGAAATCGCGCTGGCCAAGATCCGCGGCGACGCGCCGTTCGACAAGGTCTGCTATATCGGCTGCGGCGTGACCACCGGCATCGGCGCGGTACTGTTCACGGCCAAGGTCGAGGCCGGCGCCAACGTGGCCGTGTTCGGCCTCGGCGGAATCGGCCTGAACGTGATCCAGGGCGCGAAGATGGTCGGCGCCGGCAAGATCATCGGCATCGACCTGAACCCGGCCCGCGAGGCCATGGCGCGGCGCTTCGGCATGACGCACTTCATCAATCCGAAGCAGGTGCAGAACGTCGTCGACGCCATCGTGCAACTCAGCGACGGCGGCGTCGACTACAGCTTCGAGTGCATCGGCAACACCGCGACCATGCGCCAGGCGCTCGAGTGCTGCCACAAGGGCTGGGGCCAGAGCGTGATCATCGGCGTGGCCGCGGCCGGGCAGGAGATCGCGACGCGGCCGTTCCAGTTGGTGACCGGGCGGGTCTGGAAGGGCACGGCCTTCGGCGGCGCGCGCGGACGGACCGATGTGCCGAGGATCGTCGACTGGTACATGGACGGCAAGATCGCCATCGATCCGCTGATCACGCACACCCTGAAGCTCGAGGACATCAACCGTGGATTCGAGTTGATGGAGCGCGGCGAGTCGATCCGCTCGGTGGTGGTCTACTGAGTGGCCATGGCAGACATCGAGTTTGCGCTGCGCGGCGAGTTCATCACGCTGGAGGCTCTGCTCAAGGCCAGTGGCCTGGCCAGCGGCGGTGCGGCGAAGCTCCTGATCACCGAAGGCGGCGCGCGTGTCAACGGCGACGCGGAGACGCGCCGTGGGCGCAAGCTGCGGCCCGGTGACGAGGTGGTGGTCGGCGAGCGTCGAGTCTGCGTGCGGGCCGGATCACAGCAACAGGAGTGAAATCATGTCGGTCCAAAGCCAGTACCTGGAAAAGCGCGTCGCTGCCGCTGACGCCGTGCGCCACGTGCGCGACGGCGACTTCATCATCGTGCCGACCGGCGTCGGCGAGCCGCCCACACTGCTGACGGCGCTGTCGGAGCAACGGCTGCAATTCCATGACGTCAAGGTGGCGCAGATCCTGGCCGTGCGCAAGTACGGCTACATCGACCCGGCCACCACCGAGCATGTGCGCCATGTCGCCTTCTTCTACGGCGGCGCGACCCGCTTGGGCGGGCGCGAAGGCTGGGTCGATTTCATCCCCAACTACTTCTCCGAGATTCCGCTGCAGATCGAGCGTGGGCAGATTCCGGCCGACGTCGTCTTCTCGATGGCCTCGCCGATGGACGCCGAAGGCCGCTTCGCACTCAGCCTGGGCGCCGACTACACGATGGCGGCGATCGCCAAGGCGCGCGCGGTGGTGCTCGAGGTCAACCCCAACGTGCCCTACGCCTTCGGCAACTGCCACGTGCACGTCTCGCAGGTGGCCGCGCTGGTGGAGAGCAGCGAGCCGGTGCTCGAGGTCGGGCTGCCGAAGATCGGCCCGGTGCAGCAGGCCATCGCCGAGCACGTGGCGCACCTGATCGAGGACGGCTCGACCTTGCAGATCGGCTACGGCGGAATCCCCGACGCGGTGGTGATGCAGCTGACGCACAAGCGCGACCTGGGCATCCACACCGAAATGATCGGCGACGGCATCCTGACACTGGTCGAAAGCGGCGCGGTCACGAACCGGCGCAAGAACTACCTGCCGGGCAAGATGGTGGCCACCTTCGCGCTCGGCTCGAACAAGCTGTACCGCTTCATGGAGCGCAACCCGGTGCTGGAAATTCACCCGGTGGACTTCACCAACGACCCGGCGCTGGCCGGCCAGAACGACAAGCTGGTGGCCATCAACGCCACGCTGCAGATCGACCTGCTCGGGCAATGCGGCTCGGAGAGCCTGGCGCACGAGCCCTATTCGGGTACCGGCGGACAGGCCGACTTCGTGCGCGCGGCCAACCGCTCGCGCGGCGGCAAGGCGTTCATCGTCCTGCCGTCGACCGCCAAGAACGACAGCATTTCGCGCATCGCGCCCGTGCTCGCCCCCGGCACCCATGTCAGCACCAGCAAGAACGACATCAATTACGTGGTCACCGAATACGGTGTGGCCCAGCTGCGCGGCAAGTCGGCCAAGCAGCGCGCGCGCGAGCTGATTGCGATCGCTCACCCGGACTTCCGCGCCGAGTTGAGTGAGCAGGCCCGGCGCCTGAATCTGGGCTGAGGACAGGCCGCCGCCACAGCTTGGTCTCGCACCGATGCGCATCGAGCAGATCCGCCAACGCCTGCAAAGCCTGGGCGCGGGCCCCGGGCACCAGGCCCATGTGCTGCGCCGCTGGGCGCAGGCCCGGCCGCAGGACAGCGGGCGGCGGCGGATCGAGCACTTCCTGCCGCAGGCGTTGCGCAGCGAATTGCCGGCGCTCGTCGAGCAACTTGACAGGCTGGCGCGGCTGCGTTCGGAGCACCCGGCCGCCGACGGCTCGGCGCGCCTGCTGGTCGAACTGGCCGACGGCCAGACGGTCGAAAGCGTCTTGTTGCCGCGCGATGGCCTGTGCGTATCGACGCAGGTCGGTTGCGCCGTCGGTTGCGTGTTTTGCATGACCGGCCGCGACGGTTTGCTGCGCCAGCTCGGCAGCGCCGAGATCGTGGCCCAGGTGGCGCTGGCGCGCACGCTGCGACCGGTGCACAAGGTTGTCTTCATGGGCATGGGCGAGCCGGCGCACAACCTGGACAACGTCATGCAGGCGATCGAGCTGCTGGGCCAGGAAGGAGCCATCGGCCACAAGAGCCTGGTGTTCTCGACGGTGGGCGACGCGCGGATCTTCGAGCGCCTGCCGCTGGGCCCGGTCAAGCCCGCCCTGGCCCTGTCGCTGCACACCACCAAGGCCACGTTGCGTGCCGAGCTGTTGCCGCGCGCGCCGCGCATCGATCCGGCAGAGCTGATCGCACGCGGCGAGCGCTACGCGCGCGCGACCGGCTACCCGATCCAGTACCAGTGGACGCTGCTCGAAGGCATCAACGACGGCGACGACGAGGTCGAGGCTCTCGCGACGCTGCTGGCGGGCAAGTACGCGATCATGAACATGATCCCGTACAACCGCGTCGACGGGCTGACGTTCCGGCGCCCGAGCGACGAACGCGCCGCGGCCATTGCGTTGGCGCTCAATCGACGTGGCGTGCTGACCAAGCTGCGGCAGTCGGCCGGGCAGGATGTCGATGCCGGCTGCGGCCAGTTGCGGGGCCGTACGCCCGCGGGTGGCGCGCGTCAGATTCCGATTGCATTGGTTTGAGCGCGACGCTTTGCTGGGTCCCGCTCCGGCGGGCCACTTGGCACCACCGCTGCAGATCGCAATATCTGCGCACTCGCAGGCGCGGGCCTCGCTGGCGCTCGCCCGCGCTGATTCGCTGAACTCCTGGCCGACGCGCAGCGAGGCCCCGCCGAGTGTGATGTCGGTTCGATGGGCGATGCTGCGTCCAAGTGGCCCGCCGGGCCGGGTGTGCGCAGCGCGAAGAACGAGCCGAATGGTTTTGCGTTCAGGCCCTCTTTCTTTGCTTACTTCTCTTTCTGGGCCTCCAGAAAGAGAAGTAAGCCGCCCGCCGGGGCGGGACCCGGCAAGGCGACGCAGTCAGGCGTAGCTACGCAGTCAAACCAGAGAGCGCAGCTCGCGCAGCAGCACCGACAGCATGGGCATGTCGACCAGGGGCGCGGGTTTGATGTCGGCCAGGACCTGCTGGCAGCGCGCGATCTGGCTGGCGCGTCCGGCCTCCCAGCGGCCGATCAACGCCTCCGGATCGCTGCCAGGGGCGCCGGACTCGAGCACCGATCGCGTCAGGTCGCTGGCCAGCGATGACAAGTCCTTGCGCATCGCCACCCGCGCCAGCGCCTGCCAATGGGCGTCGGACGGCAGGGCCACGATCTGCTGCGAGACCCAGCCCAGTTCCAGCCGCCCGCCGACACCGAAGTAGACGCCGGCCACGGTCTCGACGTCGGCCCCAAGCGCGGCGCCGACCTCGACGATGTCGAGCCCCGCCACCTGCGCGTCCAGCCGTGCCACGCGCTGCGCCAGCGCCAACGGCACGCCCTGTTCCACGCGATGCGTTGTGGCGGCCTCGAGCGCGGCACGTTCGGCCGGTGCCAGCCAGCGCTCGAGTCCGACGCCGACTGCCGCCACGCCCGGTGCGAAGCGCACGATCGTCGCGGCCAGATCGTGCAGCGTATCGCGCTGTTGCAGCATCCAGACCGTGCCGCGCTCGAGCAGGCGCACGCTGGCCAGCACGATGGCATTTTGTGTCGCTTCGCCGACGGCATTGTCCAGCGCTTCGTTGTCCTGCCACAGCGAGACCAGGTCGAAGATCTGCCGCGTGGCCATGTACGCGCGCACGATGTCGGGCGGGCTGGCGCCGGTTTCTTCATGCAGGTGGTGCACGAAGGTTGGCCCGACGCGGTTGAC
The DNA here is from genome assembly GCA_963779435.1 of uncultured beta proteobacterium. Lineage (GTDB taxonomy): Bacteria > Pseudomonadota > Gammaproteobacteria > Burkholderiales > Burkholderiaceae_C > CADEEN01. The sequence continues at coordinate 83,336 of CAVZYL010000038.1, read as the reverse complement.
CAGGCTGTTGACGACATGGGTGGAGATGATTTCACGCGCCAGCGGGTGGCGCATTAGCGTGGCCGCGAACTGCGCTTGCAGGCGTGGCGGGAAGTAGCGCTGCAGCGCCGTCGCGATGTAGTTGTCTTCGGGCACGCTGGAGGCCAGCACCAGGTCGTAGAGCTCCATCTTGTTGTACGCCAGCAGGACGCCAAGCTCGGGCGCGGTCAGGCCGCTGGCGGCCTGCTGGCGTGCGGCCAGCGCGTGATCGTCGGGCAGGAACTCGAGCGCACGGTTGAGCCGGCCTTGGGCGGCCAGATGGCGCATGTAGCGGCCCTGTTCGTCGAGCAGGGCGACGCCGCGCGAGCGCGTCACCGCCAGCACCTGGTTCTGGAAGGTGTTGTCGCGCAGCACCAGCGCGGCCACGTCGTCGGTCATCTCGGCCAACAGCTTGTCGCGTTGCTTGACGGTCATCTCGCCGTCGTTCACGACCGCGTTGAGCGCGATCTTGATGTTGACCTCGTGGTCCGAACAGTCGACGCCGGCGGAGTTGTCGATCGCATCGGTATTGATCAGCCCGCCGCGCTGCGCGAATTCGATGCGACCGAACTGGGTGCAGCCGAGGTTGCCGCCTTCGACCACCACCTTGCAGCGCAACTCGGCGCCGTCGACACGAATGGCATCGTTGGCGCGGTCGCCGCAATCGCCATGGCTCTCGCTGGCGGCCTTGACATAGGTGCCGATGCCGCCGTTGTAGAACAGGTCGACCGGCGCGAGCAGGATCGCACGCATCAACTCGGCCGGCGTCATGGCCTGCATCTCGGCAGCGATGCCCAGCGCCTCGCGCGCCTCGGGCGAGAGCGCGATCGACTTGGCGCTGCGTGGCCAGACGCCGCCGCCGGGCGAGAGCTTGCTCAAGTCGTATTCGGCCCATGACGAGCGCGGCAAGCCGAACAGGCGTTCGCGTTCGACAAAGCTGCTCGCCGCGTCGGGGGTCGGGTCGAGGAAGATGTGGCGGTGATCGAAGGCGGCCACCAGCCGGATGTGGCGCGACAGCAGCATGCCGTTGCCGAACACGTCGCCGCTCATGTCGCCGATGCCGATGACCCTGAAGTCCTGGGTCTGCGTGTCGTGGCCGAAGCTGCGGAAATGGCGCTTCACGCTCTCCCACGCGCCGCGTGCGGTGATCGCCATCTTCTTGTGGTCGTAGCCGACCGAACCACCCGAGGCGAAGGCGTCGCCGAGCCAGAAGCCGTATTCGGCGGCCACCGCATTGGCGTAGTCGGAGAAGGTGGCGGTGCCCTTGTCGGCGGCGACCACCAGGTAGGGGTCGTCGCCGTCGTGGCGGACCACGTCCACCGGCGGCACCACCTTGCCGCCGACCAGGTTGTCGGTCACGTCGAGCAGGCCGCGCAGGTAAGCCTGGTAGCAGGCCACGCCTTCCTTCATCAGCGCATCGCGGTCGCCCGGCGGCGGTGGATGCTTGAGGACGAAACCGCCCTTGGAGCCGACCGGCACGATGACCACGTTCTTCACGTGCTGGGCCTTGACCAGGCCCAGCACCTCGGTGCGAAAGTCTTCCATCCGGTCCGACCAGCGCAGGCCGCCGCGGGCCACGCGGCCAAAACGCAGGTGCACGCCTTCGACGCGCGGCGAGCAGACGAAGATCTCGAACATCGGCCGCGGCTCGGGCAGGCCGGGCACCTTGGCCGGATCGAACTTGAGCGACAGCACCGGCTTGGGGCCACCGCCCTCCAGGCGCTGGAAGAAATTGGTGCGCAGCGTGGCTTCGATCAGCGCCAGGTAGTGACGCAGGATTCGGTCTTCGTCGAGGTTGGCGACGCGGTCGAGTGCGGCCTTGATGCGAATCACGATGCGCGACTGCATGGTGTCGCGGTATTCGACCAACGCCGGGTCGAAGCGGGCCTTGAACAGGGCCACCAGGTCGGCGGCAATCGTGGCGTGGGTGGCCAGCGCCTGCTCGATGTAGGCCTGGCTGAAGGTGATTGCGCCTTGCTTCATGTAGCGGGCGTAGGCCCGCAGCACGCTCACACCGCGCCAGTCCAGGCCGGCGCGCAGCACCAGTCGGTTGAAGTCGTCGTTGTCGTTGTCGCCGCGCCAGGTGCGCGACACCGTTTCCTGAAAACGCGAGCGCAGGCGTTCGACGTCGATCTCCTCGCTGCCGGGAACGCGCATGCCGAAGTCGTCGATCCACAGCTCGTCGGCCGCAGCGCCGTTCTCGCCGCTGCGCTTGACCTCGTACGGCCGCTCCTCGAGCACCTGCACGCCCATATGCTCGAGCATCGGCAGGCTCTGCGACAGCGGCGCCAGCTCGCCCGCCCGTACGAGCTTGAAGCGCAGGCGACCGGGTTGGGCCTCGAGTGGCACGTACAGGCTCATCGCCAGCGCATCGGGGCCGGTCAGCGACTCCATCAGTTCGATGTCACGCACGGCAGCGCGGGGCGCGTGATCGGCGCGGTAGCCGGCGGCAAAGCCACGGGCGTAGCGCTCGCACAGCGCATTGCCACGCTCCTCGCCGCAGGTCTCGACCAAGGCCTTGCGCAATTCGTCGTCCCAACTGCGCGCGACGGCGGCCAGGCGGGCCTCGAGCTCGCGCACGTCGATCTGCGCGGCGACGGTGCCGCGGGTGCGGACCACGATCATGACGCGGGCCAGCGGCGAATCCGACAGCTGGACCGAGTACTCCGAGGACACGCCGTGCAGGGCCTCGGTCAGCAGGGCTTGCATGCGCGTGCGCAGGGCGGTGTTGAAGCTCTCGCGCGGCACGTAGACCAGGCAAGTGACGAAGCGGCCAAAGGCATCGCGGCGCACGAACAAGCGCGTGCGCTGGCGCTCGCCCAGGCGCAAGATGCCGATCGCCGTCGCGTAGAGTTCGCCGGCCTCGATCTGGAACAACTCGTCACGCGGGTACTGGTTAAGGATCGTGACCAGCGCCTTGGCCGCGTGGCTGTTGGGCAGGAAGCCGGCGCGTGCGGTGACCGCGGCCACCTTGCGCCGCAGGAGCGGGATCTCGGTCGGGTCGGCGTTGTAGGCCGTCGAGGTGTAGAGGCCGACGAAGCGCCGTTCCCCGAGCACCTGGCCCTTGGCGTTGAAGCGCTTGACGCCGATGTAATCGAGATAGCCCGGCCGGTGCACGGTGGCCCGCGCGTTGGACTTGGTCAGCAGCAGCACGCGCGGATCGCGTGCCAGCGCGCGCACCTCGGCGGGCAAGGCCGCGAACGTGGTCGACGCTGCGGCAGCCTCGCCGGACACGCGCAGGATGCCCAGGCCCGAGCCAGCCACGCGCAAGGTGTCCTCGCCCTTGGCCGCGACCAGGTCGTAGTCGCGCTGGCCGAGCAGGGTGAAGTGGCCGTCGGCCAGCCACTGCAGGAAGGCCAGGTCTTCGGCCAGGTCGTCGGCGGGCACCGCCGGGGCGTTCTTGCGCAACTCACTCACCGTGTCGATGACGGCCTGGCGCATTGCCTTCCAGTCTTCGACGGCGGCGCGCACGTCGCCGAGGATGCGCAACAGGCCGTCGTGCAACTCGCCGATGTGCTTGGCATCGGTGCGGCGGTCGACCTCGACATGGATCAGCGATTCGAAGCGGCCCTCGGGTTCGTCGCGTTGTCGGGCGACGCCCAGCAGCCGGTGCTCGGCATCGCGCCTGACCTTCATCACCGGATGCACGATCAGGTGCATCGTCAAGCCCTGGCGATTGACCTCCATCGCGATCGAGTCGACCAGGAACGGCATGTCGTCGTTGACGATCTCGATCACGGTGTGGGTCGACTGCCAGCCGTGTTCGTCCAGGCGCGGGTTGTAGACCCGCAGCTTGGGCGTGCCGCCGGCGAAGCTGCGTGCGAAATGCCAGTGCGAAAGCGCCGCACCATAGAGGTCGGCCAGGGTGCGCTCGGCCAGGTCTTCGGTCGCCACCTGGCGGTAGTACTGGCGCGCGAACTCGGCCGCCTCGGCCGCCTGCTCGGTGGGCAGCTTGGCGCGCACGAGCTCGGTGATCTGCTCGATCAGGGACTCGGCGCCCAGCGCCCCGGGCTCGGTCTCGAGCGCTTGCACAGGCATGGTGGTCATCGAAACTCTCCGTTCAGAACGCGGCGATGCCGGTGATCGCGCGGCCGAGGATCAGGGCGTGCACGTCGTGGGTGCCCTCGTAGGTGTTGACGACCTCGAGGTTGACCAGGTGGCGGGCGACGCCGAACTCGTCGCTGATGCCGTTGCCACCGAGCATGTCGCGCGCACTGCGGGCGATGTCCAGCGCCTTGCCGCAGTTGTTGCGCTTCAAGATGCTGGTGGCCTCGACCGACGCCGTGCCATCGTCCTTCATGCGGCCCAGGCGCAGGCAGCCCTGCAGGCCGAGCGCGATGTCGGTCAGCATGTCGGCAAGCTTCTTCTGCACCAGCTGGTTGGCTGCCAGCGGCTTGCCGAACTGCTGGCGGTCGAGCACGTACTGGCGCGCGCGGTGAAAGCAATCTTCGGCCGCGCCGAGCGCGCCCCAGGCGATGCCGTAGCGCGCGCTGTTCAGGCAGGTGAACGGACCCTTCAGGCCACGCACGTCGGGCAGGGCGTTCTCCTCCGGGCAGAACACGTTGTCCATCACGATCTCGCCGGTGATCGATGCGCGCAGCCCGACCTTGCCGTGGATCGCCGGCGCCGACAGCCCCTTCATGCCCTTGTCGAGGATGAAGCCGCGGATCTGCCCGGCGTCGTCCTTGGCCCAGACCACGAACACGTCGGCGATCGGCGAATTGGAGATCCACATCTTCGAGCCGCTGAGCGCGTAGCCGCCGGCCACGGCTTTGGCCCTCGTCACCATGCTGCCGGGGTCCGAGCCGTGGTTGGGTTCGGTCAGGCCGAAGCAGCCGATCGTCTCGCCGGTGGCCAATTTGGGCAGGTACTTCTGCTTCTGCGCCTCGGTGCCGAATTCGTTGATCGGCACCATCACCAGCGAGGACTGCACGCTCATCATCGAGCGGTAACCCGAGTCGACACGCTCGACCTCGCGCGCCACCAGGCCGTAGCAGACATAGTTCAGTCCCGCGCCGCCGTAGGCCTCGGGGATGGTCGGGCCGAGCAGGCCCAGTTCGCCCATCTCGCGAAAGATGGCCGGGTCGGTGGTCTCGTGGCGGAAGGCTTCGAGCACGCGCGGCGCCAGGCGCTCACGGCAGTAGGCCTGTGCGGCGTCGCGCACCTGGCGCTCGTCGGCACTGAGCTGTGCGTCGAGCAGGAAGGGGTCGTCCCAATGAAAGCTTGCTTTGCTGGCCATGGTTGGTCTCTCTCGGTTCATCAGTGGTTCAGTCAGGGATCACGGCGGTGACTTCGATCTCGACCTGCGCGCGGTCCTCGATCAGGGCCACGACCTGCACCGCCGTCATCGCGGCGTTGAAGCTGTTGATCAGCTCGCGGAACACGGCACCGATCTCCTTGCCGCGCCGCAGGTACTCGCGCTTGTCGGTCAGGTACCAAGTCATGCGCACGATGTGTTCGGGCCGGGCGCCGGCCTCGGCCAGCACCTCGAGCGCATTGGTGAGCGCCTGGCGCACCTGTGCCACCAGATCGTCGGACTGGAACTGCCCCTGCGCATCCCAACCGATCATGCCGGCCACGAAGACCTGGCGGCCCCGCGCCAGGGTCACGGCCACGCCGTTGGCATAGCCTTTCGGACGGGCCCAGTGCGCGGGCTGGAGCACGCGGTGCGTCATTGCATGGCGCCCTTCAGCAGTTCGCGCCCGATGATCAGTTGCTGGACCTCGGTCGCGCCTTCGTAGATCCGCAGCGAGCGGATCTCGCGGTACAGGCGCTCGACCGGGTGCCCGCTGACGACGCCCAGGCCGCCAAAGAGTTGCACCGCGGCGTCGATGACCTGCTGCGCGCCTTCGGTGGCCGCCAGCTTGGCCATCGCGGCCTGCGCCGTCACCTTGTCACCCTGGTCGCGCTGCCACGCGGCGCGGTAGGTCAGCAGCGCCGCGCCGTCGATCGTGGTGGCCATCTGCGCGAGCTTGGCCTGCGTCAGCTGGAAGTCGGCCAGCACCTGACCGAACATCTTGCGCGTCGTGGCACGCTGCAGGCCTTCTTCGAGCGCGCGCCGGGCGAAACCCAGCGCGGCCGCGGCCACGCTGGTGCGGAAGACATCGAGCGTGCGCATCGCGATCTTGAAGCCCTCGCCGCCGGCGCCGACGCGGTTGGCCAGCGGCACGCGGCAATTCGTGAAACGCAATTGCGCCAGCGGATGCGGCGCGATGACGTCGATCCGCTCGGCAATCTCCAGACCGGGTGTGCCGGCCTCGACGATGTAGGCCGAGATCCCGCGCGAGCCGGGGGCCTCACCGCTGCGCGCGAAGACGACGTATAAGTCGGCGATGCCGCCGTTGGAGATCCAGGTCTTTTCGCCGTCGAGCACTGCGTGGTCGCCATCGACACTCGCGGCGCATTGCAGCGCGCCGACGTCGGAGCCGGCGTCGGGCTCCGACAGCGCGAATGCGGCGATGGCTTCGCCACGCGCCACCCGCGGCAGCCAGCGCGCCTTTTGCTCTGGCGAGCCGGCCAGCGAGATCGCGCCCGAGCCCAGGCCCTGCATGCCGAAGGCGAAATCGGCCAGGCCGGCGTGGCGGGCGAGGGTTTCACGGGCCAGGCACAGCGTGCGGGTGTCGATCACGTCGGCCGTGCCGCCGTAGGCGGTGCCGGCCACGGTCGCGCGCAGCCAGCCCGCAGCGCCGAGTTGCCGCACCAGGCGGCGGCAGAGCGCATCGACATCGGTGCCATGCGCGTCGCGCACGTGGGCAGCGGCCCAGGAGTCGAGTTCGGCAGCGAACGCGCGGTGCCGGTCTTCGAAGAACGGCCAGCGCAGGTGTTCCAGGGCGTTCATCGTTGGCCTGCGGCCGGGATGGGATCGACGCGGTCGTGCATGGTGGGTCTTTCGCGGTCAGGGCGACGCTATTGTCTAGCTCTTGCCGGCCAGCGCCGCACGTTCGCGCAGGAACAGGGTTTCCATCTGCGATTTGCCACTCAGGGTTTGCCGGGGCCAGTCGATGGCCGTAAAACCGATCTTCGCCGCTTCGGTCAGCGTCCAGGACGGGTTGGCCAGATGCGGCCGCGCCACGGCGCACAGGTCGGCGCGGCCGGCCGCGATGATGCTGTTGACATGGTCGGCCTCGGAAATGGCGCCGACGGCGATGGTCGCGATACCTGCTTCGTTGCGGATGCGGTCGGCAAACGGCGTCTGGTACATGCGGCCGTAGGTCGGCTTCTGGTGGGCACTGACCTGGCCCGACGAGCAGTCGATCATGTCGGCGCCGGCGGCCTTGAAGGCCCTGGCGATCCGCACCGCGTCGTCCGGCGTGATGCCGCCCTCGACCCAGTCGTGGGCCGAGATGCGTACCGAGATGGGCTTTTGCTGCGGCCAGGCCTGGCGCACCGCGTCGAACACGTCGAGCGGGTAGCGCAGGCGGTTTTCGAGCGCGCCGCCGAACCCGTCGCGGCGCTGGTTGGTCAGCGGCGAGATGAAGGCCGACAGCAGGTATCCGTGCGCGCAGTGCAGTTCGAGCCAGTCGAACCCGGCCTGGGCCGCGTAATGCGTCGAGCACACGAAGTCGTCGAGCACGCGGCGCATGTCGTCGCGCGTCATCTCGCGTGGCACGGCGCCGTCGGCCAGGTAGGGTCGCGGCGAGGGTGCCAGCAGCGGCCAGTTGCCGGCGGCCAGCGGCCGGTCGGCACCGGCGCCTTGCCAGGGTGCGTTGGTCGAGCCCTTGGCGCCGGCGTGGCCGAGCTGGATCGCGATCCGGGCGTCGGTTTCACGGTGCACGAAATCCACGATGCGGCGCCAGGCATCGCATTGGGCCTGGTTCCACAACCCCGGGCAGCCGGGCGTGATGCGTGCGTCGGCGCTCGGGCAGGTCATCTCGGCCACCACCATGCCCGCGCCGCCCAGCGCGCGTGCGCCCAGGTGCACCAGGTGATAGTCGCCCGGCACGCCGTCGACGCAGGAGTACTGCGCCATCGGCGAGACCACCACGCGGTTCTTCAGCGTCAACCCGCGCACAGTGTACGGCGTGAACATCGGCGGAATCACAGGCCCCCAGGCTGCGGTCGCGGCGCTGCCGCGATCCTCGCCACCCCCCGGGGGGGCTGCGCCGCCTTGGGGCGGCCCGGCGGCGGCGCGCCCGGCGAACCAGCGCTCGAAGCCGTCGAGCCAGCCCTCGTCGCGCAGGCGCAGGTTCTCGTGGCTGATGCGCTGGCTGCGCGTGAGCATCGAGTACATGAACTGCTCGGGCTCGAGCTGATCGCAGTAACGCTCGCCGCAGACTTCGAACCACTCCATCGCGTTCCAGGCCGCGTTCTGCAACCGGATCACGTCCACCGCACGCAAGGCCTGGTATTGGGCGAGGACTTCGGGAATGTGCTCGGCCGTGTCGCCGTGTTGTTTGAACTGCCGCGTCAACTCGATCGCATCTTCGAGCGCCAGCTTGGTTCCGGAGCCGATCGCGAAGTGCGCGGTGTGCACCGCGTCGCCCATCAACACCACGTGGCTGTTGCCGTTGAAGTGTGACCAATGCTCGCATTTGACACGCTGGAAGTTGATCCAGGCCGAGCCGCGCAGGTGGCGTGCGTTGGTCAGCAGCCTGGCGCCCTGCAGGTTGGCGGCAAACAGCCTTTCGCAGAAGGCGACGGACTGGTCCGGGTCCGCGCGGTCCAGCCCGTGCGCCAGCCAGACCGACTCCGGGCACTCGACGATGAAGGTGCTCGTCGTCTTGTCGAACTGGTAGATGTGGGCCTGGAACCAGCCGTGTTCGGTCTTCTCGAACAGGAAGGTAAAGGGTTCGTAGACCTTGTTCGTACCCAGCCAGATGAAGCGGTTCGGGCGGACGACGATGTCGGGCTTGAAGACCGCCGCGTACTTGGCGCGGATGCGCGAGTTGATGCCGTCGCTGGCAATCACCAGGTCGGCGTCCGGGTAGTCGGCGTCGGAGTCGACCTCGGTCTCGAACACCAGCTTGACGCCCAGCGTTTCGCAGCGCGCCTGCAGGATATTGAGCAGCTTCTTGCGCCCGATGCCGACGAAACCGTGCCCGCCGGAGCGGATCACCCGACCCTTGAAGTGCAGTTCGATGTCGTCCCAATGTGCGAACGAGGCCTCGATGGCGTCGGCGGTGTCGCGGTCCCACTCGCGCATGTTGTCCATCGTCGCGTCGGAAAACACCACGCCCCAGCCGAAGGTGTCGTAGGGCTTGTTGCGCTCGACGACGCTGATCTCGTGATGCGCACCGAGTTTCTTCATCAGCAGGGCGAAATACAGGCCGGCGGGGCCGCCGCCGATGCAGACGATCTTCATGGGCTCTCCGGCTGCCGAGCTTGACCAGCGATCATGTGTTCAGGCACCGATTCTGTCAGGAGCCAGGGCGCGGGGATCCTGCCGGCCCAGGGTGTCCGGCGTTGCCGACGACACTGCTGCATGACAGACTTGCTGCCGCGGCCTAATCGAGCATGGTGAACTTCGAAGATCAGGACTGGGAAGAACTGGGTGCCCAGGCGCGCCTGGGGGCGCTCGACGCCGCGAATGCGTGGAAGCTCGTCGCCGGCGTTGCCATCGGCATGTTGCTGGGCGGCGGGCTGGTCTATCTGGTCGATCACGGCATGCTGCAGCGCGCTCTGTCCGATGCGGCGCGGGCAATCCAGCAGACGGTGCGCGTTGCCGCGCCGGCCAGCGCAATCCCGCCGACGTCAACTGCGCCCGTGGCCGAGCAGCTTGCCACGCAGCAGAACATGCTCGACCCGGCGTCAACCGTGCCCGCGCCGGCGGCAGCTGCATCGGCGGGTGGCGTCGCGGCCGACTCGACGCAGCGCGCGATGCAGGAAGCCGCGGAGCAAAAGGAACGGGCCTGGGCCAGGTATTACAAGAAGCCCGCGCAATGCGACGGCAGCCCGGGCCGGGACACGATCGTCGAATGCGCCAACCACTTCATTCGGGCCCGGCGCGAGTTCGAAGCAGCTTACGCGGCGGGCAAGCGCTGAGTCCTGGCGCCCGGCAGCCACTGATTCAGCGACGGCGCGCCGACGCTGCGGCGCGCAGCGCGACGCTCGCGAGATATGCGCCGCAAGCGATGCCCAGCGCATCGCCGAGCAGATCGCCCCACTCGCATGAACGGCCCGGTACGAACAACTGCAGGATTTCGATCAATCCGCCGAACGCCAGCAGCGCGACCGACCGCCGTAGGCAGGCCTGGCGCTCGCCGGCACAGGCCATGCAGGCCGAGAAGCCAAGTGCCGTGAAGGCCAGCATGTGGTTCAGCTTGTCCCAACCGAAGGTGATTTCCGGCGGGGGTCGCGGCGTCAATGCCAACCAACTCACGAGGACGATCAGCACAGTCAGCAGCACGGACCACCCGCGCGGGGTGTCGGCGACGCTGACCAAGGCGAGCGCGAGTCGCTGACGCAGATTCGGCATGGCAGGCATTGCGTTGCATTATTGCTGCCCGCCGGCCCGGTGCCCGCGGTTGCGTGTCGGGCGGCGCGCCGGTCGTCGCGCGGCCCACTGTGGCCGGTGTGTCAGGACGTCAGAGCCTCAGGCTCCTGTGCCGACGGTCCATTTCCATGGGTTCGACACCGCGTGCACGGGACGCCAGCACTGCCTTGTCGCTCGCGGGGCGCAAGAGCTGAAGCAGGCGCGGCGTCTGCGTGCCGAACACGAGCGCCTGCCGAATACCCAAGACCATGGCCGTGGTCACCACTGCGAACGATTTGTCGCCCAGCTTGTCGGCAACGCGAATCGCAGGCGCATTGCCGAGCCGTCGCCAATTGATGCGCCGGTGTGCGCCGCGCAACATGGCGTAGGCGTGCGCGAACTGATTCAGGTGCGGACTGATGCCGTGGCCGCGCCACTCGGCGAGCGTGCACTCGTTGTAGGTCAGGACTTCACCGGGGCCCAGGACCATCTCCCTGCCGACCTCGCTGACCCGCTGCGAATTGAATGCGAGCCAGAGCATGGCAGTCACGACGCCGTCGTGAAGGGCGAGCAAGGCCACGTGCGAACGGGCCAGGCGCATTCGCACCTCCTGCGGCCCGATGTCGAAATCGGCTTCAAGGGTCGCGCGGTGTTCCTTCAGCAGGTCGTCGGGCATCGCGACGATGAACTCGACCTCGATCGACGGCGGGCGGAGCCGAACGGCGGGTTGAGTGAGGTCGCACTCATAGAAGGCGATGGTCTCGATCCGCAAGGCGGCAGATTGCACCTTTCGCATCGCACGAACGATCAGTCCAGCCACCCCTTCGGTGCGCACGATTTGCTGCAATCGCGACGCAAAGCCCGCCATGGGGGGCGCGAGCTTGCGGCTCAGCACGGGGGACCCCGCCTGGCGACGAGTCTGGGGCCCGCACCTGCGTCCTGCGCGAAGGTGGCGGTTGCCTCGAGCTTGGGTGACGTCATGGCCGAACCCCTTTGCAGATGATCCAGGAACATTCGTCGAAGCGACTGCGTGCCGCAACGAAGTGGGGCCGCCGGTCCTCAAAGTGCCGACCAACGGGTAGTCAGCGCGCAAGATAGGCCCGCGACCCGATCGGGTCTGTTCGCTAACGCACGCACGACATGCGGGCGCCAAGCACCCGGCCGCCGCTTGCGCCGTCTGCGCAGGCAATCCCGTGATGTGGCCGGCGCGCGACCTATCGCACCGGTGTTGGCGAAGGGTTCGCAACCGTGGACCCTTCGGCGGCCGCGATCGGGTCGGTCGCCGCCAGTGCCAGCGTGACCCCGAACTGGCTGCCGCAGTCGGCTTCCGCACGGGGCGCGACGTGACTGCCGTCTTGGGCCTGAACCACGACCTGCACGACTTGCACGACCAGCAGCCCGATGCCCACACCGGTGCCGCCGAATCCGAACGTGTGGGTGTCCCGCATGAATGGCTCGAAGGCATCGCGCAGCACCTGAGGTGTGACGCCGATGCCGTCGTCGGACACCGTCAGCGTCAGCGTCAAGGTCGCGTCCGTCTGAGCGATCGACAGGCCGATCCGGCCGCCCTCGCGCGTGTTGGTGGCCGCAGTCTCGACCAGGTTGCTGAAAACCTGCTCCAGCCGAGCTGCGTCACCGCGCACGGTCAGTATTCCGAGCGGGATGTGCGATTCGAAGCGCTGGCCGCGCTGCGCGAACATCGGCTGGCGTAGAGCGACGACCTTGTCCATGACCTGGGCGATATCGATCGGATGGTGATCGCCTTGCAGGGGCGCGCCGTCTGCACCGACGCCGTCGCTGCGCGGCGCAGCGCCCTGCGCCATGCCTCTCATCTGCTCTTCGGCTGCGGCCTGCAACTCCTGGGCGGTGATTGCGGCCAACACCAATGTCCCGTTGGCCTCACGCAGGTACTCCAGCCGGCGTTCCAGGTTGGCCGCATGGTGTTCGTCGGGTTGGGTCGGCACCTGTGTTGGCGGCGCACTCTTTTGCGCTCGACGCCCCGGGGCCTGGACTGCCGCCGCGTCGTGGGATGCGATACCGCCGCCGCCCTGGCGCTTGCTCTCGTACATGGCCGCATCGGCCAGAGCAATCAAGGTATCGGCGTCTTCGCCGTCATCCGGATACAGTGCGATGCCGACGCTGGCCGTCACGCACACGGCGTGACCGCGAATCTCGGCCGGTGCGCTGACGGCTGTGATCAGCTTTTCGGCGATGACCCGCGCGTCGCTGGGCTGGCTCAGTTCAGTCAGCAGAACGATGAACTCGTCGCCGCCGTGGCGGCTGACGGTGTCCTCCTCGCGCACGGCAGAGACCAGGCTCTCAGCCACCCGCCGCAACACGTCGTCACCGAAGGCGTGGCCGTGCAGGTCGTTCAAGGACTTGAAGTTGTCGAGGTCGAGAAACAGCACCGCGAAGCGCCAGCCGCGGCGCTTGGCATGGGCGACGGCCTGGTCGAAGCGGTCGAGCAGCATGGTGCGCGTGGGCAGCTGCGTCAGGGCGTCGAGCGCTGCGAATCGAGGTGCGTTCTTCAAGGCCAGCGCGGCGGTCTCTGCATCGGCCTGGCTGGCCAGCGCCGCCAGCACCAGTGCTTCGTTGGCCTCGACGAGTGGCGTCGCGTGACCGGTTTTGGCGTGGCTGCCTTCATGTACCAGGTCGTGTAGCGAGTGCGCCAGCCCCGAGCGCAGCGCCTGCACCTGCACGCCGACTCGCGCAAGCTTGCCCTTGACGCCGGTCACCGGCTTGTCGGTCGTATCCGTGATTTGGCTCATGTTGGCTCGCTGTGTAGGCCTGCGTTCAGACGCGGCGGGTTTGGGCTGCCAACGCGGGCACGTCGGCACTGAGTTTCTGAGTCGGCCGGCCGCCGAGCAGGCCTTCCTGGTCACGTAGCATCTCGCCGATCCTGATGCCGCCATCATCGATCGTGAACAGGCGCAGCTGGTCGGAGTGGGCGCTGGCCCGCACCTTGACCACCGCCATCACCCGCATCAGCCGGCTGTCGACCTCGATGTAGCGCTGCACGATAATCGCGTCGGTCAGGAAGGCGGCGCCGTAGGGGCTGAAGCGCAGGTCGGTGTAGCGGTCTTCGAGTTCCGAGGTCAGGAGCACGGTGATGCCCTTGTGCGCCAGCGCGCCGACCAGCCGCAGCAGCGATTCGCGAAAATCCTCGCGGAAGGTCGGGGCGAGAGACAACTCGAAGCCCGACAACGAATCGATGACCACGCGCTTGGCGCCGAGCCGCTCGACCTCGCGCATCAGCAGCAAGACGATTTCGTCGATCGAGAGATCCGCGGCATGGGTTTCGATCACGCCCACCTTGCCGCTGGCGATCAGGTCGATCAGCGAGCGATTACGCGAGCGGTTGGGGTGCTGCTCGAAGGCCGCCATGACACCGGTCTCGCCGCAGCGCGCGCCCTCGGCCAGGAAAGCCGCCGCCAGGATGCTCTTGCCCGACCCCGACGGGCCGGCCACCAGCACCGAGTAACCGCGCGGCAGGCCGCCGCCGAGCATCTCGTCCAGGCGCGGCACGCCCATCAGCACTCGATCGGCATCGGCGGCCGGGGCCGGCCCAGCGTACGCCGTCATCGAACCGCGCACCGGCGGGATCACCTTGACGCCGTACGAACCGATGCGAAAGGTGTGCAGCCCGGCCAGCGTCGGCTGGCCGCGCATCTTCATGATCTCGATCTTGCGCACCATCGAATTGCGCTGCACGCTCTGACGCAGCCAGATCAGCCCGTCGGCCACCGTGAACACCGGGTTGGCATCGGCATCGTCGAAGTACTCGCCGAGCAAGAACGTGGTCGCCTGCCAACTCGTCATCATCATCCCGAGCTGCTGCACGAATTGCTGCAGCGTGTGCTGCGTACCGACACCGGAGGACGCGAAAACCATCGAGCGGAACGAGTCGACGAAGACCAGCCCCGGACTGTGCAAGGTCACCTCTTCGACGATGCGCCGCAACACCCGGTCGAGGTCGCCGGTCATGGCGTCTTCCGACAGGTTGATGAAACGCACCCGGTGGTTGACCGCCTTGTTGTCGAAGAATTCGAACTGTTGCTGGTAGCGCAACATCTTCAGCGGCGGCTCGCCCAGGACCGTGAAGTACAGCGCCGGCCGTTGCGCCGTGGCCAGCGCGAACATCATCTGGTGGGCCAAGGTGGTCTTGCCGCAGCCGGGCGGCCCGGCAATCAGGTTGAATGAAAACTCGGGCAGACCGCCGCCGAGCACCTCGTCCAGCCCCGGCACGCCGGTGGCCAAGCGGTTGATGAAGACTTTGCTGGTCATGGCAATGCTTCCTGGGAGGGTGGGCGGCGCGACGAGTCTTCCCATGCGCTGCGGAGCAATCGCTGCGTGAGGGAGGGCCCGATCAAGCCGGACAGCAGGTCACGAAACGTTTGCAGGAAGGCGCTGGCGCCGGCGGCCGCAACGGTGCTGCTCTGCCGTGCCAGGGCCGACTTCAGTGCCGCGGGCCCAACGGCGGGTGGGTCGGCCTCGTCGGGGGCTTCCAGCCAAGGATGGTCCGCCGCCGCGACGTGCAGGCTGCGCCGGTAGAGCGCCGCCATGCCGCGCTGGCCGAGGATGGGCGTCAGGCTGTCGTCGATCTCATCCCAGATCGCAATGACTGCCGCGGCGATCTGCGTTGCATCTGCGGCTTGCCCCACCCGGCTGGCCAGAGGCCCTGCCATTGTGCGGTCCTCGTGGTTGCCTGTGCGCATGTGGCGTGGCCTGCTGAATGACGGTCCATCCTAGGCCGGTCGCCAGGGCCAGTACCGTGCGTCAGCGCACAGAAGGCGTGACGCCGGCATTGCAGGCGCAGGCGCCCAATCTTGGCCGGTATGTGCGGCTGCGTACAGACTGCGCCGCGGCGCATCCATAGATTGACGCCAACGTCGATCCGTATCTCGCCAGCCGCCGCGACTGCACGCACCGCGAAGGTTCAAGCCGTGATCAATTCAAACTGTCAATTCATGACCACCAGCAGCCGCTTGGCCTTCATATTCAACGTCGTTGACACTGACGTGACCGTTCCAGTTCGGCAGGCGCATGGGCGGTCGGCCGGCCCCGCGCGCGAAGATCGCCATCTGCCGTCACGGGCTCCCGGCGAGCCATCGCAACCCGCCCGCCCGGCGCTTCGCGAAGGAGATTCGCCGTGAATCCGAGAGAACTCCAGGGCAAATACGCTCGCTTGCGCGACGAACTTGTTTCGCCGGCAGTCTCAGGGGAACGGGGCAAAGCGTGGCGGGCTCGGCTGGTGCGCGAGGTGGATCAGGTCGACCTGCAACTTGCGGCACTCAGGCGCGTGGCACAGGCTGTAACTGCATTTGCGTCACGAGCGGGTTCGCTCTAGGGCCGCCGCCAGACGGCCCGCGACGACGAAAAAGAGTCAGCGAGTACAAACCCGCTGACTCCTGTCAATGCATGGTGCCGGCGAGAAGAGTCGAACTCCCGACCTTCGCATTACGAATGCGCTGCTCTACCAACTGAGCTACGCCGGCGCTTGAAAGCCGGCAAATTATAGGGGCTGGGCATCGCGCAACGAGGCCGCGTCGCCGTCGAGTTGGGCAGTCGGCGCGCCTGCATGACGCCGCGTCCGGGGTCCGCCGCCGGGCTATCCTCAGGTTGCGACGGCAATTGCCGCGGTCCGCGACTCAAAAATGCTGGCGGGTGCCCCGACATGTCCAACCCAACCTGGTTCGAACTTGAGGCCCCCGATGGCCGCACGAGCCTGAAGCTGATCGGTGCGTGGCGCCTGCCGCGCCTGGCAGAGATCGAAGCCGCGCTGCTCGGGCTGACGCTGCCGCCCGTTGCGCAGATCGACGGCAACGCGCTGGCGGAGATCGACTCGGCCTCTGCGCTGGTGCTGCTGCGCGCATTGCGTCGTGCACAGGGTCCGGCAGGCAGTCTGAACTGGGTCGGACTCAGTGCCGTCAACGGCCGCATCATCGAACGGGTGCAGGCGCACCTCGACGCGGCGCCCGCTGCGCTCAAGACACGCCGCGAGACCGTGCTCGCGCACCTCGGTCGCCAGGCGAGCCAGCTGGCAGGCTTGCTGGTCGGGCATTTGAACTTTCTGGGCGCGACGATCGCCGCGATGGGCGAGCTGTTGCGAAGCCCGCGACAGCTCCGCCAGCGTGAGCTGACAGTGCAAATCGAGCAGACGGGGCTGGCGGCGATCCCGGTGGTCGCTCTCGTGACGATGCTGATCGGCGTGGTCATCGCCTACCTGCTGGGCCTGCAGGCCGAGAAGTACGGCGCCAACATCTTCGTCGTCGATGGCGTGGGCATCGGGGCGACGCGGGAGTTCGCGCCGATCATCGTTGCCGTCATCGTCGCCGGACGCTCGGGTGCCGCCTTCACCGCCCAGCTCGGCTCGATGCGCCTGACCGAAGAGACCGACGCCATCCGCACGCTTGGTCTGTCACCGATGCAAGTGCTGGTTCTGCCACGCGTGCTCGCACTGATGCTGGCCTTGCCGCTGCTGGTCTTTGTCGGTGACGTGATGAGCATGGTCGGCGCAATGGCGATCGCAGGGCCGATGCTCGATATCGCGCCGCCAGCGTTTCTGGCTCGGCTGCGCGAGGCGCTCGACGCCCGCCACGTGTTCGTCGGCCTGGTCAAGGCGCCGGTCTTCGCCCTCGTCATTGCGGTGATCGGCGCGCGCATGGGAATGACCGTTGGTCGTGACACACGAGCGCTGGGTGCAGCCACCACCTCGACGGTGGTGCAGAGCATCGTTGCGGTGATCCTGCTCGACGCCCTGTTTGCGGTGCTCTTGCAGGCACTGGACCTGTGATGGACGACAGCGCAGCCGTACTCGAGGTCGACGCAGTCGTTACGCGATTTGGCGCACAGAAGGTGCACGAGGGTGTCACATTCTCAGTCGGGCGCGGCACGCTGGTGGGCTTGATCGGCGCCAGTGGCACCGGCAAGTCGGTGCTGTTGCGCGAGATCATCGGCTTGCAGCGCCCGACCGGTGGGCATGTGCGCCTGCTGGGCACCGACATGTGGAGCGCGCCAGCGAACCAACTCGACGCCGTGCGGCGGCGCTTCGGTATGATGTTCCAGGACGGCGCATTGTTCTCGTCGCTGACGGTGGCGCAGAACGTGGCGGTGCCGATGCAGGAGCACACGCGCCTGAGTCGCGCCACGATCGAGGCCCTGGTGGCGCTGCGCCTGATGCAGGCCGGACTGCCGCCCGACGCCGGGGCAAAGATGCCAAGCGAACTGTCCGGCGGAATGCGCAAGCGTGCGGCCATTGCGCGCGCGATCGCCCTCGAGCCCGAGTTGCTGTTCCTCGACGAACCGACCTCGGGGCTGGATCCGATTACCGCACGTGGCTTTGACCGCCTGGTGCGCGAACTGGTCGACGATCTGGGGCTCACGGTGTTCCTGGTCACGCACGACCTCGACACCTTGCTCGGTGTCGTCGACCGGCTGATCGTGCTGGCGCGCGGCCGGGTCCTGGCCGACGGGACCGTGGCGCAAGTGATGGCCGTCGACGACGAGTGGATCCGCGATTATTTTTCGGTCCGTAGAATCGCCGGCCATGGAGGCTGAGGCCCGCTATACCGCAGTCGGCGCCGGCGTGCTGCTGCTGATCGCCGCGTTGGTGGCGAGCCTGGTGTGGCTGAAGAACGTTGGTGGCCGGGGCGACTTCGAACGATTCGCGATCCACTTCGAGCAGCAGGCGCTCGATGGGCTCGAGATTGGCGCCGATGTGACACTGCGTGGCATCAAGGTCGGTCGGGTCGAGGATTACGCACTTTCGGGCGCCACGCGGAACCAGGTGCGCGTCGAGGTGCGCATCGATCGGCGCGCGCCGGTGCGCGTCAATACCGTGGCGGTCGTGACGCGCAACTTCGTGACCGGCATTGCTGCGATTGCGCTGGTCAACCGCGAGCCACCGGGCGAGCCGCTGACCGCAGTACCCGAAGACGAGCGGTACCCGGTCATTGGCGAAGGCCGCTCGGACTTGGACGAGATCGCCGGCCGCGTCAGCAAGGTCGGCGAGATGGCTTCGACAGCGCTGACCAATGTCAACCAATTGCTCGACGCCGACAACCGCGCCGCCGTGATGGCCACCGTGCGCAACCTGCGGGAGTTGTCGGCCGGCCTCAATGACCGGCTGGGCGCACTCGACAAGACCTTGGCTCGTGTGAGCGCAGCCGCGACCGACGTCGGCGCGGGGGTGGCCGAACTGGGCCGATCCGGCGTCCGCATTGCCGCGGTCGCCGAGCGCGGTGCCGAGCGGCTCGATGTCACGTTGACCGAGACCGAGCGCACGTTGGCCGAGGCGCGCGCGGCATTGCAGCAGGTCGCCCAGGCCAGCGCCGCGGTTCAGAAGCAGGCTGCAGCCACGGCGCGCCGCCTCGAGGATTCGGCCGCCAACGTCGACGACCAACTCGCTGCGGCCGTGTCCGAGATGCGCGTCAGCGTCGAAAGCGCCGCCCGCGTGCTCGACCGACTGCGTGACCCCCACGCCGCGTTGCTTGGGCCGGCCAATTCGCAACTCGGTCCAGGCGAGAAACTGCCGTGAGAGCAGTTTTGGCCGCGGTCGCGTTGTTCGTGCTGGCGGGCTGCATTTCGGTGGGTGTCGGTGGCGATGTGCCGCGGCAGGCCCACTATCGGCTGCACGACGATGGCGTGGCCACGCCACGGCGTGCCGAACCATTGGTGCCGGCGCTGTTGATACAGGCAATGCCGGCTGACGCAACTGCCGATACCTTGTCGATTGCGTTTTCGCCTCGCGCTAACGAATTCGCCTTCTACCAGCTCGCATCCTGGACCGAGCGACCGGTGCGCCAGTTGCCGCGGTTGCTGCAACAACGACTGCAGGCGCGCGGTGTCGCCGCCGCGGTCGGTGTGATCGGTGATCCGTTGCGCTCCGATTGGCTGCTGACGATCGCCGTCGACACCCTGCACCACGACGTCGGCGTCGCGCCAGGGCAAGCGCGCGTGGCCCTGACAGTCGAGTTGTTCGATCGCCGTGACCGTCGACGCGTCGCACACCGCAGCTTCGAGGCAGCCGTGCCGACAGCATCCGCCGATTCGGCCGCCGCGGCGGCGGCGATGTCAGTCGCGGTCACTCGGACGTTCGACGCTGTGGTGCCGTGGCTCGAATCCGAGCTTGCGGCTGCGGCGACGAAGGCGCCATAGCCCGCTGGATGTCCGCGGTCCGGCATGGTCTGCCATCGTCGCCGGGAGCGCGACAGCGGGGCTAGGCATAGCTCACCGACGCCGCATCGCTGTCGAGGTGGGGCAGGGTGTTGAATGTGATCAGCGCGTGACGACGGGGGCCGACCTTGAGCTCGCTCAGCGCCGTGTTGCGGATGTGCATGTTGATCTCGATGGTCGCGTCGATGCCCAGGCCGAGCACATGACCGATGGCCGCGGCAATCGGGCCGCCGCTGGAGACGAGGAGGACCGCTCCATCGGCATGCTCGCGGCGCACATGGTCGAGCGCTTGCACGACGCCGGCCACGAAGTCGGCGTGCGTGGGCATGCCCGCGGGCTGCGTGGTGCCGGCCATCCACTGGCGCAGGCCCTGGCGCAGCAGTTGAAAGTGCAGGCGCGCCCTTTCGGGCGTGTCGGGCGCGACGAACGGCGCCAATTGGACCGCGCGCACCACGGCATCACCGTCGTACTCGTTCAGACCGGGTAGCGCCAGCGCCGCGTGGCTCGAATGCAGGCCTTGCTCGATGCCGGCCAGCGTCTGCGCGTGCCGGCGCAGGGTGCCGGTGAGCACGGCGTCGAAGCGCAGGCCCCGCTCGCGCATCCATGCACCCAGGCGCTGGCTCTGCAACTGCCCCAGCGGGCTCAACTGGTCGTAGTCGGCCGCGCCGAGCGAGGCCTGGCCGTGGCGCACGAGGTACAAGGTTCCCATGGGCGGGCATTGTGACGGCGCTTTCGCTTCGCGACGTCGCCCGGGCGGGTGGACGCCGTGGGTGGGCACAATGGCAGGCATTGCACCGTCCAGGAGCCCCAGCACATGTCCGCAGCCCGCATCCTCGTCGCCCAAGGCGGCGGCCCGACGGCCGTGATCAACCAGTCGCTGGTCGGCGTGGTGCTCGAGGCGCGGCGCATGGCCGGGTCGAGCGCATCTACGGCGCGCGCCACGGCGTGCGCGGCATCGTCAACGAAGACTTCGTCGACCTGACGCAGGAGACCACGCTGCAACCTCGAGCGCGTGGCCGCCACGCCGGCCTCGGCGCTGGGCTCGACCCGCGACAAGCCCGACCTGGCCTACTGCCAGCAGATCTTCGAGGTGCTGCGCGCGCACGACATCGCGCACTTCTTCTACATCGGCGGCAACGATTCGTCGGACACGGTGCGCATCGTCAGCGACGAGGCCGCCAAGGCCGACTACGCGCTGCGCTGCGATCCACATCCCCAAGACGATCGACAACGACCTGGTGGGCAACGACCACACGCCCGGCTTCCCGTCGGCGGCGCGCTTCGTGGCGCAGGCCTTTGCCGGCGCCAACCTCGACAACGCGGCGCTGCCCGGGGTCTACGTCGCCGTCGTGATGGGCCGCCACGCCGGCTTCCTGACCGCGGCGGCGGCCGCGGCGCGCACGTTGCCCGACGACGGCCCGCACCTGATCTACCTGCCCGAGCGCACGTTCGAGATCGAGAGGTTCCTCGCCGACGTGAAGGCCGTGCACGAGCGGCTGGGGCGCTGCGTGGTGGCGGTCTCCGAAGGGCATCCACGACGCGAGCGGCGAATCGATCGCTGCCCGGCTCGCCACCACGGTGGAGCGCGACGCGCACGGCAACGTGCAGCTCTCCGGCACCGGCGCGCTGGCCGACCTGCTGTGCGACGAGATCAAGGCCAAGCTCGGCATCAAGCGCGTGCGTGGCGACACCTTCGGCTACCTGCAGCGCAGTTTTCTGGGCTGCGTCAGCGACGTCGATGCCCGCGAAGCGCGCGAAGTGGGCGAGCGCGCCGTGCAGTTCGCGCTGCTGGGTGAGCGCAACGGCTCGGTCGCCATCCGCCGCGTCGGCGACTACGCCATCGACATCGTGCTGCAGCCACTCGAAATCGTGGCCGCCAAGACCAAGGTGATGGACGACGCGTTCATCGCCCCTGCGGGCAACGACGTGACCGCAGCATTCATGGACTACCTGCACCCGCTGCTCGGCAGTGGATTGCCGCAGGCAGCGCGATTGAGGGCGGTGCCGGTGGCGAAGGCACTGCGGTGACGTTGTGACTGTCCTGGATGCAGGTGGCGCCTAGCGACCAACTGTCAACTGCGCTTCGACCTCCCGGCTCTCGCGCCCGCAGATCAGCTCGGCAAAGTCGCGCCCGGGCGGGCGGCAGCGCTTCGGCGGAGCGGTCGGTGCTGCGCACCGACTGCCCTGCGGTGCTCGGCCTTGTGGGCCGTCGCACAACTCGCTGCGCTCAGACAGGGTGCGACAAGTCAGTTGACGTGGCGCGCCGCGCGCGCGGGCCACAAGACCTGTGCTCCTCGGCGCCCCGCAGGCGCGCTGCCACCTGCCCGGGCGCGCCTTTGCAGATGCGGCGGCGGATTGCCAACGCGCACCTCCCCAGGGGGCCTTCGCGGCAGGCGGTACCCGGCAGCGGCGATTTGTGGGGCGGCGAGGAGAGGAGGACTGGGGTCGGCGCGCGCAGCGCGCTTCGTGGGCTGACTCGCCGCAGTTGTCCGAGCGCAGTGAGCGCAGCGAACGTAGCGAGTTGTGCGGCGCAACCCCGGGGCCGAGCACCGCAGCGAAGTCGGAGCGAAGCGTAGACCGCTCCACCATGAGCCCCTGTCGGGTGCCGCCTGGCGCGACGCGCAGAGATTGCGGCTTCGCAATCCGACAGCGTGTCGCAGGCGAGTTACTCCTGCGCCAACGCCCTCTCAACGATTTCGCGTACACCGCTGGACAACTCCGCCTTCGCTGCCACGCGCGCAATGGCCATGCGCGCTGCGGAGCGGTACGGCTCGGCCAGGCGGCTCCAGCGGTCCATCACGCGCGCGATGCGTGCCGCCAATTGCGGGTTCATCGCATCGATCTGCAGCACCTGGTCGGCCCAGTAGACGTAGCCTGCCGCGTCGCTGCGGTGAAAGCTGGCCGGGTTGGCGCTGCAGAAGGCCTGAATCAGGCTGCGCGCGCGATTCGGGTTCTTCAGCGTGAAATCGGCGTGTTGCATCAATTGCTTGACGCGCGTGAACACCCGGCCATCGTTGCGTTCGGGTAGCTGTGCCTGCAGGGCGAACCATTTGTCGATCACCAGGGCTTCGTGACGGAACATGGCGTGGAATTGCGCCAGCGCACGGTCGGCGAGTTCGGCGTGCGACATCGTCAGCGCAGACAACGCACCCAGGCGCACGGTCATGTTGCCGGCGTCCTTGACCAGTTGGTAGGCGCGGCCGGGCCAGTGCGCATCCGCCGTCGTCGCCGCGTCGAGGCACAGCATGGCCAGCGCCAGGTTGGCCAGCGCGCGCTTGCCCGCGCTGACCGCGTCGGGTGTGTAGCCGCCCGCGACCTGGTGCGCAGCGAAGGCCCAGACCCAGTCGTCGCGCAGCTCGCGCGCCAGTTGCGCCAGCATCGCCTCGCGTACGGTGTGGATACGCTGCGGGTCGACCGTGGCCAGCTGCTCGGCGAGCGTGTTCTCGTCGGGCAGCTCGAGGACCAAGGCCTTGAACGCGGCGTCGAGCTGGGGGTGGCGCAATACGGCGCGCATGGCCTCGAGGAAGGGGCCGTCGAGCACCGGCTCGCGCTCGCCGCGCACGGCAGCGAGCAGGCGATTCAGCGCCAGCCGCTGGCCCGATTCCCAGCAATTGAACGGGTCGCTGTCGTGCTCCAGCAGCACCAGCAGGTCGGCGTCGGCCAGCGGTTCGGCCAGGATCACGGGCGCCGAGAAGCCGCGCAGCAAAGACGGCACCGGCTCGCTGTCGATGTTGACGAAGGTGAAGAAGCTCTTCGCCTCGTCGATCACCAGCACGCGCTCGGTCGCAGCGGAGGGCGCTTCGTCTTCGAGTTGCACCGGCATGGCCCGGCCGTTGCGGTCCAGCAGACCGAGGGCCAGCGGAATCACGAACGGCAGCTTGGTCGGCTGCCCGGGTGTGGGCGCACCATGTTGCTCGAAGCCGAGGGTGTAGGTACGGCTCGGTGCGTCGTAGCGGCCGCGCGCGGTGACGTGTGGCGTGCCGGCCTGCGCATACCAGCGCTTGAAGGCGTCGAGCCGGATCGCCAACGCGCTGCCGGGGTTGGCGTCGGCGATGGCCTGCGCGAAGTCGTCGCAGGTCACGGCCTGGCCGTCGTGGCGCGCGAAGTACAGCGCCATGCCGCGCGCAAAGCCCTCGCGGCCGACCAGGGTGTGCATCATGCGCACCACCTCGGCGCCTTTTTCGTAGACCGTCGGGGTGTAGAAATTGTTGATCTCGACGTACGCATCGGGGCGCACCGGGTGGGCCATGCTGCCGGCGTCTTCCGGGAACTGGCGCTCGCGCAGGGTCTTCACGTCGGCGATGCGCTTGACGGCACGGGCCGACGCGCTGCCCGCCATGTCCATGCTGAATTCCTGGTCGCGAAAGACCGTCAGGCCTTCCTTCAGCGAGAGCTGGAACCAGTCGCGGCAGGTGATGCGGTTGCCGGTCCAGTTATGGAAGTACTCATGGCCGACGACCGATTCGATGCCGACGTAGTCGTGATCGGTGGCGGTGGCCGGGCTGGCGAGCACGAACTTGGTGTTGAAGATGTTCAACCCCTTGTTCTCCATCGCGCCCATGTTGAAGTCACTGACGGCGACGATCATGAAGCGCTCGAGGTCCAGCGGCAGCTTGAAGCGGGCCTCGTCCCAGGCCAGCGCGGCCACCAGCGAGGCCATTGCGTGCTCGGTCTTGCCCAGATCCTCGCGCTTGACGTAGACCTCGAGCAGGTGCTCCTTGCCGCTGCGGGTGCGGATCGGTTGCCGGCGCACCGACAGGTTGCCCGCCACCAGCGCGAACAGGTAGCTCGGTTTCGGGAACGGGTCATGCCACCTGCGCGAAGTGCCGGCCGTTGTCCAGTTCGCCCTGCTCGACCAGGTTGCCGTTGGCCAGCAGCACCGGGAAGCGCGCCTTGTCGGCGCGCAGCGTCACGGTGTAGACCGCCATCACATCGGGGCGATCGAGGAAGTACGTGATGCGGCGAAAGCCCTCGGCCTCGCATTGCGTGAACAGGCCCGAGCCCGAGCTGTACAGGCCCGACAGCTGGGTGTTCTTGTCCGGCGCGCAGGTGTTGCGGATCTCGAGCGTGAAGCTGTCGGCGGCGGGCGGGTTGTCGATCACCAGCGAGCCATCGGCTTCGTGGCGAAACGACACGCTCTGGCCGTCGGCCATCACGCGCAGCAGCGTCAAGCCCTCGCCGTGCAGGCGCAGTGGCTGGGCCGGCATTGCCGGGTTGCGTTCGACGCTCAGCTTGCTCGACACCAGCGTCTTGGCGCCGTCGAGGTCGAAGCAGAGGTCGACGTCACGGATCCAGAACGCCGGCGCGCGGTAGTCCTCGCGGCGAATCAGCGGGGCGTTGCCTTCACGCAGCATGGTGCGGTGTCTCCGGAACGGTCAGGCGTTGTAGCAGAGCGCGGGCGGTAGCGCCACGGTAGTCGTCGATCGCGGCCAGCACATGTGGGCCAGCAAGGTCATGTGCACCGTGGCTGGTGCAGACCGCCACCGCGGCCATACCGGCGCGGCGTGCCGCCTCGATGCCGAGCGGCGCATCTTCGAAGACCACGCAATGGGCCGGTGCCACGCCCAGGCGCCGCGCCACTTCGAGGAATATCGCCGGCTCGGGCTTGCCGGCCAGGCCTTCGTCGCCGCCGACGATGACGCGCGGCGCCGGGTCCATCGCCAGGTTCTGCATCGCGAAGGCGATGTTGTGGCGGTCGCCCGCGGTGCCGACGCCCAGGCCAAGGCCTTGTTGATGCGCCTCGGCGGCAAAGGCGCGAAAGCCGGCCACCTCGCGAAACACCGGCGCGAACGACTCGCGGTAGATGGTTTCCTTCTCGGCGATCAGGGCCCAAGACTCGCTGTGGCTGAAGTCGCGCCCGAACAGCTCGTTCATGCATTCGGCGCCGGTGCGGCCGGTCGTGCGGCGCATCAAGTCGTCGATCTCGATCGCCAGCGCATGGCGGCGCGCGAACTCGATCCACGACAGCCGGTGATGGCCCATCGAGTCGATCATGGTGCCGTCCATGTCGAAAATCAGCGCGCGGATGGCGCCCACCCCCGAAGCGGCTTTGCCGCTCCCCGCCAAGGGGGCAATGCCAGCGGACGGGCGAAGCCCGATCCGCGGCGTTCGCTTGGGAATGCCCATTCAGACGCCTTGTTTCAGACTGGCACTGATGAAGGCGTCCAGGTCGCCGTCGAGCACCTTCTGCGTGTTGCTGATCTCGACATTGGTGCGCAGGTCCTTGATGCGGCTCTGGTCGAGCACGTAGCTGCGGATCTGGTGGCCCCAGCCGACGTCGGTCTTGCTGTCTTCGAGCTTTTGCTGCGCCGCCTGCTGGATGCGCATCTCGTGTTCGTACAGCCGCGAGCGCAGCATCTGCCAGGCCTCGTCGCGGTTGCGGTGCTGGCTGCGGTCGTTCTGGCACTGCACGACGATGTTGGTCGGCAGGTGCGTCAGGCGCACCGCCGAGTCGGTCTTGTTGATGTGCTGGCCGCCGGCGCCGCTGGCGCGGAAGGTGTCCACCCGCACGTCGGCCGGGTTGATGTCGATCTCGATCGTGTCGTCGACCTCGGGTGAGACGAACACGCTGGCGAAGCTGGTGTGGCGGCCGCCGGCCGAGTCGAACGGGCTCTTGCGCACCAGGCGGTGCACGCCGGTCTCGGTGCGCAGGTGGCCGAAGGCGTAGTCGCCCTCGACCTTGATGGTGGCGCTCCTGATGCCGGCCACGTCGCCTTCGGTCTCTTCCAGCAGCTCGGTCTTGAAGCCCTTGCGTTCGCAGTACTTCAGGTACTGGCGCAGCAGCATCGCGGCCCAGTCGCAGGCCTCGGTGCCGCCGGCGCCGGCCTGGATGTCGAGGAAGCAGTTGCTCGGATCGGCCGGGTTGTTGAACATGCGGCGGAACTCGAGTTCCTCGACGTCGCCGCGAGCTTGGCGGCCTCGGCCTCGATGGCCGCGAGGCCGTCGAAGTCGCCGTCGGCCTTGCTCATCTCGAACAGTTCGGTGTTGTCGGACAGGTTGCTGGTCAGGTGGTCGATCGTCTGGACCACCGTCTCGAGCAGCTTCTTCTCGCGACCGAGTTCCTGCGCCCGCTTGGGTTCGTTCCAGACCGTCGGATTCTCGAGCGCGGCGACGACTTCGTTAGCCTCAGTGCCTTGTGGTCGTAGTCAAAGATACCCCCGAAGCGCTTCGGTGCGCCGGGTCAGATCGGCCAGGTTGGTGCCGATCAGCGTTGATGCGTTCGATGTCCATGCCGCGCCTCTTTCGTGAAGGGGCGGATCTTCGCACGGGCTCGTCGGTCAGGGTTTGTACGGCTGGGGTTTGCCTGGGCCAGCGGCAAGTTGTCAGACAGCCGTAAGCGCCTGCAAACGACATTAGCGCCTGCGCAGAGAGGGTTCTCTGTTTCGCTTTGCCATGTGTTCCGAGTCGCCGTGCTGAGTTTTCTCAATTTGCTGCAACTGATCCTGTACATCCCGCTGCTCGCGCTGGTCGGGCAGGCCTTGTTGTTCGTGCTTGCCGGGCCCAAGCGCGACAGCAATTTCTTCTACCGCCTGCTGCAGTTGCTGTCCAAGCCCTTCACGCTGGCCGTGCGGCGCGTCACGCCGGCGCGGGTGGCCGACCACCAGGTGCCGATCGTCACTTTCTTTCTGGTTCTGATCGCGTACTTCGTCGTCACGTTCGAGCGCATCGACCTGTGCGTGAAGCTCGGAATGGAGCAATGCAAGTGAACGGCAGCGGGCTGGCCTATCAGTGGTTCAAGTGGTCGGCCATGTTCTGGCTGTTGTTCGGCCGCACAGCCCGGGCCCTGACCGCCTTCGACGAGATGCTGCGGCGCTGGCCGAGTGACGGCTACGCACTGGCCAGCCGCGCGCATGTGCGGGCACAGTGCGGGCGGCGCGACGACGCGCATCGCCGACATGCAACGCCTGGTGGCCGCGCAGCCCGAGCGCAATGCGGCCGACTGGTTCAACCTGGCCTACCTGCTCGAAGACGCCGGCCGCTTCGCCGAGGCCGAGCCGGCCTTTCGGCGCGCGCTCGAGCTCGATCCGAAGCTCGATCGCGCCTGGTACGGCCTGGGTCTGACGCTGATCCGGCTGCACCGCCCCGACGAGGCCGTCGCGGCGCTGAAGAAGCAACACCGAACTGCAACCGATGAGCCCGTACGGCTGGTACCAATTGGCCCGGGTGCACTTCGATCGACAGGAGCCCGAGGAGACGAGAAAGATCATTCGCCACCTGAAGGGCTTCGAGCCCAAGGTGGCCGCGCAGCTGGAGCGCGAAACCGGGCTGGCGGCGTGAAACGCGTGGTTTGGAGCGAGCGAGTCCCGGGCCATCCCGGGTGTAACTAACGATGGAGGCAACGCGATGCAAGTCACTGAGAGGCACCGCCAGTACTGGCAGAAGAATCTCCGAATCACGGGGATTCTGCTGGTCATCTGGTTCGTCGTGACCTTCGTCGTCGGCTACTACGCCCGCGACCTGAACTTCACCTTCTTCGGCTGGCCGTTCAGCTGTCTGGATGGCGGGGCAGGGCGCGCTGATCGTGTACTGCGTCATCATCTGGTACTACGCCAGGTACATGAACAAGCTCGACATGAGCACAACGTCGCACGAGGAGGAATGACATGGCTGGCATGATTCGAACACGGCGCCAAGGCGGCATTCGGCGCTCGACCACGAGGCCTTCAAGTCGCAGCTCAACAAGGTCTACGGCTGGTACACGGGCGGCTTCATCGCCTTCGTCGCTCGTGCTGGCGGTGCTCGAGCAGATGGGCCTGCCGAAGAGCTGGATCGGCTTCATCTTCCTGCTCGCCACGGTGGGCCTGTATGCCGGCATCGGCATCATGAGCCGCACCACCGACGCGGCCGAGTACTACGTCGCCGGGCGCCGCGTGCCGGCGATGTACAACGGCATGGCCACCGGCGCCGACTGGATGAGCGCGGCGTCGTTCATCGGCATGGCCGGCACGCTGTACCTGCAGCGGCTACGGCGGGCCTGGCCTTCATCATGGGCTGGACCGGCGGCTACTGCCTGGTGGCGCTGCTGCTGGCGCCGTACCTGCGCAAGTTCGGCCAGTTCACGATTCCCGACTTCCTGGGCGCGCGCTACGACGGCAACCTGCCGCGCTTCATCGGCATCATCGGCGGCGATCCTGTGCTCGTTCACCTACGTGGTGGCGCAGATCTACGGCGTCGGCCTGATCACCACGCGGCTGTCGGGCCTGGCGTTCGAGATCGGCATCTTCGTCGGCCTGGGCGGCATCCTGGTGTGCTCGTTCCTCGGCGGCATGCGCGCGGTCACCTGGACGCAGGTGGCGCAGTACATCATCCTGATCGTCGCCTACATGGTTCCGGTGGTCTGGCTGTCGGTCAAGCAGACCGGCATGCCGATCCCGCAGGCGATCTACGGCTACCAGCTGGAGAAGGTGACCGAGCGCGAGAAGCAGCTGATCGCCGACCCGAAGGAAATCGAAGTCATCGCCATCTTCAAGGCCAGCGCTGCCGACGGCTCGACGCCAAGCTGAAGGACGTGCCGGCCGCGCTGGCCGCCGACCGGGCTGCGGCGCAGCAAGAAGCTCGCCGACCTGAAGGCGGCCAACGCGCCGGCCGCCGAGATCCAGGCGGCCGAGAAGGCCCTGGCAGCGCTGCCGAAGACCGCGGACGAGGCGCAAGAAGGCCTGGACCGCGGCCAAGGCGGCCAACGCGGCGCGCGCCATGCCGCTGGCCGGCATGCCGCCGCACGCGCAGCAGTTCGCCGGCGACCCGAACGGCGACGACAAGGCGCAAGGCCTTCGACGACTCGCGGCGCAACTTCCTGGCGCTGGTGTTCTGCCTGATGGTCGGCACGGCCGCGCTGCCGCACATCCTGATGCGCTACTACACCACGCCGTCGGTGAAGGAGGCGCGCGAGTCGGTGACCTGGTCGCTGTTCTTCATCTTCCTGCTCTACTTCACCGCGCCGGCGCTGGCGGTGCTGGTCAAGTACGAGGTCTTCAACGTCGCTGGTCGGCACGCCGTTCGACCAGCTGCCGGCCTGGATCGCGGCCTGGGCCGAGGTCGATCCGGCGCTGCTGTCGGTGGTCGACATCAACCAGCGACGGCATCCTGCAGCTCGGCGAGATGCGCATCGGCGGCGACATCATCGTGCTGGCCACGCCGGAGATCGGCGGCCTGCCCTACGTGGTCTCGGGCATGGTGGCGGCGGGCGGCCTGGCGGCGGCGCTGTCGACCGCCGACGGCCTGCTGCTGACGATCGCCAACGCGCTGTCGCACGACCTGTACTACAAGATGATCGACCCGAACGCGTCCGACGGCGCGCCGCGTCACGATCTCCAAGGCGCTGCTGCTGGTGGTGGCGCTTGGCGGCGGCCTACGTGGCGTCGCAGAAGCCGGCCGACATCCTGTTCCTGGTGTCGGCGGCGTTCTCGTTCGCGGCGGCGGCGTTCTTCCCGGCGCTGGTGCTGGGCATCTTCTGGAAGCGCGCCAACAAGTGGGGCGCGTCGCTGGGCATGGTCGCCGGCCTGGGCACGACGTTCTACTACATGGCCACCACGCAGCCGTGGCTGCGCGGCGTGTTCGGCGTCACCAGCGCCGGTGCGACCTGTGGTGGGGCATCCAGCCGATCTCGGCCGGCGTGTTCGGCGTGCCGGTGGGCTTCGCCGTGATCATCGTCGTCAGCCTGCTGACGCCGGCGCCGAGCAGGAGACGCAGGAACTGGTCGAGCATGTGCGCTACCCCGACCTGAAGCTGGGCGCCGCCTGACCCTGCCACAAGGTGCAGTCCTGAGAAGGGCCCCGCACGGGGCCCTTCTTCTTGTGCGCCCAGCATGGGCGCGATCTTGGAGGTGCAAGTCCTCCCGCGAGCTGACCACAGCGAGCGAAGTGAAGCGCAACTGCGTGAGGGCGACCGAGCGTGGGGAGGAAGCGCGGAGCGTAAACCGCGAGTCGAGGTACACGAACCGCATCCGAGGCGGCGCCGGGCAGGGCGAGCGGGCAAGTGACTGCGAAGCTCTTGTGGTCAAGGTCCAGGCGACGTAAATGCGACGGCTGTGCGGTGAAGGATCGCGTTCTTACCTGGGGAGATCTCGCCTTGTGCCTGAAAGGGCGACGGTGGCGAGCGCGGAGCGAGAAGTCAGCAGAGGTCGTAGTAGTCGGGGCAACCCGACGAAGGGCCGAACGAGAAGGACAGTCACGAGACATGACGCTTGGTGGGGCAATGCATCAGAAGCCTGGGCAACCAGGGCGCACGGTGGCGGGGCGCGGTGAAGCCGCGCCGCAAGCCGTGAGCGGTGAAGCCACGCTGGCGCGGCAGGTCCAAACGGACTGGGGGGCTGGCGACCTGCTGGGGCAGGTGCTGGCCAGAGAGAACATGGCCCGCGCGTGGAAGCGCGTGAAGGCCAACAAGGGCAGTGCCGGCGTCGATGGACGCACGGTGCAAGACACGGGCGAGTACCTCAAGCGAGCGTGGCCCGACATCCGAAGAAGCTTGCTCGACGGCAGCTACCGGCCCGATCCGGTGCGCGGCGTGGGCATTCCCAAGCCGGGTGGCGGGACGCGCGAGTTGGGGATACCGACCGTCGTGGACAGACTGATCCAGCAGGCGCTGCTGCAAGTGCTGCAGCCGCTCATCGACCCGACGTTCAGCGAGCACAGCTACGGCTTCCGGCCGGGGCGAAGCGCGCATGATGCGGTGTTCGAGGCGCAGCAGTACGTGCAGGCCGGCAACAGGATCGTGGTGGACGTGGACTTGGAGAAATTCTTCGACCGCGTCAACCACGACATCCTGATGGACCGGCTGGCCAAGCGGATCGCGGACAAGCGGGTGCTGCGGTTGATCCGCCGCTACCTGCAAGCGGGCATCCTGGCGCACGGGGTGCACAGCGAGCGGTTCGAAGGCACGCCGCAAGGCGGGCCGCTGTCGCCGCTGCTGGCCAACGTGCTGCTCGACGAAGTGGATCGGGAGCTGGAGCGGCGCGGACACAAGTTCGTGCGCTATGCCGACGACTGCAACGTCTACGTCAGGAGCCGCAAGGCGGGCGAGCGGGTGCTGCAAGCGCTGCGCGGCTGCTACGCGAAGCTGCGCGCTGAAGGTCAACGAGTCCAAGACGGCGGTGGTCCGCAGTCTGGGGGCGCAAGTTCCTGGGCTACTGCTTCTGGGCGTCACAGGAGCGAAGTCGAAACGGGCAGTGGCCGGGCAGGCCCTGGACACGCTGCAAGAGCGCATCCGCGAGCTGACGCGGCGCACGAGCGGACGCAGCCTCGAACAGATCGCCGAGGACCTGCGCGGATACGTGCCGGGCTGGAAGGCGTACTTCCGGCTGGCGCAGACGCCCAAGGTCATGCGCGAGCTGGACGAATGGATGCGACACCGGCTGCGGGCCATACAGCTCAAGCAGTGGCGGCGCGGAACGACGATGTTCCGCGAGCTGCGCGCGCTGGGTGCCAGCGTGGACCTGGCGGCGCGCATCGCCGGCAACGCACGGCGCTGGTGGCGCAACAGCCGCATGGGGCTGAACATGCTGCTGCCCATCGCCTACTTCGACCGCCTGGGAGTCCCGCGACTCTCCTGACCTCAACTTCTCGAACCGCCCGGTGCGGACCCGCATGCCGGGTGGTGTGGGAGGGGTCCGATCAGCGATGATCGGCCCCTATCCCGATTTATGCTGCGGCGCATGAGCACGACCCCTTCGCCAAGCCTGGTCGGCAATCTGCGCAACGAGTTGCTGCGCTGGCCGCCGTTTGCGCAAATGGCGCCCGAGCATGTCGATCGTTTCGTCGTTGCCTCGACGCAAACCTACTACGAACCGAACGAGACCGTGCTGGCCCCGGCCAACGGGGCCGTCACGCATCTGCTGCTGATCCGGCGCGGCAGTATCAGCGGTCACCAGGGGGTGGCCGATGCCGGCGGCGGCTTCCAGTACGAAGCCGGCGAGATGTTCCCGGTCGGTGCCGCCATGGGCGCGCGCGCGGTCAGATCGACCTACACCGCGATCACCGACACATTCTGTCTGGAACTCCCGCTGGCCGCGATGCACCAGTTGGCGCGCGACAGCGCGCCGTTCGCAGATTTCCTCAACCACCGCGTGCAGCAGTTCCTGGCGCTGTCGCGGCAGGCGCTGCAGGTGGCCTATGCCTCGCAGACGCTGGCCGAGCAGTCGCTCGAGTCGCCGTTGCGCGATGTCGTGCGCCGCGCGGCCGTTGGCGTCGCGCCGGGCACGCCGCTGGGCACCGCACTGCGGCAGATGCACGACAAGCGGATCGGCTCGGTCTTGGTGCTGCATGAGCAGACCGGCGCCGCGCTGGGCATCCTGACGCGGCATGACATCCTCGGCCGCGTCACGCTGCGCGAGTTGCCGCTGCAGACGCCTATCAGCGATGTGATGAGCGCGCCGGTGGTCACGCTCGGCGTCGACCAGACGGCGCAGGACGCGGCATTGGCGATGTCGCGCCACGGCATCCGGCACGTGCCGGTCGCCGACGCCAGCGGACGGATCGTCGGCATCCTGTCCGAGCGCGACCTGTTTGCGCTACAACGCCTGTCGTTGAAGCAGGTCAGCACGGCCATTCGCGCTGCCCCCGACGTTGCCACCTTGCGCATGGTGGCGCAGGACATTCGCCGCTTTGCGCGCAATCTGCTCGGCCAGGGTGTCGGGGCACGCCAGCTGACCGAACTCATCAGCCACTTGAACGACGTGTTGACCGAGCAGCTGGTGGCCCTGGTCGCAGCATCGCACGACATCGACTTGCAGCGCGGCAGCTGGCTGGCCTTCGGCTCCGAAGGTCGCGGCGAGCAGACCATCGCCACCGACCAGGACAACGGCATCGTCTTCGAGAGCAGCGAACCCGAGCGCGACCGTGCGCGCTGGCTGGCCTTCGCGCGGGAAGTCAATGACGCGTTGGACGCCTGTGGCTACCCGCTGTGCAAGGGCAACATCATGGCCAGCAACCCAGATTGCTGCCTGACCCAGGGTGAGTGGCTGGCCCGGTTTGCCGGTTGGATCGACCACGGTGCGCCCGAAGACCTGCTCAAGGCCAGCATCTACTTCGATTTCCGTGCGTTGGCCGGTGCTGCCGCGCTGGCGCTGCCGCTGCGCGAGCTGGTCGCGCACCACGCCAGCCGCAACCCGCGCTTCATGAAGCAGATGGCCGAGAACGCGTTGCGTAACGGTCCGGCGCTGAACTGGCACGGCGGCATCGACTCCCAGCCGCGCGACGGACACGCCGTGGTCGACCTGAAACTGCACGGCACGGCGATCTACGTCGACGCGGCCCGGCTGTATGCGCTGGCCCACGGCGTGCCCGCCACGGCCACGCGCGCCCGGTTCATGGCCGTGGCCGGGGCGATGGGCGCTCCCGCGCAGGAGGCCGAGAGCTGGGTCGACGGTTTCGAGTACCTGCAGATGCTGCGCCTGCAGGTGCAACTCGCGCGCGAGAGCGGTGTGCATGCGGCTGGCGGCGACGGCAACCCGAACCTCGTCGACGTGGCGACGCTCAATGACATCGACCACCGCGTGTTGAAGGAGAGTCTGCGAGTTGCGCGGCGTTTGCAGCAGCGCATACAGATGGATTACCTGCGGTGAGCCTGCTCGGCCGCCTGTTGGGCCGTGCGCCGGCATCGTGGGACCTTGCGCGGCGTTGGGTCGTCGTCGATGTCGAGACCAGCGGCCTGGACATGCAGCACGACCGCCTGCTGGCGGTTGCCGCGATCGCTTTACGGCTCGATGGCCGGGCCATGCCGCGCATCACGTTGGGCGATAGCTTCGAAGCCGTATTGCGTCAGGCCGAGGCGCCGGCCGACAAGGGCAACATCCTGCTCCACGGCATCGGCGTTGGCGCCCAGCGTGGGGGTGTACCTGCAGCCGAGGCGCTTGCGGCCTTCGAGCATTGGCTTGCCGACGCGCCGCTGCTGGCCTTTCACGCCGTGTTCGACCGCATCATGATCCAGCGTGCAATGACGGCTGCGCTGGGCCGCGCGCTGGCCAATCCCTGGCTCGATCTCGAGCCGGTCGCCGACGCACTGCACCCGCAAGTGGGCGGCCGTGCGCTCGACGACTGGCTGGCGCACTTCGGCATCGAATGCGCGGTGCGCCACCAGGCCGCGGCCGATGCACTGGCGACGGCCGAACTTTTGCTGCGTCTGTGGCCGGCTGCGCGCGCACACCGCTGCACCACGTTTGCCAAGCTGCGCCGGCTGGCCAGGCACCGGCGATGGCTGGCGCCGCGTTGAGTGGCGGCGTGCTCAGCCGATGAACTGCAACAGACGCGCCGCCAACGCGGCCGGCTGGTCGTGGTGCAGCATGTGGCCACAGTCGGCCAGCGACTCGCGCTCGACTCGCGGCACGACGGCCAGGCGGGCGTCGAATTCACTGCGCGGGTAACGCTCGCCCCACCATTTGGCGACGTCGGTGTCGGCGCCCTCGACCCACAGCAGCGGCGCAGCAATGTGGCGCCAGGTTTCCACCACCTCGTCAGCCTGGTACAGCGCCGGGTTGACGCGCTTGTGCGCGGCATCGGCGAGCAGCCGCCATTGGCCGCTCACGTCGGGTGCCGCCCAACGCGTGGCCAGCCAGGCGGCGCGGTCGGGCGCCAAGCGTGGGTTGGTCTTCATCAGCCGCGCGGCCACCGCATCGGCGCTCGGATAGGGCCGCAGGGCGGCCGCGGTCTTCACTTCGTCGAGCCACTGGCGCAGGCGCGTGGGCGCATGCTCCGGCCGGCTGGCGGGCAGGCCGAAGCCTTCCAGGTTGATCAAGCGGCGCACACGCTCGGGTCGCACGCCGGCATAGCTCATGACCACGTTGCCTCCCATGCTGTGGCCGAGCAGGTCGATCGGCTGTGTCGGCGACAGCCTGTCGATCAGCGCATCGAGGTCGGCCAGGTAATCCGGGAACCAGTAGCTGTCGCTGCCGCCGGGGCTGGTGCGGCCGAAGCCGCGCCAGTCGGGTGCCATGATCCAACGCCGCTCACCTTCAATCGCCGCGAGCGCATCGACCATGAACTGGAACGACGCGCCGACGTCCATCCAGCCGTGCAGCAGCAGCAGCAGCGGGCGCTCGGGTGCGGCCAGCCGCGGCCCGCCCCAGTCTTCGAGGTGGTAGTGCAAGCCGCGGATCGGCACCGAGCGGGCGCCTGCCGCGCGCGTCGGGGAATAGGGCGTCGCCATGCCCAACACTGTAGGCGAGCCGGACGGCAGTGAGAAGATCGACCCATGACGTCACACACCTTGCGCCGCGCAGAGCCGGCCGACATCGATGCCATCGTCGCCTTGATCGGCGAACTGGCTGAGTTCGAACAACTCGCGCACCTGGTCGAAGTCACGCCCGACAAGCTGGCGCCGCAATTGTTCGGCGAGCGGCCGGCAGCCGAATGCGTGGTCGGCGAGATCGGCGGCGAAGTCGTGGCGTTCGCGCTGTTCTTCACCAACTTCTCGACCTTCCTGGGCCGCCCCGGCCTGTACCTCGAAGACCTGTACGTGCGCCCGGCGCATCGCGGTGGCGGGCTGGGCAAGGCCCTGGTCGAATACCTCGGGCGCCTGGCTGCCGAGCGCGGTTGCGGCCGCTTCGAGTGGAGCGTGCTCGACTGGAACGCCAACGCGATCGCGTTTTACGAAAAGCTCGGCGCATCGGTGCTGCCGGACTGGCGCATCTGCCGCATCAGCGGTGACGGTTTGCAGCGATTCGCTGCGCTGCCATGAGCGGCACGCAGCCGTCGAGCCGCTGGCTTGCACTGACGGCCAGCGCCGAAACGACCAAAGTTCAGCCCGCCGGATGAGGCGCGCCGTCCGGCCCCTGCAGCGTGGCACTGCGCTGGCGCTGCGCGCCGGGGTGGCAACGGTCGTCGTCGTCACCGGCGCGGTCGTCCTCGCCCAGCACCTGGTTGTCAGCGACAACGCCTGGCTCGAGTTGTCGCGCTTCCTGCCCTATCCACTGTTCCTGCTGCCCGCGCTCGCCGCGCTGGGGGTGTCGTTCTGGCTCGGTCGCTGGTGGGGCGTGGCCAGCCTGGCCAACCTGGCGCTGTGGCTCACGCTGGGCATGGGATTGCAGTGGCATGGCGGCGAAACCGGCGCCGAACGCGTGCGCGTGATGACCTACAACATCAAGGTCATGAGCGCGGCACAGTTGCGCGCGAACGTGCAGGCGCTGGCAACAGAGGTGGCGCGGCACGACCCCGACATCCTGGTCATGCAAGACGCCGAAGGGCTGTTGATCGGGCGCGGCGAGCCGGCGGGATACAGTGGCCCGGTGTTCGGCCTGGCGCATGTCTACGCCTCGGGGCAGTATGTCGTGGCCA
The DNA here is from genome assembly GCA_963779435.1 of uncultured beta proteobacterium. Lineage (GTDB taxonomy): Bacteria > Pseudomonadota > Gammaproteobacteria > Burkholderiales > Burkholderiaceae_C > CADEEN01. The sequence goes on along the minus strand of CAVZYL010000038.1, from coordinate 46,469 downwards.
GCCGCTTTGCCTTGCGCGACTGTGGCACGGCGCCGATGGGATCTGGCGCCGACAACCATCGCTACCTGCGATGCGTCGTCGACGCACGCGGCAGCGAATTGAACCTCGTCACGGCACACTTTCAGTCGCCGCGCCCGGGCCTCAATGCAGCGCGCCGCGAAGGCCTCGATGGCGCCGCGGATTGGCAGCGAAACCACGCCAACCGGCTGCAACAGGCGCGAGCCCTGGCACGCGACCTGGCCGGCAGCCGCAGGCCCGTGGTGCTGGCCGGTGACCTCAACGCACCACAGTCGTCGCCCGTGATCGGCAGCTTGTTGGCCGTTGACCTGCGCGACGCATTCACGAGCGCGGGTCGTGGCTATGGCTACAGCCACGGTCACTCGCTGCGCAACGGCTTCGACTTGCTGCGCATCGACCATGTCCTGGTCAGTCCCGACATCGGTGTCATGGCGTGTTTCGTGGGGCAATCCGACGCGTCGGAGCACCGGCCGGTGATTGCCGACTTGCTGCTTCGGCGATGACGCGAGATCGCTTCACTCTGCTTGACGCGCTGGGCTTGCCGTGCGTTGCCTTGCCGGGGCGGGACCCGGCAAGGCAACGCAACGAAGCAACGCAGCAAAGCGACGCTTCAACGCCCCTTGATCCGTTGCCTGCGCCGCCACGCAGCCACTTGCGCGTCGATGAATTCATCGACCGTGGTCAACTTGCGCGGAAACTCGGCGAGCAGCTTCTGCGGCTGCCAGGTCTCGCGCATCAGGTGCTCTGGCACGGTCGACAGGTCGAGCACGCGTGCGATGCCTTCGTGCAGCGGCCGGACGAGGGTGGCCATCAGCCGGGCTGCGCCGAGCGGCAGGTGGAGCACGCGCCCGCGGCGGGCGCGCACCGCGTACATCGCGGCGACATCGGTGTTGCTCACGTTGTCGGGGCCACCGATCTCGAGCGTGCGTCCATTCAGCCCATCTCCGGCCAGCGCCTGGACGGCAAAGGGCACCACGTCCCGAACGGCGACGAAATTGCGTGGCCTGGAGCCCGGGCCGACGATCACCGTGAAGCCGCGTTCGAGCAGCATCTGGCCGTTGAAGCGGTGCACGTGGCTCTCCATGAAGGCCGCAGGCCGCAGGATCGTGAAACCCATGCCGCTGCCCTTGACGACCGACTCGATCTCGTACTTGGTGCGGCCGAAATCGATCGGATGGTCCGCGCGCGCGCCCATCATCGAGGTGTAGACGAAGCGTTCGACCTTGGCGTCGCGCGCGGCCACCACCAAGGCGCTGTGCCCGACATGGTCGACCTGCGCACTGGAAGCGTTGCCGCGGCCGAGCATGGAATGGGCACAGGCGAAGACGCGATCGACGCCCTTGCAGGCCAGCTCGAGCGAGCGCGGATCGGTCAGGTCGCCGAGCGCAAATTCGGCCCCGGCGCGCTGCAGATCGGCGATTCGGGTCCGATCGCGTATCAGAGCGCGCACCGCGTGGCCTTGCTCCAGCAGGGCGAGCGCGGTGGCGCGGCCGAGCGCGCCGGTGGCGCCGACGATCAGGATCATGGGGGCAGGTCCTCGCGGTTCTTGGTGTGCCGCAACGATGCCCGCGTCGCGCGGCGGCGTCAATGGTGCTCCCGACGCAGGGCTCGTTCAGGCACACTTTACGATCCTGCCACGCCGGATCGACCACCTCCGATGGAACACACCGCACTGGGCCGCAGCGGCCTGAACGTGACCCGCATCTGCCTGGGCACCATGACCTTTGGCGAACAACAGGTCGACGAGGCCGCCGCGCACGCCATCCTCGACCGCGCGATCGAGCGTGGCATCGACTTCATCGACACGGCCGAGAACTATCCGATACCGCCCGGTGCCCGGACTTATGGTGCGACCGAGGCCATCATCGGCCGCTGGTTTGCGGAGCGCCCTGGCATGCGCGCCAAGATCACGCTGGCGAGCAAGGTCGCCGGCCCCGCCCGTGGCATGGATTGGGTGCGTGGCGGCGCGGCCAATCTATCGCCTGCCGACATCGCGCAGGCCTGCGACGACAGCCTGCGCAGGTTGCAGACCGACGTCATCGATCTGTACCAGATCCATTGGCCGAATCGCAACGCGCCCTCGTTCGGCGCGCTCTACTTCGAACCGGCCAAGGATGACGACTTCACGTCGATCCACGATCAACTCGAGGCCCTGGCCCGCTTGATCAAGGCGGGCAAGGTGCGCGCGATCGGCCTGTCCAACGAAACGCCGTGGGGCGTGACCGAGTTCGTGCGCCTGGCCGAGCAGCATGGCCTGCCGCGCGTGGCCACGGTGCAGAACGGCTACAGCCTGGTCAACCGCGTCGTCGACAACGGCCTTGACGAAGTGCTGCACTGCACGGGCACCGACCTGCTCGCCTATTCGCCACTGGCTTTCGGCCTGCTGACCGGGAAGTACGACGAACGGGGTTTCGACGACCCAGCCAGCCGAGGCCGCATGGCGCTGTTCGAGCGCATGAAGAGGCAGCGCTGGGGTCGACCCGAGTCGCTGGCCGCGGCCCGGCGTTACAACGCGCTGGCGCGCGAGCACGGCCTGACGCCGACACGCATGGCGTTGGCCTTCTGCTTTACCAACTGGCGCGTGACCAGCACGATCATCGGTGTGACCAGCACCGCGCAACTCGATGAATGCCTGGACGCCTGGGGCACCGGCCTGAGCCCCGAATTGCTCGCAGCGATCGACCGGATCCGCTGGGAAATCAGGGACCCGGCGCAGTAGCGCTCGCGGCGAGCCGTCCACAGGTTTGGCCATGGCCAGAACGGACAAGCAGCACGTCAGCGAGACGCCGGCAACGGCCTGGCTGCGCCGTCATGCAATCGCCTTTACCGAGCATGTCTACGACTACGTGGAACATGGCGGTACCGCCGAATCGGCGCGGCAGCTCGGCGTCGACGAGCACGCCGTCGTCAAGACCCTGGTGATGCAGGACGAGCGTGCGCGGCCGCTGGTCGTGTTGATGCATGGCGACCGCCAGGTCAGTACCAAGAACCTGGCGCGAGCCATTGGCTGCAAGAGCGTCGAGCCCTGCAGTGCCGAGGCCGCGCAACGCGCCAGCGGCTACCAGCTCGGCGGCACTTCGCCGTTCGGTTTCAAGCGCGCGGGCGTGCCGGTCTACGTGCAGGCCAGCGTGCTCGACCTGCCGCGCATCTGCATCAATGGCGGGCGCCGCGGCTTCCTGGTTGGCATCGAATCCCGGGTCCTGACCGAACAGCTCAGCGCGACCGCGGTCGACTGCGCGCTGTAGGCAGGCGAATTCGGCTGGCTGAATTACGCATTCGACCCTTGAATTGACGCATTCGTCGCATGCATCTGGCGCCGAGCGATCGCCGCGCCGATGCTGGTGTCACTTTCAACCCGCCATGGCCACATGGCTGGTCGGCCAGAAGGAGGCACAATGAACAAGTCGACGATCACGCGGCGCGCCATGCTCGGCGCCACGGCTGCTCTGATGGGTGCGTGCGGCGGGGGTGACGACCAAACAACGTTGCCGCTAGCGCCGCCACCGCCACCGCCCCTACCCGTCGGAGGCAATGAAGCGCTCGCCTGGAGTGCCGTCGCGACGAAGACGTTGATTGACGAAGCGGCCACGAATCTGCCGGGCCTGTCGCCGATGGAGCAGTCGCGGATCATGGCAATGGCCTTCATCGCAGGCAACGATGCGTGGGATGCGATCGAGCCACGCTATTTCGGTAACTACTTGCCCGTCGTTCGGGCGGCCGACGCAAACCCGATCTCGGCCTATGCCACGGCGGTCCACCACGTCTTGCGCGACCAGGTCCCGAGCCAGTTTGCGGCTCTCGACACGGCGTACTTGGCGGCGCTGCTGCAGATTCCCGACAGTGCCGGCAAGACCGCAGGGATCAACCTTGGGGGCGATCGCGCGAACGCGATCCTGGCATTGCGCGCCAACGACGGCAGCGCAAATGCGCAGGGGCAGTACTCGCCGGGCAATCAACCCGGCGATTACCAGCCTACGCCACCCATCAATGGCGCAACATTCGTGAACTGGGGAGCCGTTACGCCCTTTGTCCTCGCGACGGCGTCGCAATTCCGGGCGCCACCGCCTTGGCCGATTGCCTCTGCGGGCTACGCGACGGAGTTTGACGAGGTCAAATCACTCGGTGCCATGACCGGGGGCGCGAGGACGGCCGATCAGTCGGAGATCGCAAAGTTCTGGCTCGAGTCGACACCGCTGTCGTGGCAACGAGCAGTGAACATCGTCTACCAGCCATTTCACGGGGCGATCTACGGACGCTGGATCGCGCTCGTCAGTGCACGCCTGCAGATCGCCCTTGCCGACGCGTACATCGCGGCCCTCGAGTGCAAGTATTTCTACAACTACTGGCGACCGATCACGGCAATTCGCGCCGGCGACACGGACGGCAACCCTGCGACCGCCGGCGACGTCGCCTGGACTCCCTACGATCCGGTGACACCGCCCGTGCCCGACTACGTGTCGGCGCACGCAACGGCGGCCGCGGCGGGGTATGAAGTCCTTGCTGCGACTCTCGGGCCCGATACGTCTCTCGCCTATCAAAGCACTTCACTGCCCGGCGTCAGCCGATACTTCAGTAGCCTCGCCGCCATCAAAGAGGAAATCGGACTGTCCAGGATCTACGTCGGCTACCACTTCCGCAAGGCCGTCGAGGAAGGTTGGGTGATGGGATCGCGCGTTGGCCAGTTTGCGGCGGCACCTTTCTACTGATCGTGAACTGGCAACTAATGTTTGAACTTCATTGCCGCCACCACGTCGATGTGAGATCGCTTTGACAGGCGCAAGAACAACAACCGGCCAAGTCGCGCGTACAGTTCGGCGATCGAAGCGACGATGGGTGCCGCATGACATTGGCTTGGAGCTTGGGCGGGGTGGTGGCGGCGTATCTCATCGGCTCGCTGTCGTTTGCCGTCATCGTCAGCCGCGTGATGGGCCTGGCCGACCCGCGCAGTTATGGCTCGGGCAACCCGGGGGCGACCAACGTACTGCGCACGGGCCACCGCGGTGCCGCGGTGCTGACGTTGGCACTCGATGCGTTGAAAGGCTATGTGCCGGTCCTGGCGGCGCTTCTGCTTGCGCCGCGCCTGGGTTTTGGCGCCGGCACCGTGGCGGCCGTCGGTCTGGCGGCGTTCGCTGGCCATGTCTGGCCGCTGTTCTTCCACTTCAAGGGTGGCAAGGGTGTGGCCACTGCGGCTGGCGTGCTGCTGGCATTCAACCCCTGGCTCGGTGCGGCCACGATCGTCACCTGGGTCATCGTGGCGGCCTTCTCGCGCTATTCGTCGCTGGCCTCGCTGGCCGCGGCTGCGTTCGCGCCGTTCTACCAACTGCTGATCTGGGACGCCGACGGCTATGCGCTGGCCATCGTGGTGATGAGCCTGCTGCTGGTCTGGCGCCATGAAGGCAACATCCGCAAGCTGATCGCCGGCACCGAATCGAAGCTCGGCAAGAAGGCCGCGCCGGCGGCGCCCGCCACGATGCACAAACACAAAGGACACCACTGATGCCATTGCCCATCCAACGTTTCGATGTCGGCCCGCGCATGTCGGAGATGGCCGTGCACAACGGCGTCGCCTACCTGGCGGGCCAGGTGGCCACCGACGGTGCGCAGGACATCGGCGGCCAGACGCGACAGGTGCTGGCCGCGATCGACGCCTTGCTGGCTCGAGCGGGCAGCGACAAGGGCAGGATCCTTCGCGCGCAGATCTTTCTCGCCGACCTGGCTGACTTTGCGGCGATGAACGCAGTCTGGGAGGCCTGGGTCGTGCCCGGCCACACGCCGCCGCGGGCCACCGTGCAGGCCGCGCTGGCCAAGCCGCAATGGAAGATCGAGGTCGTGGTCACCGCCGCTGTGTGACGGGCGCAAGCGTCGGAACTGGGGCTATTCCCGAGCGAACCCCGCGGACCCGGCTTTGCCGGTCCGCTGGGGTTGCCCCAAGGGCCACACGGCGGCCCGTTCCAGGCCACAGGGGGAGCGGCGAAGGCGCTTCGGGGGTGGGCCGCGTCAAACGTGGGCTTGCAAGCCGAGCAGCGCCGGATCGCCGCGGCCCCGGCGCACGAGCACCGCTTCGGCGCCAGTAAGGTCGATGACGGTGGTTGGCAGCCGCGGGCAGGCGCCGGCATCGACGATCGCCTGCACAGTCTTCTGGAAGCGTTCGCGGATCTGCTGCGGGTCGTTCAAGGGATCGGAGTCGCCGGGCGCAATCAGTGTCGTGGCCAGCAGCGGCTGGCCCAGCAGCGCCAGCAGTGCCTGCGTCACGCGGTGGTCCGGCACGCGCAGGCCGATCGTGCGGCGTGACGGGTGGCTCACGCGCCGCGGCACCTCCTTCGTCGCCTCGAGGATGAAGGTGAACGCGCCTGGCGTGCCGAGCTTGAGCAGGCGGTACTGGCGGTTGTCGACGCGGGCGTAGCTGGCCAGCTCGCTCAAGTCGCGGCACAGCAGCGTGAGATGGTGCTTGTCGTCGACCCCGCGCACGCGGCGCAATTGCTCGGCGGCGGCCTTGTCGTCGAGGTGGCACACGAGTGCGTAGCTCGAGTCGGTCGGTATCGCCGCGATGCCGCCACCATGCAGGATCTGCACGGCCTGCTTGAGCAAGCGGGGTTGCGGATTGTCGGGGTGGACTTCGAAGTACTGCGACATACCTAGTCGCCCACGGTGTCGGCTGCGACCGCGGAGACGGGTTGCTGACGCGTCGCTGCGCCGCGCACGTTGAGCCAGGCACTGGCTGCGCCGCAGCAAGTGATCACCGCCATCCCGGTCCAGGCCCATGCATCGGGCACGGCGCCCAGTGCCAACCAGCCGGTCAGCGCCGCGACACCGATCTGGGTATACAGGAAGGGCATCAGGGTGGCCGTCGGTGCCTTGCCCAGCGCCATGATCAGCAACAGGTGGCCCCCGGTGCCGAGCGCGCCGATGGCCAGCAACAACCCAAGGTGCAGTGGTGGCGCGGCCGCGAGCACGCTGGCAACTTGCTGCGAGCCGAGCAGCACCATCGGTGCGGCCAGCATCATGCCGGTCAGGCCGGTGTAGAAGTTCGTGGTGTAGGGGTCTTCGTGTGGTGCGAGCCGGCTGGTGACGATCTGGAATGCCGCGTTCGACAGCGCCGCGGCCAGCGGCAGCAACACCGCCCAGCCGAACAGGCCGCTGCCGGGCCGGATCACGATCACGGCACCGGCGAATCCGCCCGCCACCAGCGCCCAGCGCAGCGCCGACACGCGCTCCTTCAGCCAGACTCGGGCCAGCAGCGTCGCCAGCAGCGGCGTCAGCATGACGATGGCCGTGAATTCGGCCACCGGCATGTGGCGCAGGGCGTTGAATGCCATCGCCGACGCGAACAAGAGCAGCGAGCCGCGCAGCACCTGAAAGCGCGGGTTGGCGGTGCGAAAGGTCTTGTCGCGCGAGAACGCGATCCAGGCTGCCATCGTCAAGGTGTGCATGGCATAGCGCAGCCACAGCATCAGCGCGATACCGATGAAGGCGCCAAGGTAGCGCACAGTGGTGTCCAGGCTGGCGAAACAAGCCGCCGCGGCAATGATCAGCGCTATACCCGCACCTGGGCTGTGAACGGACGGCGCGGTGCGGCTCATCGCTGGTCGGGCGCGCCGCGCGCCATTTCAGGATCGGTGAGGCAGGGTTGCGACGCGCGGCAGGGTGCAGCGCTTACCGTGGCCATTGCACCCGATCCGCAAGCGCCTGCCAGACGGGCGTCAGCTGGCCTGGCAGGTCGGGCAGTTTGCCCAGGTCGATGCGGCTCTCGTCGGGCGAATGAAAGTCGCTGCCGCGCGACGCGAGCAGATCCGAACTCGAGCGCGGTCTCGGCGTACTTGACGGCCTCCGCGGCGCTGTGGCTCCCGGTCACGACCTCGACGCCGCGCCCGCCGTGGGCCTTGAACTCCGAGAACAACGCGTACTCCTCGGTCGGCGTGAACTTGTAGCGTGCCGGATGTGCGATCACGGCGATGCCGCCCGCCGCCGTGATCCAGCGCACGGCGTCGCCCAGGCCCGCCCAGCGGTGCGGCACGTATCCGGGCTTGCCTTCGGTGAGGTAGCGGCGAAAGACTTCGTTGGTGTCGCTGCAATGGCCGCGTTCGACCAGGAACCGTGCGAAATGCGTGCGCGAGATCAGCTCGGGGTTGCCGACGAAGGGCAGGGCACCCTCGAATGCGCCGTGGATGCCGACCTGCGCCAGTCCGGCGGCCATTTCGCGCGCGCGTGCCTCGCGGCCACCGCGGGTTCTGGCCAGGCCGGCGCGCAGTGCGGCGTCGTCGACATCGAATCCCAGGCCGACGATGTGCACCGTGGCGCCGGCGAAGGTGACGGAAATCTCGCAGCCGCTGAGGTAGGCCAGGCCGGCACGCAGGGCCGCGTCGCGCGCCCGCACCTGGCCGCCGATTTCGTCGTGATCGGTCAACGACCACAACGCGACGGCGCCAGCCTTGGCTCGCGCCGCCAGTGCTTCGGGTTCCAGGGTGCCGTCGGACACGTTGGAATGGCAATGCAGGTCGGCGTTCAGGTTGTGCGGCAAGCGCACGAGGGCTTCGGTTTCAATGTCCACCCCGCGATTGTCTCAGGCCGCGCATCGGTGGCGCAGCGTGGGCCCATGGCGCGGGTCTGTCCTGACTTGCCTGGCGTCTCGCCTTGCGCGCCAATGGCGTCCTTCGATCCGCCGTTTGCAGGCAGCTTGCCGCCATCATCAACGATGAATCGCACCCGACAGATTGCCGCCCTTTGCCTGTTGGTCGCTCGCGCCGCAAGTGCGCAGCCAGCGACCCTGCCCGATCAACAGGTGGTCGTCACCGGCTCGGCCATCGAGCGCGCCGCTGCCGACGCGCCCTATGCGATCAGCGTGGTCGATGCCGCAGACCCTGCGCAGCAGTGGCCCGCTGATCAACCTGTCCGAGGCGATGGCCCGCGTGCCCGGATTGGTGGTCGAGCAACCGCAACAACTACGCCCAAGACCTGCAGATCAGCTCGCGTGGTTTCGGCGCGCGTTCGGGTTTCGGCGTGCGCGGCCTGCGCCTGTATACCGACGGCATTCCGGCCAGCATGCCCGACGGCCAGGGCCAGGTCACTCACTTCGACCTCGCCAACGCCGAGCGCATCGAGGTACTGCGCGGACCGTTCTCGGTGCTCTACGGCAACAGCTCGGGCGGGGTGATCGCGCTGTTCAGCGCGCCGGTGCGCGAGGGCGGTGGCGAGGCCGCGCTCGATATCGGCAGCTTTGGCCTGCACCAGCTGCGTGCCAGCGTGGCAGCGCCGATCGGCGGTGGGTTCGACCTGCGTGCATCGGTCGCTGCGATGGAGTGCGAGGGGTTTCGTCCGCACAGCTCGGCGCAGAAGAAGGTCGGCGACCTGCGCCTGGGCTACGAGGCGAGCGCCGACCGTGTCGTGGTGTCGCTGAATGCGTTCAACCAGCCGGCCGACGATCCGCTCGGTCTGACCCGTGCGCAGTTCGACGCCGACCCGTACCAAACCACGCCCGAAGCCACGCAGTTCGATACCCGCAAGGAGGCGCGCCAGTTGCAACTGGGTGCGTCGTGGCGGCATCGCTTCGAGGCCGTCGGGCCGCTGAGCGAAAGTGCGCTCACGGCCTATACCGGCCAGCGTTCGGTGACCCAGTGGCTGGCCATCGCCGCCGCCACGCAGGCCAACCCGCGCCACGGCGGCGGCGTGATCGATTTCGACCGCGCCTACGACGGTGTCGATGCGCGGCTGACCTGGCGCTGGGATGGCGTCGACCTGGTGACCGGTGCGGCCGTCGAGCGCCAGCGTGACGATCGCCGCGGTTACCTCAACTACACCGGTACCGTGGCCGCACCGAGCTACGGTGTGATCGGCACGTTGCGCCGCGACGAAATCAACCGCGCGCGCTCGGCCGATGTCTATGCGCAACTCGAAGCCCAACTGGCGCCCAGTGTGACGGCCAGCGCCGGCCTGCGCAGCGGCACCCTGCGCTTGACCACGCAGGACCAGTACCTCAGCAACGGCGACGACTCGGGTGAGCGCAAGTTCGATTACACGAACCCGGTACTGGGTCTGCGTTGGTCCGCGCTGCCAGGCCTGAATCTGTACGCCAGCGTGGCGCGCGGCTTCGAGTCGCCGACGCTGGGCGAGTTGGCCTACCGTGCCGATGGCAGCGGCGGCTTCAACACCACCTTGCTGCCGCAAACGAGCCGGCAGTTCGAAATTGGCGCCAAGTGGCGCAGCGCCAGCCTGTCGCTCGATGCGGCGCTGTTCCAGATCGATGTCGACGACGAGATCGGTGTGGCCACCAATGCGGGTGGACGTTCGGCGTACCAGAACGTCGGCCGCACCGAACGCAGCGGCGCCGAGTTGGCCCTCGGCTGGCGCGTCGCGCCCGAATGGCGCTCGCAGTTGACCCTGACCTACCTCGACGCAACCTACCGTGATGGCTTCCTGGCCTGCGCCGGCATTCCGTGCACCACGCCGACGGTGCCGATCGCGCCCGGTAACCGAATCGTCGGCACACAGCGCGGCAACGCCTTCGCCGAGTTGGTCTGGCAACCGCGCGCTGCGACCGAGTTCGCAGTCGAGGCGCGTGCCGCGTCTTCGACGATGGCCAACGACAGCAACACGCAGGCCGCGCCGCGCTATGCGCTGCTCAACCTGCGCGCCAGCCAGCGCTACGCTCTGGGCGACGGCGCGACACTGGAGTTGCTGGCACGGCTGGACAATGCCACCGACCGCGTCTATGCAGGCAGCCTGATCGTCAACGACGCCAACGGCCGCTACTTCGAGACGGGTGCGCCGCGCAGCGCCTTGTTGTCGTTGCGAATATTGCGGGCCTTCTGATGACGTTGTTGTCGCCTGGGTGGCTTACCGCCGTGATGGCAGGCTGCGTTGCGCTGGGCGCTGCGCCGGCAATGGCCGGAGACCGGCCGTACCTCGCCACGCACACGGCCGTCGCCGAGGAGGACGACGACGCAGTCTGGTCGGTCGAGAGCTGGGCCCAGCGGCTCGGATCCGTGCGCACGCTGAGCCTGGCACCCGAGTACGCGTTCAATCCGACCACGTCGCTGCAATTCGAGTTCTCGACTTCGCGTGACGGCAGCGCGGCCGAAACGGCGCAAGCCTCCGAGATCGAGTTCAAGCATCTGTTCAACCACATCGCTCGCGACGGTTACGGCTGGGGTCTCGCTGCATCGCTGAGCCTGGATAGGGCCCAGGGCGGCGCCTGGCGGCGTGGCGCTGCAATGATCAAGCTGCCTTTCACGTTGGAACTGTTTGAGCGTGACGGTGCTTTGCACCTCAACGCCGGCCTGGCCAAAGAACCCGACGCGCGGCGCGAGACCTTGCTGTCCGCCGCCATTGAGTATCAGGTCGCACGGCGCACGACGCTCTTCGCCGAGGCCGCCCGTGAGGGCGATTCGACGCTGTTGCATGCGGGTGTGCGCTGGTGGCTAAAGAAGGAGCGTTTCGCAGTCGATCTTGCCTGGCAGCGCCAGCGTGTGCCTGGCTCGAGTGACAGCGGCGTGGTGGTCGGCCTGGGCTGGTACGACTTGTAATCACAGCCCGGCGAGGTAGTGCGCCAGGTTGTCGATGTCCTGCTCGTTCAAGGTGTTGGCCACGCTGGTCATGTTGCCGGCATCGTTGGTGCGGCTGCGGGCCTTGAACGCCTGCAACTGCTTGACCGTGTAGTCGTAGTGTTGGCCGGCCACGCGCGGAATTTCGTTCTGACCCAGGAAACCACCCAGATGACACATGGTGCACAGCGTTTCATCGGCCTTCAACTTGCCCAGACGGGCCTTGTCGGCGTCGACCTTGAATCCCTGCGGTTTGGGCTTTTGTGCCGCGAAATAGTCGGCCAGCTCGCGCGTCTCTTCGCGCGAGAGTCCGGCTGCCATCGGTGACATCTGCGGGTCGCTGCGCCGGCCTTCCTGGAAGTCGCGCAGTTGCAGGTACAGGTAGCGTGCGGTCTGACCGGCCAGGATCGGGTTGGTGGTGATGGTCGAACTGCCACCCTCACCGTGGCAGGCCGCACACAGGGCCGCTTTGGGCGGTGCGGCCGGTACTTGTGCAGCGGCGCCGGTGGCCAGCAAGGCCACCAGCGCCGCGACCGAGACAGCGCGCGGCGCGCTCCTCACTGCAACGCGAACACGAACACCGAGTTGCCGCGTTTGAAGTCGAGCTGCGTGTTGCCACCCGCCGCCACGGCAACGTACTGCTTGCCATTCACGGTGTAGGACACGGCGGGTGAATTGACCCCTGCGCCGCACTGGAATTCCCACAGCTTCTTGCCGCTGGCAGCGTCGAAGGCACGGAAGTAGCCATTGCCTTCGCCGTTGAAGACCAAGCCGCCGGCCGTGGCCAGCACGCCGCCGATCAACGGCTGCTCGGTGTCGACCTTCCATGCGATCTTGCCGGTGTCGATGTTGACCGCGGCCAGGCGACCCCATTGCTTCTCGCTCGGGATGGTCTTGAACGCGCCGCCCAGCCACAGCTTGCCGCCAGGATACTTGGCGGCCTCGACGTGATAGGTCATGGGCTGGTGCAGATTGGCGGCGTAGGCCAGGCGCGTCGTCGGATTGACGGCCATCGGGCTCCACTCGACCCCGCCGTTGGCACCGGGCAACATGCGCGCGCCCGTGGCGGTAGGCAGTACCCACATGTTCTCCTGCGGCACCATCGCCTCGGAGTGGCGGATCAGCTCGCCGGTGGCGCGGTCATGGACGTAGACATGCCCGGTCTTGCCGCCGTGGATGGCGACCTTGCGCATCTTGCCGTCCTTGCCCTTGGCGTCGGTCAGGATCACCGGCGAGACCGCGTCCAGATCCCACACGTCGTGTGCCACGTACTGGTAATGCCACTTGTAGGCACCGGTATTGAGGTCGATGGCGACGATCGAATCGGTGTACAGGTTGTCGCCCGGCCGCTCGGCGCCGTACAGGTCGGGGCTGGGGTTGCCGACGACGAAGAAGACCGTATTGGTTTCCTTGTCGATGGCGGGCGCCATCCACACGCCGCCGCCGAGCGTCTTGTAGAAGTCGCCGCCCTTTTCGGCGAGCTGCTTCTTCTCGGCCGCAATGTCGCGCAGCATGTTGCGGTCGGTGGCGTCGTTGACCGCCCAGACGCCCTCGTGGCCCTTCTCGGGAATGGTGGCGAAGCTCCACAGTTCCTTGCCGGTGGTGGCGTCGTAGGCCTTGACGAAGCCGCGGATGCCGTACTCACCGCCATTCGTGCCGATCAGGATCTTGCCGTTGACCGCCACGGGCGCCATCGTTTCCGAGTACCCCAGCTCGGGGTCGGCGATCTGCGTGCTCCACAACACCTTGCCTGTCTTGGCGTCGAGCGAGACCAGCTTGGCGTCGAGCGTGCCCATGTAAACGCGGTCGTCCAGGATCGCCACGCCGCGGTTGTTCGGGCCGCAGCAGTAGGTCATCACCGGCCCCTGCTTGTGCTTGTAGTGCCAGAACTCCTTGCCCAGTCACTGCATCGACGGCGTAGATATGGTTGTACGAAGTCGTGACGTACATGATGCCGTCGACGACGATCGGCGCGGTTTCCATCGACTCGACGACTTCGGTCTGGAACACGAATGCCGGCTTCAGCTTGCCGACATTCTTGGTGTTGATTTGCGTGGCCGGGTAATAGCGCGTCTGCGCATAGCTGCCGTTGCTGTGCAGGAAGTTTGCCGAGTCGCCGGCCGCTGCATCGAGCTTGCCCTGCGTCACGGAAATGGCCTTGGGAACCGGGGCACCGGTGGCGGCTGCACCGCCCTGGATTTCCTGTGCCTGGGTCAGGGACGGTGCGCAGGCCAGCGTTGCCGCAGCTGCCAGCAAGGTGCGCCAGGGCAGGCGCTTGGAGGTCGAGACGGTCATGTTGGCTCCAGATTGTTCTCGTGGATGGCGCCCGCCAGCAGGCCGGGCGCTGCGATGCGTGGAGGTTCTGGGCCGGGTTTTCATGCACGGCCTGGTGCGTGAACGCGCGCGACAGCGAGCTTAGCGAGCGCTAGACTGATTGCAAGTGGGTTGTTTCCCGACGGGCGATTGGCGCACGCGGATCCATCGCAGGAGTTGCTCATCGTGATTCTCAATCTCCCGAAGTTTGCTGCGCTGCTGTTGTGCAGCCTGGCCGTCGCTGCTGCGGCGCAGCAAGGAAGTTCGCTGACGCTCAATGCACAGTTGTTGGTTGCTGCACGCCAAGCCGATCTGCCGACAGTGTCGCGCCTGCTGGACGCCGGCGCGCTGCCCAACTCACGCAACCGCTTGGGCAAGACCACGCTGCTGATTGCCGCTGAGAAGGGTCACCTGGCAATGGTCGAGCGACTGCTGGCCGCCGGTGCCGACGTGCAGCTGGCCTCGTTGGAGGGTGTCACGCCGCTGATGGGCGCTGCCTACTTCGGCCATGCCGATGTGGTGCGCAGGTTGCTCGCCGCCGGCGCGCGCACCGAGCCCGTCGATCGGATGGAGCGTTCGGCGATGGTCTATGCGGCGGCGCTGGGCCACACCGAAGTCGTGCAGGCGCTGCTGGCCCACGGCGTCTCGGTCGATGCGCCTTATGCCAACCGACTGACTGCGCTGATGTGGGCCGCCGGTCAAGGCCAGACCGACACCGTCAAGCTGTTGCTCGCGCGCGGGGCCCGCACCGACCTTACCGACGACCGCGGCTTCACCGCGGCGCGGGTGGCGCAGGACGGTGGCCACAAGGCCGTGGTGGCGCTGCTGAACCCGTCCTGAAGCGCGGTCAATTGCCGCCGCGCACCAGCCCCAGCCGCTCGACATTGCGCCTTTCGGCCGTGTAAGCCTCGCGCAGCGCGCGGGCGTAGTCCTCGGGGCCGAGGTAGGCGAGTTCCTGGTCGTACTTGGCCAGTTCGGCGAATGTGCGCGGGTCGAACATCGCCGCCTTGAAGGCGTCGTGCAGGGTCTGCACCACCAGCGCCGGCGCAAGGCCGCGCGGCCCGGCCAGCCCGTAGGGCGACATGGCGACGATGTCGTAGCCCAGTTCCCTCAGGGTCGGCACCTGTGGGCCAGCGCTTGGTGCGCTGCTCGCCGAAGGTGACCAGCAGGCGCAGCCGCGCCGGCTCGACGAACGGCGCGAAGCCGTTGGAGTTGACGCCCGCCATCACCTGGCCCGACGGCAACCGCCACCATCTGCTCGGCGGTGCCCTTGTACGGCACGTGGACGTAGCGCAGGCCGCGGCGCGCCGAACACTCGTCCATCACCACAGTGCGGCGTGGTGCCGACGCCGTTGGTCGCGACGCTCAGTTCGCCCGGCCGTGCGGCCGCGCATACGCGAGCAGGTCGTCGAGCGACTGCGGAGCCGCTGCCCGGCGGCACCAGCACGCCGAAGGTGACGCCGGTGATCTGGATGATCGGCGTGGTGTCGCGGATCGGATCCCACTGCACCTTCTGCAGATACGGCGCGCGGAACACCGGCTGCGGCATCTGCGCGATCGTGTAGCCGTCGGGTGCGGCCTGCTGCAGGATCGGCATCGCCAGCGTGCCGCCGGCGCCGCCGCGGTTCTCGATCACGCACCTTCTGGCCGAGGTGCCTGCGGCCAGCTCGGCCAGCAGGCGCAGCGTCAGGTCGGTGGCGCCGCCGGCCGGCCACGGCACCCACAGCATGATCGGGCGCGACGGGAAGGACTCGCCGACTGTGCCCAGGCAGGCAGTGCGGGCAGCCCGAGCATCTGCGGCGCCATCGCACACAGCCACTGGCGGCGATTCAGGCGTGCGCGCGCCTTTGCGACTTGAGGCCGTCGCATCACGCCGGCGGCCCGCTTGGTAAGTCCGCCGAAGCCGCGCTGCGGGTCGTAGCCCCAGCAGGCGAGCACGAAGCACACCACCAGCGTGCCCAGCACGACCCACGGCGCAATGCCGGGGTCCTTGCCGTAGAGCGCGAAGCGCATCCACTCGACCGCGTGCGTGAACGGGTTGAGCTGCGCCAGCGCGATAGACCCAGTCGGCGCCCGACTCCTCCAGCTTCCACAGCGGGTACAGCGCGGTCGACATGAAGTACATCGGAAAGATCACGAAGTTCATCGTGCCGGCGAAGTTCTCGAGCTGCTTGATGTGCACCGACAGCAGCAGGCCCAGCGAGCCCAGCATCAGCGCCGCGCAGCTGGCCGCCAGACACCTGCAGCCACTGGGCGACTGAGCCAAGCACCGGCAGCGCGGTGCCGAGCAGCGCCGCGACGATCACGAAGGCCAGCGCCTGCAGCAGCGACAGCACCGCCGTGGCGCGCGAGCTTGGAAAGCAGGATCCACGAGCGCGGCAGCGGCGCGGTGAGCAGCAGCCGCATCAGGCCCATCTCGCGGTCGTAGACCATCGCCAGGGTCGACTGCATGCCGTTGAACAGCAGCACCATGCCGACCAGCCCCGGCGCGATGTAGACGTCGTACGGGATGTAGGTGTCGTAGGGCTCGACGATCGCGACGCCGAACACGTTGCGAAAGCCCGCCGCGAACACCGCCAGCCACAGCAGCGGGCGCACCAGCGCCGAGACCAGCCGGCCGGACTGGCGACGAACTTGAACAGCTCGCGCATGACGATGGCCCGCATGGCCTGCAGGCATGCGCACGCCGCGGTGCGCGTGGCATCGGCGATCATGGTGCCTTGCACAGCTTCTCCGGCGCGTCGGCGCCCAGGGTGTCGAGCACGTTTCGTCGGGTGCAGCAGGCCGTCGACCGGCGCCATGCCGATCACGCCCTGGCCATCGGTCAGCAGCATCGGCTGGCGCAGCTGGCCGTCCCAGGGGCGAAAGCTCAGACTCACCCCCTTGGAGCCGTCGAGTCGGTCGCGGTCAGCGCCTTGGCCCACGCCGCAGTCGGGCCCTTGGGCGCGGCGAGCGGCCGCGGCGACCAGGGCCTTGCCGGCCATCCACGCCGCCCAGTCGTGCGCGGTCATCGGTCGCTGCGCGGCCTTGGCGAAGCGGCGCGACGACCTGCGGCGCGCCGAAGCGCTCGAACTGCGCATGCCAGGCCAGCGCCACCAGCCCGGCGTCGCCGACCACCGGCCGCGGCAGCGCGGTGCGGTAGGGCAGGGCGCGCGCGAATTCGCCGTCGCTGTCGACCACCCAGACCACGTCGTGGTCGCTGCCCGCCGGTCAGCAGCAATGGGTTGGCCAGGTCGCGCTCGCGCGGGTCGGCCGACAGCTTGAACGGCCGGCTGGCCACGAGCTTCAGGCCGTAGCGCTTGATCGCCGACGCCGCCGCAGCGCCGCGCTCGGCGTCTGCTGCGCTCGGGCCGATGAGCAGCAGCACCTGGGTCCACTTGCGTGCGACCAGCGTTTGCGCCAGCGCGTCGGCGCGCATGCGCTCGCTCGGCAGCAGGTGCAACAGGTGGGCGCGGCAGTCGGGCTGGCGCAGGGCATCGGCGGCATCGCCGACGTTGAGCACCGGCAGCTTCACGGCGTCGGCGACCGCGAGCGTCCAGTCGGCCGGCAGGTCGGTCAGCAGCACCGCAGCGCCGGCCTTCTCGGCCTGCTGCGCGGCGGCGGCGCGGCCTCTCGCGACGCGGCGACCACGGGTTCGAGCGCGACGCCGGTGCTGGCGGCCTCGAGTTCGAACCGGGACTCGTCGAGCGCGACCTGAACGCCGTCACGGGCCGGGCCGCCCGGGTGGCCGAGGTAAGCGCGTTCGATGCGCGTGCGTTCCAGCCGCGCATCGTCGGCGGGCACGATCAGCGTCGCGCGCAGCGAGGCTGCCGACGCCGGCAACAACGCGGCGCTCAACACCAGCGTCGCGAGGCCTGCGCCGGCTTTCAATCGACCACCACCGCCGTACGGCACGCGGCCGACCGGGATGGTCTTCAGCGCCTTGGCCGTGGCCACGTCGACCACCGTCAGGTCGTCGCTCAGGCCGTTGACGACGAACAGCCGGGCCTCGCGCCTTGTCGAGCGCTGACGTTCCACGCGCGCTTGCCGACCAGCACCAGCTGCGTCACCTTGCGCGTACGGCACGTCGACGAAGGCCACGTGGTTGGCGCGGCCCAGGCCGACGAACGCGCGTTGCCGTCGCGCGACATCGCGATGCCCACCGGCGTGATGTCGGCGCGCGTGCGCCCTGCACTTCGAAGCGCAATGTGTGCTGCACGCTGTGGTCCTTGGTCGAGATGATGCTGACGCTGGCATCCAGTTCGTTGGTGACCCACAGCTCCGTGCCGTCGGGCGTTAATGGCCATGCGGCGCGGGCGCTTGCCGACCTTGATGTTCTTGACGACCTTGGCCGTCGCGATGTCGATCACGTGGACCAGGCTCGCGACCTCGGAGGTCACGTACACCATCTTGCCATCGGCGATACCTTCACGCCCTCGGGCTCCTTGCCGACGACCACCGATGCGAGCATCTTGCCGGTGGCGATGTCGATGAAACTGAGAGCGCCTTCGTCTTCGTTGGAGACATAGAGCGTCTTGCCGTCGAGCGAAAGGTCGAAGGCCTCGGGATCGTCGCCGAGCGGCAGTCGGCGCACCGACTTGCGGGTCGCCAGGTCGATCACGTCGGCGGCGTTCGATTCGCTGCAGGCGACCATCAGGCGCTTGCCGTCGGGTGTGAGCTGCATATGGCGCGGCCGCTTGCAGGTCGGGAATGTGCCTTGCACGGTCAGCGTGGTGGCATCGATCAGCGTCAGCGCATTGTCCTTTTCGCTCGAGACATAGACCGACGGTGCGGCCGCAGCATGCCCGCTCAACAGGATCAGGGCGGGGAGCACGAGGTGGCGATGCATTGTCTTCATCGGTTGGTCCGTGGTTGGGGTGGTGTTTGAGTGCGCGCAATGAAGCCGGCCTCAAGCGTGGCCGCACCGAGTTGCTGCAGTCACCTCGGCGGGCGTACCGTCGGCGAGCAGGCGGCCCTTGTGCAGCACCAGCACGCGGTCGGCGCCGTCGGCCTCTTCGACCAGGTGGGTGGCCCACAGCACGCAACTGCCGCGCTCGGCGACGTCGGCGCGCAGAGCCTGCAGCAGGTCGCGGCGCGACTTCGGGTCGAGGCCGACGGTGGCTTCGTCCATCAGCAGCACGGCGGGCCGGTGCAGCAACGCGCGCACCAGTTCGACCTTGCGCCTGTTGCCGCCCGAAAGTTCGCGCACCTTGCGGGTCCGTTCGGCCTCGATGCCCAGCGTCGCGCAACCGGCGGCGATGCGCTCACCGGCCAGCGCCCGCGGCAGGCCGTGCAGGTCGGCGTGGAAAAGCAGGTTGCGACGACACTCAGGTCGAGGTCGAGCGCAGATCTGCTGGAACACCACGCCGATGTGGCGCAGCGCGGCCACGGCGTCGCGGCGGATCGAATGCCCGGCGATCTGGCCTCGCCGGCGTCGGCCGCGAACAGCCCGGTGAGCACCTGGAACAGCGTGGACTTGCCGGCACCATTGGGGCCGAGCAAGACCACGAACGAGCCTGCGCCAAGGGCCAATGTCAGGCCATCGAGCGCAACACGCTCACCATAGCGCTTGGTCAGCGCCTGCAGTTCGACCGCTGCGCTCACAAGGCCAGCCACCGGCGTGGGGCGCAGCCGGCCTTGCCGTCTTCAATTGCGATCAGTGCCATATGGCGATCGTAAGGCCGGCGCCACGCTGATGGTCCGCGCACTGCACGGCCTTGCCTTGAGTCACGCGTTGCGGCCGCGTCTGGCGACGCCTGTGCGCGTGGCGCACGTACTTGCGCCTCGCGCATTCAGGGTTTGACCTAGGTAGGCGATGATGTCGGCCCTGCTGAAGATATGTTGTTCAGGACATAGGCGCGCGTCGCGCCCCGAATAACTCCACAAGGGATCGAGACCATGCAAAAGACCTTGCACATCAACGCCGACAAATGCACCGGCTGCCTGCAGTGCGAGATGGCCTGCTCGTTCGAGAACTACGGCGTCTTCGCTCCGGCCAAGTCGCGCATCAAGGTGTTCGACTTCCACCGACACCGGGCGCAAGGTGCCCTACACCTGCACCCAGTGCGACGAGGCCTGGTGCCTGCACGCCTGCCCGGTCGAGGCGATCACGCTCGACACGGCTACCGGCGCCAAGGTGGTGAACGAAGCGACCTGCGTCGGCTGCAAGGTCTGCACCATCGCCTGCCCGTTCGGCACCATCAACTACGTGCAGGAGACCGGCAAGGTGCAGAAATGCGACCTGTGCGGCGGCGACCCGGCCTGCGCCGACGGCTGCCCGACCGGCGCCATCACCTACGTCGATGCCGACTGGACCGGCCTGGACAAGATGCCGCCTGGGCCGAGCAAGCTCGGCAACCAACCCGCTGCGCTTAAGGAGGACACAACATGTCATGGGCAGGAAAAATCCTGCGCGTCGAATCTGACCGCGGGCACCGTCAAGTCCGAACCGCTCAACATGGAGTGGGCGCAGGCCTACCTCGGCTCGCGCGGCCTGGCGACCAAATACCTGGTCGAGGAGGTCGATCCCAAGGTCGATCCGCTGTCGCCGGCCAACAAGCTGATCTGGGCCACCGGGCCGCTGACCGGCACGATGGCCTCCACCGGCGGGCGCTACTACGGTGGTCACCAAGGGGCCGCTGACCGGCGCCATCGCCTGCTCCAACTCGGGCGGCTACTGGGGCGCCGAGCTGAAGATGGCCGGCTGGGACATGGTCATCTTCGAGGGCAAGTCGCCAAGCCGGTGTACCTGTCGATCGAGGACGACGAGGCCGAACTGCGCGACGCCGCGCACCTGTGGGGCAAGACGCGTCTGGGAGACCGAGGAGACGCTCAAGAAGCAGCACCAGGATCCGCTGATGCGCGTCTCCTCGCATCGGCCGGCCGGCGAGAACCAGGTGCTGTTCGCCGCGGTCGTCAACGACCTGCACCGTGCCGCCGGCCGTTCCGGCGTCGGCGCCGTGATGGGCAGCAAGAACCTGAAGGCGATCGCCGTGCGCGGCACCAAGGGCGTGGGCAACATCGCCGACCCCAAGGCCTTCATGAAGGTCACGGACGAGAAGAAGAAGATCCTGGCCGACAACGCCGTCACCGGCCAGGGCCTGCCGACCTACGGCACGCAGGTGCTGATGAACGTGATCAACGAAATCGGCGCGCTGCCGACGCGCAACCACCGCGACGTGCAGTTCGAGGGCGCCAAGGACATCTCGGCCGAGGCGATGGCCACGCCGCGCAAGACCGACGGCAAGGCGCAACTGGTGACCAACCAGGCCTGCTTCGGCTGCACCATCGCCTGCGGTCGCATCAGCAAGATCGACGAGACGCCACTTCACGGTCGAGAACAAGCCGCAGTACTGGGGCGCCTCCGGCGGCCTCGAATACGAAGCGGCCTGGGCGCTGGGCGCGGCCAACGGCGTCAACGACCTGGAAGCGCTGCAGTACGCCAACCTGCTCTGCAACGAGCACGGCATGGACCCGATCTCCTTCGGCGCCACCGTCGGCGCGGTGATGGAGCTCTACGAGATGGGCGTGCTGACCAAGGAGCAGCTCGGCATCGAGTCGCCAGTTCGGTTCGGCGCAGGCGCTGTGCGCAGCTGGCCGAGATGACGGCCAAGGGCGAGGGCTTCGGCAAGGAGATCGGCCAGGGCTCGAAGCGGCTCTGCGCCGAAGTACGGCCACCCCGAGCTGTCGATGAGCGTCAAGGGCCAGGAGTTCCCGGCCTACGACAGCGCGCGGCATCCAGGGCATGGGCCTGGCCTACGCCACCTGCAATCGCGGCGCCTGCCACCTGCGCGGCTACACGGTGGCCTCCGAAGTGCTGGGCATCCCGGTCAAGACCGATCCGCTGGTCACCGAAGGCAAGCCCGAACTGGTCAAGGCCTTCCAGGACGCCACCGCGGCCTTCGACTCGGCCGGCCTCTGCATCTTCACCAGCTTCGCCTGGGGCCTGGCCGACGTGGCGCCGCAGGTCGCGGCCGCCTGCGGCGCCGGAGTTCACGCTCGAGAACCTGAGCCTGATCGGCGAGCGCATCTGGAACATGGAGCGCGACTTCAACAACCGCGCCGGCTTCACCGCGAAGGACGACACCTGCCGCCGCGCCTGCTGACCGAAGCCGGCCAAGACCGGCCCGGCCAAGGGCCTGGTCAACAAGCTGCCCGAGATGCTGCCGAAGTACTACGAGGCGCGCGGCTGGAACGCCGACGGCACGTTGACGGCGGAGACGCGCACCAAGCTCGGGCTGTAGCCGCCACGGCTGCGGCGTTGAACGAAGGCGGTTCACGGTGAACCGCCTTGTTCCTTGACAGCACGAAAGCAGAGCATGAAACACGTCATCCTCGGCGCCGGCCCGGCCGGCGTGATCGCCGCCGAGACGCTGCGCAAGCACGCGCCCGACGACGACATCGTGATCGTCGGCGACGAGCCCGAGCCGCCGTATTCGCGCATGGCGATCCCGTACCTGCTGATGGGCGACGTCGACGAGGAGGGCACGTACCTGCGCGCGGCGCGGATCACTTCGCGAACAGCGCATCGTCGTCAAGCGCGGGATTGCGCCAAGGGCATCGACGACGGCCCGCACGGTCGCGCTCGGCGACGGCAGCACGCTGCGCTTCGACCGGCTGCTGATCGCCACCGGCTCGAGCCCGGCCAGTCCGCCGATCCCCGGCATCGATGCTGCCGGCGTGCATCCGTGCTGGACGCTGGCGATGCGCGCGCAATCGCCCAGCTGGCGACCAAAGGGCGCGCGCGTGCTGCAGATGGGCGCCGGCTTCATCGGCTGCATCATCATGGAGGCGCTGGCCGCGCGTGGCGTGCAGCTGACGCGTGGTCGAGATGGGCGACCGCATGGTGCCGCGCATGATGGGCCCGACGGCCGGCGGCATGATCAAGGACTGGTGCGAGAAGAAGGGCGTGCGGTCTTCACCGGCACGCGGGTCGAGGCGATCGAAGCCGGCGCGCCGCTGCGGGTTCGCCTCTCGGGCGGGCAACAGCTCGAAGCCGACCTCGTCATCAGCGCCACCGGCGTCAAGCCGAACATCGGCTTCCTCGAGAACTGCGGCGTCCGTGCCTGCTCGGCGTGCTGACCGACGAGCACCTGCAGACCAACGTGCCCGGCATCTACGCCGCCGGCGATTGCGCCGAGGCCTTCGACAAGGTCAGCGGCAAGACCATCGTCAGCGCGATCCAGCCCAACGCCGCCGAGCAGGCGCGCGTGGCGGCGCTGAACATGGTCGGGCGCAAGGCGGAGCTGCGCGGGGTGACGCAGATCAACGTGCTCGACACGCTGGGCCTGATCTCGACCAGCTTCGGCGACTGGCAGGGCGTGCCTGGCGGCGAGCACGTCGAACTGACCGACCGCGATGCGGGGCGGCACCTGAGCCTGCAGTTCAACGGCGACGTCTGGTCGGCTGCAACAGCATCGGCTGGACCGATCACGTCGGCGTGATGCGCGGCCTGGTCGAGGGCCAGGTCAAGCTCGGCGAGTGGAAGCAGCGCCTGATGCACGATCCGACCCAGCTGATGGCAGCGTATCTCGCGACGGCGCAGGCGCAGGACCACAAGGCCCTCGTGAGGGCATGATCCACGGATCATGCACATCACCTTCAAGCTCTACGCCAGTCTGACCCAGCACCTTCCCGCAGAAGCCCGTCGCAGCAATCAAGTCTTGCTCGAGGTGCCCGACGGCACGCCGATCGCCAAGATCGTCGAGCCCTTCGGCCTGCCTGAAAGGCTGGTGCACCTGGTCCTCGTCAATGGCGTCTATGTGCCACCCGACCAGCGTCTGAGCCTGGTGCCGCGCGACGGCGACGTGCTGGCGATCTGGCCGCCCATAGCCGGCGGCTGACCCAACGTGCAAACGCACTACCCGTTCTCGTTTGAGCGCGAGATGGGTTGCACCGCCGCGCAGTTGCGCGCCTGGCTGCCCAGCGCGAGCGGCGAGCGCAACATCGATTGGCACGAACGCGGCGCAAGCATCGAACTCGCAGGTGGCAGCGTGTCGATCTCGTGGCAAGAGTGCGCCCCACGCCGCCTCGCGCTGGTTGTACTACCGCGTCTGCGCGTACGTTTCGAGGCCCGGCGAATCGATGAGCTGACTTGGCAGCGCTTCATGCGCTACTTTGACCTCTATACCCTGCGCGGTGGCGGCTGATTTGCCCGTCGCGGGTCCGATCCCCATTCGAAGCTCGCCACCCCTTAAACGCGAAACCCCTCCGCACCAAGGTGGGAGGGGCGGGTGGCTCACGCCACCGTTCGGAGCTCGGGAGGAAATGGGTCCCGCGATCCTTGGGCGCAGAGACTGCGCCACTGGGTTTGCCGGCCTAAGCCAGCGCCACCACGATAAGCGTTGCGACGACCGCGGGCAAGGCAAAGGGCGCAATCGCCGCCGCGGCGCCCATTGTCACAGCGCCATTGACATTCTGCGACGCGGCATCAAGTGAGCGGCGACGGGACCATTACCGCGTCGAAGAGCGCGGTCACCCTGTGCATGACATCTGCCGGCATGCTGATGGTCCGGCCCCATTCGCGCGCGGTCTCGCCGGGCCACTTGTTGGTCGCGTCCAGCCCCATCTTGCCGCCCAGGCCGCTGACCGGCGAGGCGAAGTCGAGGTAGTCGATCGGCGTGTTGTCGACCAGCGTCGGTGTCGCGCACCGGGTCCATGCGCGTCGTGATGGCCCAGATCACTTCGTTCCAGTCGCGGATGTCCACGTCGTCGTCGGTGACGACGATGAACTTGGTGTACATGAACTGGCGCAGGAAGCTCCAGACGCCGAACATCACGCGCTTGGCGTGGCCGGGGTAGCTCTTCTTGATGCTGACGATCGCCATGCCGGTAGCTGCAGCCCTCGGGCGGCAGGTAGAAGTCGACGATCTCGGGAAACTGCTTCTGCAGGATCGGCACGAACACCTCGTTCAGCGCCACGCCGAGCACCGCCGGCTCGTCGGGCGGCTTGCCGGTGTAGGTGGAGTGGTAGATCGGGTCGCGGCGGTGCGTCAGGCGCTCGATCTCGAACACCGGGAACCAGTCCTGCTCGTTGTAATAGCCGGTGTGGTCGCCGAACGGGCCTTCGAGCGCGTGCAGGTAGCCGCCGACGCTCCTTGCAGCCGGACGCCGTGCTCGCTCGCGCCCGGCGAAGCCCGGTGCGGCGACCGGGATGTGGCCTTCGAGCACGAACTCGGCGCTGGCCGGCACCTGCAGCATCACGCCGCTCGCCGACGCCGCAGTCGATCACCTCGGTGCGGCTGCCGCGCAGCAGGCCGGCGAACTGGTACTCCGACAGCGTGTCGGGCACCGGCGTCACGGCGCCCAGGATCGTCGCCGGGTCGGCGCCCAGCGCCACCGCGATCGGGAACGGCTGGCCCGGACTTGGCCAGCGCGAAGTCGCGGAAGTCGAGCGCGCCGCCGCGGTGCGCCAGCCAGCGCATGATCACCTGGCGCCGCCCGATCACCTGCTGGCGGTAGATGCCCAGGTTCTGGCGCTGCGCGCGGCGCTGGCACCGCCCTGCGGCCCGCGCGTGATCACCAGGCCCCAGGTGATCAGCGGCGCCGGCGTCGTCGGGCCAGCAGGTCTGCACCGGCAGGCGGGCCAGATCGATCTCGTCGCCGTCGAACACGACCTCCTGGCAGGGCGCGCGGCGCACGGCGGCGGGCTTCATGTCCCACAGCGGCCTTGGCCATCTGTAGCAGGCGGCCGGCGTCCTTCAGACCCTTGGGCGGCTCGGGCTCCTTCAGGCTGGCGAGCACGCGGCCGACGTCGCGCAGCTCGCTCACGTCGTGCGGCGCCCATGCCCAGGGCGACCCGCTTGGGGGTGCCGAACAGGTTGGTCAAGCGCAGGAATTTTGTAACCGACTGGGTGTTCGAACCAGCAGTGCCGGACCGCCCGCGCGCAGGACGCGGTCAGCGAGCGCTGTCATCTCCAGCCGCGCCGAGACTGGCTCGGCGATCCGCCGCAGCTCGCCGGCGACTTCCAGCTGACCGACAAAGTCACGCAGATCACGGTATTTCATATATCCAATGTCGTATTATTAGACAGTCCTTAAGACTTGACCGGTTATGACGTGGCTTCCTAGAATTTGTTCGCTCTGAAAATTTGAGGGTTAACCCGGATCTTCAGGCGATGGATTCGACGAGCAGCGAAGCATCGACCGGGTGCGCATGACAGGCAACATTGGCGACGGACCAATGCCGACCCCTCTAAGTTGATTATCACAGCCACCGCGTGACGCAGGGCGCCCAGCAGCGATGGGCATGCGCGACGCCGCGGCTACAGGAAGGGCACAAACGTGACAGCACAACGATGGCTTGGTTCAACCTACATGGCATGTGCCGTGTTTGTCCGCGACGTCGGCCAACGGTCTGCTCGAGGTCAGCCACAACGCACTGGCGTTGCTCGGTCTGGTGGTGCTGGCTGTCACCGTCTTCGTGGCCGGCCAAGCGGGGATACGCAGCGACGCCGAGACCTATGCCCTTGGCTGGTTGCAGCAGCGCCAGGAAGCCCGCACCGAGCGCGACACCAGTTTGCTGTCGACACTGGTCGAGCCCGATGCAGTGAGCCGTGCGACCGCCGCCGACCCAGAGAACTCAATCGCCAGCAAGCGGCAGTCGCGCATTGGATTTCGCGCCGCTACCAGGTCGCGCCGGAGCCGGTCAGCCGGCTGGTGCAGGAAGCCTGGGCTGTCGGCCAGAAGGCGCAACTCGACCCGACCCTGATCCTGGCCATCATGGCGGTCGAATCGAGCTTCAACCCGTTCGCGCAGAGCCCGGTCGGCGCGCAGGGCCTGATGCAGGTCATGACGCAAGGTCCACGACGACAAGTACGAGGCGTTCGGCGGCAACCACGCGGCGTTCGACCCGGTGACCAACCTGCGCGTCGGCGTGCAGGTGCTCAAGGAGTGCATCGCACGCGCCGGCAGCCTCGAAGGCGGGCCTGCGCTTCTACGTCGGCGCTGCCAACTTGGCCGACGACGGCGGCTATGCCGGCAAGGTGCTGAGCGAGCAGGCGTACCTGCAGCAGGTGTCGGCTGGAAAGAGTGTCGCTGTCACGGTCGTGCATACGGGCGCGGCGACACCGGCGCGCGCGTCAAGCGCCGTCCCCGAACCGGACGCAGCACTCGTGCAGGCAGGGCGCGGCGAGCAATTGGCGATGTTGCGCCGTCCGTGATGACTGCCGAACGGCGCGCTTGACGGCGCCGCGCCTGGGCTGCAAATAGCCGACGTGTCCCTCGACAGATGCATCCCGACGTTCGCCGCTGGGCGCGGGCATGCATAGGTCACCGACCAGCCGCTACACTGCGGCCCTGCGCGACTGGCGATAGGGCGGCGCTCGCCGCCCGAGGTGGGCTACCACCGGGAAGCGCGGGCGGGTTGGGCGCGATTGCGGTGCGCTGCGAGCCGCGTCAGCCGTTCGCCTGGGCAGCCCTCCGTTCGACCCGCGACGCCGGGTTGCCGCGATGGCCGTTCGCGCTGAAGAGGACTGCCACCATGTTCGACCGCAATACAGCCACCCTCGCCCACGTCGACCCCGAAATCTGGGCCGCCATCCAGGCCGAGAACCAGCGCCAGGAAGAGCACATCGAGCTGATCGCCAGTCGGAGAACTACGCCTCGCCCGCCGTGATGGCCGCGCAGGGCACGCCAGCTCACCAACAAGTACGCCGAGGGCTACCCCGGCAAGCGCTACTACGGCGGCTGCGAGTACGTCGACGTGGTCGAGCAGCTGGCGATCGACCGCCTGAAGCAGCTC
Source organism: uncultured beta proteobacterium (assembly GCA_963779435.1). GTDB lineage: Bacteria > Pseudomonadota > Gammaproteobacteria > Burkholderiales > Burkholderiaceae_C > CADEEN01. The sequence continues at coordinate 18,881 of CAVZYL010000038.1, read as the reverse complement.
TTCGGCGCCGAGTACGCCAACGTGCAGCCCAACTCCGGCTCGCAGGCCAACCAGGCGGTGTTCTTCGGCCTGCTGCAGCCCGGCGACACGATCATGGGCATGAGCCTGGCCGAAGGCGGCCACCTGACCCACGGCATGGCGCTGAACATGAGCGGCAAGTGGTTCAAGGTCGTGAGCTACGGCCTCGACGCCAGCGAGGAGATCGACTACGACGCGATGGAGCGCCTGGCCCACGAGCACGAGCCCAAGCTGATCATCGCCGGCGCCTCGGCCTACAGCCTGCGCATCGACTTCGAGCGCTTCGCCAAGGTGGCCAAGGACGTCGGCGCCATCTTCATGGTCGACATGGCGCACTACGCCGGCCTGATCGCCGCGGGCGTCTACCCGAACCCGGTGCCGCACGCCGACGTCGTCACCTCCACCACCCACAAGAGCCTGCGCGGCCCGCGCGGCGGCATCATCCTGATGAACGACGAAGCGATCGCCAAGAAGATCAACAGCGCCATCTTCCCCGGCATCCAGGGCGGCCCGCTGATGCACGTGATCGCCGCCAAGGCGGTGGCCTTCAAGGAGGCGCTCGCGCCCGAGTTCAAGGCCTACCAGCAGCAGGTGGTGAAGAACGCCGTCGTCCTGGCCGAGACGCTGACCGAGCGCGGCCTGCGCATCGTCAGCGGCCGCACCGAAAGCCACGTGATGCTGGTCGACCTGCGGCCCAAGGGCCTGACCGGCAAGGAGGCCGAGGCGATGCTCGGGCAGGCCCACATGACCTGCAACAAGAACGGCATCCCGAACGACCCGCAAAAGCCGATGGTGACCAGCGGCATCCGCCTCGGCACGCCGGCGATGACGACGCGCGGCTTCAAGCGAGGCGCAGGCGCGGCAGACGGCGAACCTGATCGCCGACGTGCTCGACAGGCCGCACGACGAGGCCAACCTCGCCGCGGTGCGCGCCAAGGTCGCCGCGCTGACGCGCGACTTCCCGGTCTACGGCGATGTAGGCCCGGCCTCGCATGCGCTGCCCCTTCTGCAGCCACGAAGAAACCCAGGTCGTCGAGACGCGCGAGTCCGACGAAGGCGACGTCGTCCGGCGCCGCCGCCGTTGCCAGAGCTGCGACAAGCGCTTCACCACCTACGAGCGCGCCGAGATCGCGCTGCCGTCGGTCGTCAAGAAGGACGGCACGCGCGCCGACTTCGATCGCGGCAAGATGCGCGCGTCGATGATGCTGGCGCTGCGCAAGCGCCCGGTCAGCGTCGAGCAGATCGACGCCGCGATCGAGCGCATCCAGGACAAGCTGCTCACCAGCGGCGCGCGCGAAGTCGCATCGACCCGGCTGGGCGAGCTCGTCATGCGCGAGCTCAAGCGCATCGACAAGGTCGCCTACGTGCGCTTCGCCTCGGTCTACCGCAGCTTCGAGGACGTCGACGAGTTCCGCCAGCTGATCCGCGACATCTGATTTCGGTCGCACCACGGCCGTGCGATTCCCTCCGATGGGCGTGACCCCCTTTGGGGGGAAGTTTTCTTCCGCTACGTTGCCTAGAGTGATCTCCATCAAGCCGAGGAGATCCACATGCAACACGACACCGTTCGCAACCGCCAGCGCGGACTCAGCCTGGTCGAGATGTCTGCCACCATCGCGATTGCCGCGATTCTGGCCGGCACGGCAGTGCCGTCGTTCCAGGATTCAGGCAAGAGAAGAGTCCTTCAGGGCACTGCAGCCCAACTGGCCAGCGACTTGCAGTTTGCCCGCAGTGAAGCGACCGCGCGCAACGAGGGCGTGCGCGTGAGCTTTCACTCTGCGTCCGGCGCAGCCTGCATGGTCATTCACACCGGTGCGACCACCGATTGCGGTTGCGGCGACCAGGGAGTGGCCCAATGCACTGGCAGTGCGGTATTGATCAAGAGCAGCCATTTCGCCGCCTCGAGCGGCGTTGAGGTGACGGCCAATGTCTCCTCGATGCGCTTCGATTCCTCCCTGGGCGCCGTGACGCCGGCAGGCACGGTGAAAGTCTCCAGCGCAAGTGGCCCCAGCGTGCACCACGTCGTCAGCATGCTCGGGCGCCTGCGCAGCTGTTCGCCGGGCGGATCGGCAACGGGCTACAAAGCCTGCTGAGGGGGCCCCATGCAAGCCGAACCTGTCGCGCAAGTGAACTGGCCGCACGCTGCCACAGCTGCCGGGCGCCCGACAACGCAAGAGTGCGTGGCCACGGACTCCGTTCGTGATGGTCGTCGACGGTGCAATCGAGATGCACGGCGACGTCACCGTCTACGGCCTGCTGTACAGCACGGGCGCCACCTGGGACAGCAGCGGGGCAGGCAACGCGCAATTGGTCGGTGCAGCCATTGCCGAGGGCGACTACGTCGGCAACGGCACGCCCAGCCACGTCTACGACCCGCGCGTGAAAGCCAGCCTGACTGCCATCCCAGGCCGCTTCGTGCGCGTGCCCGGCAGCTGGCGTGACTTCTGACTTGCAACGCACACGCCCGATCGGGAGCCGACGATGAAGACCCACTTGTCCAAGCAGCGCGGTGTCGGCATCGTCGAAGCCCTGGTCTCGCTGCTGATCCTTGCGGTGAGCGCAATCGCGCTACTGGCGCTGCAGGTACGCTTGCGTCAGGGCTCCGACATTGCGAAATGGCGAACCGAGGCCGTTCGCATTGCCGAGGAAGACCTGGAGCGATTCCGCGCCTTCGGCACCATTGCCAGCGACGGCATGGTGGCCAACAACTTCGCCTACGAAAGCGTGAGTGCGGCCGCCCCATCCACGGAGGTGACGGTCGGCGGCGTCGCGACGAAGACGAATGCGACTTTCACGCTGGCGCGCACCTTGCTCGACGCACCCAGAGTCACGGGCGTGAGCGACGCGCCGATGAAGAACTTGGCTGTGACCGTCAGTTGGGTCGACCGCGCTTCCGCCACTCAGGCGGTCACGCTGCGTACCGTCCTGTCCCGGTCCGACCCGGCGCTTGCAGCGGCATTGGCATACGTGCCGAACCGCGGACCGGTGCGCGGCGTCATTGGACGTCACGCCCAGGTGCCGTTGCGTGCCAAGCAGTTGGGCGATGGCACCAGCGCCTTCATGCCGCTCGCGGGTGGTACCGTGGCTTACGTCTTCAGCGACGCGTCGGGCCGCGTGACCAAGAAGTGTGCCGGTCTCGCGAGCATGGTGGTGACGGCCAACCTGACCACCGAAATCCTGTCCGGCGCGGGCGTCACATGCACTGAGGTCAACGCCTACTTGGTCAGCGGCGTCGTGCGCGCCTCCTTGTCCGACAGCCCGCAGGCAACCGATCCGAACGACCCGGCGCCGGGTGCCCTGGCGATGCGAGTCGACTTCGACAACACGCGGCTGCCAGCGAATGCGATCGGTAGCCAGAACCAGCTGGCATCGGCACACTGGCCGAGCGTCGATGGCGCTGGCGGCACCACGATCGGCACGGGAGCCGTGACTTACACGCCCGCGGAGTGCAGTACCGAGGCGCTGCAGATGGTCCGCTACACCACGCCGGTCGGTTTCGCGCAGGTCAACGACGGCAATGCAACGACCGTCACCTCGACGATCGTGACAGCGACCATTCCCCAGGACATCGCGCCGATCACGCCCGCAAACGTCGCACCCTGGGTGGGTGTGTCTGCCGTCGACGCGAGTTCCAAGGTCATCGGCCCGCAAGCCACCGGGGAAAAGTTTGTCGGCTACGCCTGTGCGATCTACCCGATCGACCTCGATCTCGACGGCAAGACCGCGGCGGCGTATAGCGCGCGTGTCACTGTCTGGCCGACGGCAGGCTGGATCCTCGGTACCGGCATCGGCAGCTTCAAGGTCTGCCGCTACTCGGCAGACCGCGACCGCAGCGGCAGCGTGCATGTGGTGGTCGGCAATGACGTGACCGGCATCGACAACCAGGAACATCCCTACGCCTACCTGAATTCGCAGGAGAGCCTCGGCAATCAGAACTTCCTCGTCATTCCTGGGCAGCGGCCTTGCCCGAGCGCCGGTGCCGTCGAGGTCGATGGCCGGCATGGCGCGAACTACACTGGTGGATCCACGGTGACCCACCAACCGTGATGCCGACGATCCCGAAGTGCCAGGCCTCTCCGCAGAACTTGCGCAACGCAGTGCCCAGCAGCAGGCAGAACTCGCCGTTGGCCTGAGCGACCCCAATCCGCGTGTCGGTTGCGTACTGGTGGCGCGATCGGGTGAGGTCATCGGCGCGGGGCACACCCAGGCAGCAGGTCATGCGCACGCCGAGGTGATGGCCTTGCAGTCCGCGCGCATGGCCGGGCACGAGGCGCGCGGTGCGACGGCGTATGTCAGCCTCGAACCTTGCTCGCACCACGGCCGCACGCCACCCTGCTGCGAGGCCCTGATCGAGGCTGGCATCGCCAAGGTCGTGACGGCCATCGCCGACCCGAATCCGCGGGTCGCCGGCCAAGGCGTCGCCCGCATGCGTGCTGCCGGCATCGAGGTCGAAGTCGTCGGGGGACCATGGGCTGCAGAGTCGCGCGAACTCAATATCGGCTTCTTCTCGCGCATGGTCCGCGGCCGGCCATGGCTGCGAATGAAGATCGCGGCCTCGCTAGACGGCCGGACGGCACTCGAGAACGGTGCCAGCCAGTGGATCACCGGCGAGGCTGCCCGCGCCGATGGCCATGCTTGGCGCCGGCGTGCCGGCGCGGTGCTGACAGGCATTGGCACCGTTCGAGACGACGATCCGCGGCTCGACGTGCGCTGGGTGCCAACGCAGCGCCAGCCGCTGCGTGTGGTGCTCGATTCGCGGCTCGACATCGCTGCATCGGCGCGCCTGTTGCAGCCACCAGGCTCGGCGCTGGTCTACACCGCGAGCGACGACGCGGCGCGTGCGGCGGCACTGGCCGCCTCTCACGTCGAGGTGGCGCGCCTGCCGGCCGACACGCGCGGCAAGACCGATCTCGCTGCGATGCTGGCCGACCTGTCACGGCGCGAGATCAACGAGTTGCACGTCGAGGCCGGCGAGAAGCTCAATGGCTCCTTGCTGCGCGCGGGACTGGTCGACGAATTGCTCGTGTATGTCGCGCCGCGGCTGTTCGGATCCGGCCGTGGCATGGCCGTGCTCGGCCCACTGGCTTCGTTGGCCGACAGCCTGGACTTCGAGTTCGTCGATGTCGCGCACCTGGGTGCCGACCTGCGGCTGCGTCTGCGACCCCCTCGGCGCGCGCTGTTCTGACAGGCTCGGCGACAGCGGGGTGTCGGGGCCGCCACCTACAATCCGGGCATGCCGATTTCCCCCGTTCCGGAGTTGGTGGCCGAGCTCGCCGCCGGTCGCATGGTGATCCTCATCGATGAGGAAGACCGCGAAAACGAAGGCGACCTGGTGCTCGCAGCCGACCACGTCTCGCCGGAAGCGATCAACTTCATGGCCAAGCATGGCCGCGGGCTGATCTGCCTGACGCTGACGCGCGAGCGCTGCGAGCGGCTGCAGCTGACCGCCGATGGCGCGCAGCAATGGCACCCGGCACGGCACGGCTTTCACTGTCTCGATCGAGGCCGCGCGCGGCGTGACGACCGGCATCTCCGCCGCCGACCGTGCGCGCACCGTCCAGGCAGCGGTGGCGCGCAATGCCGAACCCGGCGACCTGGTACAGCCCGGACACATCTTCCCGCTGCAAGCGCAGGATGGCGGCGTGCTGATGCGTGCCGGGCACACCGAAGCCGGCTGCGACCTGGCGGCGCTGGCTGGTCTGACACCGGCCGCCGTGATCTGCGAAATCATGAACGACGACGGCACGATGGCCAGCTTGCCTGACCTGCTCGCCTTTGCCCACGCGCACGGTCTGAAGATCGGCACCATCGCATCATTGATCCATCAGCGCAGCCACAATGAAACGCTGATCGAGCCGCTCGGTGCGCGCGAGCTTCGCACCGCGCAAGGAACCTTCCAGTGCACGGCCTTTCGCGACCGCAGCTCGGGTGGTCTGCACCTCGCGCTCACCGTCGGTCAATGGTCGGACGGCGACGAAGTGCCGGTGCGCGTGCACGAACCTCTATCGGTCATGGACCTGCTCGATACCGGTGCCGCGCCGCATTCGTGGCCACTGCCTGCAGCGCTCGCCGCACTGCAACATGGCGGCCGCGGTGTGGCCGTGCTGCTCAATGCCGGCACTGCCGATGCGGGCGCGCTGCTGGGCCGCGTGCTGCCAACGGCCGCCGTCGGCACGCCCCCGCAGGCGCAAATGGACCTGCGCACCTATGGCGTCGGCGCCCAGATCCTGCGCCACCTCGGCGTGCGCCGCATGAAGTTGCTCGGCAACCCGCGGCGCATGCCCAGCATGACCGGCTACGGCCTCGAAGTTACCGGCTTCGTTGCCGCTCCCAACAAGTCATAGGACCGCCATGCAAGGATCCGACATTGGTGCCGACATGCCGCTGGACGGTGAGGGTCTGCGCATCGCCGTCGTTCGCGCGCGCTTCAACAACGCCATCACCAAAAGGATCGAGCAGGCCTGCGTGGCGGAACTGGCCACGCTCGGCGTGATCGATCGGCACATCAAGCTGGTTAGCGTGCCCGGTGCACTGGAGATACCGCTCACGCTCAAGGTCCTGGCCGAAAGCGAGGAACACGATGCGCTGATCGCGATCGGCTGCGTGATTCGCGGCGAGACCTACCACTTCGAGTTGGTGGCCAACGAGAGCGGTGCCGGGGTCACACGCGTTGCACTCGACCACCAAGTGCCGGTGGCCAACGCCATTCTCACCGTCGACAGTGAAGCCCAGGCCCTGGCCCGTGTCGACGACAAGGGTCGCGACGCCGCCCGCGTCGCCGTCGAGATGGCCAACCTGATGGAAGACCTGTCGTGACCGACCTGCCGGTGAAGAAGGCCGTTCGTCGCACACCGGCCAAGTCACAGCGCCGTCGCTCACGCGAACTCGCCCTGCAGGGCCTGTACGAGTGGCTGCTGTCGGGCGGCGCGGTGGCCGCTATCGATGCGCACATGCGCGAGCACGACGGCTTCGACAAATGCGACAGCGTGCACTTCGAGGCCCTCTTGCACGGCTGCGTCGCCGAGGCGATCGAACTCGACGCCGTGCTGGCCCGCCATGTCGACCGCAAGACCACCGAGCTGTCGCCGGTCGAGCATGGCGTGCTGCTGATCGGGGTCTACGAGTTGAAGCGTTGCCTGGACGTTCCGTACAAGGTGGCGATCAACGAGGCCGTTGAACTGGCCAAGAGCTTCGGCGGTACCGACGGCCACAAGTACGTCAACGGTGTGCTCGACAAGGCGGCGGGAGATCTGCGGCCGGCTGAGATTCAGGCCATGCGCGCGGCCCGGGCCTGAGCCGGCGCATGCACTGGTGCCGTGAGCTTTTGCGCCCGTGGCGCTGCGATCTGGTGACAAAGCGTTAAGCCCGCGACCGTTGACACGATTTGAACCACTTGGGCCGCCTGCACGGCACGGGCTGCCGATAAGCTCGCAATGTCATGACTGTTCCCTTTCCAGACCCGCCTGCTCGCCGTGAGGAGGTCAGCGGCGACGCCTTCGCGGCCACCGTCGCCGAAGAGTTGCCCGACTCCGGCGATCCCGAGGCCTTGCCCGGCGCGATACCCGTCGATGAGCGGTCTCTTCAATCGTTGCCCACGATCGGCCATGTCGGTCGCTACGCACTGAAGTACGAGCTTGGCGCCGGCGGGCTGGGCACGGTCTACGCGGCACTCGACCCGCTCTTGTCACGCCCGATCGCCGTCAAGACGCTGCATGTCGACGCGATAGCTGAACAGCGCGATGCGCTCGAAACGCGGTTGCTGGCCGAAGCCCGCGCCGCTGCGGGGCTGAACCACCCGCACATCGTCACCGTGTTCGACGCCGGACTGTCGGAACAAGGCGTGTACATCGCCATGGAGCGCCTGCAGGGCCGCGACCTGCGCCACCTGCTTGCCGACGGCTGGCGGCCCGAGCCGGCGCAGGCCGCGCGCATTGCCATGCGTATTGCCGACGCCCTGGCCTATGCGCATGGACACGGCGTGATCCATTGCGACATCAAGCCGGCCAACATATACATGATCGGCCGCACCCAGCCCAAGGTGCTCGATTTCGGCATCGCCCGTGTGGCGCACCAGCAGGGCCAGCCTGCCGCGGACGCAGTGCCCGTCGACCTCCAGGCCGGCATGAGCCTGCCGGGCAACCCACATGGCGACCCGCGCGACGCGCAGCACGGGGGCACCCCGACCAGCGCGCCTGCTGTCGAATTCGGCTCGCCGTACTACGTCTCGCCGGAACTGCAACGCGGCGAGCCGCTCGACCTGCGCTGCGACGTCTATGGCGTGGGCGTCGTGCTGTACGAATTGCTGACCGGCCAGCGCGCCTTCCAGGGCCGTACCCTGGAGTCGATTCGGCATGCGGTGCTCGAAGGCGAGGTGCCGATGGCCCACGTCGTCAACCGCAACGTCAATGGCGAGCTCTCGGCCATCGTCGCTCGCGCCATGGCGCGCAATCCGGCGCAGCGCTACCGCTCGGCCCGCCAACTCACGCGTGCCCTGCGCGCCTGGCTCGAAGAGGATGCCAGCCGGATGGCTGCTGCACCGCTGGGCAGGTCGAACTGGGCCTGGGCGGCCTTTGCCGGTCTCGGTCTGGCGACGGCCGTCGGGTTCTGGCTCGCGGGCACGTGGCGCGATGAGGTGCCGAGCGTGGCGGCAAGCCCGGCACCCGCCGCAGCCGCGCAAGCGCCGCCCGCGGAGGCACCACCAACGACCGCCGCGACGAACGCCGTCGCGACACCACCCGCGAACACGGGCGAGACCGCCAGGGGGCGCAAGGGCGATCCCGCTGTCTCAACCGCGCGTGTACGAGATCGTCAGGTCGCCCCGCGTGTCGTCGCGCCGGTGGAACCGGTCGTCGCACCACCGGTATCGCAGTTGGGCAAGGTGCAGTTGGCGATCAGCCCCTGGGGCCAGATCGAGGTCGACGGTGTTGCCGCGGGCACGACGCCGCCGCTGTCGCAGCTGACGCTGCCGACGGGCACGCACCGGATCGTCGTGCGCAACGACGACTTCCCGCCGTTCACGACCCAGGTCACGGTCAACGACGACAAACCGGTCACGCTGCGTCACCGATTCGGGTCATGAGGGGCGACGCCCCGCCGCGTGCCCGCCGCGGCCCGATTGTCGTGTTGGCGGCCGCACTGCTCGGCGGCTGCGTCGCCGCACCTGAAGTGGTCGGATTGTCCGAGGTGCTGCAGCGCCCGGCCGAGCGCGCGTTGCTGGCCGGCCTGCGTGCCTATGAAGATGGCCAGTACGTGGACGCCGAGCGCGAGCTGAACAAGGCACTCGCCTCCGGCCTGGTCAGCGCGAAGGACCGCGCCAGCGCCCACAAGCACCTGGCGTTCGTCTACTGCACCAGCCAGCGGCTCAAGCCTTGCGAAGACGAATTCCGCGCTGCTCGCGCGGCCGATGTCAACTTCACCTTGACGCGTGCCGAAGCCGGGCATCCGTTGTGGGGCTCGATCTACAGACGGGTCGTCGTCATGCCCTAGGCCACCGCCGGCGGCGCAGCGACATAATCCGCCGCAGCATGACCTCCGCAGCACCCTCGTTCTCGCACCCGGTGCGCATCTATTGGGAAGACACCGACGCCGGCGGCCTGGTGTACTACGCCAATTACCTGAAGTTCTTCGAGCGTGCGCGCACGGAGTGGCTGCGCGGGCTCGGTTTTGGCCAGCAGCGTCTGCGCGAGGAACAGGGCCTGATGTGGGTCGTTGCCGAAGCCAACGTGCGCTACCTGCACCCGGCGCGCCTCGACGATGAACTCGATGTCAGCGTGGCACTTGCTGCTGCTGCACGCGCCACACTCACGTTGATCCAATCCGCGCGGCGTGGCCCCACAATCCTGGCCGACGGCCGTATCACGCTGGCCTGCGTTGCGGCCGCGTCGTTGCGCCCGCGACGCATACCGCAAGCCATTTTCGACGCGCTGGCGTCAAATACAAGCCCAATATGACCCAGGACCTCTCGATCTTCTCGCTCGTGCTGCATGCGAGCTTCGTCGTGCAACTCGTGATGGCCGGCCTGCTGGTCGTGTCGCTGATCAGTTGGACCGTCATCTTCGGCAAGGTCTTCGGCCTGAAGCAGGTACGCGTGCGCAACGACGAGTTCGAACGCGATTTCTGGTCCGGGCGCAACCTGGCCGAGCTGTACCAGGCCGTCGGCGGCAAGCCGACGACGCAGCGCACGGCACCGATCGAGCGCATCTTTGCCAGCGGCATGCGCGAGTTCCTCAAACTGCGCGAGAAGCGGCTCGACGCCGGCGCGCAACTCGACGGCGCCCGCCGCGCGATGCGAGCCAGCTTTCAGCGCGAGCTCGACGTGATCGAGAGTCACCTCAGCTTCCTCGGCTCGGTCGGGTCGGTCAGTCCCTACGTCGGCCTGTTCGGCACCGTGTGGGGGATCATGCATGCATTCGTCGGGCTGGCCAACCTGCAGCAGGTGACATTGGCCACCGTGGCGCCCGGGATCGCCGAAGCCCTGGTCGCGACGGCCATCGGGCTGTTCGCAGCCATTCCGGCGGTCATTGCCTACAACCGCTTCGCCCGCGACATCGATCGCATCGCGATCCAGCTCGAGACCTTCATCGAAGAGTTCTCCAACATCCTGCAGCGCAATGCAGGCCAGGCCTAAGCGATGGCCCAGGTGATGACCCGTGGGGGCGGCCGCCGGCGGCGGACGATGAACGAGATCAACATGGTGCCGTTCATCGACGTCATGCTGGTGCTGCTGATCATCTTCATGGTCACCGCGCCGTTGATCAGCGCCGGCGTGGTCGACCTGCCGAGCGTGGGGCTGTCCAAGGCACGGCCACAAACCGTCATCGAAGTCATCGTCGGCAGCGACGAACGGCTGCAGATGAAGACCGACGGCCGGCCCGACCCGCAGGCCCTCGGCCTGCCGCAACTGGCCGCTCGCGTCAGGCAGGCACAAGGGGGCAACGCGGCCACGCCGGTGGTGATCTCGGCCGACCGCGGCGTCAAGTACGAGGCCGTGGTGCGCGTCATGGACACCTTGCAGCGCGCCGGCGTGCAGCGTGTCGGCCTGTCCGTGAAGCAGGGTTCTTGATGGACGTGGCGGCTGCCGTTGCCGCCGGTGGCGGCCCCGATCCGCTGCGCCCGCAGCGCCCAGCGGGCCTCGGCCAAGGCGCCATGCTTGCGCTGCTGGTGCACGGCGGCCTGCTGGTGGCGTTGGCGCTCGGCGTGAGTTGGCGCGCCAGCGAGCCGACTGGGGCCACGGCCGAGCTTTGGGCCGCAGTGCCGGAGTTCGCGGCACCGGCGCCGGTGGTGCAGCCGGCCACGCCGCCGGCGCCACCACCGCCACAAGTCGCCAAGCCCAAGCCCGAACCCGACCCCGCGGCGTTGCGCGAGGCAGAGATTGCCGTCGAGAAGGCCAAGTTGGAGCGTGAACGCGAGCGCGAGGCCAAGGCCGAGGCCGACAGGAAGCGACAGCTGGCCGAACAGGAAGCGGAGCGCAAGAAGCTGGCCGAACAGGAGGCGCAACGCAAGAAGTTGGCCGAGAAGGCGGAAAAGGCTGAGCAGGAGCGTATCGAGAAGCTGCGTCAGGACAATCTGAAACGCATGGCCGGGCAGGCCGGCGCCACCGGCGCACCGACGGCCACCGGCACGGCGGCGCGCGATGCAGGCCCCTCGGCCAGCTACGCCGGTCGAATCGTTGCCCGCGTCAAGCCGAACATCGTGCTCACCGAGAGCGTGCCACCGACGCTGCGCGCCGAAGTCGAGGTACGCGCTGCGCCCGACGGCACGATCGTCGGCCGCCGGTTGGTCAAGTCCAGTGGCAACAAGGACTGGGACGACGCGGTGTTGCGCGCGCTCGATCGCACCGAGATCTTGCCGCGCGATGTCGACGGTCGCGTGCCGTCGCCGATCACGATCGGCTTCACGCCCTGATCAGCGCTTGTCCTTCGGCACCCGGCCGAGCAGGTAGAACTCGTCGTTCGGTCGCAGCGAAATCAGGTTGGCCATCCGGTTGGACAGGCCGAACAGCGCGGTGATCGCGCCGATGTCCCAGATGTCCTCGTCGGAGAACCCGTGCCGGCGCAGCGCGACGAAATCGTCCTCGCCGATGTTGGCCGAGTCGTGGCTGACCTTGAGCGCGAAGGCCAGCATCGCACGCTGGCGCTCGTCGATGTCGGCCTTGCGGTAGTTGGTGGCGACCTGATCGGCAATCTGCGGCTTCTTCGCGTAGACACGCAGAATCGCGCCATGCGCGACCACGCAGTACAGGCATTGGTTCGCACCCGAGGTGGCGACGATGATCATCTCGCGCTCGGCCTTGGACAGGCCGCTGTCTTCCTTCAGCAGCAGCGCGTCGTGCCAGGCGAAGAAGGCGCGCGCTTCGTCGGGGCGGTGGGCAAATCCGAGGAAGACGTTGGGCACGAAGCCGGCCTTGGCTTGCACGTCGAGAATGCGCGCACGCAAGTCTTCGGGCAGGTCCTTCAGCTCGGGCACGGGCCAGCGGGAGATGGCTGGGGTGGTCATGGGTGTCAGCTCCTGAACTGCATCGCATGCAGGCGCGCGTACAAACCGCCGCGCGCCAGCAATTCGGCGTGGCTGCCTTGTTCGACGATGCGGCCGCGGTCCATCGTCACCACGCGGTCGGCGTGTTCGATCGTCGACAGGCGGTGCGCGATCACCAATGTCGTTCGGCCCTGCATCAACACGTCCAATGCGTCCTGCACCGCGCGCTCGCTCTCGTTGTCCAACGCCGAGGTGGCCTCGTCGAGGATCAGCACCGGCGCGTCCTTGTAGATGGCGCGGGCGATCGCCAGCCGCTGGCGCTGGCCGCCCGACAGCTGGCTGCCGTTGTGGCCGATCACGGTGTCCATGCCAAGCGGCAGCGCGAGGGCGAAATCGAGCAGGTTTGCACTCTGCAAGGCCGCGCGTACGCGCGGCATGTCGGTGGTGTCGCCGAGCGCGACGTTGAACGCCACCGTGTCGTTGAACAGCACCACGTCCTGGCTGACGAGCGCGAACTGGCGCCTAAGCGCATCGATTCGCCACTCTCGCAGCGGCACGCCATCCAGCCGCAACTCACCCGCGGTCGGCTCCAGGAAGCGCGGCAGCAGGTTGACCAGCGAGGTCTTGCCCGCCCCCGATGGGCCGACCAGGGCCACGGTTTCGCCGGCGGCCAGGGTCAAGCTGACATCGGCCAGTGCCACCGGGGTGTCCTCACGGTAGGCCAGGCCGACGCCGCGCAATTCGAGCTCGCCGCGCGCGCGCCCGGCGGGTGCGAAGGTGCCACCCTGTTCGCCGGGGCTGTTCTCGACGAGGTCGATGCCGCGCTCGATCGCGGCCAGACCGCGGGTCAGTGGCGCCGCGAGATCGGCCAGATGCTTGAGCGGCGCCACCAGCTGCAGCATGGCGGTGACGAAGGCGACGAAGGCACCGACCGTCTGCGTACTGCCGCTGCTGCCGCTTTGCCACAACGCCAGCACCACGACGACGGAAAGCGAAATCGCGGCCAGGAGTTGCGTCAGCGGTGAACTGGTCGCCGCTGCCGCGGTCGACTTGATCATCAGGCGTCGCAGCAGCTGGCTCGAAGCCGTGAAGCGGCCGTGCTGGGCCCGCGACGCGCCGTGCAGCCGGACGATGCGCCAGGCGAGCACGTTTTCCTCGACCACGTAGGCCAGCTCATCGGTGGCTGCCTGGTAGGCGCGCGTGAGCTTGGTCAGACGCCGCGACACCACGCGCATCACAAAGCCCACCGCCGGCGCCAACACCAGCACGAGCAGGGTCAGGCGCCAGTTCAGGTACAGCAGGTAGAACAACAGCGCGGCCACGACCAGCGTGTCGCGCACCAGGACCATCAGAGCGCCGACCAGTTGCATCGCGCCACCCTGCACCTCGTAGACCATGGTGTTGGTCAGCATGCTGGCGTTTTGTTGCACGAACAGCGGCGGTGCGGCATCGAGCAGGCGGTCGAACATCGCGGCGCGCAGGTTCAGGACGCCCAGGTTGGTGCCCCAGGCCAACGCGTACTGGGCCACGAAATTGGCCAGGCCGCGCACGATGTACAGGCCGACGATGACCACCGGCACGATCCAGAGCGGAAAGCTGCGCGACGGGCCGAAGCCCTCGTCGAGCAAGCGCTTCAACAGCGCCGGCAACATCGGCTCGGTGACGGCGGCAATGGCGGATGCCGCCAAGGCGACTGCAAAACCTGCGCGGCTGGCCCGGAAGTACGGCGCGATGCGGGCCAAGCGTTGCAGCAGGGTGGCGTTGGGCATGGGCGGACTGTTTGCTGCTGTGCTTGAGGCTCGTCACAGCCGGGCACATTATCGCGGCCTGATGGTCGACCGCCGTGGGCCAGGGCGTGCCTACAATGCCCGGGCCCCCATGGCAGCGCCGGGCCCGCCCGCGTTGCGCCATCCCGCGGGGGCAACTGCAACTCTGCCGCACCGCCAATCTGATGCACCTGACTCGCTCCCTCGCCCGCCGTCGCCACTTCTGCGCTGCATTGGCAGCGACGGCCGCGGCACCGGCCTGGGCCCAGTTTCGCGTCGAGATCAGCGGCGTCGGTGCGACCCAACTGCCGGTCGCCGTTGCGCGCTTCCGCGACGAGGACAAGGCCGGGCCCAATGCCGCCATCAGCGCCATCGTCCGCGCCGACCTGGAGCGCAGCGGCCAGTTCCGCAACCTCGACGTTGCTGCCGTGCTCGACGAAACCTCGTCTCCGGCGATGAGCGAATGGCGTGGTCGCGGTGCCGACGCCCTGCTTGCCGGCTCGGTCAGCCGCCTGGCCGATGGCCGCTGGGACTTGCGCTACAAGCTGTGGGACGTGGTCAAGGGCCAGCCCGTGGGCAGCCAAAGCCTGGCCGTCGTGACCGCCGACCTGCGCTTGGGCGCGCACCGCATCGCCGACGCCATGTATGAGCGCCTGACCGGCGACAAGGGCGTGTTTTCCACTCGCATCGCCTACGTCACGCGCGCAGCCAACCGGTTCACGCTGCGCATCACCGACGCCGACGGCGAGGGCGGGCAGGTGGCGCTGACGAGTCTCGAGCCGATCATCTCGCCCGCCTGGTCGCCCGATGGCCACGAACTGGCCTACGTGTCGTTCGAGTTGCAGAAGGCCGTCGTCTGGGTCCAGGACGTGGCCAGCGGCCAGCGCCGGCAAGTGGCCAACTTCCGCGGCAGCAACAGCGCGCCTGCATGGTCACCCGATGGCCGGCAACTCGTGGTTTCACTGTCGCGCGAGGGCGGCACGCAGCTGTACGTGATGGGCCGCGACGGCAGCAACCTCAAGCGCCTGACGCAAAGCAGCGCGATCGACACCGAAGCGACCTTCACGGCCGACGGACGCACGATCTACTTCGTCAGCGACCGCGGCGGCGGGCCACAGGTCTATCGCATGCCTGCGGCCGGCGGCAACGCCGAACGGGTGACGTTCACCGGGGCCTACAACATCAGCCCGGCCGTTTCGCCGGACGGCCGCACGCTGGCCTACATCTCACGCCTGAACGGCGGCACCTTTCGCTTGCACACCCTGGAACTCGCCGGCGGGAACATTCAGGCCCTGACCGATACCAATGACGACGAGAGCCCCAGCTTTGCACCGAATGGCAAACTTATCATTTACGCCTCACGCGCGCAGGGCCGCGACGTGCTGATGACCAGCACGCTCGACGGCCGCATCAAGACCCGCCTGTTGTCGTCGGGGCTGGACGTGCGTGAGCCGGTCTGGGGCCCGTTCAACCGCTGATCGCTGACCATTCACCTGGAGAAACCATGAACAGACGCTCGTACCTCTTTTGCGCGCTCGCCATCGCGGCGCTCGCCGCGGGTTGCAGTACGCCGGTCAAGATCGAAGAAAAGGCCGAGGTTCCAATCGAAACCCGCAACCCGAACGCGGCGGGCAGTGCCGGCTCGTCGGCGACGACGGGTGCCGGCGCGCAGTCGCAGGTGACGACCGTCAACGTCGACAAGAGCGCGGCGTCAGGCGCTCCAAGCATCGTCTACTTCGACTACGACAGCTTCGCCATCAAGGACGAGTTCCGGCCGCTGATCGAAGCCCAGGCCAAGCGCCTGGCGGCCGCCCGCAGCCAGCGGGTCACGATCGAGGGCCACACCGACGAGCGCGGCGGTCGCGAGTACAACCTGGCCCTCGGCCAGAAGCGCGCCGAGGCCGTCCAGCGTTCGCTGGCGCTGTTGGGCGTGAGTGACACGCAACTCGAGTCCGTCAGTTTCGGCAAGGAGCGTCCGGCGGCGCAGGGCAGCGACGAAGCGGCCTGGGCCAAGAACCGGCGCGCCGAGATCAAGGACAAGTGAGGTGATGCGACAACGGATCGCGACAGCGCTGCTCGTGCTGACGGCAGCCTCGGCACAGGCCCAATTGTTTCCCGACAACGAGGCGCGCAAGGCGATCCTCGAGTTGCGCGCCAGCGACGAGCAGACGGCAAAGCGGCTGGCCGAGTTGACGGCGGCGAACAAGGCCTTGCTCGAGCAGGTGCAGCAGTTGTTGCCGTTGCGCGGCAGCGTGCTCGAGTTGAATAACCAGCTCGAGGCGCTGCGAGCCGAGCTGGCCCGCCAGCGCGGTGTCAACGAACAGTTGGCGCGCGACGTGGCCGACGTGCAGCGGCGGCAAAAGGACATCGCCCAGGGCGTCGACGACCGGATCCGCAAGCTCGAGCCGCAGAAGGTGACCGTCGACGGCAAGGAATTCCTCGCCGATGCCGACGAGAAGCGTCAGTACGAGGAAGCGTTTGCGCTGATCCGCAACAGCGATTTTGCCGGCGCGGCCACCGCCTTGACTGCCTTCGCTCGCCGCTACCCGGCCAGTGGCTATATCGATTCGGCACGCTTCTGGCTCGGCAATGCGCAGTACGGCAAGCGCGAATACAAGGAGGCGATCACGAGCCTTCGCTCGTTCATTGCCGGTGCGCCCGACCACTCGCGGGTGCCCGAGGCCCTGCTTGCGGTGGCCAATTGCCAGGCCGAGATGAAGGACAGCAAGGGTGCGCGCGCAACCCTGAACGAGCTGGTCAAGAAGTTTCCGCAATCGGAGGCCGCGCAGGCCGGCAAAGAGCGGCTGGCCGCGCTCAAGTAACCCCGCTCCTAGAATTCCCCCATGCCAAATACCGACATGGGGTCGCTGGCAGCGCAGGTGCTGTGGGCCACCTTCGGTCTGAGCTTGTTGTTCGGTGCCATCGCCCAGCGTACGCAGTTCTGCACCATGGGTGCGGTGGCCGACATCGTCACCTTCGGCGACTGGTCGCGCATGCGCATGTGGCTGCTGGCCATGGGCGTGGCCATGCTGGGCTTCAACGGCATGGTCGCGGCGGGTTGGGTCGACGCCGCCAATTCCATCTACGCCGCACCGCGCCTGACCTGGCTTTCGGCCATTGCCGGCGGCCTGATGTTTGGCATCGGCATGGTCCTGGCGTCGGGCTGCGGCAGCAAGACACTGGTGCGCATCGGCAGTGGCAACCTGAAGTCGGTGGTGGTCTTTTGCGTCCTGGGCCTGGCCGCCTTCGCAACGCTCAAGGGCGTCACCGGCGTGGCGCGCGTCGCGACGGTCGACCGAGTCGCGATCGAACTCGGCGGCGGGCAGGATCTGCCGGCCGTCGCGGCGCGCGCCCTGGGCTTTGGCAAGGCCCAGGCCGCCCTCGTGCTGGGTACGCTGCTCGGTGGCGGCCTGGTGGCCTGGGCCCTGCGCGATAGCGACGGACGCCGCGCCGACGTGCTGTTCGGTGGCGTGGGCATCGGCGCGGTGATCGCGGCGATGTGGTGGGTCTCGGGACGGCTGGGCCATGTGGCCGAGGATCCGAACACCCTGCAGGAGGCCTTCGTGGCGACCAATTCGCGGCGCATGGAATCGCTGTCGTTCGTGGCCCCGATCGCCTACACGATCGACTGGCTGCTGTTCTTCAGCGACAAGAGCAAGTTGCTGACGATCGGCATCGTCAGCACGGCGGGCGTGATTGCCGGATCGGCGCTGTCGGCGGTGATGGGCGGCAGCTTTCGCTGGGAAGGATTTGCCGGCGCCGAAGACACCGCCAACCACCTCGTCGGCGCGACGCTGATGGGCGTGGGCGGCATTGCCGCGCTGGGGTGCACGATCGGCCAGGGGCTGTCGGGCGTATCGACGCTGGCCATCGGCAGCTTCATCGCGTTGGCGTCGATCATCACCGGCGCGGTCGTGGCGCTGCGCTACCAGGCGTGGCGCGTCGCGCAAGGCAGATGAACATCGACCTCGCGCCGGATCTGGAGCGCCGCTTCGGCGGTCTGCGCCGCCTGTACGGCGACGCGGGCTACGCACGCCTGCGCAGCGCGCGGGTGGCTGTCGTCGGACTGGGTGGTGTCGGCTCCTGGGCCGTCGAAGCCCTGGCCCGCAGCGGCGTCGCCGAACTGACGCTGATCGATCTCGACCACATCGCCGAGTCGAATGTCAATCGCCAGGTGCAGGCCCTCGGCGCCACGCTCGGCAAAGCCAAGGCGCAGGCGCTGGCCGAGCGCGTGGCCGACATCCACCCTGGTTGTGTGGTGCATGTGGTCGAGGAGTTTGCCGGGCCCGACAACTGGCCGGCGCTGTTGCCGCATCCCGTCGATGCCGTGATCGACGCCTGTGACCAGGTGCGTGCCAAGCAAGTGCTGGCGGCCTGGGCCTGGCGGCAACGCCAACTCGGCGAGCGCATCGCCTTCGTCTGCGTCGGCGCAGCGGGGGGCAAACAGTTGGCGCAGGCGGTCGAGGTCGACGACCTTGCCGCCGCCAGCCACGACCCACTGCTGGCCTCGTTGCGCCAACGCCTGCGCCAACAGGACGGCGCCGCGCGCAAGGGCCCGCTCGGCCTGCGCTGCGTGTTCTCGCGCGAGAACGTGCGCCTGCCTGAAGCACCTGAGGGGCCACA
>CAVZYL010000037.1:0-3956 GCA_963779435.1 uncultured beta proteobacterium | reverse complement strand
GCGTGGCCGGGCTGGTGGCGGTGGACGAAAAAAGGATCGAGCTGCTCGGCCCCGAAGTCGCCGAGGCGGCGCGGCGCATCGGCGCGCAACTCTCGGCGGCGCAGCCGCCGCAGGGCGCCGGCGAGGCCACCGTCGTGCCGGGCGAGTGGGGTTTCAACGGCGCCGCACCCGCTGGTCGGCGGCCGCGGACGGGCTGCTGTGGGCGGACACGCTGGCGCCGGCGATCCACCGCGCGAACACGGCCGCCGACAGCGTGATCGCGCAGCTCGAACAACCGATCCAGGCCCTGCTGCCGCACGGGCGCGGCGTGGCCGTGCTCGGCGCCGAAGGCTGGCGTCTGGTCACGCCCGACGGCCAAATGCAGGCGCTGCCCGGTCTGCCCAAGCGCCGCGTCAGCGCGGTATGCACCGGCCCGGGCGGCAGCTTCTGGGCCTGCATCGCCGATGGCGAGCGCTGGCGCGTCACCGAAATCGCCGACGACGGCCGCGCGCTCGGCGGCTGGCGCCTCGCAGAGCCGGCTGCCGCACTGGCCTGGGACGGCGCCGGCGAGACGCTGTACC
This sequence comes from uncultured beta proteobacterium, assembly GCA_963779435.1. GTDB lineage: Bacteria > Pseudomonadota > Gammaproteobacteria > Burkholderiales > Burkholderiaceae_C > CADEEN01. The sequence goes on along the minus strand of CAVZYL010000037.1, from coordinate 3,396 downwards.
TGGCTGCAGCCGACAGCGGCACGCTCTACAGCGCGCGCAGCGGCAGCACCGGCGTGCGACGCCTAGCCACCGTGCCCAAGGGCTCCGGGCGACTCGCCGGCCTGGCCGTCGACCGGCAAGGTGGGGTCTGGAGTGCGCTGCGCGACGGCTGGAGCGTCGTTCGCTTCGAGGCCGACGGCAGCCTCGACCGCGTCGTCGCGCTGCCGGTGCCCTGTCCAACCGATGTCGGCTTCGGCGGCGACGACGGCGACACGCTGTTCGTGACCAGTGCGCGCGACGCGGTGACGCGCGAAGCGCTCGACGCCGCGCCGCTGTCGGGCCGCCTGTTCGCGGTACACGACGTGCCGCGGGGCGTGTTGCCCGTTGCGCTCGGCGACTGAGCGCAGCCCTCAGGAAGGGGAATTTGCGATTCAGCGCGCGCCGCCAAGGCGCGCGGCCCACGCGCGGTCGAGCGACGCGCGACCGCCGCCGCTCAGGAACAAGGCCACCGCGACGGCGAGCAGCGCCAGGCCGTACTCGTAGCCGTTGTTGGCGACGAACAGGCCGTGGCCGACGTGCACCGCGAGGATGGCCACCGCCATCGCGACGGCCAGCGCCGCGGCCGCCGGCCGCACCAGCAAGCCGAGCAGCAGCGCGATGCCGCCGAAGAACTCGGCGCTGCCAGCCAGCAGCGCCATCAAGAAGCCGGGCGCAAGGCCGATCGAACCCATCCACTGGCCGGTGCCTTCGAGGCCGTAGCCACCGAAAGCGCCGAACAGCTTCTGTGCGCCGTGCGCGATGAAGATGATGCCGACGGGGACGCGCAGTGCCAGCGGCCCGAAGCCGGCGTCGGTGGCGAGAAGGCGCTTGATGAAGGTGCTCATGGGAATCTCCTGCAAGTTGTGGATTGGTTTCAGGCCTTGCGCAGCCAGGTCGGCGCGATGCCCGTGCCGAGCCCGGCGCCGTAGCCGAGGTAGATGTTCAGGCCGGCCAGCGGCTCGAGGTAGCGCGCGTTTTTCAGGCCGCCGGCGTCGACGACGGCAAAGCCCAGCGTCTCGGCCAGACCGGCCACCGCCTGGCGCGCCGATTCGTTGTCGCCGGCGACGAAGACCGTGGCCTTGCGCCCGGCGCCGAAATCGGCGCCTTCGGCCAGCACCTGCGCGAACAGGGTGTTGAAGGCCTTGACGACCTGCGCGCCCGGCACCGCCTTGGCGATCTCTTCGGCCGCCGAGCTGCTGTGGCCGAGGGTCAGGCCCATGTAGTCGGGCGTCAACGGGTTGGTGATGTCGACCACCACCTTGCCCTTCAGGTCGCCGAGCGAGCGCAGCGCGGCGGGTGCGTCGGCATAGCCGGTGGCGAGCACGACGATGTCGGCATCCGCCGCGGCGTTCGCGGCCGGGACGGCGACGACGCCCGGATACTGCGCGGCCAGCGCGGCCGCCTTGTCGGCATTGCGCGCGGTGACGCGCACGGCATGGCCGGCGCGGTGCAGTTGCTTGACGAAGGCCGAGCCCATGTTGCCGGCGCCGAGGACAGTGACTTTCATTTGCTTCTCCTGGTGAGGGTTGGATCTGGCGGTGGTGAACGCCGCGGTTCGCAGCGCATGGACAGGACTGTATTGATTGGTGATTGCAAGATAAACTGGCCATCCGTTGATTGACTGTTCCAGTTTTAGATCCAATGGACAAATTCCAGGAGATGCGCAGCTTCGTGGCCGTGGTCGATGCCGGCAGCTTCGTGCGCGCCGCCGAGGCCTTGTCGGTGTCGAAGGCCGCCGTGTCGCGCTACGTCAGCGAACTGGAGGCGCGCCTGGGCGTGCGCCTGCTGCAGCGCACGACGCGGCGCCTGTCGCTGACCGCCGAAGGTGAGGTCTTCCACGCCCGCTGCCAGACGCTGCTGGCCGACGTCGACGAGGCCGAGGCCGAGATCACCTCGCGCAGTGGCGATGCGCGCGGCCTGCTGAAGATCAACGTACCGGTGAGCTTCGGCATCCTGCACCTGGCGCCGCTGTGGGGTGAGTTCATCAGACGCCAGCCCAACGTGTCGTTCGACGTCACACTTGCCGACCGCGTCGTCGACCTGGTCGAGGAGGGCTACGACCTCGCCGTGCGCATCGCGCGTCTGCCGAGTTCGACCCTGATCAGCCGCAAGCTCTCGGCCACGCGGCTGGTGGTCTGCGCGTCACCGAAGTACCTGAAGCGCGCCGGTACGCCGAAAGTTCCACAGGACCTGGCGCGGCACACAGTGCTGGCCTACAGCCTGTTGACCGGCGGCGACGAATGGCACTTCGCCGGCCCCGACGGGCCGGTGAGCGTGAAGACCGCGCCCTGCCTGCGCACCAACAGCGGCGACACCTGCCGCGCCGCGGCCTTGAACCACCAGGGCGTCGTGATGCAGCCCAGTTTCATGGTCAGTGCCGACCTCGCTGCCGGCACCCTGGTCGAACTGATGCCACGCTACCGCGGCATCGAACTCGGCATCTACGCGGTGTACCCGACGCGCAAGCATGTGGCGCCGAAGGTGCGCCTGCTGATCGACTTCCTGGCCGAGTCGTTCAGGCAACCGAAGTGGGCGGACTGAGCATCCACTCGTGCGCCGGGTCGTTGCGAAAGACCCAGAGCCGCTGCGGCCCGGCCATCACGTTGAGGTAGTACAAGTCGTAGCCATGCGGCGCGACGACCGGGTGGTAGCCGCGCGGCACCAGCACCACGTCGTGGTCCTCCACCGCCATCGCCTCGTCCAGGCTGCGGTCGTCGGTGTAGACGCGCTGGAAGGCAAAGCCCTGCTCCGGGTTCAGGCGGTGGTAATACGTCTCTTCGAGCTGGGTTTCGGCCGGCGGCGCTTCGCTGTCGTGCTTGTGCGGCGGATAACTCGACGAATGACCGGCCGGCGTGCGCACCTCGACCACCAGCAGGTGCGCGGCGGTCGGGTCGTCGTGCGGCAGGATGTCGCAGATGGTGCGCGTGTTGCTGCCCTGGCCGCGCTTGCTGCGGCGCATCGCCGCGGGATCGAGCAGGCGCACCGCGCGCGGCTGCACGTCGCTGGGCGCGCTGCACAGCGCCACTTCGGCCGGCCCGTCGGCCACGATCGTCACATCGTGGTGCGCCGGCACGTACAGCGCCGCGGGGGCCACATCGTCGAAGACGCTGTCGCGGCTGCCGACTTCGTCGAAGCTCCGGCCGCCGGCCGTGATGTCGACGTTGCCTGCCAGCACCACGATGCACAGCTCGCGGGTGCCGGTGTTCAGGCGCTCGGGTCGCCGGCGGCCAGGCGGAGGGCGCGAAACCGACAATGCGTCGAGCCGGCGCTGGCGGTGTCACGGCGACGATCTCGCGGCCTCGCGTCGCGCCTTGACGAGCAAGCGGCTGGTCATCTGGTGCCCCTTGTATCCAACCCGTCGACGATGCGGCGCAAGGT
>CAVZYL010000036.1:0-118536 GCA_963779435.1 uncultured beta proteobacterium | reverse complement strand
AGCGTGGTCGACAGTGCGCCGACGCTGATGAGTTTTCTCGGTGCCGAGTCGCTTGCCCATTTCGAGGCCGTGCGCAGCGTCCTCGACGCGGCGGGCCTGGCATACAGGATCAATCCGCGCCTGGTGCGCGGCATGGACTACTACAACCTCACGGTCTTCGAGTGGAAGAGTGGTCTGCTCGGCGCGCAGAGCACCGTCTGCGGTGGCGGCCGCTACGATCAGCTGATTGAAACGCTCGGTGGCAAGGCGGCGCCGGGTATCGGCTTTGGCCTGGGATTGGAACGCCTGATGCTGATGCTCGACGGCGCGGGCATCCAGGCGCCTTCGTCCGCACCGCATGCCTATGCGTTGGTGGTCGACCCACAGGCGCTGGGGCAGGTCATGCCGGTGCTCAATGCCTTGCGCAGCGCCGGGGTCGCCGTCCTGATGAACGCCGGCGGCGGCAGCATGAAATCGCAGTTCAAACGCGCCGACGCCAGTGGCGCCGGCTTTGCCCTGATCTTCGGCGCCGACGAGCTGGCAGCCGGGCAAGTGGCCATCAAGCCGCTGCGCGCCGGCGCGGGCGCAGTGCAGTTCACGCGCGCGCTCGGCGAAGCCGCCTCCTGGGCGCACGAATTGCGCAACGCATAATCGCGCCTTCGTTCGAAGAGTGACCCCCATGGCGACCCCACTAGACCTGCAAGAACAGGAACAACTCGATCAGCTCAAGGCCTTCTGGAAGCAGTACGGCAATTTGATCACCTGGAGCGTGACCATCGTGCTGGCTGGCTTCGCGGCCTGGAACGGCTGGAATCTTTGGCAGCGCGACCAGGCCAGCAAGGCCAGCGCGATGTTCGACGAGCTCGAGCGCGCAGCACAGGCAGGCGACGCCGAGCGAAGTGCGCGTGTGTTCGCCGACCTGAAGGAGCGTTTTCCGCGCACGACCTACACCGAGCACGCCGCCCTGCTTGCCGCCAAGGTCCAGGCCGACAAGGGCCAGACCGACGCCGCGTTGGCCACGCTCGGCTGGATCAGCGACAACGGCGGCGACGATGAGCTGCGCTGTCTGGCGCACCTGCGCGCTGCCGGCCTGCTGATGGACAAGAAGCAGTACGACGCGGCCATGTCCCAGCTGGATGCAGCCATGCAAGGCAAGGGCGCACAGGCATTCGAGGCGCTGTTGAACGACCGTCGCGGCGACGTGTTGCTGGCCCAGGGCAAGAAGGACGAGGCGCGCAAGGCATTCGAGTCCGCCTACAAGGCGATTGATGAGAAGCTCGAGTACCGGCGCTTGATCGATGCCAAGTTGACGGCACTCGGCGCAGCCCCGGCCGTGGCCGGTGCCAGCGCCGCAGCGAGTGGAAGCGCGCAGTGAGACCACTGACGCAGTGGCTGGCGTTGGCCGCGCTGGCGTTGGTGACGGCGTGCACCAGCGACAAGCCCAAGCCAACCCCGCTCGAGTCCATCACGCCGCAGATTGCAGGCCGGCAGGTGTGGAGCGCGAAAATCGACGGCGCGGTGCCCGAGCCTGATTGCGGTGGTGCGTGAGGGCGAATTCACGGTTGCGGGCGCTGATGGCACGGTACTGGCTCTGCAGGCTGACAACGGCCGCGAAGTCTGGCGCGGCAATGCGGGCGCGCCGCTCAGTGCCGGCGTTGGCAGCGATGGCCGATTCGCTGCCGTGGTCACGCGCGACAACGAAGTCGTGGTGCTCGAACGCGGCGCGGTCAAGTGGCGCGCCCGCTTGACGTCGCGCGTGTCGACGCCACCGCTGGTGGCCGGCGAGCGCGTCTTCGTGATGGGCGTGGACCGCGTCGTCAATGCATTCGATGCCATCGATGGGCGCTTGCTCTGGACGTTGCAGCGTCCGGGCGAGGCGCTGACACTTTCGCAGCCTGGCGTGGTGGCGGCGTACAAGGACACGCTGCTCGTTGGCCAGAGCCATCGCCTGACGGGCGTCGATCCGCTGCGCGGCAGCGTGCGCTGGGAAGTGGCGCTGGGAAATCCGCGTGGTACCAACGAAGTGGAGCGGCTGTCGGACCTGACGGGTCCTGCACTGCGCGTTGGGGACGTGGTCTGCGCCCGTTCCTTCCAGTCGGCGGTCGGCTGCGCGAATGCGCAACTGGCCACGCTGCTGTGGAGCAAGAACGTCGGCGGCGTGCAGGCGGTCGGCGGTGACGCCGATCTGTTGGTCGGCGCCGATGCCAGTGACCGCATCACTGCCTGGCGCATCAACAACGGCGATCTGGCCTGGACCACCGAGAGCCTGCGCTACCGCGGCCTGTCCGGCCCGCTGGTGGTCGGGCGTACGGTGATCGTCGGCGACAGTGAAGGGCAGGTGCACTTCCTCGACCGGTCCGACGGCAAGACACTGTTGCGCCTGCCGACCGACGGCTCGCCGGTCGTCGGCGTACCGTTGCGTGCGGGCAATACGATTCTGGTCGTCACACGCAGCGGCGGCCTGTTCGCCTTCCGCCCCGAGTAATGACGATTCCCGGTTGCGGCGCAACCACCGGCGGTCGGTGGCCGGGCAGGGTGCGAGGGGATGCGCGCCGCGACGCGGCCTCGATCCGCAGCGAGTTGGCGCGATGAAGCCGGTGGTGGCCATCGTCGGCCGACCCAACGTCGGCAAGAGCACGCTATTCAACCGGCTGACGAAGAGCCGCGACGCCATCGTCGCCGACTTCGCCGGCCTGACGCGCGACCGCCATTACGGCGACGCCCGTTTCGGCGAGCACGAATTCATCGTCGTCGATACCGGGGGCTTCGAGCCCGACAAGCCCAGCGGCGTGGTGGCCGAGATGGCCAAGCAGACCAAACAGGCGGTCGCCGAAGCTGATGCGGTGATCTTCGTCGTCGACGTTCGCACCGGTGTGTCGGGCCAGGACCATGACATCGCGCGCTACTTGCGCAGTGCCAACAAGCGTGTCTTCCTGGCCGTCAACAAGGCCGAGGGCATGAGCGACTCGCCGCACCTGGCCGAGTTCCACGAACTCGGGATCGGCGAGCCGCACCCGGTGTCGGCAGCCCACGGGCAGGGCATTCGCAGCCTGATCGATGCAGTCCTGGAGGACTTCGACTTCGGCGACGGCCAGGACAACTATGGCGACGGGGTTGAGCGGCCAATTCGCCTGGCTGTGGCGGGCCGGCCCAACGTGGGCAAGAGCACCTTGATCAACACCTGGCTTGGCGAAGAGCGCCTGATCGCCTTCGATCAACCGGGCACGACGCGCGATGCGATCCACGTACCCTTCGAGCGGGCGGGGCAGAAGTTCGAGTTGATCGATACCGCGGGCCTGCGCCGAAAGGGCAAGGTGTTCGAGGCGATCGAGAAGTTCTCGGTGGTCAAGACGCTGCAGGCGATCGCCGATGCCAACGTGGTCGTGTTGCTGCTCGATGCGACCCAGGGCGTGACCGACCAGGACGCCCACATTGCCGGCTACATCCTCGATGCCGGCCGTGCGGTCGTGATCGCGATCAACAAGTGGGACGCCGTAGACAGCTACCAGCGCGACATGCTCGAGCGTTCGATCGAATCGCGGCTTGCCTTCCTGAAGTACGCCGAGCGGCTGCACATTTCGGCACTCAAGCGGCAGGGGCTTGGCCCCCTTTGGCAGGCGATCGCCGACGCACATGGCTCGGCGAACAAGAAGATGCCGACGCCGGTCCTGACCCGTCTGCTGCTCGAAGCGGTGGAACATCAGGCCCCCAAGCGAGCCGGGCACTTCCGGCCCAAGCTGCGCTATGCCCATCAGGGCGGCATGAACCCGCCGATCGTCGTCGTGCACGGCAACTCGCTCGAGCACGTGACCGACAGCTACAAGCGCTTCCTCGAAGGGCGCTTCAGGGCCCATTTCAAGCTGGTTGGCACTCCGCTTCGCATCGAAATGAAGTCGTCGCGGAACCCTTTCGACGACAAAGGTTCGTAACACGTGCCGCCTCCGAAGCGCCGCCGGCTACGCAGGCAGGGCGGCCGGTCGTGGTCAGCGCCATTGGGGGCAACCCTGTGATAACGTGGTAGGCATTCGAACTTCAAACACGGAGTGAATATCGTGAGCAACAAGGGGCAACTCCTGCAGGACCCGTTCCTGAACCTGCTGCGCAAGGAGCACGTGCCGGTGTCGATCTACCTGGTCAACGGCATCAAGCTGCAGGGCCAGATCGAATCGTTCGATCAGTATGTGGTGCTGCTGCGCAATACCGTGACGCAGATGGTCTACAAGCACGCCATCTCTACCGTGGTCCCGGGCCGGGCGGTCAATTTCCACGCCCAGGACCCGAGCGAGCCCGCGGCCGATTGATCGCCACTTGAGTCGCGACCGGGTACGCAACCTCTTGGGTTCTTCGACCGCCGATAGCGATTCCCGGTCCACGACCGCCGTCCCGACGCGGGTGGTGCTGGTCGGTGTCGATCTCGGCCCGGGCTCGTCGTTCGACGCCACCCTGGACGAGCTGGCGCTGCTGGCCACTTCGGCGGGCGACGAACCCGTGGCCAAGGTCATCGCCCGGCGCAAGGCGCCGGACGCCGCCCTGTTCGTCGGGTCGGGCAAGGCCGACGAGATCAAAGCCATCGTTGCCGCGGAGCAGGCACATGGCGTGATCTTCGATCAGGCACTTTCGCCCGCACAACAGCGCAACCTCGAGCGGCACCTGGGCGTTGCGGTGGCCGACCGTACGGCCCTGATCCTTGACATCTTTGCCGCCCGCGCGCAAAGCCACGAGGGCAAGCTGCAGGTCGAGCTGGCACGGCTGCAATACCAGGCCACGCGGCTGGTGCGGCGCTGGAGCCACTTGGAGCGCCAAACCGGCGGCATCGGCATCCGCGGCGGCCCCGGCGAGGCCCAGATCGAACTCGACCGGCGCATGATCGGCGAGCGGATCAAGACCGTGAAGGCCAGGCTGGAGAAGGTCAAGCGCCAGCACCAGACACAGCGCCGCGCACGCGAGAAGAGCGGCACCTTTCGTGTCTCGCTGGTCGGTTATACCAATGCCGGCAAGTCGACGCTGTTCAATGCCCTGGTCAAGGCCCGGGCCTATGCTGCCGACCAGCTGTTCGCGACCCTGGACACCACCACCCGTTCGCTGTGGCTGCAGGAGGCCGGACGCCAGGTCTCGCTGTCCGACACGGTGGGTTTCATCCGCGATCTGCCGCACAAGCTGGTCGAGGCCTTTCGCGCGACCTTGCAGGAGGCTGCCGACGCCGATCTGCTGCTGCATGTGGTGGACGCGGCCAGCCCGCTGGCCACCGAGCAGATCGCCGAGGTCGAGCGCGTACTGGCCGAGATCGACGCCGATCGCATTCCTCAGGTGCTGGTCTTCAACAAGCTCGATTTGCTGGCGCAGGCACAAGCGCCGCGGGCGCTGCGCGATGCCGTCGAGCGTGCGCCGGGCGTGCGCACGGTACGCGTCTTCGTCAGCGCCAAGGATGGCCGCGGCGTGGCCCTGTTGCGCAGCGTGATCGCCGAACATGTCGCCGGCGACGGCTTGAATGCCGCCACTGTGTCACCATATCCCGCGCTACCAACGCAGGCCGGGCCCGCGTCCGGCGGCGAAGAACCCATTCACAACGTCAAATCAGCATGACCCCAAGCTTCGAGCCCGCCATCACCGTTCCGCTGTCGCAGCGATTGGCTGCGGTTGGCCGCGCGGCATGGAGCCTGACCGCAGCGGCGTTGCGGCCGGCCGCGCGGCGCCATGCTGCACAGCGCAGCGAAGACGGCCTGACCTACAGCAAGCGCAACGAGGGACCACCGGATCTCGACGAACTCTGGCGCGATTTCAATCGCAAACTCGGCGGCTTGTTCGGCAAGGGTGGCGGCCAGCCGCCACGGCGCAGCAACGGCAGTGGAGATGGGGGCGGCTTCCAGCCCGACATGAAGAGCGCAGGCATTGGCCTGTCGCTGATTGCCGGGGTCGCCGTGCTGGTCTGGCTCGGCAGTGGCGTGTTCATCGTCCAGGAAGGCTGGCAGGCGGTGGTGACCTCGTTCGGCCGCTACACCCAGACGCGCGACGCCGGCATCCAATTCCGCTGGCCTTACCCGTTCCAGGCCCACGAAACCGTCGCGGTAACGCAATTGCGCTCGGCCGAGGTCGGTCGAAACGTGGTGGCGCCGTCGACCGGCTTGCGCGACTCATCGATGCTGACGCAGGACGAGAACATCGTCGACATCCGTTTCACGGTGCAATACCGGTTGAAGGACGCCCGAGCCTACCTGTTCGAGAACCGCAACCCGGAGGAGGCCGTGGTGCAGGCCAGCGAGACTGCGGTGCGCGAAATCGTCGGCCGCAGCAAGGTCGACCAGGTGTTGTACGAGCAGCGCGATGCGATCGCTGCCGACCTTGTCAAGTCAATTCAGGTCCAACTCGATCGGCTGAAGGCGGGCATCGTCATTGCCAACGTCAACGTGCAAAACGTGCAGGTGCCCGAGCAGGTGCAAGCGGCGTTCAACGATGCCGTGAAAGCCACTGCCGACCGCGATCGCTTCAAGAACGAAGGCCAGGCCTATGCGGCCGATGTGATCCCGAAGGCGCAGGGCACGGCCTCACGACTGAAGGAGGAGGCCGAGGGCTACCGTGCACGCGTGATCGCACAGGCCGAGGGCGACGCGCAACGCTTTCGCTCCATCCTGACCGAATACCAGAAGGCCCCTCAGGTGACGCGCGACCGGCTGTACCTGGAGACCATGCAGTCGGTGTACGGCAATGTCAGCAAGGTGCTCGTCGACAGCCACAGCGGTTCGAACCTGCTTTACCTGCCGCTGGACAAGTTGATGCAACAGGCCGGTGCCGCCGTTGCGACGCCGGCAGCCGCAGCACCGGCTTCCGTACCGACACCCGAGTCGACCGGCACCGTCGGCGCCGACCCACGCTCGCGCGATGGTGGGCGCACCCGTGACCGTGACGGTCGCTGAGCCGGGGAGTAGACAGAACATGAACCGCATTGGACTCATTGCCGTCAGCGTCCTGCTTGCGCTGATGCTCGCCGCTTCCACGCTCTTCATCGTCGACCAGCGCCAGGTGGCGGTGGTCTACGCACTGGGCGAGATCAAGGAAGTGATCACGGAACCCGGCCTGAAGGTCAAGCTGCCGCCGCCGCTGCAGAACGTGGTCTTTCTCGACAAGCGGATCCAGACCCTGGACAGTCCCGAGACGCGACCGATCTTCACGGCCGAGAAGAAGAGCCTGATCATCGACTGGCTGGTCAAATGGCGCATTGCCGAGCCGCGCCAGTTCATTCGCAACAACGGCGTCGACCTGCGCAACCTCGAGAATCGCCTGGCGCCGGTGGTGCAGGCCGCGTTCAACGAAGTCGTCACGCGACGCACCGTCAGCGGCATGCTCGCCACCGAGCGCGAGAACGTGATGCAGGACGTGCGCAGCCGGCTGGCCGACGAGGCCAAGTCGTTCGGCATCGAGATCATCGACGTGCGCGTCAAACGCGTCGACTTCGTCGCCGACATCACCGACTCGGTCTACCGCCGCATGCAGTCCGAGCGCAACCGCGTGGCCAACGAATTGCGGTCGCAGGGTGGGGCGGAGTCGGAAAAGATCCGCGCCGACGCGGATCGCCAGCGCGAGGTAATCGTGGCCGAGGCCTACCGCGACGCGCAGAAGGTGAAGGGCCAGGGCGACGCGAAGGCCTCCGCGCTTTACGCCGATGCCTTCGGCCGCGATCCGCAGTTCGCCCAGTTCTACCGCAGCCTGGAGGCCTACCGGGCGAGTTTTCGCAACAAGAGCGACGTGATGGTGCTCGATCCCGGCAGCGACTTCTTCCGTGTCATGCGCGGCGGTGGCGCGACCCCGGCGCCAGCGGCAAAGAAATAGGGCTGCAGCGACAGCCATGGGTGATCTGCTGCTCGGTGCGCTGGCACTGATGCTTGTGTTCGAGGGCCTGCTGCCGTTCCTGAGTCCCGCGACCTGGCGCCAGGCCTTCGAGCGTGCGACGCGAATGAGCGATGGCCAGATCCGCTTCATTGGCCTGATCAGTCTGGTCGCCGGGCTGCTGTTGCTGGCCATCTGGAAGGCTTAGTGGACTGAAGCGGTCGGTACAATGCCGCTTTCAACAACGCTGCGTTTCCTCCCATGTCGCGTGCGTGGCTGCTGCCAGAGCAGATTGCCGATGTCTTGCCGAGCCAGGCGCGGCGCATCGAGGAGCTTCGGCGCACGCTGATCGATGGCGCTCGCAGCTACGGCTTCGAGTTGGTGATGCCGCCGCTGCTCGAGCATCTTGAATCCTTGCTCTCGGGTACCGGCCATGCCCTGGACCTGAAGACCTTCAAGCTGGTCGATCAACTCTCCGGCCGCACGCTGGGTCTGCGCGCCGACACCACGCCGCAGGTGGCGCGCATCGATGCCCACTTGCTCAATCGCCAGGGCGTGGCCCGCCTTTGTTATTGCGGTCCGGTGCTGCATACGCGCGCCGACAGCGCGCAAAGCACGCGCGAGCCACTGCAGTTCGGTGCCGAGATCTACGGCCACGGCGGGCTGGAGGCTGACCTCGAGGTTCTCGATCTGGCGCTCGATGGCCTGCACGCGGCCGGTGTCGACGACGTGCTACTCGATCTGGGCCATGCGCGCATCGTGCGTGCGTTGCTCGGCGACGCCGCGGTCGACGAGTTGCTGATCGATGCACTTGCACGCAAGGACACGGCGGCGTTGTCGGAGCTGTCGCAACCATTTGCCGCTCGGACGCGTGACGCCCTGGCGGCCCTGCTGCGCCTGTACGGTGGTGCCGAGGTGCTGGCCGCCGCTCGCGGCGCGTTGCCGCCGCACCCGGCGATCGGCCACGCACTGGACGACCTGGCGTGGCTGGCCAACCATGTGCAGCTGGCGCATCCGGCGGCTCGCATCGGTTTCGACCTGGCCGATATGAGCGGCTACGCGTACTACAGTGGCGCGCGGTTCTCGGTCTATGGTGCGGCCGCCAATGCGGCGCTGGCGCGGGGCGGTCGCTACGATGAGGTCGGCGCGGTGTTCGGCCGTAACCGGCCTGCGGTCGGCTTCAGCCTGGACGTGAAGGCATTGGTATTGGCCGCGGCGGAGCAGCCCGCCGCTGCGGCGGTGCGCGCGCCGTGGGGCGAGGACATCGAATTGCGCGCCGCCGTGCGACGCTTGCGTGAGCAGGGCCAGATGGTGGTCTGCACGCTGCCCGGCCATGAACATGAGGCGCAGGAGTACGACTGCGACCGCGAACTGATCGACATCGACGGCTGCTGGGTGTTGCGCCCACTCTGAGCCCGAATCTGGAACTGGAACCGACAACATCATGCAAGCATCAACCGGCCGTGGCCGCAACGTCGTCGTCGTCGGTACCCAGTGGGGCGACGAGGGCAAGGGCAAGGTCGTCGACTGGCTGACCGATCACGTGCAGGGCGTGGTCCGCTTCCAGGGCGGGCACAACGCTGGACACACGCTGGTCATCAAGGGTGTCAAGACCGCGCTGCAGTTGATTCCGAGCGGCATCATGCGCGATGGCGTCGCTTGCTACGTCGGCAATGGCGTGGTCGTGGATCCGTCACATCTGGTGGGCGAGATCGAGCGCCTGGAGGGCATTGGCGTCGAGGTCCGCTCGCGCTTGTTCATCAGCGAGTCGTGTCCGCTGATCCTACCGTTCCACGTCGAGGTCGACAAGGCACGCGAAGCGCTGCGCGAAAGCAGTGGCGCGGGCAAGATCGGCACCACCGGCAAGGGCATTGGCCCGGCATACGAAGACAAGGTGGCGCGCCGTGCCCTGCGCGTGCAGGACCTCAAACACCCCGAGCGATTCGCCGCCAAGCTGCGTGAGTTGGTCGAGCTGCACAACTACGCGCTCGGTGGCTATCTGAAGTCCCGCCCGCTCGATTACCGGCCGATCCTCGACCACGCGATGGCCGTGGCCGAACAGTTGAAGCCGATGCTGGCCGACGTCGGCTACCGCATCTACAGCGCAAACCGCGCTGGCGCGAACCTGCTGTTCGAGGGTGCGCAGGGCACGCTGCTCGACATCGATCACGGGACCTACCCGTACGTCACGTCGAGCAATTGCGTGGCCGGCAATGCGGCCGCCGGTGCCGGCGTCGGCCCGGATCAGCTGCATTACATCCTGGGCATCACCAAGGCTTACACCACGCGAGTCGGTTCGGGGCCGTTCCCGACCGAGCTGGCGATGGACGTGGCCGGCACCGTCGGCCACCATCTGTCGACAGTCGGTCAGGAGCGCGGTACCGTGACGGGCCGGCCCCGCCGTTGCGGTTGGCTCGACGCAGCAGCGCTAAAGCGGTCGATGATCATCAACGGCATTTCCGGCGTATGCATCACCAAGCTCGACGTGCTTGACGGGCTACCCGAGATCAGCATCTGCATCGGCTACGAACTGCGTGGCCAGCACATCGACATCCTGCCGCTGGACGCCGACGACATCCTCGCCTGCAAGCCGATCTACGAGCATTTCCCGGGCTGGAGCGAGGCGACGGTGGGCCTGACGAAATGGGACCAGTTGCCACTCAATGCCCGGCGCTACCTCGAGCGGGTGCAGCAATGCATGGGCGCGCCGATCGACATGGTGTCGACCGGACCCGACCGCGAGCAGACCATCCTGCTGCGCCATCCCTACAAGACCTGAGGAAAGTCCAACACGATGCTCACCGACGACGGCAAACACCTTTACGTTTCCTGGGACGAATACCACATGCTGATCGAGCGCCTGGCGCTCAAGGTCGCACATTCGGGCTGGGTCTTCGACCAGATCCTGTGCCTGGCCCGCGGCGGTATGCGACCGGGTGACGTGCTGTCACGCGTGTTCGACAAGCCGCTGGCGATCATGAGCACGAGTTCCTACCGCGCCGAGGCCGGCACCATCCAGGGACGCCTCGATCTGGCCAAGTACATCACGCTGCCGAAGGGCGAACTCGCCGGCCGCGTGTTGCTGGTCGACGACCTCGCCGACTCCGGTGTGACGCTCAAGGCGGTGGTCGAGCGGCTGCGCGGCATGCCGTCGATCAGCGAGCTGCGCTCGGCTGTGCTGTGGACCAAGGGCGTGTCTGGCTACACGCCGGACTATTTCGTCGAGATGCTGCCGACAAGCCCATGGATCCACCAGCCGTTCGAGGAATACGACGACCTTCGCCCGGAAGCACTGGCGAAGAAGTTCTCGATTTGAAGCGCACAAAGAAGAAGGGCCGTTGCACGGCAACGGCCCAGGCTCGATTCAACATTGTTTGGTGCCCAGGAAGGGACTCGAACCCCCACGGAGTTACCCGCTAGTACCTGAAACTAGTGCGTCTACCAATTCCGCCACCTGGGCATTTCAGGACACAGGACTTTATCATCAAAAATATTGTTGCTCAGGCCGCGGCCACGATCGGCGCCGCTCTGATGAGCGAAGTCGAAGGCATCGTGCAGGGCCATCGCGATGGGCATGGATTCGTCACCCGCGACGACCGCACAGCCGCCGAAATCTATCTCACCCCGCAGGAAATGCGCGCCGTCCTGCACCGGGACCGGGTGCGCGTGCGCATCGTGCGCTACGACCGCCGCGGTCGACCCGAAGGACACGTGCTGGAGATCCTGGAGCGGCGCAAGTCGCCGATCATCGGTCGCCTGTTGCACGAGAGCGGGATCTGGCTGGTCGCCCCCGAGGACAAGCGCTATGCGCAGGACATCCTGATCCCGAAGAACGCCACCGCCAATGCGCAGGCAGGGCAGGTCGTGGCGATCGAGTTGACCGAGCCGCCGTCGATGTTCTCGCAGCCCGTCGGCCGCGTCGCGGAGGTGCTGGGCGAGATCGACGACCCCGGCATGGAGATCGAGATCGCGGTCCGCAAGTACGAAGTGCCGCACCGTTTTTCGGCGGAGACGATTGCGCAGGCGGCAGCCCTGCCCGAGCGCCTTCGACCGCTCGACCGCAAGCACCGCATCGATCTCAGCGACGTCGCGCTGGTGACGATCGACGGCGAAGACGCGCGCGACTTCGACGACGCGGTGTACTGTGAGCCGCTAACGGGCGGCGCTGGCCGCGCGAAGAAGTCAGGTTGGCGCCTGATCGTGGCCATCGCCGACGTCAGCCACTACGTCAAGCCGGCCGAACCGCTCGACGAGGACGCTTACGAACGCGCGACCTCGGTCTATTTCCCGCGACGCGTGATCCCGATGCTGCCGGAGAAATTGTCCAACGGTCTGTGTTCGCTCAACCCCGGCGAAGACCGCCTGGCGATGGCCTGCGACATGGTTGTCGGCCCGCTCGGCGAGATCGAGGCCTACCAGTTCTACCCGGCGATCATTCATTCCCAGGCGCGCCTGACCTACACCGAGGTGGCGGCGATCCTGGCCAACACACGCGGGCCGGAAGCGGCGCGGCGGACCGAGCTGGTACCGCACCTGGTGCACCTGCACGAGGTCTACCGCGCCTTGATCAAGCAGCGCAACCAGCGTGGCGCCATCGATTTCGAGACCACCGAGACGCAGATCGTCTGCGACGACAACGGCCGCATCGAGAAGATCGTTCCGCGCACCCGCAACGTCGCCCATCGGCTGATCGAGGAGGCCATGCTGGCGGCCAATGTGTGTACGGCCGACTTCATCGCCCAGGCCAAGCACCCCGCGTTGTACCGCGTGCACGAAGGGCCGACGCCGGAGAAGAAGCTTGCGCTTCAGAACTACCTGAAGGCGCTCGGCCTGGGCCTGTCGGTCAGCGACGATCCGACGCCACGCGAGTTCCAGGCCATTGCCGATGCCACCAAGGACCGACCGGACGCGCTGCAGATCCACACCATGCTGTTGCGCTCGATGCAACAGGCGATCTACACCGCGACCAACGCCGGCCACTTCGGCCTGGCCTACGGCGCCTACACGCACTTCACCAGCCCGATCCGACGCTACCCCGACCTCTTGGTGCATCGCGTGATCAAGGCCGTGCTGCACGGCAAGCGCTATCACATCGACAGCGGGTCGCTTGAAGATCAGCCCACGGTGCGCAGGGGCGGCAAGGCACCCAAGGCCCATGCGCTGGAAGGCGAACACTGGGAGGCGGCAGGCGCACATTGCAGCGCCAACGAACGCCGTGCCGACGAGGCCTCGCGCGACGTCGAAGCCTGGCTCAAGTGCCGCTTCATGCGCGATCGCCTCGGCGAAGAGTTCAGCGGCACCGTGACGGCGGCAACCAGTTTCGGCCTGTTCGTGCAACTCGACGCGCTGTACGTCGAAGGCTTGCTGCACATCACCGAACTTGGCGGCGAGTACTACCGCTTCGACGAGGCACGCCAGGAACTGCGTGGCGAGCGCACGGGCGTGCGCTACGGCATCGGGGCCCGATTGCGGGTCCAGGTCAGCCGCGTCGACCTCGACGGTCGCAAGATCGACTTCCGCCTGGTCCGCGAGGGCCAGGAAGAGCGACTGCTCGCCAAGGGCCAGCGCAACAAGGCGGCGCCGCCGCGCCGCGCCTCCACTGCCGTCGACGAGTTGGCCGGCACCAAAGCCAGCGATGTGGCGGTGAAGAAGGCGACGCGCAAGCGTCAGTCCGGCGCCGACGCGGGCAAGCGAGCTACAGGCAAGCGCACCGCGCGCGGGGAGAAGAAGACCCCGGGCCGGTCCAGCAAGACCCGCTGAACGCCTGCTCGCGGCTGGCGACCGTCAGGCCGCAGCGGCCAGGCTCTGCAGCAATGACGAGGCCGTCAACGGCGCACGCTCATCGCTGTTCTCGGCCGCCGCGCCGTGCCACCACGCGGCTGCCTGCGCCACCCGATGCGGCGATGGAGGCGGCAACTGCACCTGTGCGGCCGCCCACAAGCCACCGAGCCAACCAGCCAACACGTCGCCCGTGCCGGCGCTGGCCAGTCGGGCGTTGCCGCTGGTGTTGATGCGGCTGGGCTGCCGCGGCGCCGCGATCACGCTGCCGGAGCCCTTGAGCAGCACGACGCAGCCCAAGCGCTCGGCCAGACGCTGGGCCTGGCCGAGGCGGTCGGACTGCACCTCGGCCGCGCCCGTGAGTCCAGCCAGGCGGGCGGCTTCCAGCGGGTGCGGTGTGAGGATCGTGGCCTGGCCGCGGCCCGCACGCGCCGTCAGCAATGTCTGCAATCCGCCGTCCGCCGCAATGGCGTTCAACGCATCGGCGTCGAGGACCAAGCGCGCAGCGCGAGCCATCAGGAGCGGCAACGCCTCTCGCACCGCATCGCCGCCACCGCAGCCGCAGACCACGGTGGCGGCGGCCAGCGCGGTGTCATTTGAGCGCCACATCTCCGGTCGCAGCATCAGTTCGGGCCACAGCATGTCCACCTGCGGCGCGTCGGGGTCGAGCGCACTGACGAAGACGCGTCCGGCACCGCCAGCCAGTGCCGCGCGCCCCGCAAGCAGCGCTGCACCGGCCATGCCCGCGGCGCCGCCGACGATGAGCACGTCGCCGAAGCTGCCTTTGTGCCGTGCATGCCGGCGCGGCGCCGGGATTTCGCGCGCCGCGTCGGCGCCGCCCAACCAGGCCTGTGGTGGCACCTGTGCTGCGGCGTTGCCAGTGCGCAGGTCGTCGAACCAAACCTCCCCGGCCAATTCGCGTCCTTGGCCTGTGAACAGACCTGGTTTGAGCGTCAGGAGCGCCAGCGTGTGCGTGACCTGGGCGCCGACCTCGCCGTGCACGACGCCGTGGTCGCTGTCCAGGCCACTGGGCAGATCGATCGCCAAGCGTGGACCGCGCAGCTGACTCAAGCGCCGCAGTGCGTCGGCGAATGGGCCCTCGGCGGCGCGGATCGTGCCCAGACCGAAGACTGCATCGATCGCCAAGTCGCAGTCCACGTTCGTCGGCAGCGAAGTTTCGATGTGCACGCCTGCCGCCTGTGCGCGGGTCAGGGACGCGGCGGCGTCGGCGCTGCGGCGTGCCGGATCACCGAGTGCCGTGACCCGGACTTGGCGGCCAGCCTGTTGCAGCCGGCATGCCGCTTCGAACCCGTCGCCGCCGTTGTTGCCGGGGCCGGCGGCAATCCAGATGCGCTGACTGTGCGGGGCCAGTCCCAGCGCGAGCCTCGCAGTGGCCTCGCCGGCGCGCTGCATCAGTGCGTGCGGCGGGCAGATCGCCGCGGCCAGTGCCTCGATCTGGCGCGAGGCGTCGGTGCCGTACAGCGGCCACGGCCCGGAGTCGAACCTGATGCGTCGCAAGGTGGACATTGCCGGCGTCATTTTCCCCCTCAGCGCCAGCGCAGCGGGGAAAAACACGAATCGTCGATCACCGGCGCACGCCCGGCGACTGCATCGGCCAGCAGCCGGGCACTGCCGCACGCCAGGGCCCAACCGCTCGAGCCATGCCCGGTGTTGACCCAGATTCCGGGCAGGCCGGTGGCGCCGACGACCGGCGGTCCGTCGGGTGACATCGGCCGCGCGCCCTTCCAGGCTTGTGCCTGGGCATGGCGCGCGGCGTTAGGGAACCAGTCTTGCAGCACGCGGTGCAGGGTCGCGATCGGTGCATCGCGCAGGCGCTCCACCGTGCCGCCGAGTTCGGCGCTACCTGCCACGCGCACGCGTTCGCCCAGGCGGCTGATCGCAACCTTGTAGCGTTCGTCGATCAATGCCCCGCGTGGGCCGGCGTCGGGGTAGGTCTCGAACTTGAGGACCGGCAGGGTGATCGAGTAGCCGTACACCGGCACCAGCGGCAGTCGCAGACCATGTGGTCGCAGCAACGTGCAGCTCTCAAGTGCAGCACACACGATCACTGCGTCAAAGCGCTCGCTGCGCGACGGTTCCGGCGTGGCCGGCGTTGCATCGGTGTCACTGGCCAGCGACACGCTATCGACGACCACATCCGGGCGGCCAGGTGTCAGGCGATGCACGGACTGCCCGAAGCGGAACTCGACACCACGCCGCTGCAGCTCGGCCTTGAGCCCGATCGCGAACTGGCGGCAGTTGCCGACGTCGGCGCCGGGCTGATGGATGCCGGCGCGCAGCGGCGTTGCCTCGTCAAGTGCCGGCTCGAGGCGGCGGCAGCCCTCGGCGTCGACGAGGTGGAATTCAATCCCGTGCTCGGTCATCCAGCCCAGACCGGCGCGTGCCCGCGCCAGTTCACGCTCGCTGCGCAGCAGCACCAGCAAGCCGCCCGCGCGCTCGTGTTCGATCGACAACTTGGCCGCAATCTCGCGTGTGCGTGCCTGGCTCGTCGTTGCCAACGCAAGCATCGCGTTGCGATGAAGCCGGTGGCGTGGTGCGGCACATGCGCGCCACCAGCGCCAGAGCCAGCCGGCCAGCGCCGGGCCGGGCCACCCGGCCAGTCGCACCGCCGCGTCGCGCCGGCCGATCTGGCCGAGCACCTTGCCCAGCATGCCCGGCGCGGCCCATGGCGCAACGTAACCGGGTGCCACCACGCCGGCATTGGCAAAGCTGGCTTCGACCGCGACGCTGCCGCGGCGCTCGAAGATCGTGACCTCGTGGCCGTCGCAGGCCAACTCGTAGGCCGATGCCACGCCGACGATGCCTGCCCCGACGACCGCGATGCGCACTAGCCGCGGCCCCGCAGAGCCTGCTCGATCGCGAGTGAAACGGCCAGCACCCGATCGTCGGCCAGTGCCGGGCCCCAGACCATCAGGCCGACCGGCCAGTCTCCATCACGGTGGCAGGGCAGCGACAGTGCGCACCCATCGAGCAGATTGATCAGGGAAGGGTTGCGCAACAGCTTGGCATTGGCGGCAAAGAACGTGTCGTCGCTGTCGATCAACGGCTGCAGGCGCGGCGCGACGATGGGTACGGTTGGCGACAGCAGGGCGTCGATGCCGGCCAGCGCCGTCTCGGTGCGCGCGATCCAGGCTCG
This sequence comes from uncultured beta proteobacterium, assembly GCA_963779435.1. GTDB lineage: Bacteria > Pseudomonadota > Gammaproteobacteria > Burkholderiales > Burkholderiaceae_C > CADEEN01. The sequence continues at coordinate 101,801 of CAVZYL010000036.1, read as the reverse complement.
CCGCTCGCCCATCAGGTCGATGTAATCCGCGCCGCTGATGGCTTCACCACGACGGATCCGCAGGGCCACACGCGGGTCGTACGAGCCGGCCCGTTCTGTAAGTCGGCGGCGGTGCCAGGCCCAGCTCTCGGCGGCCGAAAACCCGCCGCCATGCACCAGCGCGGCCGTGTCGGCGAGACTTGGCAGGTCGATCTCGTCGATACGCGCGCCGGCCTGGCGCAACGCCGAGACTGCCTGCTCGAACGCCGTCGCCACTGCCGGCTCCAGCGCCTCGAGCATCACGGTGCGTGGCAGGGCCAGTCGCCACCCTGACAGCGGTCGCCGCTCGAGACCGACTCGGCGTGCGGCGAGCACTTCGTGCAGCAACCCTGCGTCGCGCACCGAGCGCGTGATGGCACAGGCAGTATCGAGCGTGGTCGACAAGGGAATCGCGCCCTCGGTCGGCACCAAGCGCGCCGTGCACTTGAAGCCGACCAGCCCTTGCAGGGCAGCCGGAATTCGGATCGAGCCGCCAGTGTCGGAGCCGAGCGCGGCCCAGGCCGCGCCGGTCGCGACCGAGACCGCACCGCCGGACGTCGAGCCGCCCGGGATGCGCGGTTCGGCGTCGAGGCCTGCGGTGGCCGGGTTGGCGGGGGTGCCGTGGTGCGGATTGATGCCCACGCCCGAGAAGGCGAATTCGGTCAGGTTGGTATGACCCACCAGCACCGCGCCCGCCGCGCGCAGCCTGGCAACGGCCGGGCAATCGCGTTCAGCCGGCGCGGCATCGTGCAGCGACGACGAGCCCGCCGTGGTCGGAAAGCCGGCGACGTCGAACAAGTCCTTTACCGAAACGGCCAGCCCGGCCAGTGGCGGCAGCGGCGCACCACTTGCTTGCAACAGATCGGTGGCCTGCGCGGCCGCCCGGGCCGTGGCATCGAAGCGACGGATGAACGCGTGGCGATTGGCGCTCGCCGCGGCCCGCTCCTGCGCCGCGTCGAGCGCGGCCTGGGCGCGCTGGCGGCCGGCGGCGATGTCAGTCGCGGCCTGGGTCAAGTCGATCGGCATCGGGGTCGCGGCTGCTATACTCTGCGGGTTTTTCCCGGCGTGGTTTCGAGCATCGATGCACGGCCGAGAAAAAGACTCGCGAACCCGGCCATCGAAAGGTGTCGCAACGCCGGGTGGACATTCTGAAACTGTCCACCTTGTTGCGATTCGCGCCGGATTCTAGACCCAACCTTTTTGGAGTTTTCAATGTCCGTCACCATGCGCGAAATGCTGGAAGCGGGTGTCCATTTCGGCCACCAGACACGCTTCTGGAACCCGAAGATGGCTCCGTACATCTACGGCCACCGCAACAAGATCCATATCATCAACCTCGAAAAGACGCAGCCGCTCTTCGAGGGTGCGTTGAAGTTCGTGCGCCAACTGGCCTCCAAGCGCGGAACGGTTCTGATGATCGGCACCAAGCGCCAGGCTCGCGACGTGATCGCCCTGGAAGCCAAGCGCTGCGGCATGCCGTACGTCGACCAACGCTGGCTCGGCGGCATGATGACCAACTTCAAGACCGTCAAGGGCTCGTTGAAGAAGTTGAAGGACATGCAGGCCCAGGTCGACGCCAATGTGCAGCCGTCGATAAAGAAGGAAGCGCTGATGTTCCAGCGCGAGATCGCCAAGCTCGAGAAGGACATCGGCGGCATCCAGGACATGAACGCACTGCCCGATGCCATGTTCGTCATCGACGTCGGCTACCACAAGATCGCCGTCGCCGAGGCCATCAAGTTGGGCATCCCGGTGATCGGCATCGTCGACACGAACCATTCACCGCTCGGTATCGACTACGTGATCCCCGGCAACGACGACTCGGCCAAGGCAGTGGCGCTATATGCCCGTGCCATCGCCGACGCAGTGCTCGAAGGCAAGGCCAACGCCAGCAGCGACGTGGTGCAGGCCGTCTCGGCGGGCGGTGACGAGTTCGTCGAGGTCAGCGAAGACGCGTGACCTGTGGCCAGCGATAACTGAATCGAAGGGGCTGCAAGAGGCCCCTTTTTTCCTGACTACGGAGAGCAAGAAGATGCCCGCAATCACCGCAAGCATGGTCGCCGAACTGCGCGCCAAGACCGATGCACCCATGATGGAGTGCAAGAAGGCGCTGACCGAGGCCGAAGGCGACGCCGAGCGCGCCGAAGAGATCCTGCGCGTCAAGCTCGGCAACAAGGCCGGCAAGGCGGCGTCGCGCATCACGGCCGAAGGCGTGGTCAGCGCGGCCGTGAGTGGCACGACCGGCGCATTGGTCGAAGTCAACTGCGAAACCGACTTCGTCTCGAAGAACGAGTCTTTCCTGGCTTTTTGCAAGGCCTGCGCCCAACTGGTCGCCGACAAGAATCCGGCCGACGTGGCGGCGTTGTCGGCGCTGGCCTACGTGCAGGACGGCTACGGCCCGACGCTCGAAGACGTGCGCAAGGGCCTGATCGGCAAAATCGGCGAGAACATGGCGATCCGGCGCTTTCAACGCTATGCCGACGGCGGCAAGCTCGCCAGCTACCTGCACGGCACGCGGATCGGCGTGATCGTCGAGTTCGACGGCGACGCTGTTGCGGCCAAGGACGTGGCCATGCACGTGGCGGCGATGAAGCCTGCCGCGCTGTCGGCAGCCGCGGTTCCGACCGCGCTGGTCGACAAGGAGCGCAAGATCGCCGCCGAGAAAGCTGCCGAATCGGGCAAGCCGCCCGAGATCGTGGCCAAGATGGTCGAGGGCTCGGTGCAGAAGTTCCTCAAGGAAGTCTCGCTGCTGAACCAGACCTTCGTAAAGAACGACAAGCAGACTGTCGAGCAGATGCTCAAGGAGCGCGCGACCAGCATCAAGCGCTTCACGCTGTACGTCGTGGGCGAGGGTATCGAGAAGAAGGCCGACCACTTTGCGGCCGAGGTTGCGGCGCAGGTGGCCGCGGCAAAGGGTCAGTAAAGCTGCATCCGGACACGGGGCGGCAGGCGCGTCCCCTTAAACTCCGACCCGTCGTCTGCCTGAGGAGCCTCGCCGCATGCCGGCCTACAAACGTATCCTGCTCAAACTCTCTGGCGAGGCCTTGATGGGTGAGGACGCATACGGCATCAACCGCGCGACCATCGTGCGCATGGTGCGTGAGGTGCAGGAAATCACCGCGCTGGGCGTCGAGGTCGCGGTGGTCATCGGCGGGGGCAACATCTTCCGCGGCGTGGCCGGCGGTTCGGTTGGCATGGACCGCGCGACTGCCGACTACATGGGCATGCTGGCGACGGTGATGAACGCGCTGGCCCTGGCCGACACGATGCGCCAGGAAGGCATGACCGCGCGCGTGATGAGCGCCATCGGCATCGAACAGGTCGTCGAACCCTACGTACGGCCCAAGGCACTGCAGTATCTCGAAGAGGGCAAGGTCGTGGTTTTCGCCGCCGGCACCGGCAACCCGTTCTTCACCACCGATACGGCGGCCGCGTTACGTGGCGCCGAAATCGGTGCCGAGATCGTGCTCAAGGCGACAAAGGTCGACGGCGTGTATTCGGCCGACCCGAACAAGGACCCGAAGGCGACCCGTTATGCGACCATCGGCTTCGACGAAGCGATCGCCAAGAACCTGCAGGTGATGGACGCCACCGCGTTCGCGTTGTGCCGCGACCAGAAGCTGCCGATCAAGGTCTTTTCGATCAACAAGCCCGGCGCGCTCAAGCGCGTGGTGATGGGCTCGGATGAGGGCACACTGGTACACGTGTAAGGCCGTGAGGACGCCATGACTATTGCAGAGATCAAGAAGACCGCCGAAACCAAGATGGGCAAGTCCATCGAGGCCTTCAAGCACGAATTGCAGAAGGTGCGCACCGGCCGTGCCCACCCGGGACTGCTGGACCAAGTGCATGTCGACTACTACGGCGCCATGGTGCCGATCAGCCAGGTCGCCAACGTGACCCTGCTCGATGCGCGCACGATCAGTGTCCAGCCATGGGAGAAGGGGCTCGGCGCGAAGATTGAAAAGGCGATTCGCGAGAGCGATCTCGGGCTCAATCCGGCCGCCCAGGGTGACCTGCTGCGGGTGCCGATGCCAGCGCTGACCGAGGAACGTCGCAAGGATCTGACCAAGGTCGTGCGCCATGCCGGTGAAGAGACCCGGATCGCCGTGCGCAACCTGCGCCGCGATGCCAACGAGCACCTGAAGAAATTGCTCAAAGACAAGCTCGCGACCGAGGATGAGGAGCGTCGCGCGCAGGACGAGGTGCAAAAGCTGACCGACCGCGTGATCGCGGAGATCGATCGGCTGATCCACGCCAAAGAAGCAGAGATCCTGGCGGTTTGACGGCGCGCATCGTGCAAACCAATCCGGCTCTGCCGCGCCACGTGGCGATCGTCATGGACGGCAACGGCCGCTGGGCCAAGAAGCGCCTGATGCCGCGCTTCTTTGGCCACAAGCAGGGCGTCGATGCGCTGGTGCGAACGGTGCAGGCCTGTGCCGACCGCGGCATCGGCTACCTGACCGTATTTGCGTTCTCGTCGGAGAACTGGAAGCGGCCGAGCGATGAGGTCTCGGGACTGATGGGCCTGGTGTTGGTGGCAGTCTCGAAATACCTGAGCAAGCTGGCCAACGAGGGCGTTCGCATCCGCATCGTCGGCGACCGTAGCGCGGTGTCGGAGAAGGTGCGCGAAGCGTGGGCCCAGGCGGAGCGAGCGACGGCCCACAACCAGCGCATCACGCTGTCGGTGGCCTTCAACTACGGCGGCCGCTGGGACGTTGTGCAGGCCACGCGCTGCGCACTGGCCGATGGTGTGCAGCCCGAGGCCCTCGACGAAGCCACGTTGGCGCGCTACATGGCCATGCATTACGCGCCCGATCCCGATCTGTTCATCCGTACCGGCGGCGAGGTGCGGATCAGCAACTTCCTGCTCTGGCAGGTGGCTTATTCGGAGCTGTATTTCACCGACTGCCTCTGGCCCGACTTCGGCGACGCGGAACTCGACGCCGCCCTGGCCGAATTCGGTGCGCGCACCCGCCGTTTTGGTGGCGTCCCGGCGGAACCGGCCCCGCGGCTCGTCAGCGCGTGACCGGAACGGTCTGATGCTGTTGCAGCGTGTGATCACGGCGGTGGTGCTGTTGGCACTGCTGCTGCCGACGCTGTGGGTTGCGACGCCGTGGCCCTTTGCATTGCTGACTCTGCTGCTGATTGCGGCGGCCGGTTGGGAGTGGTCGCGCCTGAATGGCGTGGCCACGGTGGCCGCCCTCGGCCCTGGTGTGTTGCTGGCGCTGGCCGGGTTGTGGGCGGTCTACACCGGCAGCGTGACGCGCGTACCGAGCGTGGCGTGGCAGGGCGGGTTCGCCGCCTGGCTGGTGCTGGGCACATTGGCATTGCGCGGCGGACCGGCTGCATGGTCGCGCTGGCCCGCCGTGTTGCGCCTGGCGCTCGGCTTGCTGGCGCTGTGGCTGGCCTGGTTGGCGCTGGCGGGCGCGCGCGCGGTGGGTGTCAACTTTCTGCTCTCGACGCTGTGCCTGGTCTGGGTTGCCGACATCGGCGCCTACGCCGCGGGCCGCGCGTTCGGCAAGCACAAGCTGGCACCGACCATCAGTCCGGGCAAGAGCTGGGAGGGTGTGGCCGGCGGCATCATCTGCGTACTCGTTCTGGCCGTACTGTGGGTCGTGGTGATCGACGTGCGCTGGCCGGTCGATTCGGCCAGTCTGTACACCCAACTTGTGCTCCGCTTTGGCTGGGCCGGGTTGGTGCCGCTGTGCGTGCTGCTGACTGGATTCAGCGTGGTCGGCGACCTCTTCGAATCGCTGGTCAAGCGAGCGGCGGGGGCCAAGGACTCGAGCCGCCTGCTGCCGGGCCACGGCGGCGTGCTCGATCGTGTCGACGCGCTGTTGCCGGTATTGCCGATGGCCATGGCACTGACCGCGGCATGACCGGCATGAAGCAGCGTATCGCAATTCTCGGTGCCACCGGCTCGGTCGGCATCAGTACGCTCGACGTGGTGTCGCGCCACCCGGAGCGTTTCGAGGTCTTTGCCCTCACCGCGCAGCGAAAACTGGACGAGCTCGAAGCGCTTTGCCTGCGCTGGAAGCCTCGATACGCCGCGCTGGCCGATGCCGCCGCCGCCAGAACCTTGCAACAGCGGCTGCGCGAGCAGTGTTCGCCGACCGAAGTACTGGCCGGCGAGGCCGCGCTGTGCGAACTGGCTGCGCACGAACAGGTGACCACGGTTATGGCGGCCATCGTCGGTGCGGCAGGCTTGGCGCCTTGCCTGGCCGCCGCCCGCGCCGGCAAGCGCCTGCTGCTGGCGAACAAGGAGGCGCTGGTGGTTGGCGGCGCGCTGTTCATGCGCGCCGTGCGCGAGGGTGGTGCCACGTTGCTGCCGGTCGACAGCGAGCACTCGGCGATCTTCCAGTGCCTGCCAGAGGACCGCGACAGCTGGCGCGAGCGCATCGATCACATCGTGCTCACAGCGTCCGGCGGGCCGTTCCGCAGCCGCGAACCAGCGAGCCTGCACGACATCACGCCCGAGCAGGCGGTCGCGCACCCGACCTGGGTCATGGGACGAAAGATCTCGGTCGACTCGGCGACGATGATGAACAAGGCGCTCGAGGTCATCGAAGCGCGTTGGCTGTTCGACCTGGCGCCCGAGCAGGTTCGCGTCGTGATCCACCCGCAAAGCATCATTCACTCGATGGTCGTGTGCCGCGATCACTCCGTGCTCGCGCAGATGGGCACGCCCGACATGCGGGTGCCGATCGCCTATGCCTTGTCGTTCCCGCAGCGCATTGCGTCGGGTGCTTCGCGACTCGAATTCGAAACCCTGAAGGATCTGAGCTTCGAGCCCGCCGACAGCAAGCGCTTCCCCGGGCTGCAACTGGCCTGGGATGCGCTGCGCGCACGTGAAGGCAGCACTGCAGTCCTCAATGCGGCCAACGAGGAAGCGGTTGCGGCCTTCCTTGATCGAACCATTCGCTTCACCGACATTCACAAGGTCAATGCCCGGACCGTCGAGGCGGTGCTGCCCGACTTGCCGGACGAAGCCGTGTTGGCCGACCTGCTGGCGCTCGACGAGCGCGCGCGCAGCCATGCGCGGGCGCTGGTGAAGGAGATCACAAGGTGATCACGACCGTGCTCGCGTTCGTGCTGACGCTTGGCGTGTTGATCGTGATCCATGAATGGGGTCACTACCAGGTAGCGCGCTGGTGCGGCGTCAAGGTGCTGCGATTCTCGGTCGGCTTTGGCCGCGTCGTCTGGCGCCGGCAGGCCACACCCGACAGCACCGAGTTCGTGGTTTCGGCACTGCCGCTGGGCGGCTACGTCAAGATGCTCGATGAGCGCGAAGACAGTGTCGCGCCGCACGAGTGCGAGCAGGCCTTCAATCGCAAATCATTGCCGCGGCGCGTCGCCATCGTCGCCGCCGGGCCGATTGCCAACCTGCTGCTGGCAGTGCTGTTGTACGCCGCAGCGAACTGGATCGGCGTCGACGAACCCAAAGCCGTCCTCAGCGCTCCTGCCGCGGGCAGTCTGGCCGAGCGCGCGGGCATGCGATCCGGCGACTGGGTGCGCGCGTGGTCCCGCGAGTCGGTCGCTTCGGGGCAGTGGCTGGACCTGCAGTCGCTGACCGACCTGCGCTGGCAGGTCACGCAGGCGGCACTCGAGCGTGAGTCGCTCAGACTGATGGTCAGCGATGCGGCCGGTCATGGCAGCCGGCAACTGGTGCTCGAACTGGGCCGCATCGACAGCAGTGAAGTCGATGCCAAGCTGATGCAGCGTGTCGGTCTCGGAGCACCGTACAGCGAGGCCGTGCTCGGTGATGTCAAGGCGGGCGGTCCGGCCGACAAGGCGGGTCTGAAGAGTGGCGATCGCGTGCTGCGGGTTGACGACATTCCAGTCACCGACGCCCAGCACCTGCGTGAACGTATCCGGCGGCTTGCGGCCGACGGCAGTGCGGCGCCGATGGTCTGGCACGTCGAACGTGCCGGCAAGGCACTTGAACTCACCGTCCGGCCGCGCGTGATGAACGAGGGCGAGCAGCGCTTTGGCCGCATCGATGCCTTCGTCGGTCATGCCGCAGAGTTGGTCACGGTGCAGAAGGGCCCGATCGACGGTCTGGTACAGGGAGCGGCGCGCACCTGGGAGGTGTCGGCGCTGACTGTGAAGATGCTCGGCCGCATGTTGATTGGGCAGGCGTCTTTGAGGAACCTGTCGGGACCCTTGACGATTGCCGATTACGCCGGCCAATCGGTCAACCTCGGTCTGGCCTACTACCTTGGCTTCCTGGCGCTCGTCAGCGTCAGCCTGGGTGTTCTCAACCTGCTGCCGCTGCCGATGCTCGATGGCGGGCACCTCATGTATTATCTTTTCGAGGCTGTCACCGGCCGCCCGGTCTCCGACCTGTGGCTCAAGTGGCTCCAGCGCGGCGGCGCGCTGATCATGCTGCTGCTGATGTCCCTCGCCCTTTCCAACGATGTGGTCCGCCTGCTGGGCCTGCACTGACGCGCGACGTCCAGCGCTTACATTCGATGCATTTTTCCACTGCAGCCAACTCCTTGCGCCCGATCGCGGCCATCGTGACGGCGGTTGGTGCGCTGGCGGCACCACTGGCGGCGCGAGCCGCCGAACCATTCGTCGTTGCCGACATCCGCATCGAGGGCCTGCAACGTACGGACCCTGGCACGGTCTTCGCGTCGCTGCCATTTCGCGTCGGTGACAGCTACAGCGATGAGAAGGGTGCCGCGGCCTTGCGAGCACTGTTTGCGACCGGCCTGTTCAAGGACGTGCGCATCGAGATCGACGGCAAGGTGCTGGTGCTGGTGGTCGAGGAGCGCGCGATCATTGCCGCGGTCACGTTTGTCGGCCTGAAGGAGTTCGACACCGACACCCTGACCAAGGCGCTCAAGGACTCGGGCATCGGTGAGGGGTTGCCCTTTGATCGCGCGCAAATCGACCGTGCCGAGCAGGAAATCAAGCGCCAGTACTTGACGCGCAGCCTGTACGGCGCCGAAGTGGTGACGACCGTGACGCCACTCGATCGCAACCGCGTGAATGTCAGCTTCACAATGACCGAGGGTGACGCGGCCAAGATCAAGGAAATTCGCGTCGTCGGCGTCAAGGCGTTTTCCGAGAGCACGTTGTTGAGCCTGCTCGAGCAGTCCACCGGCGGCTGGCTGACCTGGTACACGAAGACCGATCGCTACTCCCGCAGCAAGCTCAACGCCGATCTGGAAACCATCCGCGCCTACTACACCAATCGCGGCTACCTCGAGTTCGAGATCGAATCGACCCAGGTGACGATCTCGCCCGACAAGCAGGACATCAGCATCACGATCACGGTGCGCGAAGGCCAGCGCTATACGGTGACGGCCGTCAAGCTCGAAGGCGACTTCCTGGGCAAGGACGAAGAGTTCCAGCGCCTGGTACGCATCCGTCCCGGCGAGGCCTACCGTAGCGAGGACGTCGCGGCCACGACCAAACTGTTCGGTGAGTTGTATGGCCTGTACGGCTATGCCTTCGCGCGCACGCAGGCGCGGCCCGAGATCGATCGCGCCAATGGCCAGGTTGCGGTGGTCTTGGTGGCTGACCCGCAACGCCGGGTCTACGTGCGTCGTGTCAATGTCGCGGGCAACGATCGCACCCGCGATGAAGTCGTGCGCCGCGAGTTCCGCCAGTTCGAGTCGGCCTGGTACGACGGCGGCAAGATCAAGCTGTCCCGCGACCGTGTCGATCGCCTGGGTTATTTCAAGGACGTCGAGGTTGAAACCGAAGAAGTGCCTGGTACCGCGGATCAGGTCGACCTGAAACTCAAGGTCACCGAAAAGCCGACCGGCAACCTGCTCGTCGGCGCCGGATATTCGAGCGTCGACAAGATCACCTTGACGGCTTCGATCAAGCAGGACAATGTTTTCGGAACCGGGAATTACCTGGGTATCGAGTTCAACACCGGCAAGTCCAACCGTTTGCTGGTGTTGTCGACCGTCGACCCGTATTTCACCGTCGACGGCATCTCGCGCGCGTTCGACGTGTTCTACCGCACCACCAAGCCGATCAACAGCCAGGGTGAGGAGTACGAACTGGTCACGCCGGGGGCGACGGTGCGCTTTGGCGTTCCGTTCTCCGAGTTCGATACCGTCTTCTTCGGACTCGGCGTCGAGGCGACCAACATCACGGGCACGGTAACCAACAAGAGTTACCGCGACTACCGCGAACTGTATGGCTCTAGAAGCACTGCCGTCCCGTTGACCCTGGGCTGGGCCCGTGACAGCCGCGACAGTGCGCTTTCACCAGCCAATGGCAGTTACAAGCGCGTCAACCTGGAGTGGTCGATTGCCGGCGATGTGCGCTATCTGCGCGCCAATCTGCAGTACCAGCAATATGTCCCGATCACCAACCGCTTTACGCTGGGCCTGAACAGCGAACTCGGCTGGGGCAAGGGCCTGGGTGACAAACCGTACCCGATCTTCAAGAACTTCTTTGGTGGCGGTCTCGGCTCGGTGCGGGTATTCGAGCAGGCGTCGCTGGGTACCGTCGACGTCACCAACAACTTCATCGGTGGCAATCGAAAGGCCAATGTCAACGCCGAGCTGTACGTTCCCGTTCCGGGTGCGGGTAACGACAAGTCGGTGCGGCTGTTCGGCTTCGCGGATGCCGGCAACGTGTGGGGCGAGACTGAGAAGATCGAGGCCAAGAGCATTCGAGCATCGGTTGGCATCGGCCTGTCCTGGATTTCGCCGGTTGGTCCGCTCAAGCTGAGTTGGGGTACGCCGGTGCACTATTTGCCGACGGATAGAATCCAGAAGTTCCAATTCCAGATCGGGAATGCTTTCTGATGAACACGATCAAGATTCTGGCGGCCACCTCTGTGTTCATGGTTGCGGCGATCACGGCGCAGGCCCAGGAGCTGAAAATCGGTTACGTCAACAGCGAACGTGTGTTGCGCGAAGCCATTCCAGCCAAGGCCGCACAGGCCAAGCTCGAGACCGAGTTCAGCAAGCGCGAGAAAGATCTCGCCGACATTGCCGCACGCTTGAAGGCTGCTGCCGACAAGCTCGACAAGGATGGACCGACCTTGGCCGAATCCGAGCGCTCGCGGCGCCAGCGCGACCTGGTCGAACAGGACCGTGACTTCCAGAGAAAGCGCCGCGAATTCCAGGAAGACCTCAATCAGCGCAAGAACGAGGAGCTGTCGGGTGTCGTCGAACGCGCCAACAAGGTCATCAAGCAGATCTTCGACAGTGAAAAGTACGACCTGATCCTGCAGGACGCGGTGCACTGGAGCCCACGCGTGGACATCACCAAGAAGGTGATCGACGCCTTGAATGCGGGCAAGTAAGCCTCGGCAGGTGGTCCGCGTCCTCAGCGCGCAAACTTGAACCCACGGCGATGCGCGTGACCGTCGCCGACATCGTTGCCCGATTGGGTGGCGAGTGCATCGGCGACGCCGCTTTGATCGTCGAGCGCATCGCGACACTGGAAGCGGCCACGCCGAACTCGATCGGCTTTCTCGCCAACCCCCGCTATCGCGCACAGCTCGCGACCACGAAGGCCGGCTGCGTCATCGTGGCACCCGCGCTGCGCGAAGAGGCCGCCCGTCGCGGCGCGACCATCGTTACGCCTGATGCGTACTTGTACTACGCCCGCCTGTCGCAGTGGTGGGTCGGGCAGGTTCGACCCGGCATCGCAGCAGGTATCCATCCAAGTGCGGTGGTCGACGCAGGTGCAGTCGTCGATGCCACCGCCAGCATCGGGCCATTGGCCTGCATCGGTGCAGGCGCGAGCATCGGCGCCCACACGCGGATCGGCGCGCGGGTGGTGGTAGCCGACGGCTGCCATGTCGGCGAGCGCTGCATCGTGCACCCTGGCGCTGTCATCGGTGCCGATGGCTTCGGGTTCGCGCCGCACGAGGGTCGCTGGGAAAAGATCGAACAACTCGGCGGCGTGCGGATCGGCAACGACGTCGAAATCGGTGCCAACACCTGCATCGATCGCGGCGCGCTTGACGACACGGTGCTCGAAGATGGCGTCAAGCTCGACAACCTGGTGCAGATCGGTCACAACGTGCGCGTTGGCGCACACACCGCGATGGCTGGCTGTGTGGGCATCGCGGGCAGTGCGCGCATCGGTGCGTATTGCACGTTTGGCGGCGGTGCGATCGTGCTTGGCCACCTCGAACTGGTCGACCATGTGCATGTTTCGGCGGCGACCACGATCACGCGTTCGATTCTCGAGCCAGGGCAGTACAGCGGCCTGTTCCCGTTCGACGACAATGCCGCCTGGGAAAAAAACGCTGCCACGCTACGCCAACTGCACGCCTTGCGTGACAGGGTGCGTGCGTTGGAGAAGAAACCATGACGCTGCCTGTGCTCGATATCCACAAGATCATGAAGAAGTTGCCGCATCGCTATCCGATGCTGCTTGTCGACAGGGTGCTCGAGATCGAGCACGGTGTGCGCATCAAGGCGCTGAAAAACGTGTCCATCAACGAGCCGTATTTCATCGGCCACTTTCCGATCCGGCCGGTGATGCCCGGCGTGCTGATCCTCGAAGCACTGGCGCAGACGGCGGCCCTGCTGTCATTCGAAAGCATGGGGACGGAGCCGGGCGATGACACGGTGGTCTATTTCGTCGGTGTCGACGGGGCGCGCTTCAAGCGACCGGTCGAGCCGGGCGATCAATTGATCCTCGAAGCATCGATCGAACGCGTCAAGGGTGGCATCTACAAGTACAAGACACGGGCCAGCGTCGACGGCGAGACCGCGGCCGAGGCCGAGTTGATGTGCACGATGCGCAAGATCTTCTGACGAAATGCCTTCGATTCACCCGACTGCCATCGTCGACCGCAGCGCCGAGCTGGCGGCTTCGGTCACTGTCGGTCCGTATGCGTTGATTGGGCCTGGGGTCGAGATTGGCTCAGGTACCTCGATCGGTGCCCACGCAGTGATCGAGGGCCCTACCAGTATCGGCTGCGACAACCGCATCTTTGGTCATGCCTGTCTGGGCGGTGCGCCGCAGGACATGAAGTACCGCGGTGAGCCGACCGAACTGGTGATCGGCGATCGCAACACCGTGCGCGAGTTCTGCACCTTCAATCGCGGCACGGTGCAGGACGCCGGCGTGACGCGTATCGGCGACGACAACTGGATCATGGCCTACGTGCATATCGCGCACGACGTGCAGGTGGGGCAGCACACGATCCTGGCCAACAATGCGACCCTGGCCGGCCATGTGCATATCGGAGATTGGGTCATCGTCGGCGGTCTGACGGGTGTGCACCAGTTCTGCCATGTCGGCGCGCACGCGATGACGGGCTTTCAGAGTCATGTCGCGCAGGACGTACCGCCATACATGATGGTCGTCGGCAATCCATTGGCCGTGCGCGGCTTCAACGTCGAGGGCTTGCGCCGGCGCGGCTTCGCGCCAGAGCGTATTGCCCGGATCAAGCAGATGCATCGTCTGCTCTACCGCGACGGGCTCAGGCTGGAGCAGGCAACAAAGTCCATCAAGGACTTGCTCGGTGACACGCCCGAAGCCGACGTCGACGTACAGGCGATGCTCGACTTTCTCGCGGCCTCGACCCGCGGCATCGTCCGCTAGCCGATGCACCTGGCAATGGTGGCCGGCGAGGCGTCTGGCGACTTGCTCGCCGGTCTATTGCTCTCCGGGATGACAGCACGCTGGCCCAACCTGACCGCGGAAGGCATCGGCGGGCCACAAATGGTGGCGCGCGGCTTCGACGCCTGGTGGCCGAGCAGCGAGTTGGCGGTCCGCGGCTATGTCGAGGTATTGCGCCACTATCGGCGGATCGCGGCGATTCGGCGCCTGCTCATCACGCGACTCCTCGCCGCACCGCCTGCCGCCTTCGTCGGCGTCGACGCGCCGGACTTCAACCTCGACCTCGAAGCGCAACTCAAAGCTGCCGGCATCAAGACGATTCACTTCGTCTGCCCGTCGATCTGGGCCTGGCGCGGTGAACGGGTGAAGAACATCGCGCACAGCGTCGAGCATGTGCTGTGCCTGTTTCCGTTCGAGCCGGCACTGCTGGCGCGGCATGGGATCGCGGCGACCTATGTCGGCCATCCGTTGGCCGATGCCATTCCACTCGTGGCCCCACGCTCCGCGGCGCGCCGGGCGCTCGGCCTGCTCGACACCGATGCCGTGGTGGCGCTCCTGCCGGGCAGCCGTCGCTCCGAGATCGAGTACATCGCGCCGCTGTTCCTGCAGGCTGCGAAACGCTTGCACCGGCAGCGCCCCGACTTGCACTTCGTGCTGCCTGCCGCACCCGGGCTGCGCGCGCTGCTCGAGTCGATGCTGTCGCTGCATGCCCCGGCGACACCGGTCGCGCTGCTCGACGGCCGTTCACACGAGGCCCTGGCCGCCTGCGACGTGACTCTGATCGCCAGCGGCACCGCGACCCTCGAAGCGGCACTCTTCAAACGTCCGATGGTGATCGCCTATCGCATGAATGCGCTCACTTGGCAGATCATGCGACGCATGCAGTACCAGGCCTGGGTCGGCTTGCCAAATATCCTGTGCCGCGACTTCGTGGTGCCCGAACGGATTCAGGCAGATGCCGAACCGGCCACGCTGGCTGCCGACGTCCTGGCCTGGCTCGATGCGCCGGCGCGCGTGGCTGCGTTGGAACAGCGGTTTACCGAATTGCACCACCTGCTGCGGCGCGATACGGCCCGCACCGCCTGCAATGCGATCGCGCAAGTCCTTGGCCAGGCCTGAGCAACTTGGCCTGGTCTGGACCGCGCCCGGTCTGACGGCCGGCGTGGATGAGGCCGGACGCGGCCCGCTGGCCGGCCCGGTGGTCGCGGCTGCCGTGATCCTCGATGACCTGCATGTGATCAAGGGCTTGCGTGACTCGAAGACACTCAGTCCGGCCCGCCGGGAGCGGCTGGCCCTTGAGGTGCGTGCCAAGTCGTTGTGCTGCAGTATTGCCGAGGCCAGCGTCGAAGAGATCGACCGGCTGAACATCCTGCAGGCCACCCTGCTGGCGATGCGCCGCGCGGTCGAAGGCCTTCGCCTGCCTCCCACGCTAGTGCTGGTCGATGGCAATCGCCTCCCTCTGTTGACGATGCCGGCTGAGGCCATCGTCAAGGGCGATGCGAAGGTGGCGGCGATTTCGGCCGCGTCGATCGTGGCCAAGGTGTACCGCGACGCGCTTCTTACCGCGTTGCACGAGCGCCATCCGGCCTATGGCTTCGCCGAGCACAAGGGCTATCCGACACCCGATCACCTGGCCGCGCTGCGGCTCCACGGTGTCTGCGCGGCACACCGGCGCAGCTTTGCACCGGTGCGGGCAGTGCTGGACGGCAGGGTATGAGCGAACCATTCGTGATCAGCTCGCGCGACAACGCGCTGCTGGTGCGCCTGCGCAAGCTGACGCGCACGCCGGGTGCCTATCGCAAGCTCGGCAGCGTCTGGATCGAGGGCGAACATCTGTGTGCGGCCTTGCGCGCTTGCGGCCGCAGGCCGGCACAGGCGCTGGTCAGTCAGTCCGCCTGGCAGGAACCCAACTCGCGCGCGCTTGCACAGTGGGCGGCCCAAGTGGTGATCGTGCCCGACGCACTCTTCGCCGCACTCAGTGGCCTCGGGTCGCCGGCCGGCATTGGCTATGTCATCGACGCACCACCAGCGCCGGCAATGAAGGCCGGTGCGGCCAGCGTGGTACTCGACCGTGTGCAGGACGCGGGTAACGTCGGCAGCATCTTGCGCACTGCGGCGGCCATGGGCTTCACGCAGGTGCTGGCTCTCGAAGGGAGTGCCGCATTGTGGTCGCCCAAGGTGCTGCGCGCCGCAATGGGTGCGCACTTCGCGCTCGACTTGATCGAAGGCCTTGTGCCGGCGCACCTGGATGCGCTTGCCCTGCCGTTGCTGGCGGGCAGCTCGCATGCGGAGCAGACGCTCGATGCCGTCGCTCTGCCGTTTCCTTGCGCCTGGGTTTTTGGCCACGAAGGGCAGGGTGTTGCGCCGTCTGTGTTGGAACGCTGCACGATGACGTTGCGCATCGCGCAGCCGGGCGGCCAGGAGTCGCTGAATGTGGCGGCCGCCGCAGCCATCTGCCTGTACGCGACCGCCCGGCGCCGAGGTGGATCGTGAGTCGCCTGGGGCTGGCCGCAGCGCTGTTCGCCATGGTCGTGTCGCTGGCTGCGCCGGCACAGGCGGCGGCGCCGGTCGCACCGCCGGTGTTGAGCATCCGGGACGAACCGGCGCTCGACCCATGGTGGCAACGCGCGACGATCGAAGCCCGCGCGACGGTCGTGCGCGGCCTGCCGATCGCGCGTTTCGAACCGGCCTGGTGCGCTGCCGAGGCTTTCACGCGCGAGTTCTTCGGCGAGGAATTGCTCGGACCGGCTGGTGGCAATCCACTCGAGGGACTGGCGTTTTCTGTCGACGCCTCGTTCGACGGCAGCGGCAAGCTGCAGACGGCGTTTGTCGGTGCCTACCGGCGCTGCGACGGCGAGCGCGGCCTGTTCGTGGCCATCACCGATCGGCCAGCTGCGCGCACGCGCTTGCGCTTTCTGGTCGAAGTGCCCGACCCCGGTACCGCATTCGCCGCGCTGGCGCTGGAGCCCGACGGCACATTGGCCGTCTGGTGGTGTGGCGCCTGCAACAACGGGCATCGCATCGCCTTTAATCGCGATTCGCAGGGTTTCTATGTTGCCGGCCCCGCAACCCGCCGCTGAACCGGCCGCCGGGCGCCGTCCAAGGAGATTTCACGGGGCTTGCGGGCGAATTCAGTAGGTCAACCGGTCTGGCCGGATGTCGCGCAGGATCGTCGCGGCAATCTCCTCTATCGACTTGTGCGTCGAACTGAGCCACGCAATGCCGTCGCGTTTCATCATCCGCTCTGCCTGGCTGACTTCGTAACGGCAGTTCGCAAGTGACGCGTACTTGCTGTCGGGCCGGCGCTCGTGGCGAATCTGCGCCAGGCGATCAGGGTCGATCGTTAAACCGAAGCACTTCTTCTTGTAGGGTGCCAGCGACGCAGGCAACTGGCCGCGCTCGAAGTCTTCGGGGATCAACGGGTAGTTGGCAGCCTTGACGCCGTGCTGCATCGCCAGGTAGAGCGAAGTCGGTGTCTTGCCGCTGCGGCTCACGCCGACCAGGATCACGTCGGCGCTGGCCAGGTTCTTTGCGCTCTGGCCATCGTCGTGGGCCAGCGAGAAGTTGATTGCCTCGATGCGGTCGTTGTATTCGCCGCTCTTGGCCGCGTCGGAGAAGCGGCCGACGCGATGATTGCTCTTGATGCCGAACTCGGCCTCCAGCGGCTCGACGAAGGTGCGGAACATGTCCAACACCAGACCCTTGCACTGCGGCGCGGTGACGACGTCGCGGACCTCGTCGTTGACCAGGTGATGAAGACGATCGGCCTGCTGCCTTCGTGCTCGGCCGTTCGATTGATCTCGGTCACCACTTGCAGTGCCTTGTCGACGCTGTCGATGAAAGGTCGCCGCACGTGCCGTGGCTTGGCGCCGAACTGGGCCAGGATCGAATTGCCGAAGGTCTCGGCGGTGATGCCGGTGCCGTCGGACACGAAGAAGACGGTGCGGTTGGGCATCGGGCGCTCGAATGAGGGCAGACGGCGATCATAGAGGCCGGCACGGAACCGTAGAATCGCAGCCAGTCTCCTCAGGCCCGCCCGATGACGCGCTCCCGTCGCCCCGAAAACGATCAACGAACTGCGACGGTTCGAGGGCCAGCCTGGCCTGCGGCAAGCACCGGTTTCTCATCATCACGGAGCTTTCCCATGTCCCACCGCAAATCTGGCGACCGCCCTGGTCGTGCCGTTTGAACATCTGAGGATGACCGATGTCGAGGCGGTCGGCGGCAAGAACGCCAGCCTCGGCGAGATGATCAGCCAGTTGGCCGCCTCGGGCGTGCGCGTGCCCGGCGGGCTTTGCGACCACGGCCCACGCGTTCCGGCGAGTTCCTGCGCCACGGCGGCCTGGCGGCGCGCATCGAGCGCGCGGCTGGCCGCGCTCGACACCGACGACGTGCGCGCGCTGGCCGACGGCCGGCGCGCGAGATCCGTCGCTGGGTCGTCGACGACGCCGCTGCCCGCCGACCTGCGAGGACGCGGTGCGCGCGGCCTTTGCCGGCCTGTCGCCGGCGACGGCGCGAGCCACGTTCGCCGTGCGCTCATCGGCCACTGCCGAAGACCTGCCCGATGCCTCGTTCGCCGGCCAGCAGGAGACCTTCCTCAACGTGCATCGGCATCGACGAGGTGCTGCAGCGGATGAAGGAGGTTTTCGCGTCGCTCTACAACGACCGCGCCATCAGCTACCGTGTGCACAAGGGCTTCGCCCATGCGCGACGTCGCGCTGTCGGCCGGCGTGCAGCGCATGGTGCGTTCGGACCTCGGCTCCGCCGGCGTGATGTTCACGATCGACACCGAAAGCGGCTTCGAGGACGTGGTCTTCATCACCTCGAGTTATGGTCTTGGCGAGACCGTCGTGCAGGGCGCCGTCAACCCCGATGAGTTCTACGTCCACAAGCCGGCGCTTGACTGCGGGCAAGCTGGCCGTGATCCGCCGCAACCTGGGCTCCAAGCTGGTGCGTCTGGAGTTCACCACCGTGGCGGAGAAGGCTGCTGACGGCAGGCTGGTCAAGACGGTCGACAACCCACCCGAACTGCGCAACCGTTACTCGCTGACCGACACCGACGTGATGGAACTGGCCCGTTACGCGTTGACCATCGAAAAGCATTACGGCCGGCCGATGGACATCGAATGGGGCCGCGACGGCCTCGACGGCAAGCTCTACATCCTGCAGGCGCGGCCCGAAACGGTGAAGAGCCAGACTGCAGGCAAGGTCGAGCATCGTTACAAGCTCAAGGGCCACAGCGCCGTGCTGGCCGAAGGGCGCGCCATCGGACAGAAGATCGGGACCGGGCCGGTCCGCGTGCTTTCGTCGCTCGCGGAAATGGACCGCGTACAGCCGGGCGACATGCTTGGTCACCGACATGACCGATCCGAACTGGGAACCGGTGATGAAACGCGCCGGCGCCATCGTCACCAACCGCGGCGGACGCACCTGCCACGCCGCGATCATCGCGCGCGAACTGGGCATTCCGGCAGTGGTCGGCTGCGGCGACGCCACCGAAAAGCTGCACGACGGTGCCCTCGTCACAGTGGCCTGCTCCGAGGGCGACACCGGGTTTGTCTATGACGGGCTGCTGGAAACCGAGGTCAGCGAAGTGCGGCGCGGCGAGATGCCGTACTGCCCGATCAAGATCACGATGAACGTCGGCAACCCGTCCCTGGCATTCGAGTTTGCCCAGATTCCGAACGCAGGCGTCGGACTGGCGCGGCTCGAATTCATCATCAACAACAACATCGGCGTGCATCCGAAGGCGATCCTCGACTATCCGAATGTCGATCCCGAATTGAAGAAGGCGGTCGAGTCGGTGGCGCGCGGCCATGCCTCGCCGCGCGCCTTCTACGTCGACAAGATCGCCGAGGGCGTCGCCACGATCGCCGCGGCCTTCTGGCCCAAGCCGGTGATCGTGCGCTTGTCGGACTTCAAGTGCAACGAGTACCGCAAGCTGATCGGCGGCAGCCGCTACGAGCCCGACGAAGAGAACCCGATGCTGGGCTTCCGCGGCGCCTCGCGCTACATCAGCGGCGACTTCGCGCGACGCCTTCGCGATGGAGTGCGAGGCGCTGAAGCGGGTGCGCAACGACATGGGCCTGACCAATGTCGAAGATCATGGTGCCGTTCGTGCGCACCGTGCGCCAGGCCGAGCGCGTCGTGGCCATGCTGGCCGAGCGCGGCCTGGGGCGTGGCGTCAACGGCCTGCGCCTGATCATGATGTGCGAGGTGCCGAGCAACGCGATCCTGGCCGATCAGTTCCTCGAGCACTTCGACGGCATGTCGATCGGCTCCAACGACCTGACCCAACTCACGCTGGGCCTGGACCGCGACTCCGGCCTGGAGCAGCTGGCCGGCGACTTCGACGAGCGCGACCCGGCCGTCAAGGCGCATGATCTCGCGCGCGATCGCCGCCTGCCGTGCCACCGGCAAGTACGTCGGCATCTGCGGCCAGGGGCCCGAGCGACCACCCGGACTTCGCCGACTGGCTGGCGCAGGAGGGCATCGTTTCGATTTCGCTCAACCCCGACTCGGTCGTCGAGACCTGGCTGCGACTGGCGGCCCGGCGTTGAGCGAGTGCGGCGTGGCCGCTGTGCCACGCAGACACTGGCTATACTCGCGGGCTTTCCCCTTGCCGCACCTGCACCCTGACGCCGCAGGGCGGCTTCCATCCACTGGAAACCATAAGGAGTCCAAATGCGTCACTATGAAATCGTTCTCCTGATCCACCCGGATCAGAGCGAACAGGTTCCGGCCATGCTGGAGCGCTACAAGGGCCTGATCACCGCCGGCGGCGGCAAGGTGCACCGGGTCGAAGACTGGGGTCGGCGCCAGCTGGCCTACAGATCCAGAAGCTCGCCAAGGCGCACTACCTGTGCCTGAACATCGAGTGCGAGCAAGCAACGTGCTGGCCGAGCTGGAAACGGGCTTCCGCTTCAACGACGCCGTGCTGCGCCACCTGACGGTGGCCAAGGACAAGGCCGAGACCACGCCGTCGGCGATGATGAAGATGGTCGAGCGCGAAGAAGCCCGCAAGGCGCCGCAGCAGCACAGGAGGCGACCGCCTGATCCACGATGTTGGCCGCGCGGATCGGCGCTGCGCCATGAACCGGCTGGTTCTTGCCGCCCGATTGATCGAACGCGGCGCCCTGCGATACACCCCTGCCGGATTGCCGGCCCTGGACCTGCGGCTCGAAGCACGAATCCGAGGTCAGCGAAGACGGCCAGCCGCGCAAGGTCGCGATGCAGATCAGGGCGGTGGCGATCGGGGCCATCACGCGGCCCGCTGGCGCAATGGCCCTGGGCGGTCTGGCGACTTTCGCCGGCTTCCTGGGGCCACCCGCAACGGCCGCGGCCTCGTGTTGCACGTCACGACGCTCGATCCTGCCTAGCCGTCCAAGACCTGTTCGTATTCATCAAGATTCTCAGAGAGGTCAAACTATGCCCCCGCCACGTGGTAAAGGCCGGTTCTCCAAGGACCGCAAACCCAAGCGCAACACCAGTCGCTGCTGTTCCGGCGCAAGCGCTTCTGCCGCTTCACCGTCGCCGGTGTCGAGGAGATCGACTACAAGGACGTCGACACGCTGCGCGACTTCATCGGCGAGAACGGCAAGATCACGCCGGCGCGCCTGACCGGCACGCGTGCGTTCTTTCAGCGCCAGCTCACCACCGCCATCAAGCGCGCGCGCTTCCTGGCCCTGGTGCCGTACAGCGACCAGCACAAGCGTCTGAGGAGCAACACTATGCAAGTCATCCTGCTGGAAAAGGTCGTCAACCTTGGCAACCTCGGTGAAATCGTCAAGGTCAAGGACGGCTTCGCGCGCAACTTCCTGATCCCGACCCGGCAGGCGCGCCGCGCCACCGAAGCGGCAATCAAGGAGTTCGAAGCCAAGCGCGTCGAACTCGAGAAGGCTGGCCGCCGACAAGCTGGCGGCCGCGCAGGCGACTGGGCGAGAAGCTGAACGGCAAGACCGTGTCGATCTACGCAAAAGGCCGGTGTCGACGGCCGCCTGTTCGGTTCGGTCACCAACGTCGACATCGCCGACGGCCTGAAGAAGCTCGGCTTCGACGTGCCAAAGGCCGCAGGTCCGCATGCCGCAACGGTCCGATCAAGACCGTCGGCGAGCAGCACCGTCACCGTGTCGCTGCACACCGACGTGCGTGGTCGACATCAACGTGGCGGTGGTCGGCGAAGTCGACTGAAGCACGTCGCGCGTCGCGGACAAGGGCCGGCCAAGAGCCGGCCCCTTTTCTTTGGCGCGGCGTACTTCGCCCTGCGTTATCCCGCGTTGTTCCCGCGCTCATCCACAGGCTTGCCCACAGGTGCGCAGCCGTGCGCGGGTCTTATGCATGGCGTGACCACGATGTCCGCCGTCTTTTCAACTTCCCGCGACGGCGCCCAGCGCGACGACGAAGTCGCGCGCCTGCGCGTGCCACCGCACTCGATCGAAGCCGAGCAGAGCGTGCTCGGCGGCCTGCTGCTCGACAACAGTGCGTGGGACCGCGCCGGCGACCTGCTGACCGACAGCGACTTCTACCGCTATGAACACCGGCTGATCTATGCGGCGATCGGCGTGCTGGTCAACGCCAGCAAGCCGGCCGACGTGATCACCGTCTTCGAGCAGCTGCAGAGCCTGCGGCAAGGCCGACGAATGCGGCGGCATCGCCTACCTGAACTCGCTGGCGCAAAGCGTGCCGAGTGCGGCCAACATGCGCCGCTATGCCGAGATCGTTCGCGAGCGCGCGATGCTGCGCAAGCTGATCGAGGCCAGCGACGAGATCGCCACCACCGCGTTCAACCCGCAGGGCAGGGCCGGTGAGCCAGATCCTCGACGAGGCCGAGCGGAAGCATCTTCAAGATCGGCGAGGAGGGCTCGCGCACGCAAGCAGGGTTTCCAGGGCATGGACCAGCTGGTGGTGCAGCTGATCGACCGTGTCACCGAGTTGCACGAGAACGGCGCCGAAGACGTCACCGGCGTGCGCACCGGCTTCTACGACCTCGACCGCATGACGGCCGGTCTGCAAGCCGGCGACCTGATCGTGCTGGCCGCGCGGCCGTCGATGGGCAAGACCGCGCTTGGCGCTCAACATCGCCGAGCACGTGGCGGTGCAGCGAAGGCCTGCCGGTAGCCGTGTTCTCGATGGAAATGGGCGCCTCTCAGCTGGCGGTGCGCATGGTCGGCTCGCTCGGCCGCATCGACCAGACCGCACCTGCGCACCGGCAAGCTGAGCGACGACGAATGGGCGCGCCTGACCGAGGCGGTCGATCAGCTGCGCAAGATCGCGCTGTCTTCATCGACGAAACGCCCGGCGCTCAACTCAGCGAGTTGCGCGCCCGCGCGCGGCGCCTGGCGCGCCAGTGCGGCAAGCTCGGCCTGATCGTCGTCGACTACCTGCAGCTGATGAGCGGTCCAGCAGCATCGAGCGAAGAAAACCGCGCCACGGAACTCGGCGAAATCTCGCGCGGCCTGAAGGCGCTGGCCAAGGAACTGCAGTGCCCGGTGATCGCGCTGTCGCAGCTCAACCGCAGCGTCGAATCGCGCACCGACAAGCGCCCGATGATGAGCGACCTGCGCGAGTCGGGCGCGATCGAGCAGGACGCCGACGTGATCATGTTCATCTACCGCGACGACTACTACAACAAGGAGTCGCAAGGAGCCGGGCGTCGCCGAGATCATCATCGGCAAGCAGCGCAACGGCCCGGTCGGTACTGTCAAGCTGACGTTCCTGAAGCCGCTGACGCGCTTCGACAACCTGGCACCCGGAAGCAGCGGGAGCGACTCGTACTGACGATCGGGCATCCACTTGTCATTTGGCGCAGACTGTATATATTTAAGTGGTATCAGCTTAGCTCCAGTTAGAGCGGAAGACTGGATGCCCATCCAGCAACTCTACGCCGCCTTGGTTGACTTGGATAGAGGTCGCACGACGCTCTCGTAGGTCACTGGATCGGTGACCACGGCCTGCTGCAACAACCGGTAGAACAGCATGCCGCGTGAGGTCGATGTGCGGCGGTTGAAACGGAAGACGAACTCGTCCAGGTAAGCGTCCAGGTGCGCCGGCTGCACCGATCCGTGGTGGGTGCCCAGGATCCAGCGCTTGATCAGGGCGGCCACCCGGTGCACGCCAGCCATCGACACGTGCGCCGGCACGGCCGAGCCGAGCATGACGGTGCGCTGGTGGTCGTAGCCCAGATCGTTCAGCTCCAGGTAGGCGGCCGAGCCGTCGGTGCGTACCTGAGCACCAGGCTCGATGCATGTCTGCACGAACGGCACCACCTGTTCGGCCGAGTCGTTGTCGATGCGGCGCAGCCGGATTCGACCCAAGCCCTTGGGCTGCAGCAACTCCACGGCCATGACCACCAGCACCTGGTGTGTTCGGTTCTTGCGCCTCTTGCGCTTGTCCTCTGGCATCGGCGCATCCCGGTCGGTGATGGACAGGTAGGTCTCGTCGACTTCGACCACGCCCTTCAGGCGCTCCCGGTCCGGGCGCACCATCGCGCGGCGAAAGCGATGCAGCATCGTCCAGGCAGTCTCGTAGCCGCCCAGCCCCAGCACCCGCTGCAGACCCAAGGCGCTGACGCCATGCTTCTGGTTGGTCAGGTACCACGCGCCGGCCAGCCACACCCGCAGCGGCGTGCGCGTCTTGTCGAAGATCGTGCCGGCGGTCACCGTGCTCTGGTGCGAGCAGCTGCGACACATCAGTCGGGCGCGGCTCGATCGGTAGGGCTCACCTGCGGCACCGCAGCTCGGACACACGAATCCTTGCGGCCAGCGCAGCCGCTCGAGGTACGCCAAGCAGGCCTCTTCGAGTCGAACCAGTCGAGGAAATCGTTCCAGTTGCGCGGGTAGTCTTTACCCGCCTCGGGCGCTGAGATATGCTGGATATCCATCCAGTAGCTCCGGCGTTGCTGGAGCTAACAGGATACCCCTTATATATTTACAGTATGCAGCCCAAGAAAGCCGGCGATGGCGGGTCGCCGCCCGCAACTTTGATGTTCATGCCACGGGCCAGCCTCAAGGGCCGCGGTACGGCGTGGGCGATCGAACACCGTTTCACGCAGCCAGCGGCACGAAACCATCGACGACGGCTGGGGCACGCTCGAGCAGTTGGCCCGCGAAGAGGTGGCTGCGCCCGGCACGCAGATCATCGAGGAGCGCGTCAAGTCGATCCTGTCGGGCAACGACTCGCCCGACATCCCTTTCGACCTGTCGATCAACCCGTACCGCGGCTGCGAGCACGGCTGCGTGTACTGCTTCGCGCGGCCGACGCACAGCTACCTCAATCTGTCGCCCGGGCTCGATTTCGAGACCCGCATCATCGCCAAGGTCAACGCGGCCGAGCGACTGCGCGAGGCCTTCGCGAGCGGTCACCTACGAGGCCGCTGCTGCTCAACATCGGCTCGGCCACCGACGCCTACCAGCCGGTCGAGCGCCGCTTACGCATCACGCGCTCGCTGATCGAGGTGCTGGCCGAGTGCCGGCACCCGTTTTCGATCATCACCAAGTCATCAGGGATCGAGCGCGACCTCGACCTGATCGCGCCGATGGCCGCGCGACGGCCTGGTCGCGGTCTACATCTCGATCACGACGCTCGACCGCGAGCTGGCGCGCATGATGGAGCCGCGCGCCGCCTCGCCGCAGCGGCGCCTGCGCACGATCGAACGGCTGGCGCAGGCGGGCGTGCCGGTGGGCGTGAGCGTGTCGCCGGTGATTCCGTTCCTCAACGAGCCCGAACTCGAACGCGTGCTCGAAGCGGCCGCGCGACGCCGGCGCCACGCTCGGCCTTCAGCGATCGTGCTGCGCCTGCCCTGGGAGGTGAACCCGCTGTTCCAGCAATGGCTGCAGACGCACTTCCCCGAGCGCGCAGCGCGTGTGATGGCGCGCGTGCGCGAGATGCGCGGCGGCCGCGACAACGACGCCAGTTCGGCCCGCGCATGACGGGCACGGGTGTCTGGGCGCAGCTGCTGGCGCAGCGCCTGCGCACCGCATGCCGGCGGCTCGGGCTGAATCAGGAGCGGATCGAGCTCGACTTGTCGCAGTTTCGCCGAACCTGCACGAGCGCCGGGCCGCAGGCGCAGCCGTCGCTGTTCTGACGCAACTCGACGATGCCCGCGTCAGGCGCGCCAGCGCTGCCAGCCGTGCCACGAGGCGACGGTCACAGCCAGGCAAAGCCAGGCTGTCCACAGCGTGTGGCTGGGGTAGTGGGCTCCGCGCAACGCCTGGCCCGCGCCGAGGATCAGGCCCAACGTGACGACGGCCAAGAGCCAGCGCCTCGCCGCAACCGGATGCCGTCTGCGCAAGGCGAAGTAGCCCGAGAGAAATGAAAACGCCGCCGAGGCATGGCCTGATGGAAAACATCCGCCGTCGCCGCCGTCGACGACACCCAAGCGCCAATGCGAAACATAGTGCGCGGCGCCGCCGAACTCGGCCAGCGACCATGGGCAACTGGTCAGGCTGGAGTGCTTGACGAACTGGATCACCAGCAGACACAACAGGCAGGTCGCGAGCCACCAGCGACGCTCGGCCAGCGGCAGGTCGCGTGCAAACGGCAATGGACGCCACAACTGCGCCACCAATGCCACCAGCGTTAGCCACCCGAGCGCCCTGCCGCCCTGATGCAGGACGTAGGTCGTGACCCAGTGGTCGCGCAAGGAAAACCCGGCCGGTCCGGCCACGGCGCGCACGACTTGCAGGTCCCAGCCCGAGAGGTCCCAGATCAACAGCGCGACCAGTAGGCCCGCGCACCATGCAAAGTCGCGTCGCGCTTGATTCACCGGGTTGGCTGTGGCGCTGGTCGAGGCGTTCATGCGACGGTCAATGGAGTATGTGAAGATGGCACGCTTGACTGAACAATTGTCCACTGACTCTCGAGGATCTGACTCTGTGTTCCCACGATTGCTTCCTGCGCGCCTGCGCTTGCTTTGGCTGTTGCTGCTGGCGTTCCTGATCTTCAATGCCGTTGTGCGCCTGGGCCTGGTGGCCTACAACGGCCAATGGGGCCTGTTCGCGCCATGGCGGCTCTTGCCGGCGATGGCCATCGGTGCGCTGTTCGATGCCGGTGTCGCGACCTTCTTCATCGCGCCACTCGGCTTGATCGTGGTCGCCTGGCCGGACGCCCGCGCCGGTCTGCGCGCGACCTTGCTTGCGCTGTTGCTGCCACTGTGGTGTTGATGGTCTTCGTCGGTGCCAGCGAATTCACATTCTGGAACGAGTTCGCGTCGCGCTTCAATTTCATCGCGGTCGACTACCTGATCTATACCAACGAGGTCATCGGCAACATTCGCGAGTCGTACAACCTGCCACTGTTGCTGGCCGCTGTCGGGCTGCTGTCGCTGGCCATCTGGTGGGCCGTGGCGCGTGCGCTGCGCCCCTACTGGCGCGCGCC
The DNA here is from genome assembly GCA_963779435.1 of uncultured beta proteobacterium. Classification (GTDB taxonomy): domain Bacteria; phylum Pseudomonadota; class Gammaproteobacteria; order Burkholderiales; family Burkholderiaceae_C; genus CADEEN01. Next base: position 74,849 of record CAVZYL010000036.1, on the reverse strand, counting down.
GCTCACCATCCGCCAGCGTCTGCTCGCTGCTGCCGTGCTGGTGGCGCTGCCGTTCGCGGCGGTGGTTTCGCTCGACGCGAGGTACAAGGAGTTCTCCGACGATGCGCAGGCCAACGAGATCGCCGGCAACGGCTACTTCGACTTTTGGCACGCGTTCTGGGCCAACGAGATCGACTACGACCGCTTCTACAAGACCTTGCCTGCGCAACGCGCGTTGGCCACGCTGGCCAACGAACTGGCCAGGCCACGGCTTCAGGCCGAAGTGTCGCAGCGTCCGTTCGAGCGCGAGATCGTCAATACCGGCCCGAAGAAGCTGCTCAACGTGGTGCTGGTCTCGGTCGAGAGCTACTCGGCCGAGTTCATGGCCGCGTTCGGCAACAAGCAGGGGCTGACGCCGTACACCGACAAGCTGGCGGCGCAGGGCCTGCTGTTCACCCAGATCTACGCCACCGGCACGCGCACCGTGCGTGGCCTCGAGGCCCTGACGCTGTCGGTGCCGCCGACGCCAGGCCACTCGATCGTCAAGCGACCCGACAACGGCAACTTGTTCACCGTCGGCGAGATATTCAAGGAATCCGGCTACGAGCCGCTGTACCTGTACGGCGGCTACGGGTACTTCGACAACATGAATGCGTTCTTTGCCGGCAATGGCTACACGGTCATCGACCGTACTGCGCTAAAGCCCGAAGACATCCACTTTGAGAATATCTGGGGCGTGGCCGACGAGGACCTGTTCAGCTTGACCCTGCGCGAAGTCGACAAGCGCTACGCAGCGGGCGTCAAGTTCTTCGCCCATGTGATGACGACCACCAATCACCGGCCGTTCACGTACCCTGACGGACGCATCGATATTGCATCCAAGACCGGTCGCGATGGCGGCGTCAAGTACACCGACTGGGCCATTGGCAACTTCATCGAGCGGGCGCGCGCCAAACCGTGGTTTGCCGATACGCTGTTCGTGATTGTCGCCGACCACACGCACAAGGGCCGTGGTCGCCAGGAACTGCCTCCTGAGAATTACCACATCCCGCTCATCATCTACGCACCGGCGCACATTCCACCGGGCCGGGTCGACACGCTGGCCTCACAGATCGATGTATCGCCGACCGTGCTGGGGCTGCTGAACTTCAGCTACCGCAGCAAGTTCTTCGGCCACGACATCTTGCGCGAGGGCAAGGACCATGGGCGCGCCTTGATGGCCAATTACCAGACCGTGGGGTATTACGAGCGGGGCCGTATCGTCGAGTTGAAGCCCAATGGCCGTACCCGTGTGGTCGATGCCGCAACCGGCCAGCAGGCACCAGACGACGCGTTGTCGCGCGAATTGATCGACGAAACCATCAGCTACTACCAAGTTGCTTCGCAGGCCTACCGCCGTGGCGAGCTGAAACAGCGCTGAACCGATTCACGTCACTTGAACACGTCCTTGACCCGATCGGTCCAGGTCTTCGCGTTCGGCGAATGCCGATCGCCGCCTTTCTTCAGCGACTCGTCGAGTTCCTTCAGCAGCTTGCGCTGGTGCTCGGTGAGCTTGATCGGCGTCTCGACGCTGACGTGGCAGTACAGGTCGCCCGGGTAGCTCGAGCGCACGCCCTTGATGCCCTTGCCGCGCAGGCGGAAGGTCTTGCCGTGCTGGGTGCCTTCGGGCAGGTCGATCTCGGCCTTGCCGCCAACGTCGGCACCTCGATCGTGCCGCCGAGCGCCGCGGTCGTCAGGCCGACCGGCACCGTGCAGTGCAGGTCGTCGCCGTCGCGCTCGAAGATGTCGTGCTGGTCGACGCGGATCTCGATGTACAGGTCGCCGGCCGGCCCGCCGTTGGTGCCGGGCTCGCCGTTGCCGCTCGAGCGGATGCGCATGCCTTCGTTGATGCCGGCCGGAATCTTGACCTCGAGCGTCTTCTTCTTCTTGATCTTGCCCGGCCGTGGCAGGTGGCGCAGGGCTCGGGAATGATCTTGCCGCGCCGTGGCAGTGCGGGCAGGTCTGCTGGATGCTGAAGAAGCCCTGGCGCATGTGCACCGTGCCGGCGCCGTTGCAGTGCGGTGCAGGTCTTGGCGCTGGTGCCGGGCTTGGCGCCGCTGCCGTGGCAGGTCTCGCAGTTGTCCCAGGTCGGGATGCGGATCTGCGTGTCCTTGCCGTGCGCGGCTTCCTCGAGCGTGATCTCCATCGCGTAGCTCAGGTCGCTGCCGCGGTAGACCTGCTGGCCGCCGCGCCGGCGCCGCCGGCCGCGCCGCCGAAGATGTCGCCGAAGATGTCGCCGAAGGCCTCGGCAAAGCCGCCGAAGCCCTCCGGCCCGGCGCCCGCGGCCGCCCATGTTCGGGTCGACGCCGGCGTGGCCGTACTGGTCGTAGGCGGCGCGCTTCTGCGCGTCGGACAGCATCTCGTAGGCTTCCTTGGCCTCCTTGAACTTCTCTTCCGACTTCTTCGCATCGTCACCCTGGTTGCGGTCGGGGTGGTGCTTCATCGCCAGCTTGCGATAGGCCTTCTTGATGTCTTCCTCGGTGGCGTTCTTGGGCACGCCGAGGATCTCGTAGTAGTCGCGCTTGGCCATGAACGCTCTCAATACATCACAAACGGAACCGCCGCGTTGAGCGGCGCGCAGGGCGTGCCAGCTCGAACGCGGCGAATTGTCGCAGCGGGCCCTGGGCCCGCTACCGACATCACTTCTTGACTTCCTTGAACTCGGCGTCGACCACGTTGTCGTCGGCCGTGGCCTCGGCCTTGGCTGCCGATTGCGCGCGGCGCCTCGCCCGCGCCGGCCGCCTGCGGCGGCTGCCGCCGCCTGCGCGTCGGCGTACATCTTCTCGCCGCAGCTTCTGGCTCGCGGTCATCAGCGCCTCGGTCTTGGCCTCGATCGTGGCCTTGTCGTCGCCCTTGAGCGCTTCTTCGACGTCCTTGAGCGCGGCTTCGATCTTTTCCTTCTCGCCGGCGTCGAGCTTGTCGCCGTGCTCGGCCAGGCTCTTCTTCACGCTGTGCACCATCGCGTCGGCCGAGTTGCGCGCCTGCACCAGTTCGAGCTTCTTCTTGTCCTCGGCGGCGTTGAGCTCGGCGTCCTTGACCATCTTCTGGATCTCGGCTTCGGTCAGGCCCGAGTTGGCCTTGATGGTGATCTTGTTTTCCTTGCCGGTGCCCTTGTCCTTGGCGCCGCACGTGCAGGATGCCGTTGGCGTCGATGTCGAACGCGACCTCGATCTGCGGCATGCCGCGCGGCGACGGCGGGATGCCTTCGAGGTTGAACTCGCCCAGCCTCTTGTTGCCCGAGGCCATCTCGCGCTCGCCCTGGATAGACCTTGATCGTCACCGCCGGCTGGTTGTCGTCGGCGGTGGAGAAGGTCTGCGCGAACTTGGTCGGGATGGTCGTGTTCTTCTTGATCATCTTGGTCATCACGCCGCCCAGCGTCTCGATGCCGAGCGACAGCGGCGTCACGTCGAGCAGCAGCACGTCCTTGCGGTCGCCGGCCAGCACCTGGCCCTGGATGGCGGCGCCGACGGCCACGGCCTCGTCGGGGTTGACGTCCTTGCGCGGCTCCTTGCCGAAGAACTCCTTGACCTTGTCCTGCACCTTGGGCATGCGCGTCATGCCGCCGACCAGGATCACGTCGTCGATGTCGGTCAGCTGACGCCGGCGTCCTTGATCGCGATGCGGCAGGGCGCGATCGTGCGCTCGATCAGCTCGTCGACCAGCGCTTCGAGCTTGGCGCGCGTGAGCTTGATGTTCAGGTGCTTCGGGCCCGAGGCATCGGCCGTGACGTACGGCAGGTTGATGTCGGTCTGGGCCGAGTTGGACAGCTCGATCTTGGCCTTCTCGGCGGCTTCCTTCAGGCGCTGCAGCGCGAGCACGTCCTTGGTCAGGTCGACGCCCTGGTCCTTCTTGAACTCGGCGATGATGTAGTCGATGATGCGCTGGTCGAAGTCCTCGCCGCCCAGGAAGGTGTCGCCGTTGGTCGACAGCACTTCGAACTGCTTCTCGCCGTCGACGTCGGCGATCTCGATGATCGAGATGTCGAAGGTGCCGCCGCCCAGGTCGTAGACGGCGATCTTGCGGTCGCCCTTGTCGTGCTTGTCCAGGCCGAAGGCCAGCGCCGCGGCGGTCGGCTCGTTGATGATGCGCTTGACGTCCAGGCCGGCGATGCGGCCGGCGTCCTTGGTGGCCTGGCGCTGCGTGTCGTTGAAGTAGGCCGGCACCGTGATCACCGCTTCGGTGACTTCCTCGCCCAGGTAGTCCTCGGCGGTCTTCTTCATCTTGCGCAGGACTTCGGCGCTGACCTGCTGCGGCGCGAGCTTCTTGCCGCGCACCTCGACCCAGGCGTCGCCGTTGTCGGCAGCGGCGATCTTGTAGGGCATCAGGTCGATGTCCTTCTGCACTTCCTTCTCGGTGAACTTGCGGCCGATCAGGCGCTTGACGGCGTACAGCGTGTTCTTCGGGTTGGTCACCGCCTGGCGCTTGGCCGAGGCGCCGACCAGGATCTCGCCGTCGTCCTGGTAGGCAATGATCGACGGCGTGGTGCGCGCACCCTCGCTGTTCTCGATCACCTTGGTCGTGTTGCCCTCCATGATGGCCACGCACGAGTTGGTGGTGCCGAAGTCGATGCCGATGATCTTGCCCATGTCTTGTGCTCCTGGATTTGAAATCTGTTGTCTTTGAGTTGTGGGTCGCGCGGCGGCTTTCAAGCCTGCGGCGTCACTTGGGCGCCGCCACCGTGACCAGCGCCGGGCGCAGCACGCGGTCGGCGATCAGGTAGCCCTTTTGCAGTACGGCCACCACCGTGTTGGCCTCCTGATCGGCCGGCACGACGCTGATGGCCTGGTGCTGGTGCGGGTCGAACTTGGTACCCGGCGGGGGGGTGATCTCGAGCACCTTGTTGCGCTCCAGAGCGGACGTCAGCTGGCGCAGCGTGGCGTGCACGCCTTCGAGCACCTGTGCGGTCGCTGCGTCGGGCATCGCGATCGCGGCCTCCAGGCTGTCCATCACCGGCAGCAGGCTTTCGGCGAACGACTCGACTGCGTACTTGCGCGCCTTGGACATCTCTTCCTCGGCGCGCCGGCGGGTGTTCTCCGCGTCGGCCTGGGCGCGCAGGAAGGCGTCGTTGAGCTCGGTGAACCGGGCCTGCAATTCGCTCAATTGCGTTTCGGCACCCGATTCGGGCTGAAAACCCGTGTCCTGTCCGGGCGCCGCCGGCGTGGCGGCGTTGTTTTCGTTGGCGGGGATCGTCATGGTCGCGGGTGCAGTAGATAGTCCGATTCGAGGCACATGGTGCCCAATCCCGCAGCTTCAAGAGGGCCATTGAGGGCCCGGCAGCAAAAACGCTCAGTTTCGATCGTCGTCGACCGAGGCCGACCAGCGTTGCCATTGCACCTGGGTGCGCTCCAGATCGCGTCGATCGCGCTTTGTCGGCCTTCCCTGCTCGATGGCGTGCGCAGGTTCAGGCGCCAGGCGCCGGTCTTCGGCCAGACGCAGGCGTGTGGCCAGGCTTTCGGCGGTTTCCTCGTACAGCGTCTGTGCCACGGACGCAGGGCCGCGTTGCAGCGACAACGCGCGGATCACCAGGCTGCGTTGGACGCCGCCATCGTGGCGCAAGACCAGGGTGTCGCCGGGGCGCAACTCGCGACCGGGTTTGGCCGGCTGGCCGTTGAGGTCGACGCGGCCACGGTCGACCGCCTCAGCGGCCAGCGAGCGGGTCTTGAAGAACCTCGCCACCCACAGCCACTTGTCGAGCCGCACCCGGGTTGCGTCAGTCTTCATCTGCGGACCACCGCCGAGCGCGTCAGGCGGGCCTCGGGCCGTGACGACTCACTCGGGCTCGATCTTCGCGTCCCTGACAACCTTGCCCCAGCGCGGTGCCTCGGCCTTGATCAGGGCTGCGAATTGTTCCGGCGTACCGCCACCGATCTCGTTGCCCTGCGCGAGCATCGTCGCGCGCAGTTCTGGGTCTTCGAGTGCCTTGTTGCCGGCGGCATTGAGTGCCTTGACGACGTCTGCCGGCAAGCCCTTTGGGCCGATGATGCCCTGCCAGTTCAGCACCTCGACGGCCGGGAAGCCGGCCTCGCCCATGGTCGGGATCTCGGGCAACAGCGGCGACCGCACCTTGCTCGTAATGGCCAGCGCGCGCAGGCGACCGCCCTTGATCGACGGCATTGCGGCGTACATCTGCTCGAACATCATGGTCACCTGGCCGCCCATCAGGTCAGTGGCGCCAGCCGCCCCGCTCTTGTAGGGCGCATGGATCATGTCGATGCCTGCGGTGTTCTCGAACAGCGCGCCACTGAGGTGGTGGGTGCCGCCAATGCCGCCAGAGGCATAACTGAGTTGCCCCGGCTTTGCCTTGGCGGCCGCGACCACGTCGTTGACGGTCTTGTAGGGCGACTCGTTTCGCACCATCAGTATCAGCGGTCCGCGTTCGAGCAGCAGGATCGGCACCAGATCGTTGGGGTCGAAGTTGAGCTTCTTGAACAGCGCATGGTTGACCGCCAGCGGCGCAAAGTTGCCCATGCCGATGACATAGCCGTCAGGCTTGGCGCGGGCGATCAGCTCGGTACCGATGTTGCCTCCGCCACCGGCCTTGTTGTCGACGATGATCGTTTGGCCCAGCGCAGCCTGCATCAGCCTGGCGACCTGGCGCGACCGCGTGTCGGCATTGCCGCCCGCCGCATAGGGGCAGACCCAGGTGATCAGCTTGCTCGGGTACTTGTCCTGGGCCCAGCCGAGCCGAGGAACCAACAGGGGGCCGGCAGCGGCCAGCAGCATCGATCGACGTGTAGTCATGCGTGTCCTCGCTTTGAAATCTTGGTCAACTCTCGAGCCTTTGGTCGGCGGGCTGCCGCTGGGGTCAATTGGCCGCCCCGGCCGCAAGCGCGGCGTCGCGTTGGCGCGCCAGTGTGCCAGCATCGGCCGCATGCTGAGTGTCCCAGCCTTGCAGGTGACGCAGTGCGATGGCTGCCAATGCGGTGATCCACTCATGCTGGTCGTTGAGGCAGGCGATGTATCCAAACGACTCACCGCCCGCGGCCAGAAATGCCGCGCGAGCCTCTTGGTCGATTTCTTCCAGCGTTTCCAGGCAGTCGGCGACAAACCCAGGGCACATCACGTCGATGCGCTTGATCCCCTGAGTCGCCAGCGCCACCAGGGTGGGCTCGGTATACGGCGTCAGCCACTTGGCCCTGCCGAAGCGGCTCTGGAAGGTGACGACCAACTCGTCCTTGGCCAGCCCCAACCGCTGGCCGAGCAGGCGGGCGGTGACCTGGCATTCACAGTGGTAGGGGTCGCCCAGGTGCAATGAGCGCTCCGGGATGCCGTGAAAGCTGAGCAGCAGGCGCTCGCCGCGGCCGTTCGCCGCCCAATGTGCTCGCACGCGCTGCGCCAGCGCCCCGATGTAGCCCGCATCGTCGTGAAAGTGGTTCACCAGGCGCAACTCGGGCTGGCGCCGCTGCACCTTCATCCAATCCATCACGGCGTCATTGATACTGGCGGTGGTGGCTGCAGCGTATTGCGGATACAGAGGCAGCACCAGGATTCGCGTCACGTTGCTGGCCTTCAATTCGTCCAGCACTTTGGCAATCGCCGGATTGCCGTAACGCATGGCGTGGGACACCTGCAGTGCGGCCGGCGGATGGCCGCGCTCGCCCAGGTAGCCCTTGAGAAGCGCCGACTGCTTGGCAGTCCATACCGCGAGCGGCGATCCGTCGGGACGCCAGATGGCCGCGTACTTGGCGGCCGACTTGGCCGGTCGCAGGCGCAGGATCACACCATGCAGGATCAACCACCACAATGCCCGCGGGATCTCCACCACCCGTGGATCGCTGAGAAACTCGCCCAGATACCGACGCAAGGCGGCCGGTTCGGGCGCGTCGGGTGTACCGAGATTGACCAGCAGCACGGCGGTGCGCGCAGGGGTGCCGTGGGGCAGGGCCGGTTCAGCCTGGAATCTCATCGCCGCGCCTTCTTCGCGACAGCCGGGCCGCGCTGCGGGGAGTCAATCCAGGTCGATGGCATCGTATGGCTGTGTATCGGCCAGGTGAACGACCTCGAAGCGTACGGTGGCCGAGGTCGGGTCGGTGGGCGATCCGCCCAGTCCGATCACGCCGCTGCCGTGCAAGGTGCAGGTGCCACGGCGCAGGCTGACGACTTCCTCTTCGCTGGCGAAGCGCACGTAAGTGCCGTTGTAGCTCAGGTCGGCGAGCGAAAACACGCCGCCGTGCCAGTCGATCCGCGCATGCTGGCGCGAGACACGGGAGTCGTCGACGCAAAACGCGGACTGTGGACTGCGCCCGAGCACCACCGGTAGACGCAAGCTGGCGTAGACGCGGTTGGCGCGCTGCCAGACCAGGCGGATGCCATCGGGCTCGGCTGACGCCGCGACCGCGCCGAATGCGGTGGCAACGACATCCGTGCTGGCGCGCTTGCCGCCGAGCAGGTGTACATGCACCGGCTCGGCGCGCCCACGCAAGTGCATCCAGTCCAGGCTGCGAAAGCGCATCTGTTGTTCGCGCGGCAGGCCGACGAAGACCTCGTCGGTGAGCAGGATCTCGTTGTCACCGGCGTGGTCCAGTAGACGCGCGGCGACGTTCACGGCGTCACCAAAGCAGTCGCCACCCATTTCGACGATCTCGCCGCGCGCCAGCGCGACCTGCAGCCGAAGCGCCCGCAGCCCAGCCGATGCCCCATGCGCGCTGCCGCGGGTGACCAGGGTTTCGAGCGTGTCCTGCATCTGGCCGGCGGCCTGGACCGCTGGGATGGAGACCTCGAAGATCGCCATCAGGCCGTCACCGAGGGTCTTCACTACCTGGCCACCCCGTTCGGCGACGCTCTTGGCCAGCTCTGCGATGGTGTGCGTGACCACCGAGGTGGCCTCGGCATTACCCAGGCGTTCGAACAGCGAAGTGCTGCCGCGCAGGTCGGCGAACAGAACAGTCCGTTGGGCAATGCGCGTCATCGATGGAAAGTGTCTCTAGCCCCGCAGCCTCGCATGCCCCGGCCGAAGCCGGGCTTGCCGGCCCATCAGAGATTATCCAAGTAAGTTCTCAGTTTGTCAGAGCGGCTCGGATGCTTCAACTTGCGGATCGCCTTGGCCTCGATCTGGCGAATGCGCTCTCGCGTGACGTCGAACTGTTTACCCACCTCTTCCAGCGTGTGGTCGGTGCTCATCTCGATGCCAAAGCGCATGCGCAGCACCTTGGCCTCGCGCGGCGTCAGGCTGTCGAGGATGTCTTTGACCACGTCGCGCAAGCCGGCTTGCATCGCGGCATCGACCGGAGCCACATTGTTGGTGTCTTCGATGAAGTCGCCAAGATGCGAGTCGTCGTCGTCGCCGATCGGCGTTTCCATCGAGATCGGCTCCTTCGCGATCTTCATGATCTTGCGGATCTTGTCCTCGGGGATCTCCATCTTCTCGGCCAGCGTCGGTGCATCGGGTTCGTAGCCGAATTCCTGCAGGTGCTGGCGCGAGATGCGGTTCATCTTGTTGATGGTTTCGATCATGTGCACCGGGATGCGGATCGTTCGCGCCTGGTCGGCAATGCTCCTGGTGATGGCTTGGCGGATCCACCAGGTCGCGTAGGTCGAGAACTTGTAGCCGCGCCGGTACTCGAATTTGTCGACGGCCTTCATCAGGCCGATGTTGCCTTCCTGGATCAGATCGAGGAATTGCAGGCCGCGATTGGTGTACTTCTTGGCGATCGAGATCACCAGGCGCAGGTTGGCCTCGATCATCTCCTTCTTCGCATCGCGCGACGACTTTTCGCCGGCGTTCATCTTCTTGTTGATCTGCTTCAGGTCTTCGATCGGCACCACCGCCCGCGACTGCAGGTCGATCAGCTTTTGCTGCAATTCCTGCACCGCGGGCAGGTTGCGCGCGAGCACGATGCTATAGGACTTGCCCGACGCGATCTCCTTCTCGGCCCATTTCAGGTTCATCGAATTGGGCGGGAAGGTCTTGATGAAGTGATCCTGCGGCATGCCGCACTTGTCGACCACGATCTTGCGCAGTTCACGTTCGTAGCGGCGAACGTCATCGACCTGCGAGCGCAGGATATGGCACAGCCGCTCGATCGTCTTGACCGTGAAGCGGATGCTCATGATCTCGGCGCTCACCGCCATCTGCGCCCGGTTGTACGACGGCGACTGGTAGCCGTCCTTCTCGTACGACTTGCGCATGCGGTCGAAGTGGCCGCTGAGGGCGTCGAACTTGATCAGCGCCGCGCTCTTCAATTCCTCGAGCTTCTTCGTCAGCGCCTTGCTGCCGCCCTGACCGTCATCGTCGTCCTCTTCGTCGAACTCGTCGAAGTCTTCCTCGGCGACATAGTCATCGGCTTCGTCCTCGGCAACGAACCCGTCGACAGCCTCGGAGATCGTCATCTCCCCGGCGCGGATCTTCGCCGCAATGGCCAGGATTTCGGCAATCGTCGTCGGTGACGCACTGATCGCCTGCATCATGTATTGCAGCCCGCCTTCGATGCGCTTGGCGATCTCGATTTCGCCCTCGCGGGTAAGCAATTCGACGGTGCCCATCTCGCGCATGTACATGCGCACCGGGTCGGTCGTGCGACCGAACTCGGAATCGACCGTCGACAGCGCGGCTTCGGCAGCCTCCTCGGCCTCTTCCTCGGTGGCGGTGGTTGTCGAGCCGCCGGCAATCAACAAGGTCGCGGCATCAGGGGCCTGTTCATAAACGGCAATGCCCATGTCGTTCAACATCGACACGATGGCTTCCAGGATTTCGTTGTCGACCAGTTTCTCGGGCAGGTGATCGTTGATTTCCTGGTGCGTCAGGAAGCCGCGCGTCTTGCCCATCTTGATGAGGGTCTTCAACTCCTGCCGGCGCTTGGCGACCTCTTCTTCCGTCAGCTGCGTTTCATCGAGACCGAACTCGCGCATCAGCGCGCGCTCCTTCGCGCGCGACACCTTCATGCGCAGTGGCTTGGCCTTGGCCTTGCCTTCGCCTTCTTCGGTTTCGCCATCGATTTCGGCTTCGATCTCGGCCTCGACGATGTCGACGAAGTCTTCGTCGCGCACGTCTTCCTTCTTGCCTACGGGTCCCGGTTTGCCCTTGGCGCCCTTCTTCTTCAGTTCTTCAGCTGCCTTGGCCGTGGTCTTGGCGTTCGGCTTGGCTGCAGTTGCCTTGGGCAAGGGCTTGGCTGGCGCCACTCTGGAGCCCGCCTTCGCGGGGGGCGCAGAAGGCTTGGCGGTGGGCTTCACGACAGGCTTGGCCACCGGTTTCGCGGCGGGCTTTGCCGCTGGCTTGGTGGGTGCGGCGGCGGTCTTCTTGGTAGTCATGCGGATCCTCGCGGGGCGGTCTCAGGGCGACTCTCGGTTGGCGAATTCGGATACTGTCGACGCGCTTGACGGCCTGGCCCGGTACCCGCATGGCTGCATGCACGGCAGGCCGCGCGGGGTCTGAGCGCGACGCAGCCAGCGGCTGAGCCAATCGGGCAGGGCAGAGCGCCCAGCTTGCAAGCCTGGTGACGTCTGTGCGGGGCAGCCCTTGCGGGTGAGGGTGGCCGATGGTTTGACCCGTGTCGCGGGTGGCCGGGGCCCGGAGGTGCTGCTGTCACTCTTGCCGTCGTTACAACGAACCTGCAATTATCGTCGAACCGGTGATCGACGTCAAAGTGGACCTGTCAGATTGGCGCCTCCGCGCCCGGCCCGAGGCGATGAGTCAGGTCCTGCATGCGTCTGAACAGGCGCTGGAACGCCTCGCGTGCGACCGGATCGGTGGCCACCGAGTCGGCCAGGGCCCGCTGCTGCGCTTTGAGCATCTCAAGCAGGCGGCCGTCGAGAAGGCGGCGCAGGTCACTGAAGGCAGCCTCGCTGTCGTCGCCGTCATCGCCCCAGGTTGCCACCGCCGCCTGCAGCAACTCGTGCCCGGCGAGCGCTGCACGCAGCGCAGCCCATGGCCGCGCGCCATGTTCCATCAGATCGCTCTCGAGCCAGGCGATCAGATCGCCATGAGGTGCGGGCAGTGCGTGCAGCAGTTCGTGGTCTTCCACTGTCAGACGGTCCCACCACGCAGCCTGCATCAGCAGCAATTGCACGATGCGATCCTCCGGTCGGCGCGGCGCGCGGCGGGTCGCCGCATGGCGGCTGCGCGGTGCAGGCGCGCCGCGGCCGACCTCCGGATGGCGCAGTGTTGGGCGCGCCATTGCGCCGGCGGGTTCCTCCCATTGCCCTTGCAACTCGCCCTCGGGAAGGCCAGCCAAGCGCGTCAACTCGGAGAGCATTTGGCGCTTGAGGGCACCGTCGGGCAGGGCCTTCCACAGCGGGTGGGCCAGGGTAATGAACCGGGCCCGGCCCTCGGGCGTGCCAAGGTCCGCATCCTCGCGCGCCACCGCAATCATTTGCCGCGACAGTGGCACGGCTTGGGCGATGAAGCGCTCGAACGCACTTGCACCCTCGGCACGCACGAATGAATCGGGGTCGTGCTCTGTCGGTAGAAAGAGGAAGCGTACGGTGCGCAGGTCGCTGACATGCGGCAGGCTCGCTTCCAGGGCACGCCGGGCCGCCCGCTGTCCGGCAGCGTCACCGTCGAAACTGAACACGACCGAGTCCGTGAACCGGAACAGTTTGCGCACATGCTCATCAGTGCAGGCTGTACCGAGTGTGGCAACGGCGTTGTCGAACCCCGACTGTGCCAGGGCGACAACGTCCATATAACCTTCAACCACCAGCGCGTATCCGCGTGCGCGCATGCCGGCCCGAGACTCGAACAGACCATAGAGCTCTCGGCCCTTGACGAACAACGGTGTCTCTGGCGAATTGAGGTACTTCGGTTCGCCGCGGTCGAGCACGCGACCGCCGAAACCGATCGTCTGACCCTGCATCGAACGGATCGGAAACATGATGCGGTCGCGAAATCGGTCGTACCGTTTCTGCTCGGCGCCGTCTTCGCCCTGCACGATGACCAGGCCCGACTCGACCAGCAGCGGATCGTCGTACTGTGCAAAGCCGCTGGCAAGCGGGCGCCAGCCATCGGGTGCATAGCCGATGCCGAAGCGTGCCGCGATCTCGCCGGACAAGCCACGGCCCTTCAGGTAATCGATGGCTCGTGTGTCGGCCTTGAGTTGTTTGCGGTAGTGGTCGGCAGCGCGAGCCAAGACGTCGGCCAGGGTGGCTTGGCGCGCTTTGGCTTGGGCGGCCCGGTTGCGTTCGTCGTCGCTGCGTGTGTCGTCGGGGACGGTGAGACCAACCTGCTGCGCCAAATCCGCGACGGCGTCGCGAAAGCTCGCGCCGGTGTGTTCGGTCAGGAACCGGATGGCGTCGCCCGACGCGCCACAACCGAAGCAGTAGTAGAACTGCTTGCTCGGGCTGACCGAAAAGCTCGGCGACTTCTCGCCGTGAAATGGGCACAACCCCATCAGGTTGGCGCCGCCCTTTTTCAACTGCACGTGGCGGCCGATGACCTCGGCGATGTCGACGCGCGACAGCAGTTCAGCGACAAATCCTGGCGCAATCATGTGCCGAGTCTAGCGAACGCACGTCAGCGTCCGGCGATCGACGCGCGCCATGATCCTGGCCGCGCCGCGCGCAGCGAGTTCAGATCGCGAAGTCGCTCAACTTTTTTCCCGTTGCGAGCGCTGCCTTCAGCCAACGTGGCTGCAGTCCGCGTCCACTCCAGGTCTCACCGCTGGCTTTGTTGCGGTATTTAGCTGCGACCTTGGCGCCGGTTCGTGCCTTCTTGCCCGGTCGCTGGCCCAAGTCTGCCGCCGTCAGCCCATATTCAGACATCAGTGCCCTGACTTGGGCAATTGCCTTTTCGCGCTCGTCGCGCTGGGTCTGGGCAATCTGCTTTTCGAGCGCGGCCTTTTGCGCCAGGAGATCAGTCAAACTCGGCATGGTTGAAATCCTTGTCGGCGGGGAGGGTCAGAATATAACAGTGCCAGCCAATCGAATGAACTGGTATTTACTTGTACCCGACCCGGTCGAGCATTTGCTGAATCTTGACCTGATTCATACCGACCACGGAAACCGGAATCGTCTCGCTCTTGAATGGTCCCATCGCCTGGAGCGCCGGGTTGGTGACCTTGATTCCAGCCACGGCGGGCCATTCGTTATTGCCGTCGGCAAAATAGAGTTGGGCCGAATTCCCAGAGAGATACTCAATGAATTGCACCGCAGCATCGCGGTTTTTCGCATGGCGCGCAACGGCGGCGCCGGCGATATTCACGTGGGTGCCATGACCGGCCTGATTCGGAAATACGACCGCCACCTTGTCGATGGCTGCCTTGTCTTCCGGCTTGCTCGAGCGCATCAGGCGAGCCAAATAGTAGGTATTGACCAAGGCCACCGCACATTCGCCACTGGCCACACCGAGAATTTGATCCGTGTCGCCGCCCCTTGGCGTGCGGGCCATATTCGCGACCAAACCCTTGAGCCAGCGCTCCGTGGCGACGGGTCCGAGGTGCTCCAACATGGAACCGAACAGCGACAGGTTGTATGGATGGGATCCCGACCGCGTGCAAAGCCGGCCCTTGTTCATTGGCTCTGCCAACTTTTCGTAGGTATCGACATCCTCACGTTTGACGACGGCCTTGTTGTAAACGACGACGCGAGCCCGGGTCGATAGTCCGAACCAGGCCGAACCCTGTCCCCCGTCCTTGCCGCGCAGTTGGGCCGGGATCCGCGCTTCGAGTGTGGGGCTGCGAACGGGCTGGAAAAGGCCATCGATTTCCGCCTGCCAGAGCCGCGCGGCATCGACCAGCAAGATCACGTCCGCCGGGCTGGCGCTGCCTTCGGTCTTCAAACGCGTGAGGATGCCTGCATCGTCGGCATCGATGCGGTTGATCGCAATGCCCGTGGCCTTGGTGAAGTCGGCGTACAGCGCCTCGTCGGTCTGGTAGTGGCGCGCCGAGTACAGATTAAGGGCTGCGGGCGAGGCGGATGCGGCGTTGCCGGCAGCGGCAATGAGCGCGACTGCAGCGAGGACTCGGGATATCAACATGGCGACTCCGGCGGTGGGATTGAATGCCCGGAGTGTACCTCATCAAATGCGAATGATTCTCGTTTGAATGCGTATCAAGCCGAAGGAGGCACGAAGCCCGCGGGCTTGTCGCCCCCGTCGCCGAAGAAGAATTGCTCCATCTGGCGCGCGAGGTACTGGCGCGCGCGGGCATCGGCCAGGTTCAGCCGGTTTTCGTTGACCAGCATCGTCTGGTGCTTCTTCCACAACTCGAAGGCTTCCTGGCTGACGTTGTCATAGATGCGCTTGCCGAGTTCGCCAGGGTACGGTGGATAGACCATGCCCTCGGCCTGCTTCTTCAGATAAATGCACTGCACCATGCGGCTCATGTCGAGGCTCCGTTGAACGTCAATTGAGGTGTTTGACCAGCACCTGCGAGCGCCGGTCCCAGTTGTACTTGCGTTTGCGCGCGTCGGGCAACCAATCGGCGTCGGCCGGCTCGAACCCACGCTTGATGAACCAATGCATGGTCCGGGTGGTCAGTACGAAGATGCTGGTCAAGCCGAGTGCGCGCGCACGCTGCTCCACGCGCTTCAGGATCCGCTCGCCGTCGCCCTGGCTCTGCACTTGCGGGCTGACGGTCAATGCCGCCATCTCGGCGGTCGAGGCCTCCGGGTACGGGTAGAGCGCAGCACAGCCGAAGATCACGCCGTCGTGCTCGATGACCGTGTAGTTGCCTATGTCGCGCTCGATCTCGGTGCGCTCGCGGCGCACCAGCGTGCCGTCGCGCTCGAACGGCTCGATCAATTGCAGGATGCCGCCGACGTCGTCGCTGGTCGCCTCGCGCAGGCTCTCGAGCTTCTCGTCGACCACCATCGTGCCGATACCGTCGTGGGTGTAGACCTCCTGCAGCAGCGCGCCGTCGATGCCAAATGGCAGGACATGCGAGCGCTCGACGCCTTCGCGGCAGGCCTTGACGCAATGTCGCAGGTAGAACGCCACCTCGGTCGGCTGCGTCGGTGCCGGCTGGGCGGCGAGCATGCGCTCGGCATCGGCCAGCGCGAGTTCCGTATCGATTTCGCTACTGGCGTCGTCGTTGTTCTCGCGCACGCCGGGCACCTCGGTGACGAACATCAGCTTGTCGGCCTGCAATGCGATCGCGGTGGAAGTCGCGACATCTTCCATCGTCAGGTTGAAGGCCTCGCCGGTCGGGGAGAAGCCAAATGGTGACAGCAGCACGACCGCACCGCTGTCGATGCTGCGCCGAATGGCCATCGCATCGACCCGGCGGACTACGCCGGTGTGCATGAAATCGACACCATCGACGATGCCTACCGGGCGCGCCGTCAGGAAGTTGCCCGAAATCACCCGCAACGTGGCGTTGGCCATCGGCGTGTTGGGCAGGCCCTGGGAAAATGCCGCCTCGATCTCGAAGCGCAGCTGGCCGGCGGCCTCCTGCGCGCAATCGAGTGCGACCGCATCGGTAATGCGCAGGCCCTGGCTGAAGCGCTCGGGGTGACCCTTGGCTTTCAGTTGCTCACTGACCTGGGGTCGAAAACCATGCACCACCACCAGCTTGATGCCCATTGCATGCAGGATCGCCAGGTCCTGCACGAAGGCCGACAGCTTGCCTGCGGCGATACCTTCGCCGGCCATCGCGACAACGAAAGTCTTGCCGCGGTAGGCGTGGATGTACGGCGCCACCGAGCGGAACCACGGCACGAAGGTGTGGGGGAAGACGAGGCTCATTGCGGCGTCGATTGTGCCGCAGCCTTCGAGTTCGGCATTGACGTCGGACGCGAGTCACTGCAGCATGTTTGCCCTTCTCACTGTTGGAGCAAAGCATGGATGCATTCAAGACACCTGGCGCATTCAGTTGGTCGGAACTGATGACCAACGACCCGAAGGCAGCCAGCGAGTTCTACGCGAAGCTGTTTGGCTGGACCGTCAAGACCATGGACATGGGCCAGGGACCGTACCACGTGCTCAACATTGGCGACGCGGGCATCGGCGGCATCATGGGCAAGCCGCCGGGCGTGCCAGCCGATACGCTGCCCGCATGGGGCTGCTATGTCACGGTCAAGAGCGTGGACGATACGCTGGCTCAGGCCAAGAGCCTGGGCGGCACGGTGTGCATGGGGCCGATGGACATCCCGGGGGTCGGGCGCATGGCCGTGATCCAGGATCCGCAAGGCGCGGCGCTCAACATCATCGCCTACAGCATGTGATCAGAAGCGGGCGCGGATAATCCGCGCCCCGTGCCTGCCGACATCATTCCGACACCGCTGCCGCCGATCACGTTCCCCGAGGCGCTGCCCGTTTCGGCGCGACGTGAGGAGATCTCGCGCGCGATCGCCACGCACCAGGTGGTCATCGTCTGCGGCGAGACCGGCTCTGGCAAGACCACGCAGCTGCCGAAGATCGCTCTGTTGCTGGGCCGCGGCCGTGCCAATACGGGCAAGCTGATCGGGCATACGCAACCGCGGCGCATTGCCGCATCGAGCGTGGCCAAGCGCATCGCCGACGAGCTGAAGACGCCGCTCGGTGCGGTGGTCGGCTACAAGGTGCGCTTCGCTGATCGGCTTCAACCGGGAGCCTCGGTCAAGCTGATGACCGACGGCATCCTGCTCGCGGAGACGCAGAGCGACCCACTGCTGCGCGCCTATGACACATTGATCATCGACGAGGCCCACGAGCGCTCGCTGAACATCGACTTCCTGCTCGGCCATCTGCGTCAGGTCCTGCCGCGCAGGCCCGATCTGAAGGTCATCGTGACCTCGGCCACGATCGATGCCGATCGCTTCGCGCAACACTTTGCCGGCGATCTGGGCCCGGCGCCTGTAATCCAGGTGTCGGGCCGGCTGTTTGCCGTCGAGCAACGCTGGCGGCCGTTCGAGGAGACGCGCGAGCGCGATCTCAACGTCGCCATCGCCGAGGCCGTCGACGAACTCTGGCGCGGCGCTGCCGGCGGCGACATCCTGGTCTTCCTGCCTGGCGAGCGCGAAATCCGCGAGGCCGCCGACCACTTGCGCAAGCACCTCTTGCTCGACCCGAAGCGGCGCCACGCCGAGATCCTGCCGCTGTTCGCGCGCCTGTCGCAGGCCGAGCAGGATCGCGTCTTCGATACCGGAGGCCCGGCGCGCATCGTGCTGGCGACCAACGTCGCCGAGACCTCGCTGACCGTACCTGGAATCCGCTATGTGATCGACGCGGGCCTGGCGCGCGTCAAACGCTACAGCTACCGCAACAAGGTCGAGCAGTTGCAGGTCGAGCCGATCAGCCAAGCGGCGGCCCATCAGCGCGCCGGACGCTGCGGGCGCGTTGCCGGCGGGACCTGCATTCGCCTCTACGACGAGGCCGATTTCGCCGCGCGGCCACGCTTCACTGACCCGGAGATCTTGCGTTCTTCGCTGGCCGGCGTGATCCTGCGCATGAAGGCGCTCGGCCTTGGCCTGGTCGAGGAGTTTCCGTTTCTCGAACCGCCGCCGAAGAAGGCCGTCGTCGATGGTTACGCGCTGCTCGGTGAACTCGGTGCCGTCGATGAACAAAACGAGTTAACGGCCATTGGCCGCGAACTGGCGCGGCTGCCGCTCGATCCGCGCATCGGCCGCATGATCGTCGAGGCCCGCAACCAGGGCTCGTTGGCCGAAGTGCTGGTGATCGCGGCCGCGCTGTCGGGCCAGGACGTGCGCGACCGGCCGCAGGAGCGCGCGCAGGCCGCCGACGAGAAGCACAAGCCCTTCGACGACGAGCGCAGTGAGTACATCGGCACGCTCAAACTGTGGCAGTGGATTGACGCCGGCCGCGGTCACGGCGCCGAACACAAGGCACACAAGCTCTCGGGCCGGCAGCAGGAGCAACGCCTGCGCGAGCACTTCATCTCGCCGCGCCGCGTGCGCGAGTGGCGCGATATCCACTCGCAGCTGCTGACGGTGGTTGCCGAGCATGGCTGGCACCTGAACACCGCGCCCGCCAGCTACGAACAGGTCCACCTCGCGCTGCTGGCGGGACTGCTCGGCAACATCGGCATCAAGGCCGATGACGAAGACTGGTATCTCGGCGCCCGCGGCATCAAATTCTGGCGCCACCCAGGTGCCAACCTGTCGAAGAAGCCCGGGCGGTGGCTGATGGCCGCCGAGCTGGTCGAAACGACACGGCTGTTCGGGCGTGGCCTGGCTGCGATCGAGCCGGCGTGGGTCGAACGCATCGGCGCACACCTGCTGAAGACGCAACTGCTCGAGCCGCATTGGGAAAAGAAGGCCGCCGAGGTCGTCGCGCTCGAACGCGCCACGCTGTATGGCCTGGTGGTCTACAACAACCGCAAGGTCAACTTCGGCCGCATCGACGCGGCTGCGGCGCGCGAGATCTTCATTCGCGAGGCACTCGTCGCCGGCGATTGGGAGACCAGGCTGGCCTTCCTGGCGCACAACGAGAAGCTGATCCGCCAGGTGCAGGAGCTCGAACACAAGGCGCGGCGGCAAGACGTGCTGGTCGATGACGAACTGATCTTTGCCTTCTACGACCAGCAACTGCCGGCCGACGTGGTCAGTGGTGCGAGCCTGGAGCGCTGGTACCGTGCCGAAGTCAAGCGCCAGCCCGGGTTGCTCGAGCTCACGCGCGACGAGCTGATGCGCCATGAGGCGGCCGGCATCACGACGACGGCGTTCCCGAAGGCGGTCCGACTGGGCGGCCTGGACTGCGTGGCGAGCTACCTGCACGAACCCGGCGACACCAAGGACGGTCTGACCGTCAGCGTGCCGATCTATGCCCTCAACCAGGTCAGCGAGGAGCGCTGTGAATGGCTGGTGCCCGGCATGTTGGCGGCCAAGGTACTGGCGCTGATAAAGAGCCTGCACCAGCGTCCGCGCTCGCGCCTGGTGCCGCTGCCGGACTACGCCGACGAATTCTGTGCCAGCGTGCCGTTCGCGCAGGGTGGCCTGATTGATGCGTTGCTGAAGGCCGTGCGCGAACGCACGCAACTCGCGGTGCAACGCAACGACTTCAAGCTCGAGACGCTGCCGCCACACCTGCTGATGAACTTTCGCGTCGTCGACGAGCACGGCCGCCAGCTCGGCGCGGGACGCAATCTGGCGGCGTTGAAGGCCGAACTCGGCACGCAGGCACGTTCGGCATTCCAGGCCCTGGCCGCGCTGAAGTTGCCCGCTGCGGTGCATGCGCCGTCGTCGAGCGTCGCACCGCTCGCGAGCGCCGGCGACGCGGCTCGGCCCGGAGCTGCTGCACAGGGCGCGGCCACGGGCACGGCACGCTATGTCGACTGGAGTTTCGGTGAGTTGCCTGAACTGATGGAGGTACGCAGGGCCGGCCAGTCGCTGGTTGGCTTTCCGGCCCTGATCGACAAGACGACGCATGTCGAGATCGAAGTCTTCGACGAACCCGATGTCGCTGCGGCCAAACACCGTGCCGGTCTGCGACGGCTTGTCGCACTGCAACTCAAGGAGCCGCTGAAGTACCTGGAGAAGAACATCCCTGACTTGGCGCGCATGGCGACCCAGTTCATGGCCCTGGGCAGTGCCGACGAGTTGCGCGAGCAGATCATTGCCGTGGCCCTGGAGCGCGCCTTTCTGGTCGACCCGTTGCCTGGCGATGCGGCCGCGTTCAAGGCGCGATTGGAGGCCGGCCGCGGCCGCCTGACCCTGATTGCCCAGGAGGTGGCGCGCGCAGCCGGTGCGGTGTTGCAGGAACTCGCCAACGCGCAGCGCAAGTTGAAGGACAGCAAGCCGGGCAGGGAGGTCGCCGACGACATCGGTGCGCAGCTGCAGCGCCTGGTCGGCAAGCAATTCATGCTCACCACGCCGTGGTCTGCCTTGGCACACTTGCCGCGCTACCTGCGCGCGGTGGTGATGCGGCTGGACAAGCTGCGCGCCGATCCGGCGCGTGACAGCCAGCACTGGGCCGAGTTGCGCCCGATCGAGCAGCGCTGGATGCGCGCCGTCGCCGAGCGCCGCGGCACCATCGACGCGCGGCTCGTCGACTTCGGCTGGTTGCTCGAGGAATTGCGCGTCAGCCTGTTCGCGCAGGAGTTGCGCACGCCGCAGCCGGTCAGCGTCAAGCGCCTGGAGCGCGCTTGGGAACAACTCGAACGCTGAGCCGGGTCGGCGGCGCTCGCACGCCGTCCGCGGCCATGCCGCTCCGACGCCGGCGGCTAACGCACGACTTCGAGCAGTCGATCGAGACCACCGTCGTCAATGGCCACATGAGCCTGCTCGCGAACGCGGGGTTTGGCGTGATACGCCACCGACAGCCCGGCCACCGCCATCATCGGCAGATCGTTGGCGCCGTCGCCGACGGCGATCGCCTGGCCGGGTGAGATACCCAACTGCAGGCAGGTCTGCAGCAGCATGCGCTTCTTCTCTTCGCCGTCGCAGATGTCGCCCCACGGCTGCTCGACGAGTCGACCCGTCAACGCGCCCGCGGCCACTTCGAGCACGTTGCTGCGTGCGAAGTCCAGCCCCAACTGAGCACGCACCCGATCGGTGAAGAAGGTAAATCCGCCCGACACCAGCAGCGTCTTCAGCCCGCCGTGCTGGCAGGCACGGACCAGCGTCTCGGCGCCGGGGTTGAGCCGCAGCCGTTCGCGCCAGACCTGCTCCAGCGCCTCGATCGGCACGCCGCGCAGCAACGCCACGCGCCGGCGCAGGCTGTCCTTGTAGTCGGCGATTTCGCCACGCATCGCGGCCTCGGTGATCGCCGCGACTTCGGCCTTGCGTCCGGCCGCGGCGGCGATTTCATCCACGCATTCGATATTGATCAGCGTCGAGTCCATGTCGAATGCGATCAACCCGAAATCGGCCAGGCGAAGGGGTGGCGTGACACCGCGCAGGCTCAGGCCGTGGGAAACGACGTTGCGGTTCATGCGAGCTCGCTTGTCTTTGGCGCGCCGAGCGCGCGCAGCACGTCGCGGATCATCTGCGCACGATCCTTCGCGTCCGGCGTATCGCGCTCGATACGCAGCTTGTCGTTACCGGCCAGTTTGATGTGGCGGTTCTTCTGCACCAGTTCGATGATGCGCAGGGCGTCGATCGGCGGATTTGGCCGGAAAGCGATCACCGCCAGCCGGGGCGCGGCATCGATCTTGATCACGCCGTAGGGCTTGGCCAGTACACGCAGGCGGTGCGTGTCGAACAGCGTCTGCCCCTGGGCGGGGAGCTTGCCGAAGCGGTCGGTGATCTCTTCGAGCAGGGCATCGATCTGATCGGGCTTGTCTGCCGTGGCCAGGCGCTTGTAGAGGTTCAAGCGCGTGTGCACGTCGCCGCAATAGGCGTCGGGTAGCAGGGCCGGTGCGTGCAGGTTGATCTCGGTAGTGGCCGCCAGCGGCGACAGCAGATCGGGTTCGCGGCCGGCCTTCAGGCTGCGCACGGCTTCGGCCAGCATGTCGTTGTAGAGCTGAAAACCGACCTCCATCATGTTGCCGCTCTGGTTCTCGCCCAGCACCTCGCCGGCGCCCCGGATCTCGAGGTCGTGCATGGCAAGGTAGAAGCCCGAGCCCAGTTCCTCCATCGCCTGGATCGCTTCGAGCCGCTGTGCTGCCGGCTTGCTCAGGCCCTGCACGTCGGGTACCAGCAGGTAGGCGTACGCTTGATGGTGGCTGCGGCCGACGCGGCCGCGCAACTGGTGCAACTGCGCCAGGCCGAACTTGTCGGCACGGCTGATGACGATGGTGTTGGCGGTCGGCACATCGATGCCGGTCTCGATGATCGTCGAACACAGCAGCACGTTGTGGCGCTGGGCCACGAAGTCGCGCATCACGCGTTCGAGTTCGCGCTCGGGCATCTGGCCATGGGCGATGGCAATCCTTGCCTCGGGCAGCAACTCGGCCAGTTTGTCGCGACGATGGGCGATCGATTCCACCTCGTTGTGCAGGAAGTAGACCTGGCCCCCGCGCTTCAATTCGCGCAGTACGGCCTCGCGGATCGTGCCATTCGATTCGTTGCGCACGAAGGTCTTGATCGAAAGGCGCCGCTGCGGCGCCGTCGCGATCACCGACAAGTCGCGCAGGCCTTCGAGCGCCATGCCCAGCGTGCGCGGGATCGGCGTGGCGGTCAGGGTCAGCACGTCGACTTCGGCGCGCAGGGCCTTGATCGCCTCCTTGTGGCGTACGCCGAAGCGATGCTCCTCGTCGACGATCAACAGGCCCAGGCGCTTGAACTTGACGTCCTTTGACAGCAGCTTGTGCGTGCCGACGACGATGTCGATGGTGCCGGCGGCAATGCCCTCCAGCGCGGCATTGATCTCCTTCGTCGAACGAAATCGCGACAGCTCGGCCACCTTCACCGGCCACTTGCCGAAGCGATCGACGATGTTCTGAAAGTGCTGCTCGGTCAGCAGCGTCGTCGGCGCCAGCAAGGCGACCTGCTTGCCGCCGATCACGCTGACGAAGGCCGCGCGCAGGGCAACCTCTGTCTTGCCGAAACCCACGTCGCCGCAGATCAGCCGGTCCATCGGCTTGGGGCTCACCAGATCCTGGATCACGGCATGGATCGCCGCACGCTGGTCGGGCGTCTCCTCGAATCCGAAGCTGGCCGCGAAGGCCTCGTAGTCGTGCGCGGAGTAGCGGTGGGCGTAGCCCTCGCGCGCCGCACGCCGGGCATACAGGTTGAGCAACTCGGCGGCGGTGTCGCGCACCTGCTCGGCCGCCTTGCGCTTGGCCTTGTCCCATTGCCCGGACCCCAGTCGGTGCAGCGGTGCCTCTTCGGCGCTGACGCCGGTGTAGCGGCCGATCAGGTGCAAGTGCGCCACCGGCACGTACAAGGTGGCGTTGTCGGCGTACTCGAGGTGCAGGAACTCCGACGGTCCGCCGTCCTGGCCGTTGGCCAGGTCGATGTGAATCAGCCCGACGTAGCGCCCGATGCCATGGTTGATGTGCACCACCGGGTCGCCGACCTTGAGCTCCGACAGGTCCCTGATCAGCGCATCGACGTTGCTGACTTGCTCTTGCTTCCTGCGCCGCCGCGACGTCGGCGCGGTCGCAAAGAGTTCGGTCTCGGTAATGAACTGGATCGCTGTCGCACCGCCGTCGCGCTGCCAGTGAAAGCCTTCGGCCAGTGGCGCGGCGGCGATCGCCACCTTCTCATCGCCGGCCTCGAATTCGGCCAGCGTGTCGACGCTGGGCACGTCGATGTGGTGGTCACGCAGTAGTTCGAGCAGGCTCTCGCGCCGGCCCTGGCTCTCGGCCAATAGCAGCACGCGGGCGCTGGTGGTGTCGAGGTGGCGTTCGAGCAAGGACAGCGGCTCGGTGGCGCCGCGGTCGATGGCGACGTCGGGCAGCGGCCGCGCCCAATCCACGGGCATCGCACCACGCAGCGCCAGCGTGGCATGCGGCTGTGTCAGGGCGAAGAACTCCTCGACCTTCAGGAAGATCTCGTCCGGCGCCAGGATCGGCCGCTCGGGGTCGTGCTGCAGGAAGCGATGCCGCTCGCGGGTGTCGGTCCAGAAGCGGTTCAGCGCCTCGTCGATCTCGCCGTGCAGCACCAGCGCGGCGGCAGGGCCGAGGTAATCGAACAGCGTGGCGGTGCGCTCGAAAAACAGCGGCAGGTAGTACTCGATGCCGGCGGTGGCGATGCCGGCGCCGAGGTCCTTGTAGATGCGGCTCTTGGTCGGGTCGCCTTCGAGCTTTTCGCGCCAGCGGGCGCGAAACGTCGTGCGCGCCGCGTCGTCCATCGGGAATTCGCGCCCGGGCAGCAGCCGCACTTCGGGCACCGGGTACAGGCTGCGTTGCGAATCGGGATCGAAGGTGCGGATCGAGTCGATCTCGTTGTCGAACAGGTCGATGCGGTAGGGCACCGTCGAGCCCATCGGGAACAGGTCGATCAGGCCGCCGCGCACGGCGTACTCGCCTGGCGACACGACCTGGCTGACATGCTGGTAGCCGGCGAGCGTCAATTGCGACTTCAGCGCCGCCTCGTCGAGCTTGTCCTTGTGCTTGAACTGAAACGTCGTGGCAGCCATGAAGGCCGGCGGCGCCAGGCGCGTCAAGGCGGTCGTCGCGGGTAGCAGCACGACGTCGACGTCGTGCACCGAGAGCAGGCGCCATAGCGTGGCCAGGCGCTCGGAGATCAGATCCTGGTGCGGGCTGAAGGTGTCGTAGGGCAGCGTCTCCCAGTCCGGGAACACGGCAATGCGCAGGCCCGGCGCAAAGAACGGCAGCTCGTCGGCCAGACGTTGCGTGTCGGCGGGATCGGCACTGACGACGACGCCGATGCAAGCCTGCCGCACCCAGCCCTGCGCCATGCGCGCAAGCAGCAGCGCATCGGCCGAACCGACCGGGCGTGGCAGGGTGAAGCGCTTGCCCGGCGCGATGTGGGGGAGCTGCATGCAGGCGCGGATTCTAGAATCGAGCGCAATGGCCACCGCATCCGTCGACAACAGCGCGAGGTGTTATGCACTCGTTCCCTGCGCCGGCTTCGGTGAACGGGCCGGCGCTGGCGTACCCAAGCAGTACCGCCGGGTGGCCGGCAAGACGGTCGTGGCGCACACCCTGGACGCACTGGCCCGCGTGGCGCGCATAAGCAACACGCTCGTCGTGCTGGCGCCTGGCGATCGTGACTTCGCGGCGGCGGCGCCTGCGTTCGATGGCTGGACCGAAGCCTGCGGCGGTGCCACGCGCGCCCAATCCGTTGCCGCCGGACTGGAGGCGCTGGCACGTCGCGGCGCCGGCGACCAGGACTGGGTGCTGGTGCATGACGCCGCGCGTTGCCTGGTGAGCGCAGCCGCAGTCGAGCGACTGCTCGACGCCTGCATCGGCGACGCCGTCGGCGGCCTGCTGGCCCTGCCGATGACTGACACCTTGAAGCAGGCCACCGATGGCGACCGGGTCGCCGCGACGCTCGATCGCGCGGGCAAGTGGACGGCGCAGACGCCGCAAATGTTTCGCCTGGCCTTGCTGCGTGAGGCCCTGGCGCGCGCCGGCAGTGGCGTGACCGACGAGGCCAGCGCCATCGAGGCCCTCGGCCACGCACCGCGGCTCGTGCGCGGTGAGCCCGACAATTTCAAGCTCACCTGGCCGGCTGACTTTGCGCTTGCCGAGCGCCTGCTGGCTGCGGCCGAGGCAGGCCGTGCACGCGGCACCCAAGGAACGAAAATGAAGATGCGCATCGGGGAGGGTTGGGACACGCACGCACTGGTCACCGGCCGGCCGTTGATTTTGGGCGGTGTGACGATCGCACACAGCCACGGCCTGGCCGGACATTCCGACGCCGACGCGCTGGCCCATGCCATCACCGACGCCCTGTTCGGCGCCGCCGCGCTGGGCGACATCGGGCGCCACTTTCCCGATACCGACCCGGGCTTCGCCGGGGCCGATTCGATGCGCTTGTTGGCCGATGCGGCGCAGCGTGTCCGCGCGGCGGGTTTCGAGATCGCCAACATCGACAGCACCGTCATCGCCCAGGCGCCGAGGCTGGCTCCACACATCGACGCCATGCGCGCACGCCTGGCCGCAGCGCTCGGGATTGGCGTCGAAAGCGTCAACGTGAAGGCCAAGACCGCCGAGAAGATGGGGCCGGTGGGCGAAGGCCGGGCGATCGAGGCCCGAGCAGTGTGCCTGTTGCAGCCCCGCTGAAGAAGCACGCTCGATCAGAGCAACCGCCGCGGATCTGACGTTGCTCGGTCGCTGGCGGTGCGGCAATTGAGGAGGCGCGGCGAAGCCGCTTTGCGGCGGCGGTCCCAGTCTACGGCGCGCGCTTCAGGCGCAGATGCGCCACCAGTCCGCCATCGGGCGCATTGTCGATCTCGAACTGGCCGCCCATGCGCTGCATAGCCTTCTCGACAATGGCCAGACCCAGGCCGGCGCCGGTGGCCGCGGTGCGCGCCGCATCGCCGCGGTAGAACGGTGTCGTCAACTGGTCCAGTTTCTCGGGTGCGACGCCAGGACCGTGGTCGCGAACACTGACGATGACCCACGGACCCGCGCGAGCGTAGCTGACCGAGACGGTTGCGATCCCGGTGTCGGTGCCGCGCCCATAGCGGCGCGCGTTCTCGAACAGATTGCCGAATACGCGGCCGAGTTCGACCTCGTCGGCCATCACACGCAAGTCGATTGCCAGCCGCGATTCGATCTGGATCTCGCGCGGGTCGCGGAAGGTGGCGGCCTCCTTGTCGACCAGCGGCGACAGGTTCACCGGCACCAGTCGCGTTTGGCCCGGGCGGGCGTAGTCCATGAATTTGTCGATGATCGCGTCGAGCTGGTCGATGTCCAGCGCCATGTTGCCGCGCGCCTCTTCGTCAGCGACGCTCATCTCGGCCTCCAGGCGCAGGCGCGCCAGCGGCGTGCGCAGGTCGTGGCTGATGCCCGCCAGCATCACGGCACGGTCCTCTTCGACCTTGGCCAGTTCGCGAGCCATGCGATTGAAACCGATGTTGACCTCGCGGATCTCGCTGGTCAGCGTGTGTTCGTCGAGCACCGAATCGAATTCACCCTCGCGGATGCGGCTGGCGGCAAAGCTAAGGTCGCGCAGCGGCTGGTTGATCAGTCGCGCGATTGCAATCGACCCGACCAGCGTCGCGAGCAAGGCAATGCCGACCCAGACGAACCAGGTGCCCGGCGTCAGCGGCACGACCCGCGTCGACTCGGCCTGAAGCCAGTAAGGGTCTTTCTCGATGCTGAAGCCGACCCACAGCCCGGGCTGGCCATTGACGGCACGCGCGACCACCGTATCGGCCTGCAGGCGCGAGCGCAACTCGGCGCCGACACGGCGCGTGAAACGGTCGACTTCGAAGGGCTCCCAGCGATCACCGGGCTCGCGCGGCAGGACTCGCATCGACTCCTGGTCGGTCATGGTCTTGACGACGGCGACGCGGTTGATGCTGTCGGAGTAGCGCAGCGCCGCGCGCGACAGATTGACCAGGCTGGCAATCTGCTGTGCGGCCTGGACTGCGCGCGGCTCGAGCTCGAGCGCACGCAAGGTCTGGACCCACGCAAAAATGCCACCGGCCAGCATCAGGGCCAGCAACAAGAACGTGCGCGAGAAGAGGCTCAGGCCAACCGACTGGCGGGGCACTTCGCGCGCGCCTGCCGCAGCCTTCACGAACACGCCTCGAGCGCGGCGTGCGCTGCGGACGTCAACTCGTGCCGTCGGGGACGAAGACATAGCCCACGCCCCACACGGTCTGGATATATCTGGGTTGCGCCGGATCGGGTTCGATCATCTTGCGCAGGCGCGAGATCTGCACGTCCAGGCTGCGGTCGAAGGGCTCGAATTCGCGGCCGCGCGCCAGTTGCGCCAACTTGTCGCGGCTCAATGGCTGACGCGGGTGGCGCACCAAGGCTTTCAACATCGAGAACTCACCAGTCGTCAGCGCCATCTGCTCACCGTCCTTGGTCAGGCGCCGTTGCGAGAGGTCGAACACGAACGGGCCGAAGCTGACGGTCTGTTGATCTTTCGACGGCGCGCCCGGGGCCTCCATTGCCGGTCGGCGCCGCAGCACCGCATGGATGCGGGCCAGCAGTTCGCGCGGGTTGAACGGCTTGGGCAGGTAGTCGTCGGCCCCGACCTCGAGGCCGACGATGCGGTCGACGTCCTCGACCTTGGCGGTCAACATGATGATCGGCGTCGAATCGTTTGCGGCCCGCAGGCGGCGGCAAATCGAAAGGCCGTCCTCGCCGGGCAGCATCAGATCGAGCACGATCAAGTCGATGGTCTCGCGCGTGAGCAGCCGGTTCAGTGCCTTCGCGTCTTCGGCCAGCAGTACCTCGAAGCCCTCCTGCGTCAGATAGCGGCGCAGGAGGTCGCGAATGCGGGCGTCGTCGTCGACGACGACGACGCGGTCCGGGCGGGCGTTTGCGGGCGCATTCATGGTTCAGCTCCAGATTTGTAACAGCGGCATGGTACGGGGGTTTTGCCTCGGGTTAACCCTCATTATGACCCTATGTTACAAGTCTTTCGGAGGCCAGCGGCGCGCCACGGCGCTCACTGCGCCAGCCAGCCACCATCCACATTGAACGCAACGCCGCGAATGTTGTCGGCCGCTGGCGAGCACAGAAAGAGCGCCAGTTCGCCGAGTTGCTCGGTCGTCGTGAAGGCCAAGGAGGGCTGCTTTTCGGCCAACAAGCGGCGTTTGGCCTCCTCTGCGTCGACGCCGTCCTTGGTCGCCCGTGCATCGACCTGCAGTTGAACCAGCGGCGTCAGAACCCAGCCGGGACAGATCGCGTTCACCGAAATGCCACTCGTGGCGGTCTCGAGCGCCACCGCCTTGGTCAGGCCGACCAGACCATGCTTGGCGGCGACGTAGGCGCTCTTCGCCGCCGACGCAACCAGGCCATGCACAGAGGCGATGTTGAGAATGCGGCCCCAATTGCGGGCCCGCATCGCCGGCAGCGCCAGCCGTATCGTGTGGAACGCCGAGGACAGATTGATGGCGATGATGGCGTCCCATTTCTCGACCGGGAAGTCCTCGATATTGGCCACATGCTGGACGCCAGCGTTGTTGACCAGGATGTCGATGCACCCCATCGTCCGCGTGGCGTAGGCGATCATGTCGGCGATCTGTTCGGGCTTGCTCATGTCGGCCGCGTGGTAGCCGATCTCACCAGCGCTGCCGCGGAATGCGGCGCGTGCGGCGTCGACGTCGCCGAAGCCGTTGAGCACGATGTTGGCACCATTGGCGGCCAACACCTTGGCGATACCCAGCCCGATGCCGCTGGTCGAACCGGTGACCAATGCCGTCTTGCCTTTCAACATAGCTGAATCTCCCGTGATTGGTAGCATCGATTATCAAACCAAGGGTGCACCACATGCCTGATCAAGCGCTTCGGCCTCGTCTGCACTACGTGCAATGCCTGCACCAACCGGTGCCGACGCGGATGTGCCTGCACCGCATGGCCTATTGGGAGTGGGGCGAAGAGGACAACCCGCGCGTGCTGATCTGCGTGCATGGACTGTCGCGCCAGGGCCGTGACTTCGACACCCTGGCGCGCTCGCTGTGCAACGAGTACCGGGTGGTCTGCCCCGACGTGATCGGCCGCGGTCGCTCCGACTGGCTGGTCGACTTCCCGATGGGCTATCAGGTGCCGCAATACGCGGCCGACATGGTGTGCCTGCTGGCGCGGGTGAACGCAACG
The DNA here is from genome assembly GCA_963779435.1 of uncultured beta proteobacterium. Taxonomy (GTDB): domain Bacteria; phylum Pseudomonadota; class Gammaproteobacteria; order Burkholderiales; family Burkholderiaceae_C; genus CADEEN01. The sequence continues at coordinate 44,888 of CAVZYL010000036.1, read as the reverse complement.
ACAGTCGACTGGGTCGGCACTTCGATGGGCGGGCTGATCGGACTGGTCATGGCCGCCATGCAGGGTTCCCCATTGCGCCGGCTGGTCCTCAACGATGTCGGTCCGACCATCGAGCCCGCCGCACTGGCGCGCATCGGCGGCTACATGGGCATGCCGTCGCGCTGGCCGACCCTGGATGCCGCGGCCGATGCATTGCTGGCTATCTCGTCGGGCTTCGGGCCCCACACGCGAGAGCAATGGCTGGCCCTGACCGAGCCACAGTTGATTGCCGAGGACGGCATGCTCCGCCCGCGCTGCGACCCGGGCATCGCCGCACCGTTTCGTGTGGCCACGCCCGAGGCCGCGCGAATCGGCGAAGCGTTGCTCTGGCAGGCCTACGACGCACTGACGTTGCCAACCCTGCTGCTGCGCGGTGCCGACAGTGACTTGCTATCACCGGCGACGGCCAAGGCGATGACCGAGCGCGGCCCGCACGCCCGGGTGGTCGAATTTGCCGGTGTCGGCCACGCACCGATGCTGGTGCAACCTGAGCAGGTGAGTGCCGTGCGCGAGTTCCTGCTGGCAACATGAAGACCTCGGCCACCGCGACGGCGACCGCGGCGCCGATCGTGCGCCTTGCCATCGACGAGCCAGCCGACGGGGGCGCGGCCGCGCTGGTGCGTGCACGCGCGTTTGCTGAACCGCTGCTCGCCGGCCACCGGTTGGATACAGGCGAGGACGCACTGGCGCACGCCGACGGCGTGGCCGCGGTGCTCAAGGCCATCGGCGCCGCGCCGGCGATGCAGGCTGCCGCCTATCTGGTGTATGCCGGCGACTGGTTGCAGCGCCCACAGGAGGTGGTTGCCAAGGCTTTCGGTGAGAGCTATGCCAGCCTGGTCGGGCATACGCGAAAACTGGTGCAGATCCAGCGTGCCGCGCGGTTGGCGCATACGGTCGGTGACGCCGCCGCGCAAGCCGAGCAAACCGAGCGCGTGCGCAAGATGCTGCTGGCTTTCTCGCGCGATCTGCGCGTGGTCCTGCTGCGCCTGGCCTCGCGCCTGCAGACGCTGCGCTGGCATGCCACGGCGCGCGTGGTTTGTCCCGAACAAGTGGCACGTGAATCGCAGTTGGTCTTCGCGCCACTGGCCAACCGCCTGGGCATCTGGCAGATCAAGTGGGAACTTGAAGACCTGGCCTTTCGCTTCTTGCAGCCGGCCGACTACAAGCGCATCGCCGGCTGGCTCGATGAGACGCGCAGCGCGCGCGAAGCCGCCATCGACGCCTTTCGCGACGCTCTGGCGGCCGACCTGCGCACGCATGGCATTGAAGCCGAAGTGCAAGGTCGGCCCAAGCACCTGTTCAGCATCTGGAAGAAGATGCAGGGCAAGCACCTCGACTTCGCGCAGGTCCTCGACCTGCGCGCGGTGCGTGTGATCGTGCACGACGTACCGAACTGCTATGCCGCACTCGCGCGCGTGCACGAGCGCTGGCCGGCGGTCGAGGGCGAATACGACGACTACATCGCCCGGCCCAAGCCCAACGGCTACCAGTCGTTGCACAGCGTGGTGTGGGCTGACGACAGGCAACCGGTCGAGATCCAGATCCGCACCCGCACGATGCACGAGCATGCCGAGTTCGGCATCGCCGCGCACTGGGCCTACAAGGAGGCCGGTGTCAAGGGCTATGCCGGCGTCAGCGCGGCAGGCAGCGACGACGAGCGAATCGCCGAGGCGCGCAAGGCGGTCTTGCGCCAATTGCTGGCCTGGGAGCGCGACTTTGCAGTAGAGCCGCAGCCCGGCGCAGTGCCCGACGACCGCATCTATGTCTTCACGCCGCAGGCTGCCGTGATCGAGTTGCCAGCCGGCGCAACGCCGATCGACTTCGCCTACATGCTGCATACCGACCTCGGCCACCGCTGCCGCGGCGCACGCGTCGACGGCGCAATGGTGCCGCTGAACACCGCGCTGGCCAATGGCCAGACTGTCGAGATCATCGCAGTCAAGGAAGGCGGCCCCTCACTCGATTGGCTGAATCACGAACTCGGCTACCTGGCCGGTGCGCGGTCACGCGCCAAGGTGCGCGCCTGGTTCAATGCCCAGGCCATGGCGCAAACGATCGCCAAGGGTCGCGAACTGGTCGAGCGCTTGCTCCAGCGCGAAGGCAAGACGGCCCTCAAGCACGACGAGCTGGCCGCGCGACTGGGCTTCAAGAATGCGGAGGGCCTGTTCGAAGTCGTCGGCAAGGACGAGTTCTCGCTGCACAACATCGAACAGCTGCTACGGCCGGCTGCGCCGCTGCCGGCCGAGGAGGCACCGTTGCTCAGGCGCTCGCGCATCGCCGACGCTGGCGGGCAGGGCGGAGTGCTCGTGGTGGGCGTGGACTCGCTGCTGACGAGCCTGGCCCGCTGTTGCAGGCCGGCACCGCCCGATCCGATCGACGGCTTCGTCACCCGCGGCCGCGGCGTGGCGATCCACCGTCGCCATTGCAGCAACCTGCGCCACATGCGTGAACGCGCGCCAGAGCGCGTGATCGCCGTCGAATGGGGTCAGGGTCAGAAGCCTGGCGCGCTGTTCCCGATCGACGTGCTGGTCGAGGCCGGCGATCGGCCCGGCCTGCTGCGCGACATCAGCGAAGTGCTGAGCAAGGAGAAGATCAACGTCACCGCCGCCAGCACCCAGAGCGTCAAAGGCAGCGGCGGTGCAGTGGCGTGGATGACATTCACGCTCGAGATCGGCGGCACCGAGGGCTTGGCGAAAGTGCTGGCCCAGGTGGCGCAGATCGCCGGCGTGCGCTCCGCACGGCGCAAGTGAAGACCGATCCCGCTGCTACAATGCCCGGCTTCCAGGCGCGTAGCTCAGCTGGTTAGAGCACCACCTTGACATGGTGGGGGTCGTTGGTTCGAGTCCAATCGCGCCTACCAAATTCGGTAGCCTCCTTCCCAATCAACACACTCACAGAAAGTACGGAGCCATCCATGAAGCGATCCATCATCCTCCTCGGCACAGCGCTGCTCGGCACCACTGCCGTGACCGCTCTGGCGCAACAGCAGCCCGCAGTCAAGTCTGCGGAAATGGTCTCGTCGGCGCCAGGCACCGGGACGATCACGAATGCCGTGTCGATTTCGGCCAGCGTAGAAGCGATCGACAAAGCGCAGCGCACAGTAACGCTCAAGGGCCCGAAGGGCAATGTGAAGACCGTGACGGTGGGGCCCGACGTGCGCAACTTCGACCAGATCAAGGTCGGCGACATGGTCGTGGTGCGCTACCTCGAGTCGCTCACGCTGACGCTGAAGAAGGACGGCAAGGAAGTGGTCAGCAAGAGCGAGGCCACCGACGCTGCCCGCGCCAAGGCCGGCGAGAAGCCCGGCGCCATCGCCGGCAGGCAGGTCGAGGTCACCGCCAACGTGATCGCCGTCGATGCCGCGTCTCAGACAGTGATGTTGAAAGGCCCGCAGCGCACGGTCGACCTGAGGATCGCAGACCCCAAGCAATTTGCGCTGGTTAAGGTGGGTGATCAGGTCCAGGCGACGTACACCGAAGCACTGGCACTGTCGGTCGAACCGGTCAAGAAGTGATCGAAGGGGGGCGCTGCGACCGCGGCGCCCCGTATGCACGACGCTTCCAGGCGTCGGAGCCTAAGGCAAGGGCCGCGCTTGGCGAGTGGAGGCTAGGCGTCAAAAGCTGATCGCCAAGCCGACCGCCCACCCTGCGATGTCGGGTCCGAACTTGTAACGCACCAGGGCGCGCCACCGCGTGGCCCAGATGTCGTAGGCGCTGGAGTCGAATTCGATGCCAACGCCCACGGACGCCATGCGGTCGGTGCCAATCTCGGTCTGACTGCCAAGGAAGCGTGTGTACGCGCCTTCGAGCACATACCGTACCGGGCGGTCCCAGACTACCCAACCCGTGGGTATGCGGCGGCGTGCCCAGAGGCTCGCGCTTTCTGCCGAGGCGCTGGCGTCGACCTGCGTGGCCAGCGCGCCGCTGTTTCGCAACTTGACGTTCGTGTAGCGCAGTTCCAGGTCGACGTCCGCGTCGGGTGCCAGACTCTCGTAATCGATCATCAGCGAGCCACCGATCCCGTGGGCCTTGAGTCTGCCGCTGTCGAGGGACGCCAGGTCGAGGTTGGTGTTGTTGTCGAGCCACCACTTGACGGCGCTCAGTTCGCTCTTCAGAGTGCCATAGCTCAGGTTGAGCATCGGCCGCAGCACCCAGTTCGGTGCCAACGGAAAGTCCCAACCGATACCCGCGGTGACGGACAGCGCGTCCCAAGTCACGGGCACCTGACGCTGCGCCGCTCCGTCGCTGACCAGGAAGGCCGGGTCATACCGTGACAGGGCCGCGTTGCCTTCCAGGTACAGCGGCAAGTTCTTGCTCCAGGTAAAACCGCCGCCAACCTGCGTCATCGTCAAGCTGGGGTTGGCCGTGGCCGCGCTGTTGATTGCCAGCGAACTCGTGGTCACGTCGGGCGCCACCGTGTAGCTCATGATGCCCAGAACGCCGTTCGCGAGCCGCTGCACATCGACGCCCGAAATGGCACGTCCAGCTTGTTGCGCCCACGACGGCACACAACACAGCGCCAGTATGGCGCCCGACACCCGGAGAACGGCATGTCGCCTGCGGGTACCGGCCTCGGCAGACTCGAAAGACGTATGCCGGCTGCCGGGTTGTCCAGTTAGCAACGTGGCAAGTTCGTTGCGTCGGCGATGCGTGCGTGGGCCTGCACCGCGCACCCGTCGCCAAACGAAACTCATTGCACTTGCACTGTCACCTTTGGGATGCGTCCAGTGAAACGGGACTTCGCCTCCGAACCGATGGCCTCGACGACGGGCGTGCCCAGGTCGATGCCCACGTCAGCGGTTTCGTCTGCCGAGAACAAGCCCGCTTGCGTGGCCGGGATCCGACCCGCGCCGACCTTCTGGCCATCTATGAACAAGGTGCCTTGACCGCCCTTGGCCGGGCCGCCGCCGTCGTAGTCGAACTGGAAGCGCAACTCGGCCTTGCCGGCGCTCAGCTTCTTCGACGACACGATCGACGTCTGCTGCAGGCCGAGGAAGTTGTAGTCGTAGGCCGGTACGCCGTCCTTGACGTACAGCGACCAGCCCCCGAAACGCCCGCCCTGCGCAATCACGGTGCCATTGCCACCGTTCGCCGGCACCTCGACCTCGGCGGTGATGGTCTTCGAGCGGTTCTTCACGTTGATGAAGACCCCCTCCATCATCCCGGTCATGCCCTCGGCCAATGTCAGCGAAGTGCGCTTGCCCATCAGGTCGGGGCGACCGACGGTCACTGCGTCCATGCGCTCGAAGACGCGGTCATCCATCGGTAGGACACCATGCTTGGACGCCTCGCGGAGGAAGATCTTCTGCATCTCGGCCAACTTGTTCGGGTTCTTCGCGGCCAGGTCGTTCGCCAGGCTGAAGTCCGAGCGCACGTCGTATAGTTCCCATGCCGAATTGTCCTGCAGCGTGCGGCGCGGCTTGGGCTCCCATGGTGCCCTGTGGATCGTGCGCGCGAACCAGCCGTCGTGGTAGATCGCGCGATTGCCGGCGACCTCGAAGTACTGCGTCGTATGACGCTCCTTGGCCTGCGGGCTGTCGAAAGAGTAGACAAGGCTGGTGCCGGCCATCGGGATCTGCTTGACGCCGTTGACGACCTTGGGCTCGGGCAAGCCGATCGCCTGCAGCACCGTTGGCGCGACGTCTATCACGTGGCTGAACTGGCTGCGGATCCCGTTCTTCGCCTTGATGCCCTTGGGCCAGTGCACGACCATGCCATTGCGCGTGCCGCCGAAGTCGGACGGCACCTGTTTCATCCAGCCGAACGGGCTGTCGAGGGCCACGGCCCAACCGGCGGCCATGTGCGGGTAGGTTTCGGGGCCGCCCCATTGGTCGATCTTCTTTAGCATGTCCTCGACCTTCTCCTGCACGCCGTTGAAGTAGGTGTACTCGTTGAACATGCCGTTCTGGCCGCCTTCGCCACTGGTGCCGTTGTCGCCCGCGACATAGATGACCAGCGTGTTGTCGGCCTCGCCCACCTCCTCGAAGGCCTTGAGCATGCGGCCGATCTCGTAGTCGGTGTATTCGGCATAGGCGGCGAAGACCTCGGCCTGGCGTGCGAACAAGCGCTTGCTGGTCGGCCGAGAGCTTGTCCCAGTCCTTGATCGCTCGGCGGCTTGGGCGCCAGCTTCGTGCCCGGGGGCACCACGCCCATGGCAATCTGGCGCGCCAGCGTCTCCTCGCGGATCTTGTCCCAGCCCTGGTCGAACTTGCCCTTCCACTTGGCGATCCAATCCTTGGGCACGTGGTGCGGGGCATGGGTAGCCCCGGGTGCGAAGTAGACGAACGACGGCCTGTCGGGCGTCAGCGCCTTCTGGTGCTTGATCCAGGCCCGCGCCTTCTCGGTCATGTCGGTCATGAAGTGGTAGTTCGGGTCGTTCGGCAGTTCGACCACCGCGGTGCCGTCGTACAGGTAGGGCGCCCATTGGTTGGTCTCGCCGCCGAGGAAGCCGTAGAACTTGTCGAAACCCTGCCGCGTCGGCCAACGATCGAAGGGCCCGGCGATGCTGGCCTCCCACGCGGCGGTCTCATGCCACTTGCCGAACGCGGCAGTGGCGTAGCCGTTCAGGCGCAAGGTCTCCGCCAGCGGCGCGGTTGACGTGGGGATCTGCCCGGTGGCGCCCGGAAATCCGGTCGCCATCTCGGTGATGAAGGCCATGTTCACTGTGTGATGATTGCGACCCGACTTGAGCGCCGCGCGTGTCGGCGAGCAGAGCGCGGTGGTGTGGAAATTGTTGTAGCGCAGACCACCCTCGGCGAGCTTGTCCAGCGTCGGCATGGCCACCGGGCCACCAAAGCTGCTCGGCACGCCGAAGCCCATGTCGTCGATCAGCACGATGACGACATTCGGAGCGCCGGGCGGCGCCTTGACCTCGAAGCGCGGTGGCGGCTTGACTTTGCGAGCGTCGACTTCGGTATAGACGGGACGTCGGGGCTCGGCGATCGGCAGCACTGTGCGGTCGAGCTTGGCTGTTGTCTGTCCAACGGCCGCCCAAGGAGCCGCAGCGACGAGCAGCAGAACGGCGATGCGGGCCGCCTCACTTGCCGCGGTGCGCATTGCTGCATGGGTCATCTTCACGAATGGATTCATGGATTCGATGCTCCGTCGAGGTGATGAGGTAGCGCAATCGCAACATTCGTCCGAGCGATGGATGCAGGGCCGGTTCGTCTGCTACCAGCCGGGATGCCATTCCGCCCACGAGCCAAACCAGACTCAAACGGAACGTCGAACGACACCACCGCCAAGTCCGGACAGCCATGTACCAGTGACTGGCTGCCGCAGCACGTCGCCATCACGGGCGGCCTGCGGCCGGCAGCGGCGCCATCATTTCCGACACAGCGGCATCGATGGCCGCACCCGGGTTGTTCCGCGCCTCGTTGGAGACGCTGCCCTCGGCGATGGCCTGCCACACCAGCAGCTTGCGCTTCGCCTCGACGACGTCGACGGTCAGCGTGCCTTCCCGATACGTGACGGTCTCGATCGTGGACATGCCAAACCCGCCGTAGTAGCCGCGGCGGTAGCCGTAGTAGCCCATGCTGGGCATGGAGCGGATTTCCTGCCTCTCCTGCTCGTTGGCAAAGAAGTTGAGCAGCAGATCGGGCGCCGTCTCGCGGTAGACATATCCCTTGGATTCCATCACGCGCCGGGTCGCACCCTTCAGGCGGCCAGTGAACACCGATTCATATCCGGCGCGGTCGGTGGCCAGCGGCGAAAAGTAGCCGAAGGTCTTGTAGCTGGCGAAGTCGGCCGCGGGGTTGATGTCGCGCCGGATCTCGGGGCCCGTGGCGCAGGCCACCAGCAGGGCGGCGGCGAGTGCCAGCGTGGCAGTACGCCGGGGTGCAACGATGGCGCGTATGGTGAACTCCATTTGCAGATTACTTCTTACCGATGCCATGCGCCTTGTCCAGGCCGTTGCGAAGGATGCGCGCCCACGCGGAGGCAATGGCCCGGGCCTCGGCGGCGTTCACCGACTTGGAAGTGAGCGTCGCCATGCCGGTGCCGCGCGCTTCGCGCCGGTCGACCACGCGCGCGATGACCTCACCTGTCTCTGAATCGAAGAGTTCCACAAACAGCGTCATCTCGAGCGGCGAGATTGTGTAGGTTTTCGTGGGTCCGCTCGACAATGCGTCAGGCGCAGTCACATACAGGTTGACGATACTGGCCCTGACTCGCAACACGTCGGCACCGGCCTCGTTCACGACCATGTAGGTGCTCTTGGACTGCAGTTCGCTGACGAACTCGTCGTAGACGATCTTCGCCACGCCCTGGCGGATGCTGTCACGTTCTTCGGCACTGAGCTTGATATTGCTGCCTGCGCGTTTGGGATCCCAATCCTTGCGAAACGCGACCTCGACCGGATCGAGCTTGACGCGGCTGTAGCCCGCCAGTGACGCGCCGGGGCGCACGTACACCTGGTCGACGCCCTTGACGCTGGCCTTTTGCAGGCCGTCGTGGGTCAGCACCCGTTCGAGGTCTGTTGTGGACGCGGCAAATGCAGCCGGCAGCACAAGCATCGACGCCAGCAGCGGCAGCGCGCGAACGAATCTGATGGCATGCATTCCAGTCCTCCAATTTGCCAATGGCGCGATCACCGACCACGGCCTTACACGCTCGCGCGTGTGCCCAAGAAACACTAATGCTGATATTCTCGCCGCTGATTGATTCGCGTCAAAGCTTGGGCTGCGTTTGCGGATCATTCTCCAAAGGAGTTACCACGATGGGCTTGCGCCGTCTGGCCACGATTCGACCAACGTAATTGGAGATAGACAATGAGACCAAACATCGCCTCCAGATCCGTTCCCGCGTTCGTGTGCGGGGCACTCGCTGCGCTTGCGGCGGGTTCCGCGTTCGCACAGTCCGCGTCGCCGGCGCAGGCCTTGCTCGACGACCGCTTTGTCATGAACCTCGGCATATTCGCGCTGCAGACGGACGTGACGGCACGGTTGGACGGGCAATCCACCACCAACCCCGACGTGGACTTCGACAAGACGTTCGGCAAGCCGAGCGACGCGACGCGGGTCCGAGCCGATTTGCTGTGGCGTATCACGCCGACGCACCATGCGCGTTTCATGTACTTCAACAACAGCCAGACGCGATCGCGTGTTCTGTCTCAAGACGTCGTCTGGGGTGACTACACGTTCGCTGCCGGGTCTGGCATCGAGGCGTCGACAAAGTACTCGATCACCGAGTTCGCCTACGAGTACGCATTCATGCGTCAGCCGTCGTTCGAGCTGTCAGGCACCTTTGGTATCCACTACACCGATATCTCGCTCAAGCTCTCTGGCAACGCCACGGTCAACGGCACGCCGGTGTCCGGGGCGACGAAAGAAGCTTCCGCACCCGCGCCGCTGCCGGTGATCGGCCTGCGCGCCGGCTGGGTAGTCGCACCCCAGTGGTACGTGGATGCGCAGGCACAGTTCTTCAAAGTGAATGTCAACAGTGTCAGTGGTTCGATATCCGACTTGCGCCTTGGCGGGACATACATGTTTAACCGCAACTTCGGCCTGGGCCTGGGCTACAACCGTTTCTTTACCCACGTCGACGTGAGCAAGGACACCTTCAACGGTGCCATGAAGTTTGGCTATTCGGGCCTGCAGGCGTACATGACAGGCGCGTTCTGAGCGCGGCGCCTCGCAGTTTGAAAACCTGATTGCCGCTGAGCGCGCAACGCGCGCTTAGTGTGGCTGCCAGTGCAGCCAGGTCGCAGCAGTCCACGAGAACTGCGTGCCGCCCAGGCCGCTGCCGTCGAGTGGGTCGTAATACTCGTGAAACCCCGAACGGTCGAACAGCGCCATCGAACTGGCCCTTACGCGCGCGGCGAGACTCGATTCGCCGGCGTCGCGCAGGCCGCGCTCGATCAGTAGATTCAAGTGCTGCCACACCGGGCCGCGCCAATAGCGACGGGCCTCGAACGCCGAAGCACTGACGCGCGTCGACGGTATGCCGAAGGGTGCTTCGTCCAGCCACGCGGCCAGGGTCCTTGCCTGGCGCAGCGAAGCGACATCGGCGTACCAGGCCAGGAAGCCGCCGTGCACCGGCTGCTCGATCAGGTCACCGCTGACGAGGTCGAGATTGGCATGCATGCCCAGCGCGTCGCTCCACAGCCGCGGCGTGGCGGTTACCGTTCGGGCCATGGCGTCTTGCAGCGGCACACGCTCGATCGGGATCGACAACGTGTCGGCCAGCGCCAACAAGTCCAACGTCGCGCGCTGCAGGATGAAGACGATGGCCGAGTCGACGACGCGAAACGGGCAATCGCGAGCGATGACGGCCGGGTCGAAGTTCGCCTCGCGCATGAAGTCCATCAGCCTGACCACGCGGTCGTAGAAATCCTGCGTCGGGCGCTGGCGGCCGTCGACATGATCGGTGTCGCGGCGGCGATAGGCGCGGGTTGCGCGCGGCACGCGGGCCAGCGGCGCGTCCCAGGCTGGCGCGTTGTCGCGGCCCGTCTCCCATGGGTGCACGCACATCACCAGGCCGCTCTTCTGTGGGTCGCGGGTGCGGTACCACCAGGCATGGTGGCGTGCGATGGCCGGCAGTAACTCGCGCAGGCACTCTGCCGCCAGTGCCTTGTCTGTTGCGCGCTCGAACATCCAGCGCAGCATCGTGGCGTGCAAGGGCGGCTGGCTGATGCTCGACGTCGGTGGCGACAAGTGCGCCAAGCCCCATTCCTCGGGGCCGGGAAAATAACTGTCAGCGCGCTGGTGAAAGACGATGTGCGGCAGCAAGCCGTCTTGCGGTCCACCATTCCATTGACCCTTCAGGAGCCAGCGGAACTCCTCCCACGCGCGCGGCTCGTCGAAGGTGATCCAGCCGAGCGCGGTGACGGCTGCGTCCCAGTCCCACTGGAACGGGTACAGGCCTGCGGTCGGCACGGTGTAGCCGCCGCGGTCGTTGGCGCGCAGCGTGGCTTGCGCCTGGCGAGTCAACTCTGCGGCACGGTCGGGCGTCATGTCGATTGCAGCAGTTTGCCGTCGCTGCCATACCAGCGCGCACAGCCATCGCGCGCCCGCAGCGTCAAGCGGTCGCCCGCGTGTACGGTCGGATCGATGCCCAGGCTGACGCGCAACAGTTCATCGCCGACGCGGGCGGTCACCTGCTGGCTGGCGCCGAGCATCTCGACAACCTTGGCGTCGATGTTCAAGCCATCGCTGGCGAGGTCGAGGTCCTCGGGTCGAATGCCCAATGTGACTGCGCCCGCTGGCGCCGCCACACCGAGCGCCTGTTGGGCCTCGCGGGAACCGAGGAAATTCATCGGCGGGTTGCCGATGAAGCCGCCGACGAAGGTGGTTGCCGGCTGGCGATAGACCTCGTGCGGCGACGCGTATTGCACGATCTCGCCGCCATGCATCACAGCGATGCGGTCGGCCAGGCTCATGGCCTCGGTCTGGTCGTGGGTGACGTAGATGGTGGTCGTCTTGAGGTCGCGTAGCAGCCCCTTGAGTTCGCTGCGCATCTCCAGCCGCAGCAGCGCGTCGAGGTTGGACAGCGGCTCGTCCATCAGCAGCACATCGGGCTGCACCGCCAATGCGCGCGCAACGGCCACTCGCTGGCGCTGGCCGCCTGAGAGCTGCGCGGCGTAGCGGTCGAGCAATTGCTCGATGTGCACCAGCCCGGCGCTGAGTCGCACCTGCTTCTCGATCAGTGCGGGACTGGCCTTTTGCATGCGCAGGCCGAAGGCGATGTTCTCGCCGACCGTCATGTGCGGGAACACGGCATAGTTCTGGAACACCATCGCGATCTTGCGCTCGCGCGGCGCCAGGCCGTTGATCTTCCTGCCGCCGATGGTGACCGTGCCGCTGGATTCGGTCTCCAGGCCGGCGATGATGCGCAGCAGCGTGGTCTTGCCGCAACCCGAGGGGCCGAGCAGCACGCACAACTCCTGCGCGCGGATCTCGAACGACACCGCATTCAACACGGCGGTGCCTTTGAATTCCTTGCGTACGGCATCGATCTGAATGACGGACATCGGTGTGGATCTCAGCGGCTGGCGATGCCCCACATCGCGAACAAGTACTTGCGCACGACGAAGATGAAGATCAACGACGGCAGCACCAGGAAGAAGCCGCCGGCAAAGCGGAAGTGAAGCGGGCTCTCCTCGAGGCTCGCAAAGAGGAAGGCAGTCAGCGTGCGATTGTTCAGCGTCAGTACCGATGCGGCGAAGACCTCGTTCCACGAGATCACGAAGGAGAAGATCATGGCCGCGGCCATGCCCGGCAATGCGAGCGGCAGCACGATGCGCATGAATGCAGAAAGGCGCGAGCACCCGAGCGTCCAGGCGGCTTCTTCGAGCTCGCGTGGGATGCCCATGAACAGGCTCGACGAGACGAGGACTGCGAAAGGCAAGGCCAGCGCGGTGTGCACCAGGGCCACACCGAGCAGGGTGTCGTACAGGCCGACGGCGATGAAGCGCGTGACCAGCGGCAGCGCCAGGATGGCCAGCGGGAAGGCACGCGTCATGATGATCATGACGCGGTAGAGGTTCTGGCCGGGGAAGTCGAAGCGCGCCAGGGCGTAACCGGCGGGCGCGCCGAGCAAGAGCGCAAAGGCCATCGTCATCAGAGCGACGATCACGCTGTTGACCGTCGCCTTCCAGACGCCGCCGACGTTGAAGAAGAAGGCCAGCGTGTCGAGGCTGAAGTGGGTCGGCAGCAGGGCCTTTGGCCAGGCGCTGATGGCGTCGCGCGGGCTGAGCGCACTCACCGCGATGATCAACACCGGCACCAGCCAGCACACGCTGATCACCACCGCCATCGCCTGGAAGAACCTCGCCGCCGGCGCCCGGTTCGCGGCCGTCGTCAAGCCAGCGTCTCCCGGCGTACGCGCAGCACGCGCAGATAGACCAGCGTCGAGGCGATCGACACCAGCAGGATGAACAGCGCGTAGGCCGACGCGACATGCGTGTTCTGGTACTGCACCTGCCAGTTGTAGGCCTCGCCGACCAGCACCGGCAGATCGCGCCCGGCGAGCGCGTAGACGACCGCGAAGACCTCGAACGCGAGCACCGTGCGCAAGATCAGCGCCGATTGAAGCGAGGGCTTGAGCAACGGCAGCGTGATCTTGAAGAAGCGCTGCCACGGTCCGGCGCCGAAGACTTCGGCAGCTTCCTTGTACTCCTTCGGTATCAGCTGCACGCCGGCAACCAGGATCACCAGCACGATGGCGGTGGCGCGCCAGATCTCGGCAACGATGACGCAGGCGAACAAGGCCATCGGCGTGCGGATCGACAGCCAGGTCGTCGGGCGGTCGAGCGCGCCCAGGGCATGCAGGATCGAGTTGAGGTAACCGCGGTCAGTCAGGATCGCCAACCAGACGATGCCCGCGGCCAGGTCCGACACGCCGAGCGGCAGCGTCCACGCGTACAGGTGTGCCATGCGCCCGCGCTCGATCTTGCCCAGCAGCATCGCCAGCCCGAGTGCGATCGCGACCTGCAGCGGCACGATGATCGCGACCAGGATCAGCGAATTGCGCAAAGCGACGCCGAAGTTCAGGTCGCTTGCCATCTTGCGCAGGTACTCGGTGGTCGGCACGCCCTGCGGCGTGACGAAGGCGACCAGCACTGTTTCCGCCAGCGGCCACAGGAACAGCAGGGCCAGGAACGCCACCGACGGGGCGATCAGCAGGTAGGGTAGGCGCTGCGTATTCACGGCCGCCGGTGGCGGGTCAGATTCCTGGGCGACTACTGGGCGACCGGGCACGGCGCGCTGCCCGAAGGGGCGTCGGGGGCCCAGCAGGCCGCGTTGGCGTCCTTCATCAATTGATCCAGCGCCTTGCCCTGCTCGGCCAGTACCGTCTTGATGTCCTCGTTGCGCAGGACGATGCGCTGGAAGGTGTCGATGAAGGCCTTGTTGAACTCGCCATTCTTCGCCCCCAGGCCGGTCGGCAGCAGCGATGCCTTGGCGTCGGCGGCGGCGAAGGTCTTGTTCATGCCGTCGGCGGCGAGTTGCACGCCGGGGCTCAAGGCGCCGAGATCGGCCTTCACGACCGGGAAGAATCCGACTTCACGCAGGATCAAGGCTTGGGTGGCGGGCTTGGTCAAGTGGTCGATTGCGCGTTCGGCCGCCGCGCGGTCGGGTGAATTCTTCGGCACCGCGATGCCGACGATCACCGGCATGTAGCCGCGCCCCTTGGCGGCCGCCGGGGAGGGGAAGGTGACGAAGTCATTCGCCTTCTCGGTCAGCGCCGGCAACAGGCGCGCCGTGTGGTCGAACGCGACCCAGACCTCGCCGGTCTTCAGCGGCTCTTCCATGAAGCCGTAGGCGGTCGAGCGCGGGTTGACGTACTGCCAAAGGTCCTTGAACTCGGCCCACATCTTCTGCGCATCGGCGTTGGCGAAGGTGCGCACGGTGCCGCCCGTGTAGCTCGGGTAGAGCGAGGCCTGGAAGAAGCGGTGCATCAGGCCGCGCGGCCCGGCCGGGAAGCCCAACTTGGCCTCGCCGGTGGCGTCCTTCATCGCCTTGGCCCAATCGCGCAGCTGGGTGAAAGTCAGCGCGTTGAGGTTGGCCCCGGCCGGCAGGTATTTCAGGGCCTGCTTGTTGGCGGCCATCTGGAACGTGTTGGTCATCAAGGGCACGAAGCGCTGCGTATTGCCGCCGAGCTTGCCGAGCGACAGGGCCGCGGCCGAGAACTCGCGGGTCGCAGCGAGCCGCTTGACGATGTCGTCGAGGTCCTGCAGGCCACCGAGCTGGTTGACCGGCGCGAGCTCGCCGTCGAGCGCGATCGTCACGTGCACCTTGCCCTGCGCTGCGCCGAGTTCGGCCTTCATACGCGTGAGGTAGGTGTTCGGATCCTCGGCCACGAAGTTCACACCGTCGGGCGCGCCTTTCAGGATCACGTTGCGCATCTTCTCGGCCTCTTCGATGGGCCGCAGCTGGGTCGAGACAATGGTCGTCTGCGCGCTGGCCACCAGGGCCTGTCCGAGCAGGATGGCGGTGATGGCGGCAAGTCGGAACGTCATGGCGAATCTCCTTCAAGAAGTCGAGTGGAGCGGTTGTCGGGAATCGTGTGGCACTGATCGATTCATGTCGATTCCAGCCAATCTCGTACTGGCATCGGTCAGATGCCAGCATTGCCGCCAAAGCCGGTTTTGACGAACCGGAGAAACCCGCGTCGTGGAACGCGATGGCCTGTGCGGCGTGCCCGGCGGTTGGTGCATTGGGCGCAGCAAGGTCGTCCGCCGAGAAACTGCATGCCGATCGTCGCCGCCATCTCGGCGTCGCGGATCCGTCCCGCACTTGACTCGAAACAAGGGAAACAGCGCAAAATGCTGGGATAATGCAGATAGCGCGCACCCATGGTCGCGCGTGGCCGCTGAGAAATCACGAGATGAGTGAACGTCACGCGGCTCACATTCAATCGATTCCCAAACTCCTGATGAACAGAAAGTCATGCCCATGAAAATGTCTTCAAAGCTTGCCGCCGCAACATTGCTCACCAGCCTGTGCGCGTTCTCCTTCGCGCAAGCCCCGGCGGCCGCACCGGCACCTGCCGCGAAGCCAGCCCCCGCCGCCGCGCCGGCAGATCCGGTCGTCGCGGCACGCGGCGAAGCGAGCGACGCTCGCAAGGTCTACAAAGAAAAGGTCGCTGCCGCAGACAAGGTGCGCGACGCCAAGGTGAAGACCGCCGTCGACGAGGCGGTGAAGGAAGCCAAGGCCAAGGGCGCCGATGAGGCGGTGGCCAAGCGCGACGCGACCAAGAAGGCGAAGACGGCCGCCAAGCCCGAGCATGACGCCGCCGTGAAGGCCGCAGCGAAGGAGCGCGATGCAGCGCTTGCTGTTGCCCGCAAGGATGCCGGCAAGGCCGCGGCGACCGTGACGCCCCCGGTCAAGCAGTAAACCTCGCTGCGCACGTCGCTCGTGTGACGTGGCAGATCCAGGTGCCGAACCGAACCCCGATCGTTACCGGTCGGGGTTTTCGTTTTCCGCAGCCAACCAGGACGCCAGTGGTCGCACCGGTGCGCTCGACGAGTTGATGAACATGCGTTTCGCCGGGCTGGGTGGCGCACTCGGCGCGGTGACGCTGAGCGGCGGCCGCTGGCCGGCGGCAGCGACGCCAGCGGGCGCACCGTCGGCCGCAGCCGTCATGCTCGATGCCGAGTTTCGGCTGGCGGGTGACCTCGACGGCAATGGGCACTTGTGGGCGGCCAGGTCGTCGCGCAACGCATGTTCAATGCCGGTCGGCTCTCGCTGAGCACGCTGGCCGGCAGAACCTGGGTGCTGCGGGCGTGGGACGTCGGCGCGCCGGCGGTGCACTGACGTCGTCGGCGCGGTCCGTCCTGCCGCCGACTTACTTGGCGATTGCCTTCAGCGCGGACTGCAGCGGGACGGCGCCGGGGTTGCTGACGCTCTGCTTGATGAGGATGTCCGACGGCGAGGCAGGCTTGCCGTAGTAGGCCGCATTGAGGCCTTCTCGCACGTCGATGACCTGGCCGTCGAGCGCCATGCTGGCGTATGCGCCCTTCGCCTTCGAATACGCAACGATGGCTGCATTCAGCGTGGCACCCTGGCCAGTGCCTTTCGGGCCGACGGCCACCGCGACATCCGCGCCGAGCTTGACTTTGGTCGAGAGCATCGAGTCGAGCGCTTTCTGGGTATTGATCAACAGCATCACTTCGGCTGCCTGCCCACCTGCCAACAAGCCCAGGCTGATGCCGCCCATCGAGTAGAACGCCGGTGCGCTGAAGGCGCCCGTCTTGCCGTCGCGCACGAGCAATACGCCGGTACCGCCCGATCCGCCGATGATGAAGCCACCTTCGATGATCTGCGGATACACCAGCACAGCCTTGGCCTTGGCCAGCAGCTTGGGCATGCTGGCGTAGTTGGGATCCTTGGCGAACGCGTTGACGGTCACCGTGGCCTTGTCGACGACGGCCTTGGCATCGCTGGCGTCGTCAGCGCGCGCCGGCAGGCTGCCGAACAGGCTGGCCAGCGCGGCGGCGGTCAGGGTGAGGTTGCGGCGGGTCGGATTCATGGATCCTCCATGGTTGAAGAGGGCGAGTTCGCGTTGCGGACCGACGCTTGAGCGCAGGCCAATCCGTGCGGACTGAGCCGATGTTTTCAGCTTACGCAAAGCGGCCCGGCCCGCGTTGACAAGGCGCAATGCCAACCGCGTCGTTGCGGCCACCCCGGCTCACCGCCGTTATGCCGACGCCGACATGCTCACTCGGGCAGGCGGCCCAGCCCGTACATCACTTCCAGCATCGGGCTCGGCCGGCCCAGCGCGCCGAACCAGCGGTTGTAGATCTCGCCCAGCGCGCTGCTCCTGTAGATCTGCGCCAGCGCCGCATCCACCGCCTGGCGCATGGCCCAGTCGCCGCGCGGCAGCACGATGGCATAGGGTTCGTAGGACAGCGGCATCGCCGAGCAGCGCCAGCGACTTCGGGTCCTTGGCCTTGCCGGCCAGCCCGATCAGCAGCACGCGGTCGCTGGCGAAGGCGTCGATCGTGCCGGCCTCCAGTTGCGCCAGACCGTCGTCGCGGCGTCTTCACCGGCACCACCACGGCGTTGACCATCTTGGCCTTCATCGCCTCGGCGAGCGCACGCTCGTTGCTGGTGCCGGCGATGACGCCGATCTTCTTGTTGGCCAGGTCCATCAGCGAATTGCCAGCTGGTCGAGTTGCGCACCAGCAGGCCGGTGCCGTCGACGAAGGTCAGTGATGGAAAAGCCCACCTCCTTCATGCGCCCGAGCGTCACCGTGCGTGGCGCCGCATTCCATGTCGGCCTGGCCGCTGCTGACGGCGGTGAAGCGGGTCTGCACCGTCACCGGCACCCACTTGACCTGCAGCGGCACGACGCCGATCTGGCGCTCGATCGCGCCGATGACGCTGCGGCACAGGTCCACCATGTAGCCGGCGGGCTTCTTCTCGTTGTCCTCGAACGAGAAGGGCAGCGCATCGGTGCGGTAGGCCACCGCGATGGTCTTCGTCTCCTGGATCTTCTTCAGGCGTCCATCGAGCGGCGCGTTGCCGCCCTGGGCGAAGGCGAGCGCAGGTGCAAGGCACAACGCGGCGATGTAGGTGATCAAACGATGCATGGGTCGTGGACTCCGTGGGGTGTTGTTTGGCCCATTTCGGGGCCGCGCATTCTATGCGAGGCCCCGCAGGGCATGCTCAGAAGTAGCGGCGCCAGTCGAAGATCACCCGCAGCCCGATCGAGTAGATCGTCTCGAGCTTCACCGCCGGCGCGCCCGGCGGCCAGGTCACCGTCGGTGCTTTGCGGAACGTCGGCGCCGACGAAGAGCTGGATCAGCACGGCCGAACTCTGCTTGGTGTCGAACGCGCGGTAGGGCCGGTACTCGAGGATCGGCAGGTCGAAGTGGATCGACTTGAAATCGACGACGCGCGGCTCGGCGCCGGGTGTCGCGCCCGGCACGACCGTCGTGTTCTCGAAGCCGTAGCCGTAGAAGGTGGCGCCGAGTTCGCGCCCGAGCACGAACTGGAAGCGCCCGATGCCGGTCGCCCACCCCGCCTGCCAGGGAATCAGCCCGCCGTTGCTGGCGGTGACCGCCATGTCGGTGTAGGTCTCGGGCGAGACGAAGTACAGCGGCGAGGCCAGCAGCAGGTCGCCCGGAATCAGGTAGAACGGCATGCGCAGCCGGGTGCGAGATGCCGAAGCGCGAGCGGACCGCCGACGACGCCGCCGGCCGCCTCGAGCGCCGGCGACGACGTCACCGGCAGCTTGTTGGTCGAACGCGTATCGCCGCGCACGCCGATCGACCCGAACACCAGCCCGTCGCCCGACTCGCCGATCACGCCGTCCAGGCCCAGTCCTGCGCGCAGCGACAGGTCGGCGCCGCCGATCCAGCCGTTGGACGTGACCGCGGGGTCGTAGCCGCCATTGATCGCGCGGAAGTCCCCGGAGCCGACGAAACCGACGAACGGTCCCACCTCGGCGCGAAAGCGCGGCATCGAGCCCAGCCCCGGGCCGAGGCCCGGCACCGGCGTCGGGCCCAGGACTGTCGGGCAGCAGTGCAATGGCCTCCGGTGTCACGCGCAGGCCCTCTTCGCGCCGCTGTCGAACGACGTTGTTCTTGCACACGTCGAAGGCGTCGGGCTCGCGCGGCGCTGCGGGTGTGTGCGGCAGTCGGAAGCCGCGTCCCGCGCGCCGGTCGCGTGGTCGATCACCTGCTCGAGGCTGGTGCGCACCGCGCCGGCCGCGCGCTCGGCGTCCTCCGGCCGCATGTGCGCGTCGCCCATCAGCACCATCGAGTCGCTGCCGCCCTTCCAGGTGAAGACTTCGAGCCCGGCCTCGTTGTAGTAGTCGTGCGTGCCC
This sequence comes from uncultured beta proteobacterium, assembly GCA_963779435.1. GTDB lineage: Bacteria > Pseudomonadota > Gammaproteobacteria > Burkholderiales > Burkholderiaceae_C > CADEEN01. The sequence continues at coordinate 25,581 of CAVZYL010000036.1, read as the reverse complement.
TTGCGCTGCGACACGTCGCCCCAGGTCCCGGCGACGTGGCCGGCCGCGAAGGTGTCTTCCAGGAAGTGCAGCGCAAAGGCCTCGTCGGCCAGCATCGCCCGCGCCAGCGCCTGCCGCTCGGCCGGCGCGAGCTGCTTCGCTGGCCAGTCGCGTGGCCTTCTGCAATGCACTCAGGTGAAACCAGGCGTAGACGCCGACCGCGCTGATCTCGGAGCCGGGAGCTGAGCGTCAGCTCGCGCGTACTCCCTGCGGCGTCGATGTCGGTGCGCGGCCGCGGGAGCAGGAAGTGCGCGTTGTTGGAGCCGGCGCGGGTCGCGTACTCGACGTCGGCCCGCTGCAGGCGGGTGTCCGAGGTGCGCAGCGCGTTGATGCGCTGCGGCGCGCAGGGCCTCGTCTTCGATCAGGCGCTGGAAGTCGCCCGACGAGGTCCGGGCTCACGGACGTTCACCTCGCGGCCGGGCGGTGACCGCGACCGCGCGCGAGGTCCACCTTCAGCTGCGCCGCCACGTCGGCGACCTGCAGAATCCAGTCGGTATTCGAGCGCGTTGTCGAGCATGTTCTTGCTCGAGCACGAATGGTCGCCGGCGATCGCGGGCAACGCCGCCCAGTCGATGCACGCGGGCGCGAGGCCCTGCTCCGCGTCGGCCGCCTGTTCGCACAGGCGCTGCTCGTGGCCGGCGCGGGCGTCGCCCCAGAGGCGGTCGAACATGCGCCTTGCGCTCCGGGTCGAGCTTCTCGACGGCGAGCACCGCGATGTCGCGGTGCTCGGGGTAGACCCAGGCGTGCGCCGGCCCGGCCAGCCGGCCAGCGCCACCGCGATCAGTGCATCGTGCGACTTCACATGGCCAGGCTCCATGCGATGCCGCGATGGGCCGCGCATGGCCGGCGGCCGTGCGGCGTCGCATGCAGTTCCGAGGGCTCTACTTGCCGCGCGCGGCGAGATCCTCTTCGACGAAGCGCAGCACCGCTTCGAGCAAGCGCCTCGCGCGGATAGGCGTTCTCGGTGACGAACAGCGACGCCGATCGTCTCGTGCGTGCGCGCGATCGGCACGGCGATCGCCCAGTGGTCCGCATTGATGTAGCCGACCAGGCTCGAGCCCGGAATGACCTGGTCGTAGAAGATCACCTGGCTGTCGTTGCGCCCGTCGATCATGCTCAGCTTGCTCGTCGCTGCCGCGCAGGATCGACGAGATCCGCTCGGGCTGGGGCAAGGTCACGACCGAGTAGGTCGGCACGCCGCTCGGCAGGGGGTTCTGCGCCAGCCAGGCCCGGCGCACGCCGGGGCGCAGGCTGGCCACCGCCGCCGCCGTCACCGGCATCGCAGGTCGCGCCGGGAAAGTGGCGCAGCAGATCGGCCTGGTACTGCTCGGCGTCGTTGGCCAGCGGCGAGCCGCCCACTGCGCCCGCCACGCTCACCACGGCGGCCACGCGAGGCGCGGATCTCCGGATAGTTGACGATCGCCTCGAGCACATCGGGCGTGCCCTTCGAATAGCCGACCAGCACCAGGCGCGGCGCTCCCGGCCCCAGGTCCATGGCCATCACCGCGTCGCGGATCTGGCGCGCGTTGTTGGTGGTACCGGACAGGGCATCGACCTTGATCAGCTGCAGTTCGTAGCCGTACTTGCGCACGTGCTCGTCCGCCGTGCCGGGGGGCTGCAGCCACTGCGCGATGCAGTCGTAGCCGATGCCCGGCACCACCGCCTGCGACCAGATGGCGGCTCGACGCACCGAGCGGCACCGGCTGGCCCGTTCCGCGCCGGCTCCGTGCCGAGCCGCGTCAGCGCGTCGTCGCAGGGGCGGTGGTCCGGCACCTCGCCGGCGCGCGCCTGCAGCACCGCGCAGTAGATCTCGCGGAATCGACCGCGCTTGTCCTGCACGCCGGCCTGCGCGGCCGGCACGAGCACGAGCGGCGGCGTGTCGGTCGAGAACGGCACCAGCGGCGTGCCCGCGCAGCCGACCAAGACCGCGCCCATGGCAGCAGCGACGCCGAAGCATGCGGCGCGCATCGAGTCGGAACTGAGGGGTGGCGTCATGGTTTCGTGGCTGCCGTTGGCGATAGCGTAAGCGAAAGTCAGGTTCATCGGCGCTGATCTTCCGCAATCGAGAGCTTCATGCGTCTGCGCATGCCGCATGCCTACCTGCCGAGTGTCGTCGCGCACGGATTCGGATCCGATCTCGCCTTCCTGAGCACCGCATCGGCGAGCCACCAGGGGGTGGCCACCACTGCAACGCCGGCACCCACGGCCGACTTGGCAACGCCGACCGGATCGACTGCCAGCGTCGGAGTGCCCAGCGTGCCGCCGACGCGCACGATCTGCGCGATCGTGGCGGCGCCGGCGCCGAGGCCGCTCTTCACGACGGGCGTCACGGCGAGGTCGATGGCCTCGGTGCGCAGGTTCAAGGTGCCGTTCAGCACCACGTTGTACTTGGCCGTCTCGGCGGCGATGCCGTGGTCGGAGCTGAGCACGCCGTTGCTGATGGGCACCCTGGCGGCGAAACACTTGACGTCGGTGTAGGGTTCCGTTTTGTGCGACGGATTCGCCATGCTCAGAGCGTGCCCGATGACCCCGCGGTCGAAATCGATGGCGAAGTTGTGCAGACGCAGCGGGCCGACCTCCACGCGCGCATCGCCGTCGAGCGAGCCGAGCAGCGCCGTCAAGGTCTTGCCGCGCCCGCGAAGCTGCAGGCCAGGTCGGTGCTGCCTCCGGTCACCATCCCCGGTCGCCCGAAGCGCGTGAGCATCGCGCCGAGGTCGATCCCCTTGCCATCGAGGCGCAGATCCCATTGCGCCTTTGCGGCGCCGACGCTGGCCGACACGTTCAGCATCTGGCCCGCCGGGCCGGCGAGTTGCATCGAGTCGACCTTCAGGTCGCCGTCGGCAACGACCGCGCGCAGCAGCAACGGGCCGAGCGGGGCCGCGTCGCTGAACTTGATGGTGTCGATGCGCAAGTCGAGATCGGCGTCGATGGCGCCCAAGGCGTCCACGGGCAGCGGCACCGCGGCAATCGCGCGCGCGCTCGCCGCAGCAGGTTTCACGTCGCCGCCGGCCGCATCGGCTCGCGCGAATGCCGAGGCATCGAGCAACGGCAGAATTCAGCTTCGTGCTCGGACCTTGAAACGTTTGGCACCCCGCGTCACCACGACGTCGCCGCCAATCGTCGTCGCCGCGTGCGCAATCTTCAGTCCGGCGAGCGAATAGCCATCGGGCACGTCGGTCAGCGTGGCGCTCGCCGTGAATGCCGGCAACTCCCGCAAGTTGAGCCCGGTGAAGGCCGCGAGGCCCGTGCCGCGCTTGATCTCGACATTCACCGCGAGCTTGAGCGCCGCGGGGGTCAGCGGGTCGCCGATCGTGCCGTCCACGGTCGCGCTCGCACCGTCCACCGCAACGCTGAACTGCTTCAATTCGACGGCGCCTGCCGTGAGCCGCGCCACGCCGCTCACGGGACCGAGCGAGCGCCGGTCGGGCAGCACCACGCGATCGAAGCGGACGTCCGCGTCCACATCGGCCGCGAGCGTCGGCCTCGACGTGCCAGCCTTTGACGCGCCGGGCTTCGATTGCGCGGGCGCCAGTTCGGAGAGGTCCACCAGCGGCCCGCTCAGTTTCGCCGTCACGCGTGGACGCGGCTCGCCGGGGGCGAACACGACACGCCCCTGCGCCGACGTGCGGCCCAGCTCGAGCTTGAGATCGTCGAACACGTAGCCGCCCTGCGGGCCACTGAGGCGCGTCGTGGCATGCAATGCCGGCAGGCGTGGCAGGTCGGCACCGAACAGGCGACCGGCGGCTTGGCTGTCGCTGACGCTCGCGGTGATCGCGAGCGCGAGCCCCTGCCAGTGAAGCACGTCGTCGATCTGCCCGCTGGCGCGCAGGCGCTGCCCCGGCCGGCCGGCGGTGGCGTCGATCGCCGTCAGGCGCAGGGCATCGATCGAGCCGTGCATCGTGGCTTGGCCTTGGTAGTTGCCGACCTTCGGGATCGACGTGCCGAAGAACGACAACAACTCCGCCAGTTCGTTGCCTTGCAGCGCGACGTTCATGTCAATCCCGGCAAGGTTCGGCGGGTCGGCGACGCTGCCGTCGAGGCTGACATTGGCGCCGCCCAACGTGGCCTTCAGCTTGCTCGCCTGCAGCCGACCGTCTGTCCAGCGCAAGCCGCCCGCTGCCCGACCGCAACTCACGGCCGCCGGGGAAGACGAGCCGCGCGATCTGCAGATCGAGGTCCACGTCGGCCAGCTTCCAGTGATCGGTCGGGTGCGGCGATGCGGACGCGGTGGCGGACGCCTTGGCAGCGCCGCTCGCGGGCGGCCGGCGCGCGAGATCGATCAGGGGCGCCGTCACCTTGCCCGTGATGCGCAGTCGTGGCCCGCCCGGCACCACCTGCAGCGACGCATTGACCTTGCTGTCGGCGATCTTCAGCTCGAGATCATCCACGCGATATCCCTGCCGCGACCCGCGCACGCGAGCGCTGGCGCGAAACGGCGGCAGCCGCTGCCCGTTGGCCGCAGTGTCGAGGCGCCACCAATCGCTCGCCGATGCCGAGAACTTGACATCGATGCCGCTGGCTGTGCGCAGGTCGGCCACCTTGCCGGAAAGCGTGATCTGCGGCGCGCCGCGCCCGCCGACAGCGACGTCGATCGCGGTCAGCGTGGGCGCGGCTGTCGGAGCCGGCCACACGCGCGGCGATGCGGTACGGACCCAACACCGGCAGCGATTGTCCGACCCAACGGGCGAGATCGCTGAACTGCGCTCCCTCGACGAGCAAGTCGAGGCCGCTGCTTTGCCATTCGTAGCCCCCCGCAGCGGAGCCTTTGCCCGTGAGGTCACCGCGCAAGGTGAGGCGCCATGCGCTCGGACGTGCCGGCCGCGACGTCGATGCCGGCGAACACCGGTGCGTCCAGCGAACCGCTCAGCTGCGCCGCGCCGCGCAACGGCCCAAGCGGCGGCACGGTCGCGCCGAACAGCGCGACGACCTCGGCGAATTCCGGTGCCTGTGCTTGCAACGACAGGCCGAGCGCGCCGAGGTCGCGAGGCTTGTCGACGCTGCCGTGCACGCTCAGGCTCGCCGCACCGAGCTTGATTTGGAGGTCTACGGGGAATGCCGTGTTCGCGATCATTGCCGAGAGGGTGCCGATCGTGCCGGTCGCCTCCACGCTCTTGCCATTGAACGTCGCGCGGGCGCTGAGGTCGGTCGAACGCGAAGCCGGCGCGGCGGTGATGTCGCGCAGAGTCGAGCTGCACCGACGTCGCCGTGCCGGTCTTGCCGTCCCGATAGGTGAACGCCAGCGCCTGCAGCGTGAGCTCTCTCGATCTCGATGGCTTTGGGCCATGCCGGCTTGCCCGCGCTCGCTGAACCCATCACCCAGTTGCCGGTGCCGCTGGCATCGGTCTCGACGAGCACGTCGCGTCGCTCAGCACGACGTGCCTGATCCGCAACCGGCCCGACAGCAGCGCCAGAGGTCGAGTTCGGCGGTCGCCCGGCCGACCTGCGCCATCCAGGGCTGTGAACCCCACGGCGCATTGGCGAAACGGACCTGCGACAACACCAACGTCGGCCACGGCGTCAACGTCACGGCGACTTCGTCGATGTTCAGATCGCGCCCGGTTTCGGCCCTGACGACTTCGGCGAGCTTGGGAGCGAGCCAGCGCGGTACCAGCAACGCCGCGACGATCGCGGATGCAGCCAGCACCGTGGCTAGCAGCGCGAACGCTTTGATGACCAGCCGTTTGAGTCGCAACGTTCAGGTCCCCCCTTCATGGTCTCGTCGTCGAGCAACAGGCGCTGCGAGTGCTCGCCAGGGATCGGCCTCAATTCTCGCCTGCTGGTGATAATGTCCGCTGCATACCGTCGGGGAATTTCCTTGCAGCCAACGACAGTGCGTTCGCCTGAACAGGCAATGACGCGATACCAACGGTCGGTCCATCGCTCTGGCACGGTGCTCATACCACTTGCACTGCTGCTCCCGATTGCTGTGGCGCACGCACAGGGGCTCGATCCGAGGATGTATGTGGACCTTCCGGTCGGACTCAACTTCGCGATTGCAGGTTACGCCTATACCGAGGGCAAGATGGCTTTCGATCCTTCGACACCGTTCACCGACACGCAGTACTACAGCAATGGCGCAGCCTTCGTCTACGTGCGCTCATTCGGTGCGTGGGGCAACTCCGCCAGGTTCGACGTGGTACTGCCGACGGCCACGCTTTCGGGGCACGGATTGTTTGCCGGGCAAGCAAGGCAGCGCGAAGTGTCGGGTCTCGGTGATCCGCAATTTCGCGTGCTGGTGAACTTCTACGGCGCGCCGGCGCTGTCGTTGAAGGAATTTGCGGGCTACAAGCAGGATCTGCTCGTCGGGGCGAGCCTGCAGGTGTCGGCGCCGTTGGGACAATACGACGATAGCAAACTGGTCAATATCGGCAACAACCGCTGGTCGTTCAAGCCGGAGCTGGGTGTGTCCAAGGCCTGGGGTGCATGGACGGTCGACCTGGCTCCGAGCGTCACGTTCTACACCGACAACAAGGATTTCTATGGCGGCAACACGTTGGCGCAAGAGCCGCTGTACGCGGTGCAGGGGCACGTCAGTCACACCTTTCCAAGCGGCAGCTGGATTGCGCTGGGCGCCACCTACTTTGCCGGCAATCGCACCAGCCTCAACGGCGTGAAGGGCGACAACATGCAGGGCAACTCGCGGATGGGCATGACCTATGCATTGCCGCTCGACCGGTCCAACTCACTGAAGGTCTATGCCAGTACGGGTACCTCGACCCGCACCGGTAGCGAATTCTCTGCCGGCGGTATCGCGTGGCAGTACCGCTGGATTGACGGGCAGTAAGGCAGGTCGCGCGTGAGCCGCTCGCCAATGCAAGCGGGTGGGGTGTAACGCAGGGCCAACCCTATAATTTCCCCGCAGAACGTGTCGCTAGTGCCCGCAGGGCATCTTGTTGACCGTCGTCATGGCGTCGAGCACGCCTCGAAAGGGACTTTGATCATGTTGAACCTCAATCGCGCCGCCCTCGGGGCCGCCGCCCTGTGCTTTGCGTTTTCCGCGCTGGCGCAGAAGCCCATCACCTATCCGGCCAAGGGCCAGAGCGCCGCGCAGCAACAGAAGGACGACGGCGAGTGCTACACCTGGGCCAAAGGAAACACGGGTATCGACCCCGCTGCGGTGGCATCCGCGCCACCTCCGTCTGCGCCGCCGCAGACTGCGGGTGCAGGTGGCGCGCGAGTTGCGGGTGCCGCTAAGGGCGCGATTGTCGGCGGTGCCATTTCGGGCGGTGAAGACGACGCGGCGAAGGGTGGAGCTGCCATCGGCGCCATGGCCGGGGGCGCCAAAGCACGCCAACAGAAACAGGCGCAGGCCCAGTCGACGCAGCAGCAGGCGACGCAGCAGCAACAGCAGGCGATGGCCACCTTCTATAAGGCCTACGGCGCTTGTATGGAAGGCCGCGGGTACACAGTCAAATGACGAGAGCTGACGCCCTCCTATCTGCACGTCAGTCCATTGACGCGGCCCTGCAAGATTTTCGCAATGCCGTGGCAGCGGTCGCGATTGGCGCTGTGATTCCCGGCGTGGCGATCGCCCAATCGCAAACCGGCGCGGCGCCAGGACCTTGGAAATACACCGCGTCGATCAACCTCTTTCTGCCGACCATTGGTGGCTCGTCGACGTTCCCGGCCGAAGGCACGCCGATAGACATCAGCGCGGAACAGATTCTCAACGCCCTGAAGATGACCTTCATGGGCACTTTCGACGCCCACAACGGCAGTTGGGGCGTGATGACCGATCTCGTTTACGTCGACCTCGGTGGATCGAAATCGAACAGCCGCGATTTCACCATCGGCAACGGCCTGCCGGCCGGCACGACGGCGGACCTGGACCTGGACTACAAGGCGACGGCCTGGACCATCGCCGGGGAGTACCGGGTGTCGTCGAACCCCTCCTGGACGATGGACCTGCTCGCAGGCGCGCGCCTGTTCGACAATCGCCAGCGTCTGCGCTGGAGCATTTCCGGTGACATCGGCCCGCTCCCGCCGACATCGAGGACCGGCAGCGCCGAGCTCAACCACAGCGTCTGGGACGGGATCGTCGGCGTCAAGGGTCGCTATGTGTTCGGCGCCGATCGCAAGTGGGCCGCACCGTTCTACCTCGACATCGGCACCGGCGAGTCTGCCAGCACCCTGCAGGCAGTCGCCGGTGTCAGCTACGCCTTCGAATGGGGCGAGTTCAACACGCTGTGGCGCTATCTCAAGTACAACGCTAAGTCCGGCCAGGCGGTGACCAGCGTCAGCTTCAGCGGGCCGCAGATCGGCGCCGTCTTCCGCTGGTGAACCCCATCTCAACCGGGCCCCGAGCAAGACCTTCCAACCCTGGAAATGACCTCATGACCACACCTCGATCCTCGCCGAGTTTCTTCGCCAGCGCTCGCCGCGGGCGCAGCCTGAGCTTTGTTGCCGCTCTGGTTGCATCCCTCTTCACGACCAGCCTGCTGGCGCAGGCGCCGGCTGCCGCACCAGCCGGTGCTGCCGAGCCGGTCCCGGGCGAGGAACTGGAAAAGCTCGTCGGCCGGATTGCGCTGTATCCCGACGATCTGGTGGCCGTCATCCTGCCGGCATCGACCAATCCGCTGCAGCTGGTGCAGGCGGACCGCTTTCTGGACAAGCGCAAGGCCGATCCCAAGGCGCCCATCGACGACAAGTGGGACGACGCGGTCAAGACCCTGCTCAACTATCCAGACATCGTGAAGATGATGAGCGCCGATCTCGACTGGACCAGCGCGCTCGGTGAGGCGGTGGTCGCCGACCAGGGCGACGTGCTTGAGGCTGTGCAGACCTTCCGCCGCAAGGCGCAGTCCGCGGGCAACCTCAAGTCCGACGATAAGCAGGTGGTGAAGACCGAGAAGGAGATCATCATCATCGAGCCGGCCGATCCGCAGGTGATCTACGTGCCGCAATACAACCCGACCACCGTCGTGACCGTCGGCGTATCGCCGTACTACTACGGCTACTACCCGACGCCGTACCCGTCGTATTACTACCCCTATGCGCCCGGCGCGGCGTTCGCCGCTGGCGTGATCTGGGGCGCCGCCATCGGCGCGGCGTGGAACGGCGGCCACTATGGCGCGAATTACGGCGGCAACGCCAACATCAACATCAACCACAACACCAACATCAATACCGGCAACATCGGTGGTGGCGCCAACCAAAGACCGGCGGGCGGCGGCGGCAGCAGTTCGTGGCAATCCAACAAGCAGCCAGGCCAGGTCAGCAGTTCGGTCGGCAAGACCAACCAGAGCGCGCGCGCAGGGGACTCCCGTGGTGGCGGCGGGGCAGGTGCCAGCGGCGGTGGTGCACGCCCATCGACTGGTGCCGCGGGAGCCGGTGCAGGTGGCGCTCGACCCTCGACGGGGGCAACGGGCGGTGGTGCGAGTGGCGGCGCTCGTCCTTCGCAGGGCGCGACTGGCGGTGGCGGCGGTGGCGCCAGCGCCAGCCCGAACCGATCGGGTGGTTCTGGAGGCGGTAGCGCCTTCAGCAGCGCTGGCTCATCGGGGCGGCAGGCTTCGTCGGCCAGTTCGCGCGGTGCCAGCAGCCGTTCGAGCGCAGGAGGCGGCGCTTCGCGAGGCGGCGGTGGCGGCGGTCGTCGGCGCTAACGAAAGGATCCATGCCATGCGCCCAATCCACACCATTCAACCCGAGTCAATCAACGTGAACATCCTTCGCCTCTGGTCGTTTCTGCAGCGGCTGGTATTGCCGCTCGCACTGGCAGTTCCGCTGGCCGCGATGGCGGCGCCGCAATTGACGTTCGAGACGCCGGAAGCGGCGGTCGACGCGTTGATGGCCGCGCTCAAGACCGACACCGACGCGGCCCTGATCCCGATCTTCGGCGAGGAGCACAAGGATCTCGTCATCAACGAAGATCCCACGGTCAGCAAAGCCAACCGCGCGAAGGTCCTGGCCGCGATGCAGACGATGCGTGTGCTGCACGAGCCGACACCCGTGCGCCGTGTGCTGCTGATCGGCGCGACGGCGTGGCCACTGCCGATCCCCATCGTTCGCGTGGGCAGCCGCTGGCGCTTTGCCACCGAGGAGGGCGAGGAAGAGATCACCAACCGTCGCATCGGTGAAAACGAAATCAACGCCATTCACGTGCTGCGCGCCTATGTTGGCGCGCAGCGCGTCTACGCCGAACGCGACCGCGACGGTGACGGTGTGCGCCAGTACGCGCAGAAGCTGGGTAGCTCGCCAGGCAAGAGGGACGGGTTGTATTGGCCGGCTGATGCCGCCAAGGGCGAGGAGCAGAGCCCGTTCGGCCCGCTGATCGCCGAGAGTACATTCGATCCGAAGCGCCGCAAGTTGGACGACGGCAACGGCTACCGCGGCTATCACTTCAAGATCCTGACACGCCAGGGCAAGAGTGCGGCGGGCGGCGCCTACAACTACGTCATCAACGGGCGCTTGATCGCCGGCTTTGCCATGGTCGCGTATCCGTCCGACTACGGCAATACGGGCGTGATGAGCTTCATCGTCAATCAAAACGGCAAGGTGTTCGAAAAGGACCTCGGTGCCGGAACGGTCGGTGTCGGCGCGAAGTTGACGACCTTCGATCCCGGCGCGGGGTGGAAGGAAGTGGCACCCTGAAGGTCAGCTCGCCGAAGTTCGGGCCGGCGCCATGCCGTTGCGTCGCTTGACTTCGTCGACGACCGGCGAGGCCATGAAGGCGAGCAGTTCGCGCACGGCCTCGGCTTGGATCGAGGTCACCGACACGCCGGCAGAGAACGTGGTCGTGATCTGGATCGCCGGCGGCAGTGGCCCCAGCACATCGATGCCGGGCAGGTGCATCAACTCACTCAGTTGTTGAAAACCGAGTTCGAGCTTGCCCTCGGCGACCAGGGAGCCGACAGGCACACCGGGCGGCGCCTGCACGACACGGGACGCGATGACGTCGGCGATACCCCAGCGCTCGAAGAGTTTGCTCAACTGCACGCCGCTCGGGCCGGTCGAGTAGCCCACGCTGCGCGCGGCCAGCACGGCGCGCTTGACTGCGCCTTCGGATCCGACCTCGGGGTGCGGTGCGCCGGCGCGCACGGCAACCGAGACGCCTGAATTCACCAGGTCGACGCGGCTGCCGGGGACGATCCGGCCGGCTTGCGTCAAGCGCTCGATCGCGTCCGCGGCCAGCACCACCGCGTCGAACGATTCGCCGGACTGCACACGCTTTGCAGCGTCGACGCCACCGACCGACTCGACCGACACCGGATGCGGCGAGACCGACCGGAACTGCTCGACCAGGTCGGCCAGGAGTTGCCTGGTGGCCATCGACGAGATGATTCTGAGCTGGGCTGCCATACCGCCAACTCTGCCAGATCTGGCCCAAGAGCAATAGCTGATATCGTTTCGACCCGCGCACGATCACCGCCAGGGGCTCGACCGCCAGAGGGACGCACCCATGATCATCGACTGCCACGGCCACTACACGACCGCGCCCAAGGCGCTGGAGACCTGGCGCAACGCGCAGATCGCCGGCATCAAGGACCCGGCGCTGATGCCCAGGGCGTCCGACCTGAAGATCAGCGACGACGAACTGCGCGAGACCATCGAGGCCAACCAGCTCCGGCTGATGAAGGAGCGCGGCAGCGACCTGACGATCTTCAGCCCGCGCGCCAGCTTCATGGCGCACCACATCGGCGACTTCGAGGTGTCCGCGACCTGGGCGGCGATCTGCAACGAGCTCTGCTACCGCGTCAGCCAGGCTGTTCCCCGACCACTTCATTCCGGCGGCGATGCTGCCGCAATCGCCCGGGCGTCGACCCCAGGACCTGCATCCCCGAGCTGGTGAAGTGCGTCGAGCAGTACGGCAACGTCGGCATCAACCTGAACCCCGACCCATCGGGCGGGCACTGGACCTCGCCGCCGCTGACCGACCGGCACTGGTACCCGATCTACGAGAAGATGGTCGAGTACGACATCCCGGCGATGATCCACGTCAGCACCAGCTGCAACGCCGTGCTTCCACACCACCGGCGCGCACTACCTGAACGCCGACACGACGGCCTTCATGCAGTGCCTGACCTCGCGACCTGTTCAAGGACTTCCCGACCCTGCGCTTCATCATCCCGCACGGCGGCGGCGCGGTGCCCTACCACTGGGGGCGCTTCCGCGGCCTGGCGCAGGAGCTGAAGAAGCCGCTGCTCAAGGACCACCTGCTGAACAACATCTTCTTCGACACCTGCGTCTACCACCAGCCGGGCATCGACCTGCTGACCAAGGTGATCCCGGTCAAGAACATCCTGTTCGCCAGCGAGATGATCGGCGCGGTGCGCGGCATCGACCCCGAGACCGGCCACTACTACGACGACACCAAGCGCTACATCGAGGCCTCGACGCATCGTCGCCGGCAGCGACCGGCACCAGATCTACGAAGGCAATGCGCGCCGCGTGTTCCCGCGGCTCGACGCGGCGCTCAAAGCAGAAGGGCTGCTAGGCCCGTTACTCCATCGAGGATCCCATGTACGAACTCGGCATCGTCAAACGCAACATCGTGCGCGCCGACACGGCCGCGGTCGACAAGCTGGCGCGCTTCGGCGTGGCCACCGTGCACGAGGCGATGGGCCGCGTCGGCCTGATGAAGCCCTACATGCGGCCGATCTACGCCGGCGCGCAGGTCTGCGGCACGGCGGTCACGGTGCTGCTGCAGCCGGGCGACAACTGGATGATGCACGTCGCGGCCGAGCAGATCCAGCCGGGCGACATCGTGGTCGCCGCCTGCACCGCCGACAACACCGACGGCTTCTTCGGCGACCTGCTGGCCACCAGCTTTCGCGCCCGCGGCGCGCGCGGGCCTGGTGATCGACGGCGGCGTGCGCGACGTGAAGGACCTGACCGAGATGGGCTTCCCGGTGTGGAGCCGCGCGATCAGCGCCAAGGGCACGGTCAAGGCCACGCTCGGCTCGGTCAACATCGCGGTGGTCTGCGCCGGCGCGCTGGTGAAGCCGGGCGACGTGATCGTGGCCGACGACGACGGCGTGGTCGTCGTGCCGGCCGCGATGGCGCAGAAGGTGGCCGACGCGGCCGCCGCGCGCGAAGCCAACGAGGGCGACAAGCGCGCCAAGCTGGCCGCCGGCGTGCTCGGCCTGGACATGTACAAGATGCGCGAGCCGCTCGAGAAGGCCGGGCTCAAGTACATCGACTGAAGTGAACCATCCCCGAAGCGCCTTCGGCGCCTCCCCCTCAAGGGGGCGCCGCTGGCGGACCGGCAAAGCCGGATCCGCGGCGGCCGCTTGGCTGCACTTGGTTCATGCGTCGCGGCTGTCGCTTCGACGTCACGGATGGCTGAGATGACGGTGGATCCGAAGCGTTGGCAGGTTGGACTCGTCGGCTACGGCGAGGTCGGCCGCATCCTGGCCGAAGACCTGCGCGCGCAAGGCGTCGCCGTCGCTGCGTTCGACCTGAAGCTCGGTGGCGTGCAGCAGGCGGGCGTTGCGCGAGCATGCCGCGGCGCACGGCGTGGCGCTGGCTGCGTCGCACGCGGGACTGGCCGCAGAGGCCGACCTCATCGTCTCAGCGGTCACCGCCAGCCAGGCGGTGCGCGGTGGCGCAGGCCTGTGCGCCGGCGATCTGGCGCGGCACGTGGTTCCTCGATTTCAACTCGGCCTCGCCCGGCGCCAAGCATCGCGCGGCCGCGGCTGATCGACGCCGCCGGCGGCGCGCTACGTCGAGGGCGCGGTGATGACCTCGATCCCGCCGTACCGCATCAAGGTGCCGCTGCTGCTCGGCGGCGCGGACGCGGCCGAACTGGCGCCGCTGCTGGCGAGCCTCGGCTTCGCCGCCAAGGTGGCGAGCGAACAAGCTGGGCGTCGCATCGGCCACCAAGATGTGCCGCAGCGTGATGATCAAGGGCCTGGAGGCGATGGTGATCGAGAGCTTCACGACCGCGCGCGCCTACGGCGTCGAAGACGCCGTGATCGCCTCGCTGAACGAAACCTTCCCCGGCATCGACTGGGAGAAGCAGGGCGCCTACTTCTTCCAGCGCGTGATCGAGCACGGCCGCCGCCGCAGCGAGGAAGTGCGCGAGGTGGCCGAGACCGTGCGCGAGATCGGCCTCGACCCCGTGGTCGGCCCAAGGCACGGCCGAGCGCCAGGCCTGGATCGCCGACCTGGCCGACGCAGGCCTGTTCGGACCGAGGGGCGAGCCGGGCTTTGCGCGCAGCGCCGACTGGCGCATCGAGGCCGACCGCATCCTGGCAGCATGTGCAGAAGGGTTGAAGTGAGCTCGTTCACCAAGACCCCCGGCTGGCTCGACTGGTACGCCGGCCCGAGCAAGCCGCGCTTCAAGCTGCCGGCGGGCAGCGTCGACGCGCACTGCCACGTGTTCGGCCCGGGCGACGAGTTTCCGTACGCGCCCGAGCGCAAGTACACGCCGTGCGACGCGTCGCAAGCAGCAGCTGTTCGCGCTGCGCGACCACCTCGGCTTCGCGCGCAACGTGGTCGTGCAGGCCACCTGCCACGGCGCCGACAACCGCGCGATGGTCGATGCGCTGATCGCACTGCGGACGGCAAGGCGCGCGGCGTGGCCACCGTCAAGCGCAGCGTCAGCGACGCCGAGCTGCAAGGCCATGCACGCGGCCGGCGTGCGCGGCGTGCGCTTCAACTTCGTCAAGCGGCTGGTCGACTTCACGCCCAAGGACGAGCTGATGGAGATCGCCGGCCGCATCGCCCCGCTGGGCTGGCACGTGGTGATCTACTTCGAGGCGGTCGACCTGCCCGAGCTGTGGGACTTCTTCACCGCGCTGCCGACCACCGTGGTGGTCGACCACATGGGCCGGCCCGACGTGAGCCTGCCGGTCGACGGGCCCGCAGTTCGAGCTGTTCGTGAAGTTCATGCGCGAGCACCCCAACGTGTGGAGCAAGGTCAGCTGCCCCGAGCGGCTGTCGGTCACCGGCCCGAAGGCGCTGAACGGCGAGCGGGCCGCCTACCGCGACGTGGTGCCGTTCGCGCGCCGCATCGTCGAGACCTTCCCCGACCGCGTGCTGTGGG
This sequence comes from uncultured beta proteobacterium, assembly GCA_963779435.1. Taxonomy (GTDB): domain Bacteria; phylum Pseudomonadota; class Gammaproteobacteria; order Burkholderiales; family Burkholderiaceae_C; genus CADEEN01. The sequence goes on along the minus strand of CAVZYL010000036.1, from coordinate 10,559 downwards.
GCACCGACTGGCCGCACCCGAACCTGAAGGACCACATGCCCGACGACGGCCTGCTGGTCGACTTCATCCCGCACATCGCGACCACGGCCGAGCTGCAGCGCAAGCTGCTGGTCGACAACCCGATGCGGCTGTACTGGCCCGAGGAATGACATGGACCCCCAAGCTCACGATCGTTCGCAGCCCCCCACGGGGGCGCGGCCCTCCTTTGAGGCGGCTCGGCAAGAGGTCCCATGTCACTAAACAAACCCTACCTCGACGTGCCCGGCACGACGATCTTCGACGCCGAGCAGTCGCGCAAGGGCTACCACCTGAACCAGTTCTGCATGTCGCTGATGAAGGCCGACAACCGCGAGCGCTTCAAGGCCAACGAGCGCGCCTACCTCGACGAGTGGCCGATGACCGAAGAGCAGAAGCAGGCCGTGCTGGCGCGCGACCTGAACCGCTGCATCGCGCTGGGCGGCAACATCTACTTCCTGGCCAAGATCGGCGCCACCGACGGCAAGAGCTTCCAGCAGATGGCCGGCAGCATGACCGGCATGACCGAAGAGGAGTACCGCGACATGATGATCGCGCGGCGGCCGCTCGGTCGAAGGCAACCGCGTCATCGGCGAAGACGGCGACGCGCAGGCGCACCGCCAGCCGCAGGGCGCAGCGGCACGCAAGGAACGGCACTGACATGGCCCGCATCACCGCCTCCGTCTACACCTCGCACGTGCCGGCCATCGGCGCGGCGCTCGACCTCGGCAAGACCGCACGAGCCCTACTGGCAGCCGCTGTTCAAGGGCTACGAGTTCTCCAAGCAGTGGATGAAGGACAACAGGCCCGACGTGATCTTCCTCGTCTACAACGACCACGCCACGGCGTTCAGCCTGGAGATGATCCCGACCTTCGCCATCGGCACCGCGGCCGAGTTCACAGCCGGCCGACGAAGGCTGGGGCCCGCGCCCGGTGCCCAAGGTGATCGGCCATCCGGAACTGGCCTCGCACATCGCGCAGTCGGTGATCCAGGACGACTTCGACCTCACCATCGTCAACAAGATGGACGTCGACCACGGCCTGACGGTGCCGCTGTCGCTGATGTGCGGCCAGCCCGAGCGCCTGGCCCTGCCCGGTGATCCCGTTCGCGGTCAACGTGGTGCAGTACCCGGTGCCGTCGGGCCGGCGCTGCTTCATGCTCGGGCAGGCGATCCGCACGCGCGGTCGAGTCCTACGACGAGCCGCTGAAGGTGCAGATCTGGGGCACCGGCGGCATGAGCCACCAGTTGCAGGGGCCGCGCGCCGGCCTGATCAACCAGCGAGTGGGACAACCGCTTCCTCGACCGCCTGATCGCCGACCCCGACGGCCTGTCGACAGATGCCGCACATCGACTACGTGCGCGAGGCCGGCTGCGAAGGCATCGAGCTGGTGATGTGGCTGATCGCGCGCGGTGCGATGGCCGACGTGGCCGGCGGCGCCAAGCCCCGGGTCGCGCACCGCTTCTACCATGTGCCCGCGTCGAACACGGCCGTGGGCCACCTGATCCTGGAGAACCGACATGACCATCAAAGTCGCCCTGGCCGGTGCCGGCGCCTTCGGCATCAAGCACCTCGACGCGATCAAGCTGATCGACGGCGTCGAAGTCGTCTCGCTGGTCAGCCGCGAGCTGGACAAGACCAAGGAAGTGGCCGGCCAATACGGCATCGGCCACGTCACGCACCGACCTGGCCGACAGCCTGGCGCTGCAAGGACGTCGACGCCGTGATCCTGTGCACGCCGACGCAGATGCACGCCGCGCAGAGCATCGCCTGCCTGCAAGGCCGGCAAGCACGTGCAGGTCGAGATCCCGCTGGCCGACACGCTGAAGGACGCCGAGGCCGTGGTGGCGCTGCAGAAGCAGACCGGCCTGGTCGCGATGTTCGGCCACACGCGCCGCTTCAACCCCAGCCACCAGTGGGTGCACAACAAGATCATGGCCGGCGAGTTCAACATCCAGCAGATGGACGTGCAGACCTATTTCTTCCGCCGCACCAACATGAACGCGCTGGGCCAGGCGCGCAGCTGGACCGACCACCTGCTGTGGCACCACGCCGCGCACACGGTGGACCTGTTCGCCTACCAGACCGGCGGCGACGATCGTCCAGGCCAACGCGGTGCAGGGCCCGATCCACCCGACGCTGGGCATCGCGATGGACATGTGCATCCAGCTGAAGGCAGCAACGGCGCGATCTGCACGCTGAGCCTGTCGCTTCAACAACGACGGGCCGCTGGGCACCTTCTTCCGCTACATCGGCGACAGCGGCACCTACATCGCGCGCTACGACGATCTGTTCAACGGCAAGGACGAGAAGATCGACGTCTCGAAGGTGGACGTGTCGATGAACGGCATCGAGCTGCAGGACCGCGAGTTCTTCGCCGCGATCCGCGAAGGCCGCGAGCCCAATGCCAGCGTGGCGCAGGTGCTGCCCTGCTACCGCGGTGCTGCACCAGCTCGAGCAGCAGCTGAATCGATGATCCGCCGCGATTGGCTGCTGGCGGCGGCGGCGCTGGCGGCAGGTCCTGCGCGCAGCCAGACGACGTATCCGAGCCGGCCGGTCACGCTGATCGTGCCGTTCGCGCCGGGCGGCATCGCCGACATCACCGCGCGCACGCGTGGCGCAGGCGATGGCACCGTCGCTCGGCCAGACCATCGTCGTCGACAACCGCCCGAGCGCCGGCAGCATCGTCGCCACCCAGGCCGTGGCCAAGGCCGCAGCCGACGGCTACACGCTGCTGCTGATGAGCAATGGCAATGCGGTCAGTGCCAGCCTGTTCAAGAAGTTGCCGTTCGACGTGGTCAAGGACTTCGCACCGATCAGCACCCTGGGCTTCTTCGAACTGGTGATCTGCGTGGCACGCGCGAATCGCGCTTCAAGAGCCTGCGCGAACTGATCGCCTACGGCAAGGCCAATCCGGGCAAGCTGACGCTGGCAACCATCGCGGTCGGCTCGACGCAGAACCTGGCGGCCGAACTGTTCAAGTCGCGCACCGGCATCGACGCGGTCGTGGTGCCCTACAAGGGCTCGCCGGCGGTGCTCACGGCGCTGCGTGGCGGCGAGGTCGACGCCGGCTTCGAGATCCTCGGTCCGACGCTGCCGCAGATCGCCGGCGGCGCACTGCGCGCGCTGGCCGTCACCGGTCGACCGGCGCAACGCGGCCCTGCCCGAGGTGCCGACCGCCATCGAGCAGGGCGTGGCCGGCTACGACGTCGAGTCGTGGAACGCGTTGGCCGCGCCGACTGGCACGCCGCCCGCGGTGATCGAACGCCTGCAACGCGCGGCCCAGGAGGCCCTGGCCGAACCCGAGGTCAACCAGCGACTGGCCGAACTGGGTGTGCGTGCCCAGGCCGGTACGCCGGCGCAGTTGCGGGACTTGCTGGCGAGCGAGATCCAAGCGCTGGCGCGACGTGATCGCCGTGGCCAAGATCGAACCGCAATGAGCGAAGGGACTTGATTCCGGTCAACAGGCGCTGGCGCCTGGGCGGCAACACTGGCGGGCCCGAGGAGACTGTCCATGGCCATTCCGCAAAGCCGACCTGCCATTCCAGGCACCACCGTGTTCGACGGGGCACAGGCCCGCAAGGGCTATGCACTGAACAAGATGTGCTTCTCGTTCAACGAAGCGGTCAATCGGGCCGCCTTCCTGCACGACGAAGACGCCTACTGCGCGCGCTACGGCTTGAACCAGGAGCAGCGCGAGGCCATCCGCAATCGCAATGTCCTGCAGTTGATTGCCGCTGGCGGCAACGCCTATTACCTGGCGAAGTTCGGTGGCATTTTCGGCCTCGACATGCAAGACATCGGCGCCCAGCAGACCGGCGTGACCAAGGCGCAATTCATGGCCAAACTGGTTGCCGCCGGCGCCGAGGGGAGATGAGCCATGGCCAGAATACTCGGTGCGATAACGACGTCACACGTGCCCGCCATCGGCCGTGCGATCGCCAGGAATCTGCAACATGAGCCGTACTGGAAACCGTTCTTCGACGGCTTCGCGCCGGTGCGGCAGTGGCTGGCCGAGGTCAAGCCCGACGTGGTGGTGCTGCTCTACAACGACCACGGCCTGAATTTCTTTCTCGACAAGATGCCGACCTTCGCCGTCGGCGCCGCAGCGGAGTACCGCAATGCAGACGAAGGCTGGGGCATCCCGCAGGTACCGCCGTTCAAGGGTGACCTGGACCTCTCGTGGCACCTGATCGAATCCCTGGTGCAGCAGGACTTCGATCTCACGACCTGCCAGGAGATGCTGGTCGACCACGCCTTCACGCTGCCGATGGCGCTGCTCTGGCCTGACCAGCAGTGGCCCGTGCGCACGGTGCCGGTGTGCATCAACACGGTGCAGTTCCCGCTGCCGTCGGCCGCACGCTGCTACAAGCTCGGCAAGGCGATCGGCCGGGCGATCGAAGCCTGGCCGGGTGAGGCCAAGGTCCTGGTGCTCGGGACCGGGGGCTTGTCACACCAGCTCGACGGAGAGCGCGCCGGGCACATCAATCGGGCGTTCGATCTCCGGTTCATGGACAGCCTGATCAGTGACGACCCGCAGTGGGCCACCCGCTTGTCGATCAACGAGCTGGTGCGCGAAGCCGGCACGCAAGGAGTCGAGTTGTTGATGTGGCTGGCCGCGCGTGGCGCACTGACGGGCAAGGTCAGTCAGCTGCACCGCAACTACCACATCCCGATTTCGAACACGGCGGCGGGCTTGATGCTGCTGGAAAACCGCTGAGCTGGCGCCCGGTCATTCGCCGGGGATGTGCGGCGGATTGAGCTGCACACGCTTGCCGGCGCGCTTGCGCTGGCGCTGATTGAGCATCTCCACGCCCAGCGAGAAGGCCATGCCGAAGTAGATGTAGCCCTTGGGCACATGGTGGTCGAAGCCCTCCGCGACCAGCACCACGCCGACGACGACCAGGAAGGACAGCGCCAGCATCTTGATCGTCGGGTGGTCGGAGACGAAGCGGCCGATGGCGCCGGCGAACAGCATCATCAGCGCCACCGAGGCGATCACCGCCGCGATCATCACCGGCGCGTCTGATCGACCATGCCGACCGCGGTGATGATCGAGTCGAGCGAGAACACCAGGTCGACGACCATGATCTGCAGGATCACCGCCGCGAAGCCGGCCTTGACGGCGCTCGCGGCGTGCGGCCTCCTCGCCCTCGAGCGACTGGTGGATCTCGGCGGTGCTCTTCCAGATCAGGAACAGGCCACCGCAGGATCAGGATCAGGTCGCGGCCGGAAATGGCCTGCCCGACGCAGCGTGAACAGCGGCGTGACCAGGCCGACGAGCCAGGCCAGCACCAGCAGCAGTCCGATGCGCATGAACATGGCCATGAACAGGCCCAGGCGCCGCGCGAAGTCACGCCGCTCGGCTGGCAGCTTGTCGACCAGGATGGCGATGAAGATGACGTTGTCGATGCCGAGCACCAGTTCGAGCGCGGTCAGCGTGGCGAAGGCGATCCAGGCCTGCGGGTCGGTCAACAATTCGATCATGGCGTCGGCGCGAGCAGTGGTGGCGGCCGCGATGGTAGCGTCAGGCCCGCCTGGGCGGCCCAGTCGATCAATTGCCGCAGGGCCCGGGCCTTGATCGAGGGCTCCATAAAGGACTGGCGCGCCGCTTCCAGGCCCATCTGCAGCAGGTCGTCGACGCCGAGCGTCGTCTGCAGCAAGAGCGCCAGTGCTTCACCGCTGTGGCTGATGTGCGACATCAGCCGGTTGTCGGTTTGAAAACTCAGCGACAGTCCGGCGCGCCACAGTGCGGCGATCGGGTGCGTCGCGATCGAGGTGGCGGCGCCGGTATGCACGTTGCTGGTCGGGCAGAGTTCGAGATGCACGCCGCGCTCGCGAACCTCGTCGACGAGCGTATGGCGCGCGGGATCGGCCAGAGCATCGGCCAGGCGCACACCGTGGCCGATGCGCCGCGCGCCCAGGCGCACGGCCTCGACGACCCGCTCAGCGACATCGGCCTCGCCGGCATGCAGGGTCAGGGCCATGCCAGCGTCGCGGCACAGTGCGAGCGCGTCGGCGTGCTCGCCCGGCGGGTGCCCGGCTTCGGCGCCGGCCAGGTCGAAGCCGACCACGCCGCGGCCCTGGTAGCGCAGCGCCAGTTGTGCCGCACGAACGGTTTCGCTGGCGGGCAGGTCGCGCATGGCGCAAACGATCAAACCCGAGGGCAGGGCGCTGCGCGCCAGTCCGGCGAGCAGAGCCTCGACGGCGGCCTCGCCCGCCACGTCATGGGTTTCGAACAGCAGCGGAGCGATGCGAAATTCGGCGAGCACGCAGCCGTCGGCCCTGGCGTCCTCGGCGGCCTCGAAGGCCACGCGCTCGAGCGCGCCGGGGCTGGCCATCGCCGGCACCGTGAGTGCGAAGCCGCGCAGGTACTTGGTCAGGCTGCCGGCGTGGGCGCTGTCGTCGAACCAGCGCCCGAGCGCCGCGACGTCGGGTTCGGGCGGCGCCATGCCGCGCGACTGCAGCAACTCGAACAGCGTCGCCACGCGCAGGCTGCCGTCGAGGTGCTCGTGGAGCAGCACCTTGGGCATCTCGCGGGCCAGCCTGGCCAACGTCAGGGCGTCGCTCATGGCGCGATCGTAGTGCAGGCCCCGAGAGCGCATCAGCTTGGCTCTTGCTATCCTGCGACACCGCTGACTCAGCACGCCAGGAAGGGCCCCTCGCCATGGACTTCACGAAGCTCTGCTCCGCCCTCGCCGTAACCGCCGGCTGCTCGCTGGCTGTGGCCCAGTCGCAGCCCGCCGTCATCTTCGACATGGGCGGCAAATTCGACAAGTCGTTCAACGAAGCGGCCTACAACGGCGCCGAACGCTGGAAGAAGGAAGCCGGCAAGTCCTATCTCGAATTCGAGATCTCCAACCCCGCGCAGCGCGAGCAGGCGATGCGCAAGATGGCCGAGCGCAATGCCGCGCCGATCATCGGCGTCGGCTTCACGCAGGGCTCGGCGATGGAGAAGGTGGCCAAGGAGTTCCCCAAGCTCAAGTTCACGATCATCGATTCGGTGATCGACCTGCCCAACGTCGAGTCGGTGGTGTTCAAGGAGCACGAAGGCAGCTTTCTGGTCGGCATGATGGCGGCCATGGCCAGCAAGACCGGCAAGGTCGGTTTCGTCGGCGGCATGGACGTGCCGCTGATCCGCAAGTTCCAGTGCGGCTACGAACAGGGCGTCAAGTACGTCAACGCCAAGGCCGAGGTCAGCGCCAACATGACCGGCACCACGCCGACGGCCTGGAATGATCCGGCGCGCGGTGGTGAACTGGCCAAGGCGCAGTTCGCCAAGGGTGTGGATGTTGTTTTCGCTGCGGCCGGCGGTACTGGCGTCGGCGTCTACCAGGCGGCCAAGGACGCCGGCAAACTCGCGATCGGCGTCGACAGCAACCAGAACCACCTGCACCCCGGCACGATGCTGACCTCGATGGTCAAGCGTGTCGACGTGGCTGTCTACAACAGCTTCAAGCAGCACCGGGCCGGCATGACGGCGCTGGGCCTGAAGGAGGGCGGCGTCGATGTGGCAATCGACCAGTACAACGCCAAGCTCGTGACACCCGAGATGAAAGCCAAGGTCGACGCCGCGCGCGCCGATATCGTCAGTGGCAAGCTCAAGGTCATCGACTACATGGCGAGCAACAAATGTTGACCACCCCCGAAGCGGCTTCGCCGCTCCCCCTGTGGCGACCGAAGGGGCGCCTTCGGTGCCCCGGGGCGACGCTAGCGGACCGGCAGAGCCGAATCCGCGGCGCCAACTTGGGAAGACACGGCAACTTGCTCACGCAATGAGCGCCGCTGCGCCCGCCGTCTCCATGCGGGCCATCGACAAGCGCTTCGGCGCGGTGCATGCGAACCAGGCCGTCGATCTGACAGTGGCGGCCGGCACGGTGCACGGCATCGTCGGCGAGAACGGCGCCGGCAAGAGCACGCTGATGTCGATCCTGTACGGCTTCTACCGCGCCGACAGCGGCACGATTCGGCATACCGTCGAGGCCGAAGTTCTGCGCCGACGTCCGCTCGCTGGTCGTGACGACGTTGAACCCCACCCGGCCGCCGCTGAGGCTGTCGACGGTCGAGAACAGCCGGGCGACATGCCACGGCGGGTAGAAGGTCGTGGTGCAGGTCGCGATCAGTCCGAGGCCCGTCGTGTTGTGGGCGAGCAGCGGCAGCAGCGGGATCGGGTCGCTCTTCGGTGCGTAGATGGCGTACTTCAGGTCGAGATCGCGGCTGCCGCCGACCGCCTCCGAGACCGACAGCGTGTCCTCGAAGAAGAGGAAGTCGAGGCACGCGGCATCGAGGCGGCGGGCGAGGTCGACGAAGTACCGCCGTTCGACCAGTCGGCGCCGTCGTTCCGCGAGTCCGTCGCCTGCCAGGCCGGCGGGCCGAACTTGGTGAAGTACCCGAGATGGAACTTCCTCGCCGCCAACCGGGCCTCCGATCGCATCCTCGCCGGATCGCGACCGTAGACGAGCCGCGCAGCACCGTCAAGCGCAGCCGGCGGGCCGGTGCCGGTGCGGTGAACGTTTGCGATTCGGGTCACCGCCGATCCGGATCGGGCCGGCGAGGCACCGGAAACTGACGCTCCAAACCCCTGGAGGTAACCGCCGTGCCCGATCGTCCCAACGTCGTCCTCGTCCACGGTGCGTGGGCCGACGGGTCGTGCTGGAGCGCCGTCACCGAGCGCCTCCAGGCGAAGGGTTACACCGTCACGGCGCCGCAGTTCGGACTGGGCGCCGTCGCCGACGACGTCGCGAGGCTGCGGCTGGTTCTGTCGCGCCAGAGCGGGCCGACCGTCGTGGCGGGGCACTCGTACGGCGGCCAGATCGTGACGTCGCTCGGCACCGACGCGCCCAACGCGGTCGCGCTCGTCTACGTCGCCGCCTTCGGGCTGGACGAAGGGGAGTCGATCGGCGCGCTGCTCGGACAGGGCCCGCCGACCCCGGCACTGGCGCACCTCGACGTGGACGAGCGCGGGTTCGCGTGGCTGCCGGAGACCGACTTCGTCGGACACTTCGCAGCCGACGTGGATCGTGCGAAGGCCCGGGTGATGTTCGCGGCGCAGCAGCCCCTCTCGACGGCCGCCCTCGGTGACGTCATGGGCGTCGCCGGCGTGGAAGTCGCTGCCGTCGTGGTTCCTGGTCGCCGAGAACGACGAGGCGATCCCGCCCGACGCCCAGCGGCTGTTCGCGTCGCGCATGGGCGCGACGATCACCGAGGTGGCATCGAGCCACGTGGCCATGGTCTCGCAGCCGGACGCGGTCGTGCAGCTGATCGAGGCGGCCGCGGGCTGACCCCCCTCGCCGGGTGCGGCCGATCGACGAGAGGAGAGGGACGTGACAACGGATCAAGAGGCCCCGACGGCCACCGCCGACAGCCTGCTGCGGGCGCCAGCCGGACGGTCGCCGACCATGCGACGGTCGCGACCGTCTACGGCGAGCCGGTCGACCGTGACGGGGTCACCGTGATCCCGGTGGCGCGGGTGCGCTTCGGCTTCGGCGGCGGGCGCCGGCGGCGGGAGCAGCGCGGCGAGCGCGAGGGCTCCGGCGGCGGTGGTGGCGGCGGGGGACGGTGCGCCCGGTCGGCTTCATCGAGATGGGTGCGGACGGTGCCCGCTTCCGGCGGATCGCCGGTCCCGCCGACGCGCTGGTCCTCGCCGCGGCGGCATCGATCGTCGCGCTCGCATGCGGACGGCTGCTCTCGCGCCGTTCACGACCTTGACCTGAAACAGGCTCGGACGGGCTGCCGTGATCGGACCCGATGCCACGACTCGACCGCCCGTTCCAGCGCCGCCAATGGGATTCGTGGTGCGCGACCCGCGTGCGTGGACGAGCGTTCGGCGGGCCGGAGGCTCAGGGCCGCTGCGTGCTGGCGACCCCGACCTGCCACGAGACACCGAAGCGGGTCCTTGCACCAGCCAAACCGTGGGTTGAAGCCGTAGTCGCCCAGCGGCATGAACTGCTCACCGCCCTCGGCGAGCGCGTCGAAGACCCGGTCGACCTCGCCGGCATCGTCACAGCTCAGGTAGATCGACATCGCGGGCGTGAAGTCCCACGCGTGCACCGGTGGGCTGTCGGCCGCGATGAACGGCCGGCCCGAGATCGTGAACTGGAGAAGCTCGCAGTCTGCGGAGAGCTGCGCGCGCGAATCGATCGACGAACCCGGCACGAGCCGCGTATAGAACTCGACCGCCTCGCCGGCGCGGTGATGCTGGAACGTGAGATGCGTGAGCGAAGATGGCATAATCGAGCCCTGTCAGAGCGGAGGATTTGCAATGTCGCTGCAACGAGGAGAGATACTAGGCTACGACTTCAATCGGATGGTCGTTGAATTCACGATGCTAAATCAGGGCAATACAGTTCGGTGTGCGATCAGCACTGCGGCGATGGACGATCTTGAAGGCAAGCGTGATGTGAAGGCAGATCAGCGAGTAGATCAGTTTGTCCGGCTGCGCGATGCGATTGAAGAGCGAGCATCGCGTAAGTTCTTCGAAGGGCCAGTCGAGACTGAAGCACTGCTGGTGTTGCGATCCAACGATTTCTTCAAGTAGCTGCCAC
>CAVZYL010000035.1:0-121595 GCA_963779435.1 uncultured beta proteobacterium | reverse complement strand
CGCCATCGCTGGGCGGTCCGCACAGCTGAGGAGCGCTATGCCAGACGTTCCTTCGACAGGGCAACGAAAAATCGCCTGAGAATCTGGGCGTTCTGCCTCTCACTCTTGCTACTTGCTTCGATCTGGATCCGGATCCGGGAGGCATCCGAGGCCCTCACCTAGACGTCCCAGGCACCCCCCAATGACCGACGCGCGACCCTGGATCGGGCCCGTCGTGCATCCGTCCCGGTCTCCCGTGATCACCGCAACGTCCCACCGGCGGGCGGCGGTTACGCGCCCAGTCGTGCAGATGTCCCTCTCGACGCCGGCACAGTTCCCGGTCAACACGACGTCCACAACGCTGGGCATCGCGAAAGCTAGTCCCTCAGCGCAGCGCGCCGCTGGGGGCCGTGGAGGTACATACCCGCGCGACGAGCCGCCTCCGAACGACGGGGGCCCCTCAGGACGATCGCGCGCGCCACTGACCCAATCACGGTCGCTGCGCGATAGCTCTCCCATCCGCTGGTCCCAAACCATTTGCGGATGTAGTTCTCATGGGCGACATGAAAGAGCGTTTCCCGGAGCGTGGGATCGAGACTCGCGCCCGCCCCGATGTGGGTCGCGACGACCTCGTCACACACCCTGGACGTCCACCCGAGCGCGTCCGCGCGACGCTGCCAATCGGTTTCTGCGGCATACAGGAAGAACCGCTCGTCAAACAGACCGACGTCACGCAGGGCTTGCGCGCGCAACAGCAGCACGGCGCCGGTCACAAAGTGCTTCGACGACGGAAGTCCACCGAGCCCGCTCGCCTGGAGCCACGCGCGCGATGGAGTCGGAAACGGCCAGACGACGGGCTGGGGTTGGCCTTCACCATCCACAAGTCGTGGAGCGATTGCGGCGACCCGGGTGTCCGCAGGACGATGCAGAGCGTCGTGGAGTTGCCGAAGCTCACGCGGGCGCAACACCGCATCCGGGTTGAGAAGCAGCACATCACACGGGCCCCGTTCTTCGATCTGGCGCAACGCGACGTTGACCCCTGCTGCGAAACCGAGATTGCCCCCCGGATCGACGTACGTCGCGTTGTGGCGCGCGGCAACGGCACGCACGGCGACAGAACTCGAGTTATCGATCACCGTCACCGGAGCGGCCTGCTCCAGCGCACCGAGGCACACCTCCAGCTGATCAGCAGCGTGAAACGCCACGATCACGACATGCAGATCCGTTGATAACCGCGCCGGCGACGACGCCACGAGGGTCGTGTCGAAGTCGGTGCTCGTGCGGCTGAGCGCCAAGTCGCGGGACGGTGTGGGGTCGGGCGTCATGGTCCGCGTCGGCGTGAGGATGGCCGGGGCGATCGTCAGCGTTCGCGCTCGCGCTGGTGTCGAACGTGTAGTTGTCCGCCGAACCCCCCGCGCAGGTGATCTTCACCGGTGACGATGCCACGGTCGTTAGGCTGAAGTAGGTGCTCGTGGCGCGGGGCGCCAGTAGTTGGACGCTGTGGCAGGGGTCTCGCCGTTCTGGAACCCGGTGACCGCAAAGGTGTATGCCGGCGCTGCGGCGCCATAGGTCAGCGTCTGGGCATCAGGGATGACGGTGAGGATGGCCGGGGCGATGTCCGCCGTCGTGGTCGCCGAGGTGCTCGCGAGCACGTAGTTGTGCGCATCCCAGCCGGTCAACCCAAGGCCGGAGACCTCGACGCCGATCGCATCGCCGGCGTCGGGCGAAGTGAAGGTCGCCGTGGCCCGGGCGGTGCTGCAGCCGACCACATCAGCGCCGATGACCCCGGTAAGGCTGCAGCCGGTGATCGTGGCGGCGTGCGTCCCGTCGTAGGTCTTGCTCTCACGGTCACCGTCGGTGTGAGGATGGCCGGGGCGATGTCCGCCGTCGTGGTCAGCCGCGGTGCTCGCGAGCACGTAGTTGTGTGCATCCGGGCCGGTCAGCGTCAAGGCCGGAGACCTCGACGCCGATCGCATCGCCGGCGTCGGGCGAAGTGAAGGTCGCCGTGGCCCGGGCGGTGCTGCAGCCGACCACATCAGCGCCGATGACCCCGGTAAGGCTGCAGCCGGTGATCGTGGCGACGTGCGTCCCGTCGTAGGTCTTGCTGCTGACGGTGAGCGTCGGTGTGAGGATGGCTGGGGCGATGTCCGCCGTCGTGGTCGCCGAGGTGCTCGCGAGCACGTAGTTGTTCGCATCCCAGCCGGTCAGCCCAAGGCCGGAGACCTCGACGCCGATCGCATCGCCGGCGTCGGGCGAAGTGAAGGTCGCCGTGGCCCGGGCGGTGCTGCAGCCGACCACATCAGCGCCGATGACCCCGGCAAGGCTGCAGCCGGTGATCGTGGCGGCGTGCGTCCCGTCGTAGGTCTTGCTCTCCACGGTCACCGTCGGTGTGAGGATGGCCGGGGCGATGTCCGCCGTCGTGGTCACCGAGGTGCTCGCGAGCACGTAGTTGTGCGCATCCCAGCCGGTCAACCCAAGGCCGGAGACCTCGACGCCGATCGCATCGCCGGCGTCGGGCGAAGTGAAGGTCGCCGTGGCCCGGGCGGTGGCGCAGCCGACCACATCAGCGCCGATGACCCCGGTCAGGCTGCAGCCGGTGATCGTGGCGGCGTGCGTCCCGTCGTAGGTCTTGCTCTCCACGGTCACCGTCGGCGTGAGGATGGCCGGGGCGATGTCCGCCGTCGTGGTCGCCGAGGTGCTCGCGAGCACGTAGTTGTGTGCATCCGAGCCGGTCAGCGCCAAGGCCGGAGACCTCGACGCCGATCGCATCGCCGGCGTCGGGCGAAGTGAAGGTCGCCGTGGCCCGGGCGGTGCTGCAGCCGACCACATCAGCGCCGATGACCCCGGCAAGGCTGCAGCCGGTGATCGTGGCGGCGTGCGTCCCGTCGTAGGTCTTGCTGCTGACGGTGAGTGTCGGTGTGAGGATGGCCGGGGCGATGTCCGCCGTCGTGGTCGCCGCGGTGCTCGCGAGCACGTAGTTGTGCGCATCCCAGCCGGTCAACCCAAGGCCGGTGACCTCGACGCCGATCGCATCGCCGGCGTCGGGCGAAGTGAAGGTCGCCGTGGCCCGGGCGGTGCTGCAGCCGACCACATCAGCGCCGATGACCCCGGTAAGGCTGCAGCCGGTGATCGTGGCGGCGTGCGTCCCGTCGTAGGTCTTGCTGCTGACGGTGAGTGTCGGTGTGAGGACGGCCGGGGCGATGTCCGCCGTCGTGGTCGCCGCGGTGCTCGCGAGCACGTAGTTGTGTGCATCCGGGCCGGTCAGCGTAAGGCCGGAGACCTCGACGCCGATCGCATCGCCGGCGTCGGGCGAAGTGAAGGTCGCCGTGGCCCGGGCGGTGCTGCAGCCGACCACATCAGCGCCGATGACCCCGGTAAGGCTGCAGCCGGTGATCGTGGCGAGCGTGCGTCCCGTCGTAGGTCTTGCTGCTGACGGTGAGCGTGAGCGTGAGGATGGCCGGGGTGATGTCCGCCGAGACCGGTGGCGCCAGCGTGGCCGCGGCTGCCCGGCGCGTACGCCAGGCCCAGAGTCCCCCGCACACCGCACCGACCAGCACGCCACCGCAGAGCACCAGAAGAACCAGCGCAAGCCCGTGACCGCCCTCTGCTGCGTGCAGAGACATCACTTTATGTAGATCCGAGGCAAGTCACGCGCTCACCACGGTTTCGGCTGCGAAGTACGTACCGACCCATCGCGTCGTCAATCGACTGCCCACCGGGCCCCCAAAAGGCCCGAGCGCGCTGTCCGATGGCCGTGCCACCGCCACGATGGTGCCGGAGACGATGTACCCCTTGATCAACGGAATGTCTTCCCCCGAGGGCGCGGCGAACGCGCCGACGATCACGGGAAATGGGACCAGCTTATATCGCCAGCCGGTTTTGGCCAGTTTCGACGTGTCGCGGAACAGCATCGGCGGCAGGAGCAAACGAACATCCAATACCGGATCACTGGCAGCGCGTTCGAACACAGCGCCCGCAGTGTGATCCGGACGCCGCCGGCAAATTGCAGCCCCTCTCCTTATCGATGGGAGCACGATCAGTTCACATGCGGCGATCGGAATGGCGCATACGCAAGCATGAGCTCGATGTAAGCCACGGCCATCAGGACCGCTGGCCGCCGAAGGGGGAGCGGCGCCTCCTCCATCACGGGCGGCGCGGGATCGTCACTGCCACATGCGTTGAGCAGCAAGGCTCCCGCCAATGCCAAGGCCCGGCCCGCAATGCGACTTCCGACCCTGTTCGAAAGCGTGATTATGGCCACGCGCTTCGGTCCGACGACTCGTCTCGCGGCGGCAGACTTTGCACGCTTCAGTGCAGTCGCGCCCTGGACACTCATTGCGTGGACCCGTGAGGTTGCTTCTCGCGACATGTTCGGCTCCTGTAAGTTGTGTCAACAGACGCCCGAATGTAACGAGCGGTAAACGCGCCGATATGGTGTTTACCCGCCCGCCCCCTAACTTGAAACTTGATGTGCGCCGAGTTCAGGGCTGCGATATCTGCTCGCGCCTTAACGCAAGCCGAGCTTGAAGGCCACCATCGCGCGCAGCTTGTTCGGCAGCACCGGCTTGATCAGCAGGTGGAAGTCGTGCCGGCCAGCCTCATCCTCGTGGCCACCCAGGCTGCTGCCCGTGACCAGGATCGCCGGCAGCACGCGCTCGGGCCAGCGCGCGCGCAGCGCGGCCAGCGCCTCGATGCCGGTGCGGCCCTGCGGCAGCCGGTAGTCGACGAGCAAGAGGTCGGGCGGGCGGATGTCGGGCGCGTCCAGCCATTGCTGCAATGCGGCCATGTCGGCCACGGCCTGGACCTCGGCGCCCCAGGTTTCGAGCAGGACCGTCAGGCCTTCGCGCACGGTGGGTTCGTCCTCGACCACCATTAGGCGGCGGCCCTGCAGCGTGACACCGAGCCTGGCGCCGCCGCTCGGCAGCGCCGGCGCCAGGCTGCGCGGCTCGCGCCCGGCTGGGACCTCGAGCGTGAACACAGAGCCGCGCCCTGCCTGCGAACGCACCGTGAGCGGGGCCTCGAGCAGATCGGCCAGGCGCTTGACGATGGCCAGCCCCAGGCCCATGCCCTTCTTCTGGTGAGCCTCGAGCGGACGGCTGCTCTGCACCTGGTAGAACTCGTCGAAGATGTGCGGCAGGCTGGCCGGGCCGATGCCGATGCCGCTGTCCCAGACCTGCAGCAGCAACTTGCCGGCATCACCGGGTTTTCGCCGGCAGGCCACCAGCACACCACCGTCTTCGCTGTAGCGGATGGCGTTGCTGACCAGGTTGCGCAGGATGCGTTCGAGCAGCAGGCCGTCGGTGTGGGCAAAGCGCTGGGCGCCGTGAAAGCCGAGCGCCAGGCCCTTCTCGAACGCGGTCGCCTCGAACGTCAGGCGCAGGCGTGCGAACAGATCCTTGATGCTGACCGGCCCGGGTTGCACGTCGACACCGCCGCTGTCGATGCGCGTGATGTCGAGCAGTTCGCCGAACAGGCCCTCGAGCGCATCGACGCTCTGGTTGATGCTGTTGACCAGCGAGGCGACCTCGGGGTCGTTGGCACGCTGGCGCAAGGCCTCAGCGAAAAGGCCCATGGCATGCAATGGCTGGCGCAGGTCGTGGCTGGCCGCGGCGAAGAACTGGCTCTTGGCGCGGTTGGCGGCTTCGGCGCTGCGCCGCGCCTCGTCGGCGGCCGTCTTCTCGACACGCAACTGCGCGGCCAGCTGCTCGGTGCGCTGCTTGAGTCCAATCGCCTGGCCCAACGCACTGCGGTAGGCACGACCGAGCAGCATGGCAATGGCAAACACCAGGCCCAGCACGCCGGCCAGTTGCCAGTGCCACGGCTGGGTCGTGTCGCTGGCGACGCGGGCAATCGTCGGCAGCAGGATCATGCAGGTAAAGACGATGAACAAGCGGCGCTGCGGCGCCAGCAATTGCACCGAAGCCAGGGTGTAGCTGTTGGCGATCACGATCAGGGCCAGTTCGTGGAACGGCGCACCCAGGCCCCAGAACAGCCATACCGCGAGCGGCCACATGGCACCTTGCGCCAGCACCAGCGCGCGCCAACTGGTGCGCCAGGCCAGCAATGTGTCCTGGCGGCTGTCGCGCGCCGCGCGATAGCGCCGGTAATGCGCCAGGCGCAGCAGCCACAGCACACCAGCCACCGCCAGCCAGGCCAGCAGTCGCGGCGGCTCGGCCAGGGGCCAGAACGCCAGGCCAATCACGCCGATGCCGATCGCGTTGCCGCCCAGGCTGGCCGGCGCCTGCTCGTACAACGCGCGCAGGCCGTCGACGTGCAGCCCGGTGTCCGGGCGGTCGTCGGCCATCAGCGCTGCGATCTTGTCCAGGCCGGTACGGCGTGCCCGGCTGCGTGCTGCGTCATCTGGCTGACGGCCAATACCGCCTGCGTTCGCGACGACACGCCGAGCGCACGCAGGACGGCTGCCACATGGTCCTTGACGGTATCGACGGACAGGTGCATCTCGCGCGCGATCAGCTTGTTGGGCATGCCCTGCAACAGATAGGCCAGGACATCGGTCTGGCGCTTGGACAGGCCCAGCGCATCGAGCGACGTCGCGGGCGCCGGGTGCGGCGCGGTGCCGGGCTGCCGATCGACGCGCTCGCCCGGATGCGGGCGCATGACATCGGGCATCGTATCGCCGTCAGTGGGCGGCTCGATCGACCCGTAAGCCCCGCCCAGCGTCATCGGGGGCACGTAGATGCCGCCCGACATGACCAGGCGCAGGGCATCGAACAGCGTCGCGTTGCTGGCGCGCTTGGGCACGAAGCCCATGGCGCCGGCATCGATGGCGCGAATCACGTCGCTGGCGCGGTCGGATGCCGAGACGACCACGATCGGCAAGGCCGGATAGCGCGTGCGCAATTCGGACAGCAACTCGAAGCCGTCACCCTCGCCGAGGTACAGATCGAGCAGTACAAGGTCCTGGTCCGGATCGCTCTTCAGCACAGCGCGGGCCTCGTCCGGACTGCCGACGCCGACCATCGTGACGTCGTCGCCGAGGCCGCGGATCACGGCCTGCAACGCCGCCAGGATCAGCGGGTGGTCGTCGATCAGCAGGACCTTCATGGGCTGATCAACCCTAGCGATGGTGGCGGCTGACCATTTCGGCAATGCAGACCGGTTTGCTGCTGCCCTCGCGTTCGATCGTCCCCTCGACGATCAGCTGGGCCCCGTCGGCCAGGACTTCGAACGCGAGCAGCCGGAAGCGCGCCCGCAGGCGGCTGCCGGCGGGCACCGGCGCGGGAAAGCGCACCCGGTTCAGCCCATAGTTGACGCTCATGCGAACGTCGTCGATCGCGAACGCGCTCGCGCGCAGCACCGGCAGCAGTGACAGCGTCAGGAAGCCATGCGCGATCGTGCCGCCGAACGGCCCGGCTGCAGCGCGCTTGGGATCGACGTGGATCCACTGCTCGTCGCCGGTGGCCGCGGCAAACGCGTCGATGCGCGGCTGATCGACGCTGACCCAGTCGCTGTCGGCCAGTGGCTCGCCGACCGTGGCGGCCAGGTCCTGCAGGTGCGCAAAATGCCTCACGCTCGCAGCCAGTCGAGGATCGGTTGCCACTGCGTCAGGTCGCGCTCGGCGCGGCCGGGGGCGATATCCCACAGCGTCGCGCCACGCGCGGCAAGTTGCACATACAGCTGGGTGTCGCGCAGCATCGCCAGCACCGGCACGCCCAGCCCGTCGAGGAAGTGGTGCAGCTGATCGGTGGCGATCGTGCCCTCACGCACACGCATGCCGACCACTGCCACGCGCACCTGGTCGCCACGCTTGTGCGCGGCCAGCTCACGGATGAAGGCGTGGCTGGCCTGGATGTCGAACAGGCTGGGCTGGAGCGGCACGATCACGCGTTCGGCAATCCGCATCACGTCGTCGAGCTTCTTGCCGTGCAGCCCGGCCGGCGTGTCGAGCACGACATGGGTGGTCCCCTTGGGTGGGCGCACGACATCGTCGTGCACCTGATCCCAGCTGCGGATCGGCGGCAACTGCGCCGGGCGCAGGCCCAGCCATTGCCGTGCCGACTGCTGGCGGTCGGCGTCGCCCAGCATCACCGAATGCCCAGCCCGTGCCAGCGCGCCGGCCAGATTGGTGGCCAGGGTGCTCTTGCCCACGCCACCCTTGGGATTGGCGACGACGATCACTGGCATCGATTACCTCCTGTTCGTTCCCGGTTATGGTAGCGGTGGCCCGCCATCCGCAGCCTAGCGCCAACCCCCACCCTTTGCCGACCGTGGCCCGCATCGTCGTCCTTTGTGCCCACCCGCACCTCGAGCATTCGCGCGTGACGCGGGACATGGCGCGGGCCGCCGCCGGCGTTGCGCACACCGACGTGCGCGATCTGTACGCGCTGTACCCCGATTACCTGATCGACGTCGCCGCCGAACAGGCGGCGCTGGCCGACGCCGCGCTGATCGTCTGGCTGCACCCGACCCATTGGTACGGCATGACGCCGCTGCTCAAGCTGTGGGCCGACGAGGTGCTGGCCTTCGGCTGGGCCTACGGCCCGGGTGGCAACGCACTGCGCGACAAGGATCTGTGGCTGGCGACCTCGACCGGCGGCAGTGCCGAGGCCTACCGCCCCGACGGCCTGAACCGCTATTTCTTCGACGCCTTCCTGCCACCCTACGAGCAGACTGCGCAACTGGTCGGCATGCGCTTCCTGCCCCCGCTGGTTCTGCACGGCGCCCACCGGGCCAGCGATGCCGACGTCGAGTCCCATGCACGGACCTTCGCGTCGCGGTTGCAGAGTTATCCCGACTGGCCCGAGATCGAAGACATCGCACCCTGTGATATGCGCGAGGTGCCGCGCCTGGACCGACCGGCAGAGCCCCCCTGATGGACCACGCGACGAGCTGGCTCGCGACCAGCCTGATCTACCTCGCCGCGGCGGTGATCGCGGTACCGCTGGCGCGGGCGCTCGGGCTGGGGTCGATCATCGGCTACCTCGGCGCGGGCATCGTCATCGGCCCCTGGGGCCTGGGGCTGGTCACCGATGCACAGACCATCCTCACGGTAGCCGAGTTCGGTGTCGTCCTGATGCTGTTCCTGGTCGGCCTCGAACTCGAGCCGCGGCGGCTGTGGGCCATGCGCCGCCCGATCTTCGGCTGGGGCTCGTTGCAGGTTGGGGCCAGCGCGGCGGCGATGACGGCCATCGCCGTCGCCTGCGGCGTCGCCTGGCCGATCGCGCTGGCGGCCGCGCTGGGACTGGCCATGTCGTCGACGGCGATCGGCCTGGCCGTGCTGGCCGAGCGCAATGTGCAGCGCACGCCGGCCGGCCAGGGCGTGCTCGGCGTGGCGCTGTTCCAGGACGTGGCGGCGATCCCGATCCTGGCCCTGCTGCCACTGCTGCCCGCGGCCGTGCCGCAGGCCGCGCCGGGCAGCGATGGCAATGCCTGGTGGGCGGCGGGCAAGGCCATCGCTGTCATCGCCGCGTTGCTGCTCGGTGGCCGGCTGGCCCTGCGCCCGGCCTTGCGCTGGATCGCACGCAGCCGCACACCGGAAATCTTCACCGCCGCGTCGCTGCTGCTGGTACTGGCCACTGCGGCACTGATGAATGCGGTCGGGCTGTCGATGGCGCTGGGCACCTTTCTGGCCGGCGTGCTGCTGGCCGAGAGCGAGTACCGGCGTGAACTGGAAACCGACCTCGAGCCCTTCAAGGGTCTGCTGCTCGGGCTGTTCTTCATCGCCGTGGGCATGAGCATCGACTTCGCGGTGGTGCTGGCCAGCCCGTGGCGGGTGGCGCTGGTGGTGCTCGGCTTCCTGGCCGTCAAGACGGCGATCCTGCTGGCGATGGCGCGCGCCATGGACCTGCCACTGGCCGGGCGGCCGCTGTTCACGGTCCTGCTGGCGCAGGGCGGCGAGTTCGGCTTCGTCGTCTTCCAGGCCGCGACGCAGGCCGGCGTGATCGATGCAGGCACCTCGTCGCTGCTGCTGGCCGCGGTGGCCATCTCGATGTTGCTGACGCCGCTGGCCTTGCTCGCCGTCGACCGCCTGGTCGCGCCACGGCTGGCGGCACGGGGCGGCGCCGAGCTGAGCGAGATCGACGAGCCGCAACAGGCTGCGGTGATCGTTGCCGGCTTCGGCCGTTACGGCCAGGTCGTCAGCCGCCTGTTGCTGGCCAACGGCATCGCGCCGACCGTGCTCGACCACGACAGCGAGCAGATCGAATCCGTACGGCGCTTTGGCTGGCGCGCCTTCTATGGCGACGCGACGCGGCTCGACCTGCTGCGCGTGGCCGGCGCGGCGCAGGCCCGCGTGCTGGTCGTGGCCATCGACGACATCGGGCAGAGCCTGGCCCTGGTCGACCTGGCACGCGCGCATTTCCCGCAACTCACGCTCGTGGCCCGCGCGCGCAACGTGCAGCATTGGTACCAACTCAACGAGCGCGGCGTCGTCCATATCGAACGCGAGACCTTCGACTCGGCGTTGATGAGCGGGCGCAGCGTGCTCGAGGCGATGGGTTTCGAGCGCCACCAGGCGCGCAACCTGGCGCTGCGCTTTCGCCGCCACAACCTCGAGCAGCTGCGTGAGACCGCCCCACATTTCCGCGACGAATCCAAACTCATCGCAATGGCCAAGATCGGCCGCCAGCAGATGGAGAAATTCATGGCCGACGAGCGTGCGCGCAAGGACAGTCGCAGGCAGACGGTCGGCCGGGACGGTCACCAGGACACGGGCGCGGCGCGCGACTGATCCAGACTCATCTGCCGTCAGTGGATTCCTGCGTTGCCTTGCCGGGTCCCGCCCCGGCAAGGCAACGCAGTCAATCCAACCCGGCTAAGAGCGCCTCGGCCCGCCCTCACCAATCATTGCGCAGCAAGCGCAGCTTGGTGAACACCGTCCGCGCATCGGGCTGATCCGGCAGGTCGGGAAACACTTCGCGCAACTTGGCGATCACGCTCGGGCTGGTCAGGCGAAAGAAGGTGTTGACCTGCATCTCGACCTCGAGCGTCGAGACGTAGGCCTGGCTCGGATCCTGCTCCGCCAGCTTGCCCAGCATCTGCTCGGCCTGGCGGTTGTCGGGTTCGCGGTCGAGCGTGAAGCGCAGGTTGTTGGCGATGTAGTCGTGACCCGGATACACCAGCGTCGCAGGATCGAGCTTGGCGAGTTGCTGCGAGAAGGTCATGTACAGCTCACCGACGTCGCCGCCGTTGTGGCAGTTGCCGGCACCGGCGTTGAACAACGTGTCGCCGGAAAACAGTGCCGGCCTGTCACCGTGCGCCTTCAGGCAGATGTGGCACAGCGTGTGCCCCGGTGTATCGAGTGCCTCGAGTTCGACCGTCTTGCCCACCTTGACCACGTCGCCCGCACTCAGGCCGCGCGAGACGCCGGAAATCTTGCCGGCCGCGTTCTTGTGCGCCAGGACCTTGGCCCCCGTCGCGCGCACGACGGCCTCGTTGCCACCGGTGTGGTCGTGGTGCTCGTGCGTGTTCAGGATCTGGGTGATGGTCCAGCCCGCGTCCTTGGCCGCCTGCAGGCATTTGGCGTGGTCGAGCGGGTCGATCGCCAGCGCTTCGCCGGTCTCGCCGCAGGCGATCAGGTAGTTGAAATTGCGGTAGGCGTTGCCGGTCCAGATCTGCTTGACGAGCATGGCGTGGTCTCGCGATCAGGTCTTCGGCACCCAGTGGAAGTTCGGCGTCGAGCGCATGATCTGCAATTCGTCGTCGGTCATCTCGATGGCGACATCGGCGAACAGCGGCGTGCTGAGGTAGCGCTCGCCGGTGTCGGGCAGCATGCACAGCACGACCGATCCCTTGGGTGCGTCCTTGCACACCTGCAGCGCGCCGGCAAACGTGCCGCCGGCGGTAATGCCGACGAAGATGCCTTCCTTCTGTGCCAGCTCGCGGCTGCAGCGCATCGCGTCGGCACCGCTGATCTTCAAAATGCGGTCGATGACACCCGTCGCCACCACGTCGGCGGTCAGCTTGGGCACGAAGTCCGGGCTCCAGCCCTGCAACGGGTGCGGCTTCCACGACGCATTGCTCTTCACCGCCGAACCGTCGGGATTGCGCTCTTGCGGCGTGCCGTCGCTCAGCATCGGCGCGTCGGCCGGTTCGCAGACTACGATCTTGGTGTCGGGGCGCTCCTTGGCCAGCACCCGCGACACGCCCTTCAAGGTGCCGCCGGTGCCGAAACCGGTGACCCAGTAGTCGAGCCGCCCGCCGGCGAAGTCGGCCACGATCTCGCGCGCGGTCGTGCGCGTGTGCATGTCGGCGTTGGCTTCGTTCTCGAATTGCCGGGTCAGGAACCAGCCATGCTTCTCGGCCAACTCGACGGCCTTCTTCACCATGCCGGTGCCGCGTTCCGCCGCCGGCGTAAGTACCACCTTGGCGCCGAGAAAGCGCATCAACTTCCTGCGCTCGACGCTGAAGGTCTCGGCCATCGTCAGCACCAACGGATAGCCCTTTTGCGCGCAAACCATCGCCAGTCCGATGCCGGTATTGCCGCTGGTGGCCTCGATCACGGTCTGGCCGGGCTTGAGCGCACCGCTGCGCTCGGCATCCTCGATCACGCCAAGCGCCAGGCGGTCCTTCACCGACCCTAGCGGATTGAAGGCCTCGATCTTCACGTACAGCTCGACGCCGGGCGGCGCGAGCCGGCCGATCTTGACCACCGGAGTGTTGCCGACGGTGCCCAGAATGTTGGCGTACTTGGTCATGGTCCTGGCTCCTTGCGGTTGAGGTGGCAGCGCAGCTCAGCGCGTGCGTCTGGCCGTGGGTGCCCCGCGCGCGGCCTTGGTCCGGTCGGTCCAGACCTTGAACGCGTTGGGCGTGAGTTCGCGCTTGAGCAATTGCACGACCTGGCCATGCGACAGGCCGCACTCGCGCAGCACCTGGTTGAACGGCGGGCGGTCGTCCCAGGCGACTTCGATCGCGCGCTTGATCTGCTCGGCGGAAATGGTGGGAATGGTCTTGGCCATGGGGTCTCGCTGCAAGTCAGAGTTCAGTAGTGGATCGTGCCACGCGCACCGCCGCCGGCGACGATCACGTCGCCATTGATGGCACGGCTCTTGGGTGAGCACAGGAAAGCCACGACATGCGCGACCTCGCTGGCATCGATGAAGTGGTTGATCGAATTGCCGGCCGCCATCTGCGCCTCGACCGCCTGCGCCGAAATGCCCTGTGCTGCCGCCCGCGCCGCCACCAACGGCGCGGTGCGTTCGGTGCGAGTCAGGCCCGGGTGCACCACCGTCACATTGATGCCATCCGGCCCGAGTTCGTCGGCCAGATTCTTGGTCAGCGCCACGACCGCTATGTTGCGCATGCTGCCCACCGCATTGCCGGTCTGGCGCGCGCCCAGGCCGCTGATGTTGACGATGCGGCCCCAGCCCTGCGCCTGCATGCCCGGCGCGACCTCGCGCGCGCAGCGGATGTAGCCCATCACCTTGGTGTCCATCTCGGCATGGAAGAAATCGGCGCCGATCTCGCCCACCTTGGGCGGCGCGGCAAAGCCGGCCGGCTCGGCCGCCGCATTGACCAGGATCTCGATCGGCCCGCCGAGCAGCCGCGCCGCCTCGGCCGCGGCACAACGCACCTGTGCATCGCGGCGGGTGTCGGCGCTGATGCCGACCACCTTGCTCCCGGTCAGCGCCGCCAGTTCCGCCGCCGCTGCGGCAAGCGCTTGCGCGTTGCGCGCCAGCAGCGCCACGTCGGCGCCCTCCTGCGCCAGCGCCAGCGCGATGGCCTTGCCGATGCCGCGGCTGCCGCCGGTGACCAGCGCGCGCTTGCCCTTGAGTTCGAGGTCCATCGGTGCCTTCTGGCAGGAATCTGGGATCCGCGATCTTAGGACGCTCCGGCCCGAACCCAAGCAAGCCACGACCGATGCGTGAAACGCGCGCCGCGCGGCCAGCGGGATGGCCAGGATGCCCGGTGTCGAATCAACTGACCTGCGTCAATGGCCCATTCGCCCATTGCAGTCGCTTGGGCACGGTGTGCGCCGACATGTGGCAACATGGCTCGCCAGGCAGGGGCCCGGGGAATCCGGCCTGAGCGGTTGTCACCAAGAACCCCGGAACAGTCTTCAACCAGCAAGAGAATCACGAATGAACAACAGCTCACGGCTCAAAATCGCACTCGCCAGTGTCGTTACCCTCGCGTCGCTTGGCCTCGCGACGTCGTCGTTTGCAGCGGGCGTGGATGCCGACGCGGCGCAGGCGCTGGCCAAGAAGAGCGACTGCGGCAAGTGCCATTCGGCGGACAAGAAGAAGGAAGGCCCGTCCTACAAGGAAACCGCCGCCAAGTACAAGGGCAAGGCGACTGCCGAGGACGACATCTACAAGCAACTGACGACCTCGCCGAAAGTCAAGGTCGACGGCAAGGAAGAAGAGCACAAGGCAGTCGCCAGCAAGGACGAGGCGGCTGTTCGCAACCTGGCACGCTGGATCCTGGCGCAGTAAGTCGCCGGTCTGACCTGCGTCGTCGCTCCGTTGGCCGGCAATCTGCCGGCCGCACGGGGCTCACGACCGCATCGAACGCCATCGGGCGCCGACTCGACGAAGCGGGCGTCCTGGAAACCTTCAGAGCTCGCCCGGGATGACTTTCGCTATGACACGGCGCATATTCGCGTCCGGTCCACTGCGACCCGGATTTGAACGCAGGTAGTCCGATATCACCACGAAATCGACGACATCACGAAAGGTCATGTCACGCCAATTGGGCCAGTCGGCAAAGCTCTCCCCGGCCTGGCGGACGATCGTCGACGCGGTCTCACGGTCCGTACCCATGTAAGTCGCGACGACCGCGGCGTAAAGATGCTTGCCCGAGAGTTCTGGATGGGCTGCATGCTCGCGCCTGTAGACGTCGAGCACTTCGAGGCTCCCGCGCCGCGCGAAGCGCCGCTCCTGCCAAGCGACCAGGATGCCCGGGTAGTCCATCTGACGAATGACCTTTCCAATCACGTCCGCCAGCCACGTTCTTGACAATTATCACGTCTGCGGCTGCGTCTCGCGAGCAGCGTGTTTCGGCGCCCAAGGCGACTTGAGGGGCGCGATGGAAGCGCGTGGGGCGTTCGGTGCCCAGCGGCGCTCTGGCACGTGGGCCGGCCGCTTCAGGTCTCGGGATGGCCTGAGCCCTGGCTTCCGACACCCAGATGCAGATTGGCGATCCAGGTGAAGAGTCGTCGGGTCTCATTTGCCGACAAGGCACCGAAGCCCGGGAACTCGTGGTGCTCAAACGCAGGCGCCATGACGGACCAGTCTTCAGGCTGCAGCCGCGCGCGGGCCAGCGGAAGTACGGTCTGTTCCTCGAGTGCGATGTGCTCCCTGACGACGTCGGCCAGCGCGAGTACGTTGGCAAACAGCTTGTCGCTGGCTGCGCCCATCTCCGACACCACGGGCTCCAGGCTGACCAGTGCCTGCTTCACCAACGCATGCTCAGTCGCATGCTGCGCTTCGATGTCGCGCAAGAGGGCGCCGAATTCCGGAGCCCGGTCGCGCAACGCCCGATGCAGGAAAGTCTCCTCCTTCGGATGGTGCACGCTCAGCGGAAACGCCTGCAGGTAGTTCAGCATTGCCTCCAGGCACCTCAGGTCCAGGCTGGACCCCAGCGCCGGTGCTTGATTCACCATGTCATGCATGGCGCGTGTCACGGCAAGGATCGACTGGTGTTCGTCGTGAAGCACCGCCAGCACCTGCTCCATGGCCTTGAGGGGATCGGTGGACGCGATACGCGTCACGAGCAAGGGAAGGGTCGACTGATGTAGCACGCGTTCGGTCTGGGATCCATGCAGCACGCCTGCGATCCCGCGTGCACCGTGCGTCGCCATCACGATCAGGTCGCAGCCGTTGGCAAGGGCCGCCTCGACGATGGCATCCGCCGGATGACCGCTGGTTGCGTACAAGGTGTCGTAGGCAACGCCCAGGGCCTCGGCACTGACGGCGTACTTCGCCAGCATGGCATGGGTATCGCCGAAGGCGGACTCGGCAAACGTCCGCGGGTCGCTCGATTTAAGCCGGGCGCCGGCGCGCGTGGCACCGAGGTCGGGGGTCGCATGGAAGAAGGTGATCCGCGCGCCCAGCCGCGCCGCCAGTTGCACCGCCGCCTCGGCATTGACACTGGACAGGACGGAGTCGTCCACCGGCACCATCAAGTGGCGGTACACGGCGTGACTCCAATCGGCGCGGGCATGCAGGCACTCTGCACTGCCTCCCGACCTACCTCATTGACGCGACTCAAGTTCGCGTCGACGGCAAGGACGAGGCGGCTGTTCGCAACCTGGCACGCTGGATCCTGGCGCAGTGAGCAAAGGCGTGACCTTCGTGGCCCGCGTCGGCGGGCGCCGCAGGTCTGGCCTCCAAACAGGTTCCTGAACGCGCACGGCCGCCGACGCCGGCGACGCATCTGCCGCAGTACGCCCGTCAGGCGCGCGGCGCCGAATCAGGCACTCAGAAGTGAGTCCAGTCGTCGGTGCCGGTCTTGGCCGGGCTGTCGGCCGCGGCAGCCAGAATTGGCGCACGGGTCTTGGCATTGCCGGGCTTGGCACTGAACCCGGCACGGATCACGCTCGCGGCCCGCTGCGCTCCGCGCCGCTCGATCGCGGCCGCATTCGCTGTCGGCTGCGCGGCGTGTTCCTGATCGGGCATGAAGGCTGCCACGACCTGTGCCAGGGCCTTCGCCTGCCGACTCAGGCCTTCCGACGCGGCCGCGCTCTGCTCCACCAGCGCGGCGTTCTGCTGCGTGACCTGGTCCATCTGGACCACGGCCTCGCCGACCTGCGCGACGCCGGCGCTCTGCTCGTTCGACGCCGCGCTGATCTCGGTCATGATCACCGTCAACCCGCTTGATCGTGGAGACCAAGTCGTTCATCGTCGCGCCGGCCTGGTCGACGAGGACGCGTGCCATTCTCGACCCGCTCGACGCTGTCGCCGATCAGGCTCTTGATCTCCTTGCGCCGCTTCGGCGCTGCGCTGCGGCCAGGCTGCGCACCTCGCTGGCCACGACCGCGAAGCCGCGCCCCTGTTCGCCCGCGCGTGCCGCTTCGACCGCCGCGTTGAGCGCGAGGATGTTGGTCTGGAAGGCGATGCCGTCGATCACGCCGATGATGTCGGCGATGCGTCGTCGAACCTGTCGTTGATGCCCTTCATCGTCGTCGACGACGTCGGCCGACGACCTCGCCGCACTGAACGGCAGTGCTCGGACGCGCCGGCGGCCAGCTGCCGGGCATTCTGCGGCGTTGTCGGCGTTCTGCCTGACGGTCGCGTTGAGCTGCTCCATCGACGCCGCGGTCTGTTCGAGCGCGCTGGCCTGCTGCTCGGTGCGCGCCGAGAGGTCGTTGTTGCCCTGGGCAATCTCCGAACTGCCGATGGTCACGCTGGCGGCGCGGTCGTTGACGTCGTGAACCAATGCGCTCTGGCTGGCCGCGATCTGGTTCACGGCACGCATCAGCAATCCGACTTCGTCGATCCGATCGAGTGCCACGACATTTCCGGCTTGACCGCAGGCCACCGCTTGTGCCTGGCTGAGGATGGCCGCAAGCGGGCTCGCCAGCTGCACTTCAAGCGCCCAGCTGGCCATCGCAGCGCCGAGCAGCGCGCTCGCGGCAACAACCCCGAGCGCGACGCCGCCCAGCGCCAAAGGCAAGTGCGGCCAGCCCCGGTAACGCGGCCGTCGCGAACAACGCGGCGCGAATGCGCCAGCGCACCGGCATGACCTTCAGCGCCGACAACCAGGCCCATGCACCGGTGCGTACGACGATGCCCTTGCGGAACGCCAGGCCGCCGGCGCGTCCTTCACGAAAACGCCGGTAGAGTGCGTCGGCAGCCGCGATCTCCTCGGCCTCGGGCTTGCCGCGCACCGACATATAGCCTTTGATGACGCCGTCATGCTTGATCGGCGTCGCGTTGGCCCGGACCCAGTAGTGATCGCCGTTCTTGCGCCGATTCTTGACCAAGGCCGTCCACGACTGCCCGCCCTGCAAGGTCGCCCACATGTCGGCGAAGGCCTCGGCCGGCATGTCGGGATGTCGCACCACGTTGTGCGGCTGGTTCTGCAACTCTTCACGGCTGTAGCCGCTCATCGCGACGAACGGCTCGTTAGCGTAGGTGATGTGGCTCTGCGGGTCGGTCTTGGACATCAGCGTCGCGCCAGCGGGCAGCGGGACTTCGCGTTGGGTGACGGGCTGGTTGTTTCTCATCGCGGTCTTTCGACACGCCCCGCTGACGCGAGACTTCTGGGCCACCAGTGTTGATGAACGCGCCGCAGCGAAGTCACGGATAAGCGCGGTCAAAGTGCGGCAATCGGCCGCGTCCCGGCCGGAAACCGGGCTCGCGCTTGTCCTGCGTCAATCGACGCTGGCGCCGGCGCAATCCGTCAACGCGCGCCGAACGTCTGCGTCCTTGAACAGGTCCTTGAACTCGCGCGGCTGCGAGCGCCAGTACTGCGGCGGCGCCGTGACCTGCGCGCCGAGCTTGGCCGCCGCGTGCCACGGCCAGCGCGGGTCGTAGAGCATCGCGCGCGCCAGCGCGACCGCGTCGGCCTCGCCGTTGGCGATGATCGTCTCGGCCTGCTCGGCCTCGGTGATCAGGCCGACCGCGATCGTCGGCAGGCCGACCTCGGCCTTGCACGCGCTGCGCGAACGGCACCTGGTAGCCGGGGCCGAGCTTGATCGCCTGCTGCGGCGACACGCCGCCGCTCGACACATGGATCGCCGCGCAGCCGCGCGCCTTGCAGCGCCTGCGCGCAGCGCGACGCGTGTCGTCGATGTCCCAGCCGCCGCTGACCCAGTCGGTGGCCGAGACGCGCGACCCACACCGGCCGCTCGGCGCGGGAAGGCGGCGCGCACGGCGTCGAACACCTCGAGCGGAAAGCGCATCCGGTTCTCGAGGCTGCCGCCGTATTCGTCGTCGCGCTGGTTCGCGATCGGCGACAGGAACTGGTGCAGCAGGTAGCCGTGCGCGGCGTGGATCTCGAGGCCGTCGATGCCGAGCCGGCTGGCGCGCCGCGCCGCCTGCGCGAAGGCGTCGCGCACCCGCGCCAGGCCGGCGGCGTCGAGCGCGGTCGGCGGCCTGCTCGCTGCGGCGCATGCGGCACGGCCGACGGCGCCACGGCCGGCCAGCTGCCCGGCTCGCCGAGCGCAATCTGCGCGCCGCCCTGCCACGGCGCGCGGCTCGACGCCTTGCGCCCGGCGTGCGCGAGCTGCATGCCGATCTTGATCGGCGAATGCGCGCGCACGGCGGCCAGCACGCGCGCGCAGCGCGGCCTCGTTGGCGTCGCGAGTACAGGCCGAGGTCCCGGCGTGATCCGGCCCTCGGGCGCGACCGCGGTGGCCTCGATGATCAGCAGCCCTGCGCCCGACAGCGCCAGGTGGCCGAGGTGGATCAGGTGCCAGTCGCCGGCGCTGCCGTCGCTGGCCGAGTACTGGCACATCGGCGCGATGATGATGCGGTTGTCGAGCTGCAGGTTGCCGATCTGCAGGGGTTCGAAGAGAAGGCTCATGACGCCACTCTACCCGGCGCGCACACAATGCGGCGATGGACAGACTCTTCTTCACCCTGGGTTGCCTGAGCGCCGGCCTGGCCGTGGCCCTCGGTGCCTTCGGCGCGCACGCGCTGAAGACGCGGCTCGACGCCGGCCTGCTGGCCACCTTCGAGGTCGGCGTGCGCTACCAGATGGCCCATGCGCTGGCGCTGCTGGCCGTGGCCTGGGCCTGCACGCGCTGGCCGGGCAGCGCGGTGAACGCCAGCGGCTGGCTGTTCGTCGCAGGGACCGTCCTGTTCTCAGGCAGCCTGTACGCGCTGGCCCTGAGTGGCGTGCGCTGGCTCGGCGCCATCACGCCGCTCGGCGGCGTGGCCTGGCTCGTGGCTTGGGGCTGCCTGGCCTGGGCCGCCTCGAGTTCTCAGAACAGGTAGTGCTGCAGCAGGCGTCAACGCGTCCCGTCCGCGGCCAGCGACGCGATCGCCGCATCCACACCGCCGCGGCCATACGCAATGCCCTGCACCTGCATCGCGGCCTCGACGCCGGCCAGGCAGCCCAGGATCATGGCCTCGTTCATGTCACCCAGGTGGCCGATGCGAAATACGCGGCCCGCGAGTGGCCCCAGGCCGCCGGCCACCGCCACCTGGAAGCGCTCGCGCGCCACGTTGCGCAGGGCCTCGGGGTCGATGCCCGGCGAGACTTCGATCGCGGTGACCGACACCGAGCGCGCCGCCGCCACCTTGGTGAACAGGCGCAGGGCGCCGCCTTCGCCCCAGGCGCCCACCGCCGCGTGCACGGCGCGCGCCAGGCGGGCATGGCGTGCGTGCACGTTGGCCAGGCCTTCGGCCTCGATCAGGCCGAGCGCGGCCTCCAGCCCCGCCAGGTGCGCCATCGGCAGCGTGCCGCAGAACTTGCGGTAGGCAAAGTCGCTGCGCCGACGCTCCCAGTCCCAATAGAAGCGCGCCGTCTCGACGCGCTTGGCGGCCTGCATGGCGCGCTCGTCGGCGGCGACGAAGGCCAGGCCCGGTTGCACCATCAAGCCCTTCTGCGACGCGCCCATGACCACGTTGACGCCCAGCGCGTCCATCGCGAACGGCGCCGCCGCCAGCGAGGCCACCACGTCGACCACGAACAGTGCCGGATGCCTGGCCGCATCGATGGCGGCGCGGATCGCCGCGATGTCGCTGGTGGTGCTGCTGGCCGTGTCGGTGTGCACCGCGAACACCGCGCTGATCAGCTGCTGCGTGTCGGCGCGCAGCGCCGCTTCGACGGCCGCGACGTCGATCGGATGGCCCTCGATGTATGGCGTGCGCAGCGCGCGGCCGCCGAAGGCCTCGACCTGTTCGGCCCAGTTGTCGGAGAAGTGCCCGGTGCCCGGCACCAGGATCGCGGTACCCGGACCGACCAGGTTGGCGATCACCGCCTCCCAGCCGCCGTGGCCGTTGGCGGCGTAGAAGAACACGTCGGCGCGATCGGTTTGCAGCAGCCGCTGCATGCCCGTCTCGCAAGCCGCGATGAGCTGCGGCACGCGCGGATCGCCGAGGTCGGTCGGCTGGCGCGACATCGCCGCGACGACCGCGTCGGGCACGTGCGTGGGGCCGGGCGAATGCAGGGAGCGGATGCCGGGGATGCGGGTGGATTGGGGCATGGTCGGGCAATGTTAGCCGCGCATCGCGCCGCCGCACCGAACGCGCGCTGCAACGCATTTCGCACGACCGGGGGCGCGTCGATCTTGGCCAGGGCCCACGCTGAGCAGGGGCATCGCCGCGTCGTCAGTACATCGGGCGTAGAGTGATCGCCCCGCCCTGTTCAGGAGCTGCCATGCACATCGAGTCCTACCTCTTCTTCAACGGCCGCTGCGACGAAGCGATCGCCTTCTACAAGCAAGCGCTCGGCGCCGAGGTGCTGATGCTGATGCGCAACAAGGAGGCGCCCGAGAAGCCGCCGCCCGGCATGCTGCCGCCGGGGTCGGACGACAAGGTCATGCACGCCACGCTGCGCATCGGCGGCAGCCAGCTGATGTGCAGCGACGGGCGCTGCGACGGCAAGCCGGTGTTCAACGGCTTTTCACTCTCGCTCGACGCGGCCAGCGAGGCTGAGGCCGAGCGCCTGTTCAACGCCCTGGCCGCCGGCGGCACGGTGCAGATGCCGCTGGCCAAGACCTTCTGGTCGCCCAGGTTCGGCATGGTGGCCGACCGTTTCGGCGTCGGCTGGATGGTCAGCGTGGCCGGCCAGTAGGCCGCAACCCGGCGCTCACAGCAGGCTGGCGCCGATGTTGATCAGGAGGGCCAGCACCGTCGTGTTGAACAGGTAGGCCAGGATGCAATGCAGCGTGCCGATGCGGCGCATCGGCTTGCTGACGAAGGCCACGTCGGCGGTCTGGCCCGAAGTGCCGATGACGACGGCGAAGTAGAAGAAGTCGCCGTAGTCGGGGTGTTCGTCGGACGGGGAACTGCAACCCACCCGGCCGGCCACGAGCAGCGGCGGCGTAGTAATCGTGGGCGTAGTGCAGCGTGAACATCATCTGGATAAAGGCCCATGATGAGAGCACCGTCACGCCGGCCAGCGTGATATGCGCGGTGCGGATCGTGCCGTGCATGTCCCTGGCCAGCGCCAACTGGCCGGCGATGGCGGCCAGGCTGGCGACCGTCGTCACCACGACCAGGGCCAGGATCACGATCTGCCCGTCGTCTTGCTGCAGCGCGCGCTGGCGCATGTGGTCGTGCTGCGAGCGCCACATCATGACCGCGGCCAACACCACGTACAGCAGGGTGCCGACGTTCCAGGCAATCAGCCAGCGCGTCACCGCGTGGTTGGCCAGCTCCGGCGGCAGCCAGACGCCAACTGCGACGGCGACCGCAGCCGCGATGAACAGGCGCGGCCGCGCGCTCAGGTGGCGCAGCAATCGATTGCGCTGGCGGTTCTGCTCGGCGCTGTCGGGGTTCGCATTCATCGGTACGCAAC
Source organism: uncultured beta proteobacterium (assembly GCA_963779435.1). Lineage (GTDB taxonomy): Bacteria > Pseudomonadota > Gammaproteobacteria > Burkholderiales > Burkholderiaceae_C > CADEEN01. The sequence continues at coordinate 99,245 of CAVZYL010000035.1, read as the reverse complement.
GATAGCCGACGGCGGCCGGCGAACCACACCACCAAGCAGGGTGCGCCGCTCTACTTGGCTATCGTGACCCAGTCCCAGACCAGGTAGTTGTCGGCGCGGTGCACGGCGGTCACATTCGACCGCGCGGCCCACGGGATCACCTGGCGGTGCAGCGGAATCGTGTGCACCTGCTCCTTCCACTCGGTGAGGGCAGCCAGCACCAGTTCCTTGCGCTTGGCCGGGTCGGCCTCGACGCTCGATCGTGCGGCCAGGTCGTCGAACTTGGGATTGCTGGAGCGGCCGTAGTTGTACGAGCCGATGCCGCCCGTGCCCAGGTTGCGCATCACCGGCGTCAGCGTGGTTTCGGCGTCGGTGACGGCGCCGCCCCAGCCGAGCATGTACATGCTGGTCTCGAACTTCTCCAGCTTGGGGAAGTAGGTCACGCGCGGAATGGCCACCACCTTGACCTTGACGCCGATCTTGTCCCACATCCCGGCCAGGGCGACGCAGATCTCCTCGTCGTTGATGTAGCGGTTGTTCGGGCAGTCGAGCTGGACCTCGAAGCCGTTCGGGTAGCCGGCCTCGGCCATCAGCTTCTTGGCCAGGGCCAGGTCGAACGGCGCGCGGGCTTCGATCTTCGGGTCGTTGTAGGCCGCCTTGGGCGAAGGCGTCATGCCGCCGGTGGGAAAGCTCTGGCCGCTCATCAGCTTGTTCTTCATCGTCTCGATGTCGACGGCGTGGTACAGCGCGCGGCGCACGCGAACGTCCTTGAACGGGTTCTTGCCCTTGACGTTGCTGTTGATCAGCTCGTCGCGGAACTGGTCCATGCCGATGAAGACGATGCGGTTCTCGGGGCCGTCGATGATCTTCACGCCGGCGGTATTGCGCAGCTTGGCCACGTCGCGCGGCGGTGGGTCGAGGATGAAATCGAGTTCGCCCGAGACCAGCGCCGCGGTACGCGTGGCGTCGTTGCCGATCGGTGTGAACACCACCTCCTGCACATTGCCTTCGGGCTTGGCCCAGTAATTCGGGTTGCGCTTCCAGGTCGTGCGAATGCCCGGCTCGCGCTTGACCAGGATGTACGGGCCGGTGCCGTTGGCGTTGAGCGCGGTGTAGGCCTCTTCCTTGTTCTTGAAGTCCTGCGGCTTGGTCGCCTTGTGCGTCTCGCACCAGGCCTTGTTCATGATGAAGATCGACTGCACGTGCTCGAGGAAGATCGGGTTGACCTTGGGCAACTCGAACTCCACGGTGTAGTCGTCGATCTTCTTCGGCGTGCCGGCGGCGTTGGCGTAGACGGCGATCTGCGACGTCGGCTGCTGCGCGCGGATGATCGAGAACACCACGTCGTCGGCGGTGAACGGCGCACCGTCGTGGAACTTCACGCCCTGGCGCAACTTGAAGCGCCATTTCAGCGGCGCCGTCTGCTCCCATGACAGCGCCAGCCCGGGCACGAAGTTGAGTTGATGGTCGCGATGGATCAGGTATTCGTAGACCTGCTGGTTGACCGAGTTGGTGAACGACTCGTTCTGCGAATACGGGTCCATCGTCTGCGGGTCGCCCTGGCTGGCAAAGCGCAGCGTCTGGGCCTGCGCGGCGCCAAGGCCGACTGCTGCAACGATCAGGCCGGCGGTGAAGAGTCGTTTCGTCGTCGTCATCTGGGTTGCTCCGTGACAGCACAGCAGGGACAGGCAGTTTAGGCAGCCCGCCGCGACGCCCGTTGCGGGTTAACGAGAGGGCTCTTCACCCCGCAGCGCCGCCGGATCCTGGAGCCCGGCCTTGGCAAAGGCCTGTGCGACGCGCTCGCGCCCCAGCGCGATCAGCTCTTGCGCCCGCCAGAACTCGAAGAAGCCGCAGGCGTTGCGCGGCACGACCACGGTGACATCAGGCGAGTAGGCCGCCAATTTGAGACGCGCAATCGTGTCCTGCATCGTTTGCATCGAGCCGAATGCGACGTCGAACAGGCCCCGGGCCGGCACATCGGGCGTCTGCCCAGGGTGCAGGCTCTCGATGAAGGCGCGTATGCGCTGGCGGTACACGTTGCCGATGGCCATCGGCGCGCTCGCCGCAGGCGGTGGCCGCAATTCCGTCGGCCCACTGAGATTGACCACGATGGTCAGATCGGTGGCGTCGCCCAAGGTGGGAGAAATCGGCAGCGGGTTCACCAGCGCGCCGTCGAGCAGGGTTCGGGTGCCATGCTGGAATGGCGTGAAGACCAGCGGCGTCGCCATCGAGGCCCGTATCGCGTCGAACAGGGTGCCTTCGCGCAACCAGACCTCTTCGCCGGATTCGAGATCGGTCGCAACGGCGGTGAAGGCCAGCGGCAGCGCCTCGATGGCGCAGTCACCAATCAACTCACGCAACACGCCGATGATGCGTTCGCCCTTGAACAGGCCGTCGCGGCCGAAGGTCGGATCGAGCAGACGCAGCACCTGGAGCCGTTCCAGCGCCAACACCCAATCGGCGTAGACCTCGAGCTTGCCCATGGCGTAGATGCCGCCGACGAGCGCACCCATCGAGGTGCCGGCGATCGAGCGGATGTCGTAGCCGTTTTCGGTCAGCCACTGGATCACGCCGACATGGGCCAGCCCGCGGGCGCCGCCGCTGCCGAGCACGAGTGAGAGGGTTGTCGCGCGATTGTCCACAGGGCCTGTCAGACGTCGTCGCAAGCGACTGTACGCTGGCGCCGGCAGGCCCTGCACGCAGGCTGCTGCAGGGCACGCGACCGATCGACGGCTCAGCGGCTCAGGGCCAGCGCCGCGCGATCCGAAACGCTGACGCGGTCGGCCAATACGCGCAGGATGAAGTCGTCGAATTCGAGCGCCAGATCGGGCCGCTCACGGCGCATGCGCTCGAAGTTGGCGCGTGTCAGCGTGAACAGCGTGACCGGGCCGTCGGCCGAGACGGTGGCCGAGCGAACCGAGCGTCGGAAAAAGCCCATCTCGCCGACCACGGTGTGAGCCATGACGGTGCGCACGCGCAGCGTTTCCCCGCCGCCTTTGGCGATGTCGATCGCCAGGCTTCCGGCCGCAACCAGGTCGACGTTGTCGGCAGGTTCGCCTTCGCGGTAGATGATCTGCGAGCCTTCGATGTCCTTGCGCTCCAGATAGGCCATCAGGTCGACGGACCGGACACGCTCGCCGAGTTGCTCGGCCAGCCACGGCTCGAAACCAGCCAGACCCGTGTTGGTATCGATCTTGGCCTCGGCGAGCACCTGGTTCTCGCACCACGTCAGCGCCAGATTGCGGTCTGCGAACGCGCTTTGCCGGCCATTGGCGCCAAAGATGCCGCCGCGTTCGAGCGTCCACAGGACCGCCGGCGAAAGTGCACAGTAGACGAGCGCGACCGCGTGCTGGTCGCAAAAGTTGTGCAGCTTGGTCAGACTGACGCTGGCCGAGGAGTCGGCGCCCGACACCATGCCGAAGTCGAGGATCACGTAGCCCACCCGGCCAGGCGGCAAGGCGGCGATGTCGCCACGGATGCGCTCGAATACGCCTTCGGAAGAGCCGAAGAAGAGGTAGCCAGCGAGCCAGTAGATCTGCACCGCATCGCCGTTCTCGGCCAGGTGGCGTGAGGCCTGGGACGAGCGGTTGACGTAGCTCGAGAACTGGGCTCGCGTCAGGTGCCTGCGCACCGAGCCGACGCGGGCGTAGTTGATGGCAAACAGCAGGCAGGCACCGACGACGCCGCCCAGCACACCCACGACGTAGCCGTAACGGATGCAGACCGCCATGATGGCCACGGCCAGGATGAGATCGAACCAGGCCCGCTGCGTACGCGGGCGGGACAGTGCGGCCTCGACGAAGGTCCAGCCCAGGTAGAGGACAAGGCCGGCGACGACGGGGATCGGAATCAGGCCCGGCAGATCAAAGCTGGCGACGCCGACGACGCCCAGTGCCAACGCGCAGACAACGCCGCTGACACGGGTCACGCCACCCGCGTGCACCAGCAGGCTGCTGGATGCGACCTGCAGGCTGCTGATGATGCCGCCCAAAGGCGCCACAATCAGGCTGGCGATGCCGTGGCCGCGAAACTCGCAGTCGAGATCGCCCGACGCCTTGCGCGCGACTTCGATGCTCGACACCTTGGTGACCATCGAGACCAGCGCCACGATCGTCACGGCCAGCAGCTCGGGAAGGATGGCCACGGCGGTCGGCCATGTCAGTTGCGAGGCGCGAACCGCCTCGAGCGGGGACCACGGCGTCAAGGCTCCGAGCGACGGCAGGAACCAGCCGTGCTCGTGGCCGGCCAGACCCATCGAGCGCAAGACCACGGCCCCGGCGATCGACATGACCAACAGCGCCGCTGGCATGGCCATCGTGGACTTGACCCACCGGCGCAGCGCCAAGAGCAGGGCCAGGGCGCCGACGGCACTGGCCAGCTTGACGGCCTGGGCCGTCGTCAGGAGGGTGGCGACGCTGTCGAGGGAAAAGGTGCGCCCGGTCGACATCCGGATGCTGCCGACGATCAGGAACCAGCCGGTGGCCGCCATGAAGCCACGAACGACGAAGAACGGCACGAAGCGAAAGTACGACCCCAGGCGGAAGGCGCCAAGGCCATAGAGCAAGACACCCGACAGCACGGTGGCCGCCGTAAAGATCAGCATCACGGTCTGAACCGCTGCCTGCGCATTGCCGCCGGCCGCCAACACCCCCGAGCCTGCCGCCGCGCTCAGCAGGACGAGAACGGCGCCTGTCGGTGAATCGATGCCGGTGGTCAGCGGCGGCAAGGATGTCGTCAATGCAATCCAGGCGCCGCCGATGCTGCTGCCAATCAGCATGGCCCAGATCGCGGTCGACGTGCCGGCGCTGAGTTCGCCGGGGAACATGAGTGCGCCGAACGACACGATGTTGGCAATCAGGGCCACCGAGGCGACCAGGCCAGCCAACGTGTCCTTGGCCAGGACGCGGCCCGTCTCGAGCCACGGCGATGGATCCGCGGCGCGATGGTCGCGCGCGCCAGGCGGCGGATCAGTAGCTTGCACAGAGCCCTCCATGGCACTCAACCAGAACACCGTTCAATGCGCCATCGCGCGACAGGAGACGCCGCGTGCAAGCGGTCAGTACTTGCCGATGACGACGATGTCCTTGTCGCGCGGTACCGAGAGTACGTATCCGATTGCGCCACGATTGCGCCTTACGAACTCCATCACTTCGACGTCGGTCGTGAGCACCGCCGGTGGCGTCAGCGCATCGCGAAACGCCTTCTTCACCCACAGCTGGGTGTAGCGCTGGGCATCCATTGCCAGCGCCTTGGCGGTGAACTCCGCTTGCGCGGCCTGGTTGTCGACCGGGATCAGGCGCACACCACGGCTGAATTCCTTGTCGCCGAGGTAGACCTCGCGCACTTCCTCCAGCGAGACCTTCGTATCTGCCCGCGCCACGACGTAGACGTCGGCCCCCAGCGCCGACGTGGTCGCGGCGACCAGGGCCAGCAGGGCGCCGATGATCGGGAGTCGCATCATGTACAGCATGCCGATTCAGAACCGGATCGCCCACTGCATCAGCAGTTGGTTGAAATCCACGGTCGGCGACTCCTCGCGCCGAGTGCGGCCCAACTCGGCCTTGAGCGCGGTATCGGGCGTGAGGTCATAGCGCAACCCGAGTGCCAGACGGCGGTAGGAGCGCCCGGACGCCTGCATGGCAAAGTAGTTGTCCGCCTGGTCGAGCGACGCGCGCTCGACCCGCGCGTACGGGACCCATAGATCGAAGCGCCGCCCGGCCTGGGCAAAGCCGGCCCAGCTGCTATAGCGACCGCTGCCGCCGGACAGGTCCTCGTTGCGGAAGTGGTAGTACTCGGCCACGACCTCCCACAATGGCGACTCGAGCGCCGCGTAGGCGCCAAGGATGTTCAGCCGCGTGCGATTGGACGGGCTGGCGTCGTCGCGCACGTCGCCTCGGTAGCCATGGGCGCCGATCTTCAGCCCATCGACACTGCCTCCGAAAAGGTAACCCAGGTTGAAGCCCAGCGCCGAACCGGACTCGAGGCGGCCGATGTCGTTCGGGTTGAGCGTGTTGTCGCGTATCGACGGTGAGTTGCCCACGTAGAGGTCGTAGCTGACGCGGCCCCCGCCCGAGTTGACCGCGCCCGTGCCCAGCAGCCCCACCGTGTGCACCGGCAGGATGCCGCCGTGATCCTCGAAATCGATGAACTGCGGCCGCAGGACCGAGAGTTGCAGCTGCTGGCCATGGTGGTACGCGGTATTCCAGTAACCCAGCGGCGTGTGAAAGCGCCCGAGCCAGGCCGTGGCCCCATTCTCGAAGGTGTAGCCGATCTGCAGGCGCTCGACGTCGGTCGTCAAGTCGCCGTTGCTGTCGCGCTCGAAGATGAACTCGATCAGCGACTTCACCGAATCGGACAGTCGCGGCGCGAGATAGAACGACAACGATCCGTCGGTGAATCCCTTGAGGCCGCCGCTGGTGCCGTGCCAGCCCACGTCGGCAAAGCCACGCAGGACGACCGGGGGTTTGGTCGCGGCCATGTTGTCGTGGCCCTGGTCGCTCACGCGTACCGGGGCCATCTCCGGCATCGGCGCCGGTGCCGCAGCGGACGCTGGCGCGGCCGGCCCTGGCGCGACACGAGACTCGAGTTCGCGCACGCGACGGGAAAGGTCCTCGATCGTGCGCAGCGCCTGCTCGAGCTTGCGCTCGGTTTCGGACTGCGCCTGGGCGAACGCCGGCGGGGCCGGCAGGCTGCACATCAGGGCGGCCACAGCCGCCACGACGACGCGAATCCCGGCCCAGGGTGCGATGCGGGCCATCGCAAGGCCGTCGATCGAGCAGGACGAACGCGCGGTGCGATCCATCATCCCCCACCTCTGCAGCACACGCTGATCAGCGCGCGGGGCAGTCTAGCGCAGACAAGATTTCCGTTCGACCCCATTTTCACCAGCCCCGCCCTGCCCCAGAATGGGCGAAGACGGGTCCGGCGACGGACGCGGGCCGCAGTCGCGTGAGCCCGACAAGCTGGCCGTCGGTTGCGAGGCAGTAGTGCTCTGGGCGGTCGTTTTCTTCGGAGGAGGCGCCGGCGCGATGGTCAAAGTCAAGACGCTGAAACTGCGCATCCTCGCCCAGTTCGCGATCATCATCGCGCCGGTCACCCTGATCCTGATCTTTCAGGCGATCTCCGACGTGCGCCGGACCGCGACCATCGAGAGCATCGTCGAGCGGCATGGGCTCGCGCGCGCGGCGAAGGACAATTTCGAATCCTTCGTCACGCTGGCGGCCGATGCCGTCGAAACCGGCAGCCTGGGGCGGCGCGCACACGAGGCGCTCCTGGCGTCGAGCAGCGTGCTGCGCAACCTGAGTCAACGCGACAAGGCGGCCGCACCGGTGGCAGCCGGGCTCGAATCGCTGGCGGCGCAAGTGTCGACCGGCATGCCACTGACCCGACTGCTCGCGTTGCAAGGCACCGTCAAGCAGACCCGCGATGCGATCCGTGACATGGCCGAGCGCTATGACCACACCAGCAGCGAAACGATCACCTTGTCGATCGAATCGGCGCGCCAACAGAGCGTGATCGTGGCCTGGGCCACCGTGCTCACGCTGCTGGTCGCCGCGTGGTTCATCTACAGCACGATCATCGGCGTCACCGAGCCGCTCAATGCGGCGGTCGACCTGGCCGGCAAGATCGCTGCCGGCGAGTTCGGCGACGAGGTGCAGCCCCCGCGCAAGCGCGATCTGGGCAACCTGCTGGCATCACTCGACCTGATGCGCGGCAAGCTGCGCCAATCGCAAAGCGAGATCGAGGCCTATCAGCGTGACCTCGAGGCGCGCGTCGAGGCGCGCACCGCCGAGGTCGAGGCCCGCACGCGCGCGTTGGCGCGCTCGGTGTCCGAGCTTCAGGCGCTGGGCGAAGTGGTGCGCGCCGTCAATTCGTCCCTGGATCTCGAGACGGTGCTCGCCACCATCGTCGCGCGAGCAGTGGAACTCGCGGAGGCCGACGCCGGCACGATCTACGAATACGACGAGGCAGAAGGATTCTTCGACCCGCGGGCCAATTTCGGCGTCAGTGAGGCCATGGTGCAGACCTTGCGCGACTCACGCATCCGCATCGGCGACGGCCCGGTGGGCACATGTGCCTCGAGGCGCACACCGTTTCAGGTGCCCGACATCGCCACCTTCAACTACGGCCGGCAAAACGTCTGGCTGCGCGATGGCATTCGGGCCGTGGTGGCCGTGCCCCTGCTGCGCGACGACCATGTCACCGGCGCGCTGGTGGTGCGGCGCAAGATCGCCGGAGAATTCGCCGCCTCGACCGTGAACCTGTTGCAAACGCTGGCGTCGCAATCCGTGCTGGCGATCGAAAACGCGCGCCTGTTCAAGGAGAGTCAGGCCAAGACCGAACAGCTGGCCGTGTCGAGCCGGCTGAAGTCGCAGTTCCTCGCCAACATGTCGCACGAGCTGCGCACGCCGCTCAACGCAATCATCGGCATCACCGAAATGCTGCAAGAGGATGCACGCGATTTCAAGCGCGACGACGAGGTCGAACCGCTGGACCGGGTGTTGCGTGCCTCGCGGCAATTGCTGGCATTGATCAACGACATCCTGGACCTGTCCAAGATCGAAGCCGGGAAGATGGATGTCCACCTCGAGACCTTCTCGATCGCGCCACTGGTTGACGAGGTGATCACGACCATCCGAAGCGCGGCGGCAAAGAACGGCAATGAACTGTTGGTGCATTGCCCGAAGGACATCGGCAGCATGCATGCCGACCAGACCCGGATTCGCCAGGCCTTGCTCAACCTGACAAGCAACGCCAACAAGTTCACCGAGCAGGGCACCGTGACGATCGACGTCAGCCGGGAGACGGCCTACGGCTGCGACTGGATCAACATCGCGATCACCGACACCGGCATCGGCCTGGCGCCCGATCAAATCGGACGCCTGTTCCAGGAGTTCGTGCAGGCCGACGCCTCGACCACGCGCAAGTACGGCGGCACCGGCCTCGGCCTGGCCATCAGCCGGCGCTTCTGCCAGATGATGGGCGGCGACATCACGGTGCGCAGCGAGCTCGGTCGTGGCTCGACCTTCACGATCCGCTTGCCGGTACAGGTCGGTGCGCCACAGCCTGCCCCTGTCAAGCGCGCCGCACGCAGGGCGGCGCACGCTGCCGCGCAGGTCGAGGGCTCGCTGATTCTGATCATCGACGACGACCAGACGGTGCGCGAGGTGATGGCGCGCTTCCTCGAGCGCGAGGGGTTCACGACCAAGCAGGCCGCCGGCGGCCGGGAGGGCTTGCGCCTGGCGCGCGAACTGCGGCCGGCAGCGATCACGCTGGACGTGCAGATGCCGGACCTGGATGGCTGGACGGTCCTTGCCGCGCTCAAGGGCGACCCCGAGCTTTCGGACATCCCGGTGGTGCTGGTGACGATCGAGGACAACAAGACGCGCGGCTACTCGCTGGGGGCGACCGAGTACATGGTCAAGCCGTTCGATCGTGAGCGCCTGGCTGCCATCCTGCGCAGCATCTGCAGCACGGAGGGACGGGTCGTGTTGCTGGTCGACGATGACGAGATCATGCGTCAAAGCGTGCGGCGGGCACTCGAGCAGGAGGGCTGGGAGGTCAGCGAGGCTGAAAACGGCAAGCTCGCACTGGAGCATCTCGCGCAGCATCGGCCCGACGTCGTCATGCTCGACCTGATGATGCCGGTGATGAACGGTTTCGAGTTTCTGACCGAGATGCGCCAGCACACCGACTGGCACGACATCCCGGTCCTGGTCGTGACCGCCAAGGACCTGACCGCCGCGGAGCGCCAAACGCTCGACGGCGACGTGGAGCGCGTGATGCAAAAGGGCACGTCGAACTTGGACGAATTGCTGAGCGAACTGGGGCGGATACTGCCGCGCTCGATCGCGCTCGGTCAGAGCGCCAGCGTGAGGGGGGTTCTGGCATGAAGATCCTGTATGTCGAAGACAACGACGACAACGTCTACGTGCTCGAACAGCGCTTGACGCGGCGTGGTCACACGGTGGTGATCGCCCGCGACGGTGCCGATGGCGTCGCAATGGCAGGCAGCGAGCAGCCCGACCTGATCCTGATGGACTTGAGCCTGCCGGTGCTCGACGGCTGGGAGGCCACCCGCCGCATCAAGGCCGCGCCCGCGACCAGCCACATCCCCGTCATCGCGCTGACTGCGAACGCCATGTCCGGCGACCGGGAGAAGGCGCTGGCCGCGGGTTGTGACGATTTCGACACCAAGCCGGTCGACTTTGCGCGCCTGCTGGGCAAGATCGAGGCGCACAACCCCCGATGATCGGCCGCGTGATCACGCCCCATGCTGCGTTGCTCGTTGTCGACGACAACGAAGACAATCGCTACACGCTGACGCGCCGGCTCAAGCGGCTCGGCTATGGCGACCTCTCGACCGCCAACGACGGTCGGATGGCGCTCGAGTTGCTGCGCCGGCAGAACTTCGACCTGGTGTTGCTCGACATCTCGATGCCCGAGTTGAACGGCTACGAGGTGCTCGAGCAGATGAAGGCCGACGCCGAACTGCGCCATGTCCCGGTGATCATGATTTCGGCGATCGAGGAGATTGCCAGCGTGGTCCGCTGCATCGAACTGGGGGCCGAGGACTACCTGCCCAAGCCCTTCGACCCGACGCTGTTGCGCGCGCGGGTGCACGCCAGTCTGGAGAAGAAGGCCCTGCGTGACGAGGTACGCATGCAGGCCGCGGAACTCGCGCAATGGAATCGCAAGCTCGAGCAACGGGTACAGGAACAGCTGGCGCAACTCGATCGCCTGGGCAAACTCAAAGGCTTCTTCTCGCCGCAGTTGGTGGACTCGATCCTGGGCGGCGGCGCCGAGGAATTGCTCAGGACCCACCGCCAGGAGGTGGTGGTGGTCTTCGTCGACATGCGCGGCTTCACTGCATTCACCGACGAATCCGAGCCGGAGGAGGTGATGGCGGTGCTTGCCGACTACCACGCAGTGATGGGCCCGCTGATCCTCGCCCACGAGGGCACGCTCGAGCGATTTGCCGGCGACGGCATGATGATCTTCTTCAACGATCCGGTGCGGCTCGAAAATCCGGGCGCCAGCGCGGTGCGCATGGCCCTGGCGATGCAGGAGAAGTTCCAGCCGCTGCGCGCGCAGTGGCACAAACGCGGCTACGAACTCGACCTCGGAATGGGGATCGCCCAGGGCTACGCAACGCTGGGGGCGATCGGCTTCGAGGGCCGCTGGGATTACGCCTGCATTGGCGGCGTCACGAACCTGGCCGCGCGCATGTGCAGCGAGGCCAAAGGCGGGCAGATTCTGACCAACCGCAAGACGCTGTCACGGATCGAGGACTTGGTGCAGGCCGATCCGATCGGCGAGTTGATGCTCAAGGGCATCGGCCACCCGACGCATGCGTTCAACATCACCGGGTTGTCGAGCGACGCCGCTCAAGCCCCACGTGATTCATAGGCCGAATCGCCCGCCGGCCGAAGCTCGCGCCGTGCAGAAGGCGGTCTCTGGCCGTCGCCGGCCGCTCAGACGGCGGCGCTGTAGCCCTCGTCGGCCAGGGCCTTGACCAACACATCACGGGGCGCCGTGGTCTGTACCGTGACGCGGTGCGTGGCCAGGTCGGTCTGCACCAGGGCAGCGGGGTCCAGGCGCTGCGCGGCGGCGGTCACGGTCTTGACGCAATGGCCGCAGGTCATGGCCGGCAGGGTCAGTTCGAAGGCAGGCACGTCGGTTTCTCCAGGTTGAGCAGCGACAACGGCCGCACTCTAGACCTTGACATGATGGCAAGGTCTAGAGTGTTGTCATGAAAACCTTGAGCCAAGTCAATCTACCGATCGAGGGCATGAGCTGCGCCTCGTGCGTCGGGCGCGTCGAGCGCGCGCTGGCGGCCGTGCCGGGCGTGGCTTCGGCCAGCGTCAACCTGGCCACCGAGAGCGCGGCCGTGGCGGTCGAACCGGGCCACGGGGCCAGCGTCGATGTCGAGGCCTTGTTCGCCGCCGTCGAGCACGCCGGCTACGCGGTGCCGCATGCGAGCCTGGCGCTGGCCATCGGCGGCATGACCTGTGCGTCCTGCGTCGGCCGCGTCGAGCGTGCACTGGCGGCCGTGCCGGGTGTGCTGCAGGCCAGCGTCAACCTGGCGACGGCGCGCGCGCAGGTGCTGTACGCAGCGAACGCCGCGCCCGACCTGGGCGCCCAGCTGCTGGCGGCGGTGCAGCGCGCCGGCTACGAAGCGCAGACGATCGACGCGCAATCGCAGCCGCGCGTGGCCCTGCGGCGCCATGACGCCGGCTGGCGCGTCGCGCTGGCGGCGCTGCTCAGCGCACCGCTGGCGCTGCCGATGGCCGGTGATCTGCTCGGCGCGCACTGGATGTTGCCGGCGCTGGTGGCAGGCCCTGCTCGCCACGCCGGTGCAGTTCTGGCTCGGCGCGCGCTTCTACCGCGCCGGCTGGATGGCGCTGCGCGCCGGCAGCGGCAACATGGACTTGCTGGTGGCACTGGGCACCAGCGCGGCCTATGGCCTGAGCCTGTTCCTGTGGTGGCGCGATCCAGCAGGGCATGCCGCTGCTGTACTTCGAGAGCGCCGCGGTCGTCATCACCCTGGTGCTGTTCGGCAAGTGGCTCGAAGCGCGGGCCAAGCAGCGCACGCTCGGCGCCTTGCAGGCGCTGCGCGCGCTGCGGCCCGACACGGCCACGCTGCGGCGCGATGGCAGCGAGCGGGTCGTGCCACTGGCCGAGGTGCGTGTCGGCGATGAAGTGGTCGTGCGCCCGGGCGAGCGGGTGCCGGTCGACGGCCTGCTGATCGAAGGCCGCAGCCACTTCGACGAGTCGCTGCTGACCGGCGAAAGCCTGCCCGTGGCGCGCGATGCGGGCGACGACAGCGAGCGGGTCACGGCCGGGGCCATCAACGGCGAGGGCCTGGTGGTGTTGCGCACCACGGCCGTCGGCGCCGAGTCGACGCTGTCGCGCATCGTGCGCATGGTCGAGTCGGCGCAGGCCAGGAAGGCGCCGATCCAGCAGACCGTCGACCGCGTCAGCGCAGTCTTCGTGCCGGTGGTGATCGCCGTCGCCCTGGTGACCTTGCTCGGCTGGGGCTGGGCCAATGGCGACTGGACGCTGGCCATCGTGCACGCCGTTTCGGTGCTGGTCATCGCCTGCCCCTGCGCACTCGGCCTGGCCACGCCGGCGACGTTGATGGTCGGCACCGGCCTGGCGGCGCAGCGCGGCATTCTGGTTCGCGATGCGCAGGCACTGGAGCTGATGCGCCAGGTGCGCGTGGTGGCCTTCGACAAGACCGGCACGCTGACCGAGGGCAAGCCCAGGCTGGTGGCGATCGTGGGTCCGCGCGGCAGCAGTGAAGAGCGCGACGCCTTGTTGAGCGATGCGGCGGCGGTGCAAGCGGGCAGCGAACACCCGCTGGCGCACGCCGTGACGCGGGCCGCCGCCGCGGCCGGCCTCGCGCCGCCGGCGGCGGTCGACGTGCGCGCCGTCGCCGGGCGCGGCGTCGAAGGCCGTGTCGCGGAGCGTGACCTGCAGTTGGGCAGCAGCCGCTGGATGGCCGAGCTGGGCGTTGCGATCCCGCCCGCATTGGCGGCGCGCGCTGCGGCACTGCAGGCCGATGGCAACAGCGTGTCCTGGCTGGCCGAGCGCAGCGCCGGCGCGGCGCCCGCATTGCGCGGCCTGCTGGCCTTCGGCGATGCGCCCAAGGCCAATGCCGCGGCCGCCATCGCCGCGTTGCAGGCGCTCGGGGTCAAGACGGTGCTGCTCAGCGGCGACAACCGCGGCGCAGCGCACGCCGTGGCGCGCCGGCTCGGCATCACCGACGTGCGCGCCGACGTGCTGCCCGGCGACAAGGCGCAGGTGGTGGCCTCGCTGCGCGAAGGCCTGCCCGCCGGCGCCAAGGTGGCGATGGTCGGCGACGGCATCAACGACGCGCCGGCGCTGGCCGCCGCCGATGTCGGCATGGCCATGGCCACCGGCACCGACGTGGCGATGGAGACCGCCGGCCTGACGTTGATGCGCGGCGACCCGAGCCTGGTGGTTGAAGCGATCGACCTGTCGCGCGCCGTCACCGCCAAGATCCGGCAGAACCTGTTCTGGGCTTTTGTCTACAACGTGGTCGGCATTCCGCTGGCCGCCTTCGGCGCGCTGAGTCCGGTGATGGCCGGCGCCGCGATGGCGTTGTCCAGCGTCAGCGTGGTCGCCAACGCGCTGCTGTTGCGGCGCTGGCGACCGCCGGCGCGCGCCGTCGTTGCGGCGCAACAGCACCGACCGAAGACGCAGCGGTGGTACCGGCATGAACATCGGCCAGGCATCCCTGCGCAGCGGCGTCTCGGCCAAGATGATCCGCCACTACGAGTCGCTCGGCCTGGTGCCCGACGTGGCACGCAGCGAAGCGGGCTACCGGCAGTACGACGACAGCACCGTGCACACGCTGCGCTTCATCCGCCGCGCGCGCGACCTGGGCTTCGCGATCAACGAAATCGCCGCCCTGCTGCAACTCTGGCGCAACAAGCGGCGACCGAGTGCCGAGGTCAAGCGCATCGCGCTGACGCACGTCGCCGACCTCGAACGGCGCATCGACGAGATGCAGTCGATGCAGCGCACGCTGCATCACCTGGCCCACGGCTGCCACGGCGACGAGCGGCCCGATTGCCCGATCCTCGACAACCTCGCCGGCAGCGAAGTCGAGCAGCAGCGACCACACCGGCCATGAAAAAGGCCGCCCTCGGGCGGCCTGAGCGCCCGTGCGTCGGCACTCAGCGGAACTTGGCCTGAGGCACGGTGTGCAACTCGCTCGGCAGCGACGCGATGTAGTTGGCGATCGCCTTCAGCTCGGGATGGCTGAACGGCTTGATCTGCCCGACCATGATCGGGTTGGCGCGCCCGACATGCGGGTTGCCGTCGGTCTGGTAGGCCTTCAGCGCGACGAACAGGTAGTCGGCATGCTGGCCGGCGAGCTTGCGGATAGCCCGGATCGATCGGCTTGCTGAAGTTGGCGCCGTGGCACGACGCGCAGGCGCCCTTGTGCCAGCAGCGCGGTCGACCTGCGGCCGGGGCCGGCGCGGCCTGATCGGGCAGCGGCGGCTGCATCCTTGCCCAGCTGGCTCGTAGTACGCCGCCATGTCGGCCATGTCCTGCTCGCTGAGCGAGCCGGCGATGGCGCGCATCGTCGGGTGCTTGCGGTCGCCCTTCTTGTAGCCGCTGAGCGCGGCGACGATGTACTTGGCGCTCTGGCCCGAGATCATCGGCACCTTGTAGACCTCGGGAAAACTCGCCTGGTAGCCCGGGATGCCGTGGCAGCCGATGCACATCGCCACCTTGCTTCGTCGCCGGCCGCCGGCGTCGCCGCGTGGCGCTTCTGCGCCTGGGCCGATGCGAACCGTCAGCAGGGCGAACAAGGCCGAGCAGCGACAGCAGTGCATGGCGCAGCGAACAGCGTTTTCATGTTGCGAGCACAATCGGGTGGTGACGTCTCGAGTCAGCGGCGGATTATAGGGGCGCCACTTATACTGGCCCGCACCCCTGCGACAGTGCCACTCCATGAAATTCCAAGGCTCCGACAACTACGTCGCCACCCAGGACCTGATGCTGGCCGTCAACGCGGCGATCACGCTGCAAGCGCCCGCTGCTGGTCAAGGGCGAGCCCGGCACCGGCAAGACCATGCTGGCCGAGGAAGTGGCCCGCGCGCTGAACATGCCGCTGCTGCAGTGGCACATCAAGAGCACCACCAAGGCGCAGCAGGGCCTGTACGAATACGACGCGGTGAGCCGGCTGCGCGACAGCCAGCTGCCGGCGTGGACGGCGCCGAAAGGTGCAAGGACATCCACAACTACATCGTCAAGGGCGTGCTGTGGCAGGCCTTCACCGCCGAGCAGCCGGTGGCGCTGCTGATCGACGAGATCGACAAGGCCGACATCGAGTTCCCCAACGACCTGCTGCGCGAACTCGACCGCATGGAGTTCTACGTCTACGAGACGCGCGAGCTGGTCAAGGCGAGGCACCGGCCGGTGGTGTTCATCACCTCGCAACAACGAGAAGGAACTGCCCGACGCCTTCCTGCGCCGCTGCTTCTTCCACTACATCAAGTTCCCCGACGCCGACACGATGAAGGCGATCGTCGACGTGCACTTCCCGGGCCTGAAGAAGGAGCTGCTGGCCGCCGCGCTGAAGACCTTCTACGACGTGCGCAACCTGCCCGGGCTGAAGAAGAAGCCCTCGACCTCCGAACTGCTCGACTGGCTCAAGCTGCTGGTGGCCGAAGACATTCCGCTCGAAGCGCTGCAGAGCAAGGACGACAAGGTGGTCGTGCCGCCGCTGGTCGGCGCGCTGCTGAAGAACGAGCAGGACGTGACGCTGTTCGAGAAGCTGGTGTTCATGCAGCGCCACAACCGGTGAGGCCGCATGTGGCCCGACCCGATCGCGTTGCGCGGCACGCACGCCTCGCTGCTGCCGCTGGCGCGCGAGCACCATGACGGCCTGGTCGAAGCCGTGCGCGACGGCGAGCTGTGGCGGCTCTGGTACACCAGCGTGCCCGCGCCCGAAGGCATGGCCGCCGAGATCGAGCGCCGGCTCGAGCTGCAGGCCACGGGTTCGATGCTGCCCTTCACGGTGCTTGGACGCCGACGGTCGCATCGCCGGCATGACGACCTACATGAACGTCGACGCGACGAACAAGCGCGTCGAGATCGGCTCGCACCTGGTACGCCCAGCGCGTGCAGCGCTCGCCGCTGAACACCGAGTGCAAGCTGATGCTGCTGGCGCACGCCTTCGACACGCTCGACTGCATCGCGGTCGAGTTCCGCACCCACCGCTTCAACACGCAGAGCCGGCGCGCGATCGAGCGCCTGGGCGCGCAACTCGACGGCATCCTGCGCGCGCACCACGCGCCGCCGACGGCACGCTGCGCGACACCGCGGTCTACAGCATCACCGCGGCCGAGTGGCCGGCCGTCAAGTCGCACCTGGCCTGGCAGCTCGCCCGGCCGCGCTGAGGACACCATGGCCAAGAAGAAGACCTTCGACGTCGACGACCTGTGGCAGATCGAGCGCCTGGGCGCACCCAGCCTGGCGCCCGACGGCGCGCAGGCGGTGGCCACGCTCGCCACGGCGTCGATGGAAGACAACAAGTCGTCGAGCGCGCTGTGGCTGCTGTCGACGCTGGGCGGCGACGCCGCGCCGCCTCACGGCCTGCGGCGACAAGGACGGCCAGCCGCGCTGGAGCCCCGACGGGCGAGCTGATCGCCTTCGTCGCCAAGCGCGAGCAGGAAGGCACGAAGGACGAGGAGCCGCAGCTCTACCTGATCGCGCCCGACGGCGGCGAAGCGCGCCGCGCGGCCGAGGTGGCGACCGGCGTCGATGCGTTTCGCTGGTGTCCCGATGGGCGCCGGCATCGCCTTCGTGTCCTGGGTCTGGCCCGAACTCAAGGGCACCAAGGCGCAGGCCAAGCGGCACAAGGAATTCAAGGCACGCAAGGAAACCGGCTACGTGACCAGCGAGGCCCAGTACCGCTACTGGGACCACAACGTTGCCGATGGGCCGCGTGCCGCACCTGCACGTGCTCGAGCTGGGGCGCGACGGCCGACCCGGCCGAGCGCGCGATCTGTTCGAGGGCACGCCGTACGAGCTGTCGCGCAGCGAACCCGACGCCAACCACTTCGACATCGCGCCCGACGGCCGGCACGTCGTGTTCGCCTTCGACCCGGCGGCCGACAAGCGCAGCGACGACCGCTTTGCGCTGGCCGAGATCGACCTGCGCAGTGGCCGGGTCGCGTGCTGGTGCAGGACGCGGACTGGGATTTCAGTGCCCCGCGCTACAGCCCCGACGGCCAGCGCATCGCGTTCATCGCCAGCCACCAGGGCCGCAAGCACACCATGCCAGAGCAGTTGGCGCTGCTCGGCCGCGCCAAGCGGACTGGGAGGTCGTCAGCGCCGAGTGGGACCACGAAGTCCACGCGCCGCTGCACTGGGAGGACGACGGCCAGGCCCTGCTCTTCACCGCCGAGCAAAAGGGCCGCACGCACCTGTGGCGCTTCGACCTGGCCGACCGCCGCGCCGAGGTGGTGGTGGCCGGCGGCTGGGTCAGCGCGTTCGACAAGGCGGCGGGAACACTGGTGACGCTGGCCGACACGGCCTCGCACCCGGCGCGGCTGCACGCGCACCTGCCGGGCGAGAAGCCCGCGCGCGTCGAGCGCTTCAACGACGAATTGCTCGACGCCTTCGAGTTCGGCCGCGTCGAGGAAACCTGGGTCAAGGGCGCCAGCGGTAGCGTGGCAAGGCGGGCGACGAGGTGCAGATGTGGCTCATCTACCCGCCACGCTTCGACGCGAAGAAGAAGTACCCGCTGCTGCACAGCATCCACGGCGGCCCGCACACCGGCCCCGGCGACAACTGGCACTACCGCTGGAACACGCAGGTCTTCGCCGCCCAGGGCTACGTCGTGGCCAGCGTCAACTATCACGGCTCTTCGGGCTTCGGCTACGCCTTTCTCGACAGCATCACCCACCGCTGGGGCGAGCTCGAGTTGCGCGACATCGAGGCCGCCACCGATACATTGCTGAGCAAGCCGTTCATCGACCGCCGGCGTGTGTTCGCCAGCGGCGGCAGCTATGGCGGCTACATGGTGGCCTGGATGAACGGGCATGTGCCCGCGGGACGCTACAAGGCCTACGTCTGCCACGCCGGCTGCTTCGACTGGGTCGGCATGTACGCCGACGACGCCTGGGCCTGGCATTCGAAGGAGTTGGGCGCCTGGTATTGGGACGACATGGCCAAGACCCAGTCGCAGAGCCCGCATGCCTTCGTCGCGGCGATGAAGACACCCACGCTGGTGATCCACGGTGCACTCGACTACCGCGTGCCCGACGGCCAGGGCCTGGCCTACTACAACACGCTCAAGGCACGCGACGTCGATGCCCGCCTGCTCTGGTTTCCCGACGAGAACCACTGGATCCTCAAGCCCCGCAACAGCCGCCTGTGGTACCAGGAATTCTTCGCCTGGCTCAGCCGCCACGACGTGGCCGCCCGCAAACGCAATTGATCGACCGGCCGCGCGACAATGGCATCCGACACAGCGCCAGCCGCGACACCGCCATGCTGATCGATTTCTTCACCACCCTGCGCGCAGCCAAGCTGCCGGTGTCGGTGCGCGAGTACCTGACGCTGCTCGAAGCGCTGCAGGCCGGCGTGATCGGGCCGTCGGTCGACGACTTCTACTTCCTGGCCCGCACCACGCTGGTCAAGGACGAGACCCTGTTCGACAAGTTCGACCGCGCCTTTTCGGCTTACCTCAAGGGCGTGACGCTGCGCGCCGACTTCACGCAGGAAGTGCCGCTCGAGTGGCTGAGGAAGACGCTCGAGCTCGAACTCAGCGCCGAGGAGCGGGCCGCGATCGAGAAGATGGGCTGGGACGAACTGATGGCCACGCTTCAGCGCCGCTTCGAGGAACAGAAGGAGCGCCACGAAGGCGGCAGCAAGTGGATCGGCACCGCCGGCACCAGCCCGTTCGGCGCCTACGGCGTCAACCCGCAGGGCATCCGCATCGGCCAGGCCGGCGGGCGCAACAAGAGCGCAGTCAAGGTCTGGGACCAGCGCGCCTACAAGGACTACGACGACACCAAGGAACTCGGCACGCGCAACATCAAGCTCGCGCTGCGCCGGCTGCGCCGCTTTGCCCGTGAAGGCTCGGACCTCGAACTCGACCTCGACGACACGATCCACGCCACCGCCGCCAACGCCGGCATGCTCGACATCAAGATGATCCCCGAGCGGCACAACAAGGTGAAGGTGCTGCTCCTGATGGACGTCGGCGGCACGATGGACGAACACATCCAGCGTGCCGAGGAGCTGTTTTCCGCCGCCAAGAGCGAGTTCAAGCACCTCGAGTTCTACTACTTCCACAATTGCGTCTATGACTTCATGTGGAAGAACAACCGGCGCCGGTTCTCCGAGAAGTTCGCCACCTGGGACCTGATCCGCAAGTACAACCGCGACTACAAGCTGATCTTCGTCGGCGACGCGACGATGAGCCCCTACGAAATCCTGCAGCCCGGCGGCAGCGTCGAGTACAACAACGAGGAACCCGGCGCCGAATGGCTGCAGCGCCTGACCCATGCCTTCCCCAAGTGCGCCTGGATCAACCCCGAGCCGCAGGGCGTGTGGCAGTACCGGCAAAGCATCTCGATCATCGCTCAGCTGATGAACCAACGCATGTTCCCGCTGACGCTGTCGGGCCTCGAAGGAGCGATGCGGCTGCTCAGCAAATGAGCCCGCCACGTCTCCGTGCGAATGGGCCCGCGGCGCGCGACGACCGGCGCGGCGTCGACCCAAGGAGCCTGCGGTGGACGGCATGGGCGCGCGCGCTCGGCATCGCGCTGGCCTGCGGGCTCGCCGGTTGCGCGGCACTCGGTCCGGCGCCCGACGGGGCAGCGGCCGCAGCGCCGCCACCGCAGGTCGTGCTGACGATCGACGCGCCCGAGGCGCAGCGGCGCCTGCTCGAGAACTACCTCGACCTGTCACGCCTGGCCGTCCTGGCGCCGGGCGAAACGCTGTCCGAGTCCGAACTGCGCCGGCTCGAGGCGGCCGCGCCCGCACAGGCCCGCGCACTGCTCGCCACGCAGGGCTTCATGCAGGCCGAGGTGCGCGTGCAGCGCGAACCCGGCGCGGCGGGCGAGGTGGCGCGGGTGCACATCACCGTCACGCCCGGCGCACAGACCCACGTGACACAGGCCGACATCGCGTTGCATGGTCCGCTCGCCGACGCGGCCGCGGCGGGCGATGCCAGGGCGCGCGACACGCTCGCCGCCTGGCACAAGGCGTGGCGCCTGCCGGTGGGCAGCGCCTTCACCGACAGCGCCTGGCGTGAGGCCAAGAACGCCGCCCTGACCAGGTTGCGCGCCGACGGCTACGCCAGCGCCGTCTGGGCCGCGACCAGCGCCGAAGTCGACGCCGACCGCGCCAGCGTGGAGATGCATGTCGCAGCCGAGTCGGGGCCGCTGTTTCGCACCGGCGCGCTGGTCATCGAAGGCCTTGTGCGGCAAGAGGATTCCAGCGCGCGCAATCTGGCCAATTTCGGACCCGGCACGCCGGCCACCGAAACCCTGCTGCTCGACTACCAGGAGCGCCTGCAGCGGTCGGGCCTGTTCGAACGCGTCGTGGTCACCCCGAGCACCGACCCGGCCGAGGCCGATGCCGCGCCGGTGACCGTGCGTCTGTCCGAAGTGCCGCTGCAGCAGACCATCATCGGCGTCGGCATCAGCGCCAACAATGGCCCGCGCGTGTCGCTCGAGCACATTCACCGCCACATCTTTGGCGAGCCGGCCACGATGCGCAACAAGTTCGAGATCGCCGACCGCCGCCGGGCCTGGGAAGGCGAGTTGTCGACGCACACCCTGCCTGGCCTGTACCGCAATCTCGTCGGCGGTACCGCCGAACGGCTGGACTCGGACACCGACCGCGCGTACTCGTTGCGGTTCCGCGCCGGCCGCGCCTACGACAACCGACGTGCCGATCGAATCCTGTTCGTCGAAGTCGAGCGCGGGTTCGTCGAGGAACTGGTGCCCGGTGCGCTGGCCGCGTCGGCCAACCCGGACACCCTCGCGCTGACACTGAACTTCCACGCCACCTGGCGCAACGTTGACAGCATCGTCCTGCCCACCTTCGGCCAGAGCCTGGCGCTGCAGCTCGGCGGCGGCCGCGTGCGCAGCAGCGCCGGCGGCGATGCCAGCGGCAATTTCGCGCGCCTGTACGGCCGGCTGCAGGCGTGGCGCCCTCTCGGCGGCGATTGGTATGGCCAGGCCCGGCTCGAACTCGGCCAGGACTTCGCGGCCAACGCGGTCGACGTGCCCGAATCGCAGCGCTTTCGCGCCGGCGGCGACGATTCGGTGCGCGGCTACGCCTACCGTTCTTTGACGCCGACGGTCGGCGGCGTCGACGTCGGCGGCCGCGTCATGGCCACCGGCAGCGTCGAGGTGGCTCGCCCGATCAGCGCCAAGTTGCCGACCGTCTGGTGGGCAGCGTTCATCGACGGCGGCCGCGCCGCCCAGAACTGGCAGGAATGGACGCCCGCCTGGAGTGCCGGCCTGGGCGTGCGCTGGCGCAGCGCGGTCGGCCCGCTGCGCGCAGACGTGGCCTACGGCGAAGAGGTCAAGCAATGGCGCCTGCACCTGTCGGTCGGCATTGCGTTCTGAGCCGATGAACACGACGCCCAAGCCCGTGTCGTCGCGCCGCGCGTGGTGGGTGGCGCTCGCGGCCGTGGCTGCGACGGTCCTCGTCGTGGGCAGCGGTATCGGCTGGCTGATGCGCAGTGAGGGCGGTAGTGCCTGGCTGCTCGCCCGCGTGCCCGGGCTCACGGTCGCAGGCACCGCCGGGCGCCTTGCCGGCGGCCCGTTTGCGGCCGAGCGCCTCGAATACCGATTGGGCACGCGCAATCTCACCGTGCAGGGGCTGGCATGGAAGGACGCAATCTGGTCATGGCGGCCGCACGCCGGGGCCTGGATCGGGTTGACGCTGTCCGAGCTGCGGATCACGCAAGTCATCATTGCCAGTTCCTCGCCGGCGCAAGTACCGTCAACGCAAGCGGCTGCGCCACCGACCACACTGCGCCTGCCGCTGGCGTTGACGCTGCAAGGCGCACGCATCGACGCCTTGCACATCGACGGCCAGGCGCCGCTGCTCGACATCAGCGCCAACGCGACACTCGGCGCCCACGACGGTGCCCTCCACCGCCTCGACGACCTGGCCTTCACCTGGGACCGGGCGTCGGTGCGTGCCAGCGGCACGCTGGCGAGCGACGCACCGTTCAACCTCGAGGTGCAAACCGAACTGCGTTCACGCGTCACGCGCGAAGGCGCCGCAGCACCATGGCAGGCCCGCGCCACGGTGCGCGGGCCATTGGCCGCGTTGGCGCTGCGGGCCGAACTCGGCAGCGCCCCTGGCGCAGCGCTGCAAGTCGACGCGAACTTGCAACCGTTCGCCGCGTGGCCGGTGGCGTCGCTGGCGGCGACGACCCAAGACCTCGATCTCGCCAGGCTGGCCAGTGGCCTGCCGACCACGCGCTTGACGGGTCGTGCCGACATCGACTCCCGCGGCCTGGACGCACCGATCGCGGCGCGGATCGCTTTGCTCAATGCGCAGTCCGGCCGTTGGGACCAGCAGCGCTTGCCAATCGCCGGTCTCGAACTCGAGCTCAGCGGCCAGCCACGCGACCGCACGCGCTTGACAGTGAAGCGCTTTGCGCTGCAGCTCGCCGCGGGTGCCGGCCGCGTCGAAGGTGGCGGCGAGTGGCAAGGCGCGTCGGCGCAACTCGATCTGCGCTTGCACGGCGTGCGGCCGGCCCTGCTCGACCTGCGTGCACCGGCGATGACACTGGCCGGCAGCGCCACCGTGCGAGCCGCCGGCCTGCCTTGGCCAGACGGGAGCACCGCCGCGGCGGCTGGCCAAAGCCTGCAAGCGCGCCTGACCCTCGATGGCACCCACGACACACGCAGTGCCCTGCCGGTACAGATCAATGTGCAGGCCGACGCCGAGCGCAACGGCGCGGCCTGGCGCGTCGAATTGCGCGACGGCCTGGCGCGCAGCGGCGACGCGCGCGCCCAGGCATCAGTGGCGGTGCAACGCAGCGCCGACGGCGCCTGGGCCTTGCGCAGCCGCGGTGAGTTGGCCGGCTTCGATCCGGCACTCTGGTTTCCAGGGCTGGGCACCGAGGCTCACGCCGTGGCCTGGCGCCGCGGTCCGAACCGCCTGGCCGGCACCTGGCAGGCTGACCTGCGAGCGGGCGCTGCCACCGCCCCGGTCGATGATCCCGCCGCGCAACTGCTGGCCTGGCGCGGCGATGTCGAAGTCGACCTGCGCGACAGCCTGGTTGCAGGCATGCCATTGCATGGCCACGTGAAATTCGACGGGCGCGATCCCGGCTGGGGCGTGAACGCGGATCTGCAGGTGGCCGCCAATCACGCCACGTTGCGGGGCCGCATGGCGCAGCGCCCCGACGACGACCGCTGGCGCATCGAGGTCGACGCGCCGGCATTGGCTGCGTTGCAGCCGTTGTTGGGCGTGCAAGCCACTGGCGCCGAGCCGCGCGCCGCCGACGGCGCCGCCGCAGGCAGTCAGCTCGGCGGCCAGCTCAGTGGACAACTGCAATTGCAGGGTCGCTGGCCCGCGATCACCGTCGGCGCCGACCTGCGCGCCTCGACACTGCAGGTCGGATCGTTGCGCGCCGCGCGCGTGCAAGCCAAGCTGCAGGCCGGGCCGGATGCCCAGGCCGCGCTGACTGCGCAGCTCGACGTCGACCAGGCCAGCATCGATGCGTGGTCCCTCGACACGCTGCAACTGCGGCTGGACGGCAGCCTGGCCGAACACCGCCTGACCTTGGACCTGCAAAGCCCATTGCGGCCGCCAGCGTGGACCGATCCGTGGCTCGGCGGCAGCGCCAGCGGCAGCCAGCTGCTGGCCCGCGCGCAGGGCCGATGGCAGAACGCCGAGGCACGCAGCGGCGGTCTGCCGGGCCGCTGGCTCGGCCAGGGCCTGGAGGTCGAAGCACGCGGCCGCGGCACCACCGCCAACGCTGCGGCATGGCTGCGCGCGCGCGACCTGCGCCTGCAACTGCAATTCGACGAACAGGGCCGCGTCCAGGCCGCGAGTGCCGAGCCCGGCCGCATCGAGGCCCTCGGCGCGGCATTGCGCTGGACCGACGCGCAGTGGCATGCGGCGGGCGCGACCGCACCGACCCAGGCCACGCTCGATGCCCAGCTCGAGCCGCTGCTGATCGCACCCTGGTTGATGCGCGTGCATCCGGCCGCCGGCCTGGGTGGCGACCTGATGCTGGCCGGCCACGCGCGGCTGGCCCTGGGCGCACAGGTGGCCGTCGACGTGGTGCTCGAACGCAGCAGCGGCGACCTGACGCTGACGGACGACACCGGCACGCAGGCATTCGGCCTGACCGACCTGCGGCTGGGCCTGGCGGCACAAGACGGCATCTGGCACTTCACGCAGGCGCTGGCCGGCGCGAACATGGGTGTGCTGGCTGGCGCGCAGAGCCTGCGCCTGCCGCGCGAGGCCACCTGGCCGCGCCCCGACACGGCGATGCAGGGCGTGCTCGAGTGGCAGATCGCCGATCTCGGCGCCTGGGCGCCCTTCACGCCGGCCGGGTGGCGGCTGTCGGGAACGCTGCGTACCGGTGCCGCGCTCGGTGGCACCTTCGGCGCGCCAGAAGTCACCGGCACATTGAGCGGACAGCGGCTGGCGGTACGCAACCTGCTGCAGGGCGTGGACGTGCGCGACGGCGAACTGGCGCTCTCGCTGCGCGGCGACCAGGCCACGATCGAGCGCTTCGTGTTCAAGGGCGGCGCCGGCGAGTTGCGGCTGACCGGTGCGGCCAGCCTGGGCGCCCAGCCGAGCGCCAAGCTGCAACTCGAAGCCGAACGCTTTCAACTGCTCGGCCGGATCGATCGCCGCATCGTCACCAGCGGCAACGCGACACTGACGCTGAAGCCGCAGACGCTCGATCTCGATGGGCGCTTTCGCGTCGACGAAGGCCTGTTCGACTTCAGCCGCACCGATGCACCCAGCCTGGACAGCGATGTGCAGGTGCGCGGCGGGCGCACGCCCAGCAAAGGCGCCGACGTCGCCGATCCGCCTGCCGGCAGCAGCGCGTCGCCCCGTGCGGCGAAGGTGGCATTGCAGGTCGACCTGGGCGACCAGCTCAAGGTGCGCGGCCGCGGCCTGGACACCCGCCTGCACGGCAATCTGACACTGTCCACGCCCGGTGGCCGGCTGAGCGTCAACGGAAGCGTGCGCACCGAGGCCGGCAACTACGCGGCCTACGGCCAGAAGCTGACCATCGAGCGGGGCCAGCTGCTGTTCAACGGCCCGGTCGACAACCCGCGCCTGGACATCCTGGCGCTGCGCCCCAACCTCGACATGCGCGTGGGGGTGCTGGTCAGCGGCAGCGCACAGTTGCCGCGGGTGCGGCTGTACAGCGAACCCGAGATGAGCGACACCGACACCCTGTCCTGGCTGGTGCTTGGCCGCGCCCCCGACGGCCTGGCGCGCGCCGACACCGCGCTGCTGCAAACCGCGGCGCTGGCGCTGCTGGCCGGCGAAGGCGAGAGCCCGAACCAGACCTTGCTGGCCAACATCGGTCTGAATGACTTCTCCGTGCGGCAGACCGAAAGCGGTGATGTCAAGGAAACGGTGGTCACGGTCGGCAAACAGCTGTCGCGGAACTGGTACGTCGGCTACGAACGCGGCATCAACGCCACCGCCGGCACCTGGCAGTTGATCTACCGCGTCGCCCAACGCCTGACACTGCGTGCGCAGGCAGGCGAGGACAGTGCGCTGGATGCGATCTGGACCTGGCGCTGGAACTGAGCAGCGTGCGGCTTGCAGCGCCGTTTCGCGCGGCGCTCACTCCTGCCCGTCGTCGAATGGCCCGCCATCGACGCGCCAACGCAGCATGCCCCCGGCCAGATTGGCGACCTGCGCAAAACCGGCCTGCTGCAGCATCGCCACCGCACGCGCCGAGCGTGAACCCGAACGGCAAACCGCGACCACCGGGCGCTCGCGGTCGAGCGCGGCGATAGCGTCCTTCAAGCCTCCGAGCGGGATCGTGATGGCGCCTGCAATGTGGCCGAGCGGGCCGTGGAATTCGGCGGCCTCGCGAACGTCGACGACTTGCACCCGGCCCGCCGGAAGCACCTCGGCCAGCGCGTGCGGGTCGATCTCCCACAACCCGCCAAAAGTGCAGCGCAGGCGGGCCCAGGTCGGATCGACTGCTGCGGCGGCCCAGGCGTCCCCGTCCGGGCGGCCGCACCGCAGATTGGCCGGCACTGCGATGTCGAGCTTCTTCGGGTGCGGCAGGTTCAGGTTCTGCATGTGACCGGCAAAGTCGTCCTCACTGACCTCGCCGCCCAGGCGCGGGTTGTAGCGGCGCTCTTCCTCGACGCTGGTCACCGTCAGGCCGTTGTAGTCGTGGCCGGGGTAGACCAGGCAGCCCGTCGGCAAGGTGAAGATCTGCTGCCGCACGGACGCATACAGCGCATGTGAATCACCCTGCTGGAAGTCGGTGCGGCCGCAGCCACGGATCAGCAGGCAGTCGCCGCTGAAGGCCCGGCTCTCGTCGTCAAGGACATAGGTCAGGCAGCCGTTGGTATGGCCGGGCGTGGCGCGCACCGCGAGCCAGCGCGCACCGAATTCGATGCGATCGCCATGCTCGAGCAGCCGGTCGGCGCCGTCGGCAGCGCCGGCGCGGGCCAGCGCGATGCGGCTGCCCAGGCGCTCGCGCAACAGCCACGCACCGGTCACATGGTCGGCGTGCACGTGCGTCTCCAACGTCCACGCCAGCCGCAGGCCGAGTTCGCCGATCAGGGCCGCGTCGCGGCGCGCCTGCTCGTAGACCGGATCGATCAGCAGGGCCTGGCCGCTGGCGCGGTCGGCCAGCAGGTAGGTGTAGGTCGACGACGGGTTGTCGAACAATTGGCGAAAGATGAGCATGCGCCGATCATCGCCATCGGCTCGGCGAAGCGCAAGCCGCTCGCCGCGGCGGCTCCTACAATCCGCGGCCACGCCACCGTAGTTCAATGGATAGAACGGGCGCCTCCTAAGCGCCAGATACAGGTTCGATTCCTGTCGGAGGCACCACCGGGTGTCGTCCTTTGCCCGGTTTCAGCGCCGCATCGCCCGCGACGACAGCAGCACCGGCAGCAGTCCGACCGCGACGATGGCCAGCGAGGGCAGCGCCGCCTCCGCCAAGCGCTCGTCACGCGCCAAGTTGAAAGCCACCACGGCCAGCGTGTCGGTGTTGAAAGGACTCAAGATCAAGCGAGATGCATCGGCCTAGAATGACCGCTGATCCTCGAAGTTGGTCGCAGGATGAACATCTCCTCTGCAATGATTCGTGGCGGTGTGCTGGGCCTGGCCATCGCCGTCGCGGCGTGTGGGAGCGGCGACAAGGCGCCGGTTTCCAACGCCAGCTCAGCGCCGGCGCCGGCAACGTCATCGGCCGCGCCGACGCTGGTTCGCACGGTCATCATGAGTGGGCTTGTGAGCCCGTGGGACGTTGCCTTCAGTCCCGATGGCCAGACGCTGTTCGTAACGGAGAAGTGCAGAGGCCTCTCAGTGCGGCAGGCGAGCGGTGCGGTTGTGCGGCTGTTCGGTACGGCGGGCTCGGCGCTGCTCGCGCCCGATCTGTTCTGTGAAGGCCAAAGTGGCATGAACGGGGTGGCGCTGGATCCGGATTTCGCGAACAACCGGTACATCTATGTGTATATGGCGTCGAGCCTGCGTACCAATCCGCGCACCAATCGGGTGGTTCGACTGACACTTTCCGCAGACCTCGCGTCGGTCGCCACGAATTCGCGCACCGACATCATCACGGACATTGCGTTCAAGGATGTCGCCAACGCGGTGGCGGGTTCGGGCGCCCACAGTGGTGGCCGGCTGCGCTTCGGACCCGATGGCTACCTTTACGTCACGACGGGCGATAACCACAACTACTCGTTGCCGCAGGATCTGTCGCGCCTTGGCGGCAAAGTGCTGCGCGTCAACCGCGACGGTTCGGCCGCGGCCGGCAATAACACCCCGGCCGGGGGCGACCCTCGCATCTACACGTATGGGCACCGCAACGTGCAGGGCATCAGCTTCAGGCCCGGAACCAACCAGCCGTTCATATCGGAGCATGGTCCGAATCACAGCGATGAGGTCACCCCGCTGGTGCCGGGCGGCAATGGCGGATGGGACCCACAGAACCGTCCCGGTCTGACCTGTCCGGACAACTATTGCGGCTACGCAGGCGACGCCAGCACGATGCCGATGACCGACACGACGCGCTTCCCGAGTGCCATGCGGCCGAGTTGGAACAATGGTGGGCTTTCCCAGGGATCGGGTCCGAACACGTTTCTTAGCGGCGCGCAATGGAAGGCATGGGACGGCCGTTTGGTGGTTGGCGTAATGGGCGCCAACCGCCTCGTGGTCCTCGAGCTGGACTCCGGTGGCATGGCGATTTCCTCCGCGGACGCTGGCTTGACTCCGGAGCGCTATCGCTCGTTGGTGCAGGGCCCTGACGGGAATCTCTACGTGGTTGCGGAGACTGCTGGACAGATCTGGCGAGTCGTTCCGAGTTGACCACTGGGCATGGGTTCGTGCCCGGTCTCAGCGCCGCATCGCCCGCGACAACAGCAGCACCGGCAGCAGTCCGACCGCGACGATGGCCAGCGACGGCAGCGCGGCCTCCGCCAAGCGCTCGTCACGCGCCAGGTTGAAAGCCACCACGGCCAGCGTGTCGGTGTTGAACGGGCGCAGGACCAAGGTCGCCGGCAGCTCCTTCATCACGTCGACGAAGACCAGCAGCGCGGCGGCCAGCACCGATCGTCGTAGCAGTGGCGCATGCACTTCGGCCAGCAGGCGGCCGCGCGAGGCGCCGAGCATGCGTGCACTGTCGTCCAGGCTGGCAGGCAGGCGGGCATAGCCGGCCTCGAGCGATTGCAGCGCCACCGCGGAGAAGCGCACCAGGTAGGCATAGAGCAGGCCGGCGACGCTGCCGGTGACGATGGCGCCGAGCGGCGCCGCCGGCCAAAGCGCCTGCACCGCACCCACCGGCAGCAGGATGCCGACCGCGATCACCGCGCCCGGCACGGCGTAGCCGAGCGACACGGTGCGCGCGGCGACGGCCAGGGCGCGCGTGCGCCAGCCTTGCTGGGCGCGCGAAGCCGCCTGCCGCAGCGCAAAGGCCAGCGCCAGCGCCAGGGCCGCGGCCAGCAGCGCGGCTGCGCTGGCGAGCTGAAAGCTGTTCAGGCACCAATGGGTGAATCGCGCCAGCGGCAAGCCGAAATCGCCCAGGCGAGCCTCCTGCCAGACCAGCTTGGTCAGCATCAGCAAGGGCAGCACGAAGCCAAAGACAACCGGCAACGCGCAAAGTCCCCAGGCCAGCAGCGCGAGGCGGCCGTGCAAGACGACGGCACGGCCTTCGTTGCTGGTGGCTTGGCCGGCACTGCGCGTGACGGCAAAACGCAGGTGCCGGCGCGCGTGGCGCTCGACCCACAACAGCAGCGCGACGAGCAGCAACAGCAACGAGGCCAACTGCGCCGCGGCGATGCGGTCGTTCATGACCAGCCAGGCCTTGTAGATGCCGGTGGAGAAGGTGGTCAGGCCGAAATAGGCTCCGACGCCATAGTCGGCCAGCGTCTCCATCAGCGCCAGTGCCACACCGGCAGCCAGGGCCGGTCGCGACAGCGGCAGCGCGACCGCGCCGATGCGCCGCCACAGCCCGGCGCCGAGCAGGCGCGCGGCCTCCATCATCTGCACCCCGCGCTCGGCCAGGGCGGTTCGCACCAGCAGGTAGACGTACGGATACAGGCACAGCACGAACAGCACGATCGCCCCGGGCAGGCTGCGCACGTCGGGCCACAACGCGCCTTGCAGGCCGGTCCATTCACGCAGCGTTCGCTGCATCGGCCCGCTGAATTGCAGGAAGTCGGTGTACGCATAGGCCAGCACGTAGGCCGGCATGGCCATCGGCAGCAACAGGGCCCATTCGAAGACTCGCCGGCCTGGGAACTCGAACAAGGCCACCGCCGCCGCCGCCCCGCCCCCGAGCAGTGCGACGCCCGCCCCGACGAAGATGGCCAGCAGCAGCGACTGCAATGCGTAGCCGGCCAGCACCGTTTGTGCCTGGTGCACGAGCAAGGCCCACGCCTGGGCATCGAAAGCCAACCAGGCGCCGAGCACGCCGAGCACAGGCAGGGCCAGCAACAGGCAGAGCAAGGTCAGCAGGACTCGCATCGTGGGAAAACGCTCCAAATGCGAATAATCCGCATTTCCATGTCGCAGCTATCATACGGGGATGTTCCTCGGGCTAGAACAAGTGGGCGTTCGCTACGCCGGCAGCCGCGCCACACATGACGCTGTGCAGGGCGTTTCGCTGGCGCTGGCCAAGGGCAAGATCGGTGTGCTGATCGGGCCGTCTGGCTGCGGCAAGACCTCGCTGCTGCGCGCGGTGGCCGGGTTGGAACGCCTGGCGAGCGGCCGCGTGACCATGGCCGGTCGCCTTCTGGCCGACCGCGAAACGCATGTCCCGGCCGAGTCCCGCCGGATCGGCATGGTGTTCCAGGACTACGCCCTGTTCCCGCACCTCAATGTGCGCGACAACGTGGCTTTCGGCGTGCGCGACCTGCCGCGTGCCGAGCGCGAGCAGCGCATTGCCGACGTGCTCGAGCTGGTCGGTCTGGCGCACGCGGTCAAGCGTGCGCCGCACCAACTCTCGGGCGGCCAGCAGCAGCGCGTGGCGCTGGCGCGTGCGCTGGCGCCGCAGCCGCAGCTGCTCTTGCTCGACGAGCCGTTCTCCAACCTCGACGTCGACCTGCGCGAGCGCCTGGCGCACGACATCCGCGCCATCCTGCAACAGGTTGGCACAACGGCGCTGTTCGTGACCCACGACCAGATCGAGGCGTTCGCGATCGGGGACGTGATCGGCGTGATGCACCAGGGCCGGCTCGAGCAATGGGACGACGCTTACACGCTGTATCACCGTCCGGCCACGCGCTTCGTGGCCGACTTCATCGGCCATGGTGTGTTCGCGCCGGCCCGGATTGTCGCCACGGCCGACGGTCCGCGCGTACAGACCCCCCTAGGCGCCCTGGCCGATGCCGCCGAGTGCCCCCTGCCCGGCGCCTATCCGGCTGGCGAATGCGACGTTCTCCTGCGGGCCGACGACATCGTCCACGACGACGCAGCGCCCGTGAAGGCCTGCATCGAACGCAAGGCCTTTCGCGGCGCGGAGTTCCTCTACACGCTGCGTCTGGCCAGCGGCGAGCGGGTGCTGGCGCATGTGCCGAGCCACCACGACCACCACGTCGGCGAGTGGATCGGCATCCGCGCCGTGGTCGACCATGTCGTGACCTTCGACCGCGCACCCGCCGCCGGCACGTGAATGCGGGCTGAACTTTGCCGTTGTTAACAAGCTCCAAACCGGTCCGCAGCGTATAGTTGCCATAGAGATATCAGGAGTTGACGCCATGGGCGCGAAGTTGAAAGTGGCTGGCTGGTGCGCCATAGGTGCATTGGCCGGCGCGTTGACCACGATCCAGTTGCAGGCCTTCGCCCGCGGCAGCTTCGCGCCGTTGCCGCTCGAGGAGTTGCAGCAGCTGGCGGCGGTGTTCGGCATGATCAAGAGCGATTACGTCGAGCCGATCGACGAGAAGAAGCTGATCACCGACGCGATCGGCGGCATGGTTTCGGGGCTCGACCCGCACAGCCAGTATTTCGACAAGAAGAGCTTCCGCGAATTCCGCGAGGGAACGACCGGCAAGTTCGTCGGCATCGGCATCGAGATGGCGATGGAAGACGGACTGGTCAAGGTCGTCTCGCCGATCGAGGGCTCGCCAGCCTTTCGCGCCGGCTTGAAGAGCGGTGACCTGATCACCCGCATCGACGACACGCCGGTCAAGGGGCTGACGGTCGACCAGGCCGTCAAGCGCATGCGCGGCGAACCCAACACCAAGGTCACGCTGCAGGTGTTCCGCAAGGACGAGTCGCGCACCTTCCCGGTGACGCTGATACGCGAAGAGATCCGCCAGCAAAGCGTGCGCAGCAAGATCGTCGAGCCCGGTTACGCCTGGCTGCGCATCAGCGTGTTCCAGGAACGCTCGATCGACGACTTCGCGAAGAAGGTCGAGGAGATCTACAAGGCCGAGCCGAACCTCAAGGGCCTGGTGCTTGACCTGCGCAACGACCCGGGCGGCCTGCTCGACGGCGCAATCGGCATCACTGCCGCCTTCCTGCCCGCCGACGCCGTGGTCGTCACGACCAACGGTCAGGTTGCCGACTCCAAGGCCACCTTCAAGGCCACGCCCGAGTTCTATGCCCGCCGCGGCAGTGACCCGTTGCGTCGCTTGCCCGAAGCCATCAAGAAGGTGCCGCTGGTGGTGCTGGTCAACGAAGGTTCTGCCTCGGCCAGCGAAATCGTCGCCGGCGCGCTGCAGGACCACAAGCGCGCCACGATCATGGGCGCGCAGACCTTCGGCAAGGGCTCGGTGCAGACCTGGCGCCCGCTGACCGCGGACACGGCCCTCAAGATCACCACCGCGCGCTACTACACACCGTCGGGCCGCTCGATCCAGGCCACGGGCATCGTGCCCGACGTGTGGCTGGACGAGACCGCCGACGGCAATGTCTTTGCCGCGCTGCGCCTGCGCGAAGCCGATCTCGACAAGCACCTGACCCAGCCCGACGAGAAGAAGGACGACGCCCGCATCAAGGCGCGCGACGATGCGCGCAAGAAGCTCGAAGACCAGTTGGCCAAGAGCAAGGAGCCCCCCAAGCCGCTGCCCGAGTTCGGCAGCCTCGAGGACTTCCCGCTGCGCCAGGCCCTGAACCAGTTGCAGGGCAAGACCGTCACGGCCTCGAAGACCGCCGTCGAACGCCGGGCCGAAGCCAAGACCGAGTAAGCCACCTGCAAAGTCGCCTCGAAAGGCCCGCCCCCGGCGGGCCTTTCTTCCTGCTGGCGGGTGATATGCCGAGGATGAACCACGGTCGGATGTCAGACCCTGTCGTCATTGGAAGAACGGGCCTCGCTAGCCTGTACGAGGCGACGACATGGGCCCTGCCAATCCCCGGGGGCAGAAAGCGCGGAGCACGCGACCAGTAAGCTGAGACGCTGCGGCCACAATTCTCGCCAGGAGACACATGCACCAACCTGTGCAACTGCCCCCCTGCCGTCGAACATTCCTAACTCTCGCTCTCGCCGAGGCTGGCCTGGCCTGCCTGGTGCCGGCCCAAGCAATTGCCGCTAGCAGCGCCTTGGTTGGCAACGTCACGGGGCTATACCCGGTCGAGGTCGCTCGTGTTGTGGCGCCCCAGTCGACGAAGGAAGTGGCCGCGCAGGTGTTGGCTTGGCCTGGCAGGGTGGCGGTTGGCGGAGGGCGCTACAGCATGGGCGGGCAAATCGCAGTCAAGGGCGGGCTGCACTTGGACATGCGCCAGATGAACAGTCTCGTCTGGCTTCGCGCCGCTGATGCAGCAGTTCGCGTCCAGGCCGGTATGCGATGGCGTGACCTGCAGGACCACATCGACCCACTGGGCCTTGCCGTCAAGACAATGCAGAGCTACTCGAACTTCACGGTCGGAGGTTCTGTTTCGGTGAACGCGCACGGCCGCTACGTAGGTCACGGGCCGGTATGTCACAGCGTTCGGTCGCTGCAGCTCGTAATGGCCGACGGCTCGGTTGTCGAGGCCAGCCGCACGGCAAACCCAGACCTGTTTCGCACCGCGCTCGGTGGCTATGGTGTGGTGGGCGTCATCACAGAAGTCGAACTGGACTTGGCGAAGAACGTCCGCATCGAGCGACTTGTTGAGGAGATTGCTTTGGCGGACTACGTCCGTCACTTCAAGAGCAACCTTCTGGCAAACCCTCGCGCCATCCTGCACAACGCTGACCTGCTACCGCCTGAGTTCGACGCCCCTGTCTGCGTCTCCTGGCTCCGAGCGCGTCCGGACGAACCACTGACGGAACTCGAGTCGCTCGTGCCGCGCGGCGGCCGGTATGGGCTCGAACAGAACGTCATCTGGGCCGTTACCGAGTTGCCCGGCGGTTACTCGCTGCGCAAGTCGATAGCCCACCCCTTGCTAACCGGCAAGCCGGCGACCAAGTGGTTGAACCATGAAGCCAGCCTCGACGCAGTAGAACTCGAGCCGCGGACGCGAGCGATGTCGACTTACGCGTTGCAGGAATACTTCGTGCCTGAGAGGCAATTCCTGGCGTTCGCGCATGAGTTGGCCAAGGTGCTGCGAGCGCGCAGCGTAGAGGCCTTGAACGTCTCGATTCGACACTCACCGGCCGACCGTGATTCGCTGATGCCCTGGGCACGAGAGGACGTCTTTTCGTTCGTCCTGTATTACAAGCAACGCACTTGGCAATCGGCGCGCGACGAGGTCGGTCGATGGACCCGTGAACTCATCGATGCAGTGCTCCGCCACGAGGGCCGCTACTACCTGCCGTATCAGCTACACGCCTCCACTTCGCAGTTCGAAGCGGCTTACCCAGAGGCCGCAGAACTGCGTCGGGTGAAGCGGCGCTACGACCCGGAGGGAAAGTTTTCAAACGAGCTCTGGCGCCGCTATCTTTAAGCGCCGCCGTTACAACTTTGGTTCATCCTCGGCGTATCACCCCTGCTGGCAAGCCCACATGAACGACGACCAGTTGCTACGCTATTCGCGGCACATCCTGCTCGACGAGATCGGCATCGAAGGCCAGCAGCGGCTGCTTGCCGCGCACGCCCTGGTCATCGGCGCCGGTGGCCTGGGCTCACCGGTGGCTCTTTACCTGGGCACGGCCGGCGTCGGCCGGCTGACCATCGTCGACAACGACAAGGTCGACCTCACCAACCTGCAGCGCCAGATCGCGCACAACCTGGCGCGCGTGGGCAGGCCCAAGTCCGAGTCGGCACGCGACACGATCGCGGCAATCAACCCCGACGTGCGCGTGACGCCCCTGGTCGAGCGCGCGGACGCAACGCGACTGGATGTGCTGGTGCAAACCGCCGACGTGGTCGTCGATTGCAGCGACAACTTCGCCACGCGCCATGCCGTGAACGCCGCCTGCGTCGCCCACCGCAAGCCGCTCGTGTCGGGCGCGGCGATCGGCTTCGATGGCCAGATCTCTGTCTACGACACCCGCAACGCCGATGCGCCTTGCTACGCGTGCCTCTTCCCCGCCGAGGCTACGTTCGAGGAAGTGCAGTGCGCGACGATGGGTGTCTTCGCGCCGCTGGTCGGCATCATCGGCTCGGTGCAGGCGGCCGAGGCACTCAAGCTGTTGGCCGGCATCGGAGCTTCGCTCGCTGGCCGGTTGCAGATGCTCGATGCACGTACGATGGAGTGGACCGAAGTGCGCATGCGGCGCAGCGCGGACTGCGGCGTGTGCTCGAAGCGATGACTCAGGCGCGCAGGCTCGCCAGCAGCGCGTCCGCGACTTCGATGCCCCCGGCCTCGGCCTTGCGCCGCAAGGCCTCGCGCCGCGCGCCGGGCAGGCGCACGCCATCGTCCTTCAGCATTTCGGCGAGCAGCACCTCGACGCGCTCGAGGTAGGACGCCGAACCGGCGAGCGCGCCGGGATCGACGACGATGAACGCCTGCCCCAGGCGCGGGCGGTTGCCCTCGTCGACGAAGAAGCTCGACGCTTCGAAGCCGAACTGCGCGCCGATCAGCGCGGTCACGAGCAACTCGACCACCAGCGCCAGCATCGCACCCTTGGGCGACGACACGGCGCCGAGCGGCAGCATCGAACCGGCCAGCGCGGCCTTGGCGTCGGTCGTCGGTTGACCCGAGGCGTCGAGGGCCCAGCCCAACGGAATGGGCTGGCCGGCCTTCGCCGCGACCATTACCTTGCCGCGCGCGACCTCGCTCAGACTGAGATCGATCAGCAGCGCGTCGCCCGCTTGGCGCGGGAAGACCGCGGCCACTGGGTTGGTGCCGAAGATCGGGTGCTTGCCGCCGGCCGCCGGCATCGCCGCCGGCGAGTTGGCGAGGCCCAGGCCGACCATGCCGGCGGCAGCCACCGGCCGCAGGTGATCGACGACCACGCCGCAGTGGTGGCTGTTGGTCACGCCGGCAAAGGCCACGCCATGTTCGCGCGCACGGGTGACCGCCACGCGCACGGCCAACTCACAGGCCGGGAAAGCCAGGCCCTCGCCGGCGTCAACGCAAACGGCCGCGCCGCGCGACGCGCTCACCCGCGGCACGGCCTGCCCCTCGACCCGGCCGTTGCGCAGGTGCGTGGCATATTGCGCCACACGCGATAGGCCGTGCGAGCCCAACCCCTGTGCCTCGGCCAGCACCAGCGCGCGCGCGGTGGCCGCCGCCATGGCTTCATTGGCACCGGCACGTTCCAGCGCCGCTTGCACCATGAGTCGCAACTCAGGTAATTCGAACTTCATGGCGTCGAGCCGACGAGGCCGCAGGCCACATCGAGGCCAGTCATTTCAAGGCCTCAAGCACCTTGTCGGCAATCATGAAGCTGACGCGCTCATTGCTCTCGGCACTGACACCGGCAACATGTGGCGTCAGCAACAGGTTCGGACAATCGACGAAGTGCGGGCTCGCCGGAACTGGCTCGCTGGCGAAGACGTCGATCGCCGCGCCACCCAGGCGGCCGCTGCGCAGCGCTGCAGCCAACGCCACTTCATCGACGATGCCGCCGCGCGCGGTGTTGATCAACACCGCGCCACGCTTCATCTGCGCGACTCGCCGTGCGTCGAACAGATTGCGCGTCGACTCGACCAGCGGCACATGCAGGCTGACGACATCGGCGATAGCGATCAATGCATCGAGATCGACCGCACGCACACCGCTGGCCGCGTAGGCGGGGTGCTCGGTGCCGAGCATTGCATCATGCGCGATCACGTCCATGCCGATGGCGCGCGCGAGCTTGCCGGTCAACTGGCCGATCGAGCCGAACCCGACCAGGCCGAGCGTCTTGCCCGCTGTTTCGCGACCCTCGGACAACGCTGCACGCGGCCATTGCCCGGCGGCCACCGCGGCCGTGCTCTGGTAGGCACCGCGCAGCAGCAGCATCGCCGCGCTGACCACGTACTCGGCCACCGACAACGCGTTGGCGCCCGTCGCCGGGATCACCTGGATGCCGCGCGCCGCGCACGCCGGCACATCGATGTTGTCCAGGCCCACGCCGAGACGACCGATGACCTTGCCGCGCACCAGCGCGGCCAGCAATTCGCCGCGCACCTGCGTGCGGTTGCGCACGATCAGCGCATCGGCACTCGCCACCTCGGCTCTCAGGCGCGGAGCGTCGTCGACCAGCTTCGGGTCGTATACGACCTCGTGCGCCGCACGCAACGCCGGCAGCGCGCGCTCGTCGATGAACTCGCTGATGACGACTTTGCTCATGCCGACTCGTAGAGCCTCGTCATCACGAACTCGCGGTGCCCGAGCGCTTCGGCCGCGGTCAGACGCCCGTTCGCGGTACGCAACATGCACTCGAGCAACTTGTCGCCGGCCTGATCGAGCGTGAGTTCGCGCTGCAGCAGGCCGGTCACGTCGACATCGACGTGCTCGCTCATCGTGCGCACCGTGCGCGGGTTCGCGCACAGTTTGATGACGGGCAGGATCGGGTTGCCGATCACATTGCCCTGGCCGGTCGGGAAGAAATGCACCACGTAGCCCGACGCGGCGCACAGCGTCACCATCTCGGCCGCGGCGGACGACGAATCCATGAACCACAGGCCGGGGTGGGTCGGCAGCTCGGCCTTGTCGATGACCCCATCCACGGTGCACTTCTTGCCGATCTTCTGGATGTTGCCCAGCGCCTTCTCCTCGATCGTGGTCAGCCCGCCGGCGATGTTGCCCTTGGTCGGCTGGCTGTCGGCCAGGTCGCTGGTCTTGTGGCGGTTGATCACCTCCTGGTAGCGGTCGAACATGAACATGAACTGCTTGCGCACCGCATCGTTGGCGCAGCGCGCGGCCACGATGTGCTCGCCACCGGTCAATTCGGTGGTTTCGCCGAAGCACAGGTAGTTGCCCAGCGGATGCAGCTTGTCGAACGCGTTGCCGACCGCCGGATTGGCGCCGCAGCCGCTGGTGGTGTCGCTCTCGCCACACTTGGTGCTGACCCAAAGCTCGTGGATCGGGCAGGCTTGCCGCTGCTTCTCGCTGGCCCACTGCACGTACTCGCGTGCCACCTTGCTGGCCCGCAGAATGGTGTCGTGGTCGCCGTGCAGTTCGATGCCAAAGCCAGTGACCGGTTTGCCGGTCGCCTTGATGCCGTCGACCACCTTCTGCGTCCAGCTGTCTTCGATGCCGATGACGACCACCGCGGCGACGTTGGGGTTGCAGCCGGCACCGATCAGGGTGCGGAAATGCAGGTCGAGATCGGCACCGAATTGCAACCGGCCATAGGGGTGCGGGATCGCCAGCGCCCCCTTGATGTTGTGCGCCACGGCCTCGGCGGCGGCGTTCGACAGGTCGTCGAGCGGCAGGATGATGACGTGGTTGCGAACGCCGACGCGGCCGTTCTCACGCCGGTAGCCGAGGAAAGTGGTGTCTTTGTCGACGATGCTCATTTCAGGTGCTCCATGAAGCAGTAAGTTCCAAGCGGCCGCCGCGGATCCGGCTTTGCCGGTCCGCCAGCGGCGCCCCCTCGAGGGGGTGCGGCGAAGCCGCTACGGGGGTGGTCAACATCACCACCTCTTGGTCTT
The DNA here is from genome assembly GCA_963779435.1 of uncultured beta proteobacterium. Classification (GTDB taxonomy): domain Bacteria; phylum Pseudomonadota; class Gammaproteobacteria; order Burkholderiales; family Burkholderiaceae_C; genus CADEEN01. Next base: position 60,123 of record CAVZYL010000035.1, on the reverse strand, counting down.
GATGTTATGAACATGGGCATGTTCGCCGGCCTTGATCGGTGCCACCACCTTGCCCATGTCGATGCCGTACTTCCAGACCGTGTCGCCGACCGCCATGTCGGTCAACGCGACCTTGTGGCCGATCGGAATGTCCTGCTTGGCGACCACATTGGTCATCTTGTCTGCGTCCATGATCCAGCCCTGCATTTCCATGCCCGCCCTCACCCCTTCCACGACCACGACGGCCACCGTGTCCTTGGCGTCGTGCAGTACGAAATGAATCATTCGCGGCTCCAGTCGATGTGTCTGCGACGGGGAGCAGTTTAGTCAGGACCAACCACCCGTCAACCATGTCATGTGTATGACATGTATGACTGACTCATAGCGGTCTAGAATGTCTGTATGCAAGACACCGCCGTCTTCGCGCCGATCGCCCCGGATGCCGGCGGGGCGCCGCTGTACCGTGTGGCCAAGCGCGCATTGCTGCAGGCCATCGAGGCCGGGCAAATCCAGCCCGGTAGCGCCCTGCCCAGCGAGACGGCGCTGGCAGGCGCGTTCGGCATCGCGATCGGGACGCTGCGCCACGCAGTCGATGAACTGGTGGCCGAACACATCCTGGCCCGCCGCCAAGGCCGCGGCACCTTCGTCGCCACCCACAACGCCGACCGCTTCCTGTTCCAGTTCTTCCACGTCGAACGCATCGACGGCCGCCGCGATGTGCCTGTCGTGGAGTTGCTGTCGTTCGAGCGCACGCGGCTGGAAGACGAGGCCGCCGCAGCGCTCTCGGCAAGGCCCGGCGACGCGGCGCTCCGGATCGAGAACCGCCTCGTGCTTCAAGGCCGCGCGGCGGTACACGACTGCCTGACGCTGCCCGCGTCACTGTTCAAGGGCCTGACCGAGAAGCGCCTGCGCGATCGGCCTAGCACCCTGTACCACCTGTACCAGACCGAATTCGGCATCACTGTCGTGCGCGCCCGCGAGCGCCTGCGTGCCGTGCCGGCCGACCGGACCGCGGCGCGCGTGCTCGGTATCGCACCCGGTGCACCGGTGTTGCAGGTGCGACGCACCGCCCTGACCTTCAACGACAGGCCGGTCGAGTACCGCGTTTCGACGATTCACAGTGCCGAGCATGAATACGTCAACCTGGTGTCGCGCCCGCAGTAAGCTGACGCCATGAATGCCAAGCCTCCCCCCCTCGCCGCACGCAACTTTCCTTCGGCCGAAGAAGACGCAGCCGCCGTCAGACCGGTTTCCCGCTACGAGGGCGCCGACAGCAGCTACCACCTGGCTTTCACCGACACACCATTTCTGCTGCGCGAAGAACTGCGCCCGGTTCGCATGCAGCTCGAACTGCTCAAGCCCGAGATGGTGCTCAGCGAGGAAGGCATCGCGGCCACGGTGGTGATCTTCGGCAGCGCCCGGCTGGTGCCACGCGCGGTGGCCGAGTCGCGCCTGGCGGCCGCGGAAGGCGGCAGCGACGCGCAGACGCTGGCCCGCGCGCGCATGGACCTGCTGATGTCGCGCTATTACGAAGCGGCGCGCGAATTCGCCGCCCTCGTGACACACGCCAGCAAGCGCCTTGAAGAGAAGATCGTCGTCGTCACCGGCGGTGGACCCGGCATCATGGAAGCCGGCAACCGCGGCGCCAGCGAGGCTGGCGGCCCGAGCATCGGCTTGAACATCGTGCTGCCGCGCGAACAGGAGCCCAACGCCTTCATCACGCCGAGGCTGTGCTTCCAATTCCACTACTTCGCGCTGCGCAAAATGCACTTCCTGATGCGCTCGGTGGCGCTGGTGTGCTTTCCCGGCGGCTTCGGCACGCTCGACGAGCTGTTCGAGGTGATGACGCTGACGCAGACCGGCAAGGTGCGCAAACGCCCGATCGTGCTGGTCGGCCGCGAGTTCTGGACCAAGCTGGTCAACTTCGACTGGCTGGTCGAGACCGGCATGATCGCCGCCGAGGACCTGCAACTCTTTCACCTTGTCGACAATGCCGAAGAAGCCTGGCAGGTGCTGGTGCAGGCCTTTTCGCTCGACGCGCCCGCGACCGAAACCGGCGAGTTCGCCGACGACATCTGATGCCCGGACCGGTGCCCGACAATCACGCCCCATGAAGCCAGCCATCTCCCTCATCGGCGCACCCACCGACATCGGCGCCGGTGACCGCGGCGCGAGCATGGGGCCCGAAGCGCTGCGGGTGGCCGGAATCGTGCCAACGCTCGAGAGCCACGGCCTCGCGGTCACCGACCGCGGCAACCTGGTGGGCCCGGCCAACCCGTGGCTGGCGCCGCTCAATGGCTACCGCCACCTGGCCGAGGTGGTGCAGTGGAACCTGGCCGTGCATGCCGCGGTGCACGCCGAGCTGAAACTCGGTCGGCTGCCGATCCTGCTCGGCGGCGACCATTGCCTGGCCATCGGCAGCATCAGCGCGGTGGCGCGCCACTGCCGTGAGACGGGCAAGAAGCTGCGCGTACTGTGGCTTGACGCGCACGCCGATTTCAACACCAGCACACTCACCCCCAGCGGCAACATCCATGGCATGCCGGTGGCCTGCCTTTGCGGCCTCGGGCCGCAGGCGCTGATCGAGATCGGCGGCACGGTGCCGGCGATCAACCCGAAGTCCTTGCGCCAGATCGGCATCCGCAGCGTCGACGCCGGCGAGAAGCGCCTGGTGCACGAGCAGGGCCTGGAGGTCTTCGACATGCGCTACATCGACGAAATGGGCATGCGTCACACGATGGAACTGGCGCTGGCCACGCTGGACGCCAACACGCACCTGCACGTCAGCTTCGACGTCGACTTCCTCGACCCTGACATCGCCCCCGGCGTCGGCACCACCGTGCCCGGTGGCCCGAGCTACCGCGAAGCGCAGTTGTGCATGGAGATGATTGCCGACACCGGCAAGCTGGCCAGCCTGGACGTGATGGAGCTCAATCCGGCGCTCGACGTGCGCAACAAGACCGCGGATCTGGCGGTGGACCTGATCGAGTCGCTGTTCGGCAAGAGCACCTTGATGCGTGCGCGGCCTTGAGCAGAGCGCCCCGCATCGTGTCCGCTTGAGGTTTCCCGAGTCGAAAGTGCCTGGACCGCCGGTCCGGCCGCCGCTGCCTCAGGTCCTGGTGGCGAGCGCCATCGGCTTTGCTGCGTTGGTGGCGGGCGCCTTGGCGTCTGCGGCGATGCACGGTCCGTGCTGGCGGCGGAATTCGAGCGGCTCCATCGCATCGCCGGCTGCATGCAGGCCACGCTTGAACGTGTGCGCCATGCGCTCTTCGGCGACATAGGGGCCACGGTCGTACTTGAAGCGGATCGACCAGGCCTGCCCATCGCGCACCATGCGGTCCCCGAGGTCCTTTGTGCCGTCGAAGACCTTGCCAACAGTCCGGCCGAAGTCGTCCCTGTCGACCACGCGCACAGTGACTTTGTGGCCCAACGCCAGGTCGTTCAGTGCCGCCGTGGCCTCGCTGCCACCGGCCTGGCAACTCTCCGGTGCATCGATGCCCGCGATGCGCACCACGATCGGCGACCCGGCTTGGCCGTCGACCTTCAACCACAAGGTGTCGCCATCGACGACGCGACTGACCGTGCCGATCAATACGCCTGCACTCGTCGCAGGAGGCGGCGCCGCGGGCTTCTTCTTCTTCTGTTCCGCGGACGCGATGCCCGGTGCCAGGCAAGACGCCAAGCACAATGCCAATGTACCCACCATGCGCCCGTTGCTCATACCGTGCGCTCCGGTGAGACCAGCGCCGACCACAACCACCACGCCATTGCACCGAGCAGCGACAGCCAGATCAGCACGACGGCAACCGCGCCCCATACCAGCCGCGGCAACTTCTCGGCGCCCGCCTGCGCCTCGGCCAGGCGCGCCTGCCACAGGTGCGGCGGCGTGAGCCTGATTGCCAGCGCCACGCCCAACGGAATCAGCAACAGTTCGTCGAGCATTCCGAGCACCGGGATGAAGTCGGGAATCAGATCGATCGGGCTGACGGCGTAGGCCAAGACGGCAATGGCGACCAGTTTGGGTGCCAGCGGCGTGTCGGGGTGCTTGAACAGCTTCCAAAGTGCGAGCAGCGTGGTCGTCAGACGCACGCCCCTGATCAACTTCGGCAATTTGTTCAGCACAGCCATCATTGGCCTGATTTTCAGCGTGACCGATAGACACAGGCGAGTTCCATGCGTCACGGCCAGCGCCCGGACGAGCATTCTTGCCAGCCGGCGGGCCGAATGTTCAGCTGGCAGCACCTTTTTCCAACGCCATGCAGGAACTGCCGCCGCCGGTCGAGGCCGTGAACAGCGTAACTATTTCATGGCGCTGACGATCCAGCCTTCGAGCGGATCGACGTCGGCCGGCAACCCATGCGCTGGCCGCCTCGCGGCCCAGGCGGCCTGCATCAGGCACAGCACGGCATCGAGCCGATCACCCGCCGCATCGGCCGACCAGGGCATCGCGCTGGGCATGCGTGAGGTGCAGGCGCAGCGCCAGCCGCGTGCGGCCCTGCTCCAGCGCATCGACCAGATCCTTGCGCGCGATCAGGCGTTCGGCCGTTTGCCTGGCGCGCGCGTCGCTCTTGTACGAACGCGCGCCGAGGATCTCGCGCGCCAGCAGGCCGGGGTAGCCTTCGAGGGCGACGCGGGCGAGGTCACCGTCGTGCAGTGCCGGCAGGTGCACGCCGGCAGCCAGCAGCCGCGGCACGCCGGCGTGCAACATGTACGCGACCGGCGGATTGACCCACTTCATCGACGGGCTCGAGCGCGCCGGGATGTCACAGGCGCGGTGGGCAAATTTCGCGCCCGCGGGTCGCGCAGCGCAGAAGGCGGCAAAGGTGTCACGGATCTCGCGCCGCGACAGCTTGGCGTAGTGCCGCAGCAGCGCGGGCCACTCGCGTCGGCCAGTCGAGCGTTTCGACCAGTTCGCGTGGCAGGCCGAACGGGAAATCGAATGCGCCGAGCCAAGGCCCGGGCTCTCGCAACAGGGCTTCGAAGGCGGGAAAGCCCGTCAGTGCGTCGATGCGTTGCAGTGTCACTCGCGTGCCGTGCAGGCTGCCGCGGGCCACGGTGATCGGCTTGCCTGCCGTCGGTGTGCTGGTGAAATCGACTCCGATCAGTCGTGGCAGATCGGGTGGCGGCGGACGCGATGGCATGTACCGATCGTCGCAACGCTCACGCCGTCGCCAGCGCGATCACGCCGGCCGCAATGCAGATGGCACCGGCGATGCGCAGGCCGCGGTCGCCCTCGCCGAGCAGGCGCCCGCCGAGCAGCGCGGCGAACAGCATCGAGACTTCGCGTGCCGGCGCCACATGCGACACGGGCGCCAGGTGCACCGCGTACAGCACCAGCACGTAAGCCAGCGGGCCGAGCGTGGCCACGACCAGCGCGTGAGCGCCATTGCGCTGCGCCAGGCCGAGCGCAGGCCCGGCAGGTCGCGCAGCGAGCCCGGCACCAGAAGTGGCACGCGCAGCAGGTTGCCGACGTAGTCGACGAGGATCGGCGACGATCAGCAGCACCTTGACCGCGTAGCCGTCGATCACGGTGTAGCCGGCGATCAGCGCGCCGGTGGCTGCGCCCCAGCGCACGCCGGCGCGCACGCCGGCTGCGCTGCTGGGCGTCGTGCGCCTTGGCCCACAGGGCCGGCCCGCCGGCGATGAAGAACACGCCGATCGCACGCCGGCGACGCCGCCGCACGGCGACCGCGCTCAGAGCGGCTCGCCGAGCAGCAGCACCGCGCCAGCGAGGACGAGCAACGGCCCGGTGCCGCGCGCGACCGGATAGACGACGGTCAGGTCGCGACTGGCGGTAGCCGCGCAGCAGGGTCGTGAAGTAGACGACGTGCACGATCGCGCTGGCGAGCAGCACCGACCCACTCGCGCAGGCCCCAGCGCCCGACCAGGCCTGCCAGCCCGAGCCCAGACGCCAGCGGCGCCCAGAGCGAGCAGCTATGATCGCGGTGATCAGCGCGAAGTGGGCGTCGCCGCCGGTGCGCTTGGCGACGATGTTCCACAGCGCATGCAACAGCGCGGCGGCGAGACGAGGGCCAGGGCGGTCAGCGGACATGCGGCATTGTCGCGGCGCGACGGCGCTACAGTTCGTCCATGCCGACGGGACACAGGGATCGCGCGATGAATCCGGTCCTGGTCGAAGCGACTGCGCGGCGAACGCGCGAATCGGCGCACCGCGGCGCGGTCGCGTCGTCGACGCCGACGGCGCACGGGTCGTCGCGCTCGGCGACATCGAGCGGCCGGTCTTCCCGCGCTCGGCGGTCAAGGTGCTGCAGGCGCTGCCGCTGGTGGAGAGCGGCGCCGCCGACCGCCTGGCGCTCGAGCGACGAGGAGCTGGCGCTGGCCTGCGCCTCGCACAACGGCGAGCCGGCGCACATGCGCAGCCGCGGCCGCGCATGCTGGCCAAGGCCGGGCTGGACGACGCGGCGCTCGAATGCGGCACGCACTGGCCGTACCACGAGGCGTCGGCGCGTGCGCTGGCCGCCGCAGGCGCGAGCCGCCGGCGCGCTGCACAACAACTGCTCGGGCAAGCACGCCGGCTTCCTGCTGCCTGGCGTGCGCTGCTGGCGCGGCGGCCGCGAGCGCTGCGCCTGTACTGCCGGGCTACGTGCAGCCCGAGCATCCGGTGATGCGCGAAGTCACGGCCGCACTGCAGGCCGCCACCGGCTGCGACCTGGCGCACGCGCCGCGCGGCACCGACGGCTGCTCGATCCCGACCTATCGCCATTCCGCTGCGCCAACTGGCGCTCGGCGTTCGCGCGCGTCGGCACCGGCATCGGCCTGACGCCGGGCCGCGCGCCGCGGCCGCGCTGCGCCTGCGCGCGGCGGTGGCGCGCGAGCCGTTCATGGTCGCGCGGCAGCGGCCGCTTCGACACCCGGGTGATGCAGCTGCTGGGCGAGCGCGTGTTCTGCAAGGTCGGCGCCGAAGGCATGTACTGCGCCGCCCTGCCCGAGCGCGGGCCTGGGCGTGGCGATCAAGATCGACGACGGCAACAACTCGCGCGCCGGCGAAGTGGCCATGGCGGCGCTGATCGAGGCCCTGGTGCCGATGCAAAGCGAGGCCGAACGCGAATTGCTCGCCGCGCTGTCCAATGTGGCCTTGCGCAACTGGCGCGGCGTGGATGTCGGGCGCCTGGCGGCCCATCCGTCGCTGCGCCGGCTGGCGCCGCCCGCAAACGGCACGGCGGCGTGACACATTGCCGCAGGGCCACCGGGCGCCAGGACCAGAATCACGGGAACATAGCCCACTCATGAGCCCGAAGAAACCGCCGTCAACGCCGACCCCAAAGTTCGAGCCGACCGCGTCTGGCATGTTGGAGTTCGAGCCGGTATCGATCGACAGCGCGCGCGCGACGCTCGACGAATTGCCAGCCGACGTGGCGCGCGTGCTGGAAACCGTGCCCGGCTTCTGGCAGAAGAATCGCCGCCCGCCGCTGGCCAGTGACCGCGCCCTCACCGGCCGCGCGATGGCGTGGGCTGCGCAGTTGCCGCCGCAAGTTCATCCACGCGCCACCATCGCCCGCTACGCACGCATCATCAACGCCCTTGCCGACGCGTGGGCCAACCCCGCTGCGCGCACGGAAATGTTCGATCACCTTCTCAACGACCGGCGCGTCGGTCGGCGCGGATTTCCGATCGACGTCGAGCGCGAGATCTCTGCACTTTGCCTGTACGCCAGCAGCCTGCCTTGACCCAATCCGCGACCTTCTCATTGCACCAGGGTGCAACCCCGCTGCTGGTCAGCGTGCCGCACACCGGCACCGACCTGCCCGGCACCTTGCTCGAACGCCTGCAGCCGCGTGCGGCCGCTCTGGAAGACACCGATTGGCACCTCGACCGCCTGTACGCCTTCGTGCGCGGCTGCGGTGCGAGCCTGATCGTGCCGCACTTCAGCCGCTACGTGATCGACCTCAACCGGCCGCGCGACGACACGCCGATGTACCCCGGCGTCAACAACACCGGCCTGGTGCCGCTGCGCTTTTTCACCGGCGACAAGCTGTACCGGGACGGCTGCGAGCCCGACGCTGCCGAAGTCGCGCGGCGCATCACCTTGTATTGGCAGCCCTACCACGACGCCGTGGCGGCCGAGTTGGCACGCCTGCGCGCCCAGCATGGCCACGCCGTGCTGTTCGACGCACACAGCATCAAGTCCGAGCTGCCATGGTTGTTCGAGGGCACGCTGCCGCACCTGAACCTGGGTACGGCCGGCGGCAGCAGTTGCGCGCCGACATTGACCGCCGCGCTGGCCGACGAGCTGCGCGCACAAACCCGGTTCGGGCACGTCATCGACGGTCGCTTCAAGGGCGGCACCATCACGCGCCACTATGGCCGTCCGCACGAGCACGTGCATGCGGTGCAACTGGAGATGTGTTGGCGCTGCTACCTCGACGAAGGCAATCCCGCCGAGTGGCAGGCCGAGCGTGCCGCGGCCGTCGCGCCGCTGTTGCGCGGTCTGGTGCAGGCGATGGTCGACTGGCGGCCGTGATGCAGGACACGGCCGCACTGCAGATCGAATCGATCGACCCGCAGCATCCACAGGCGCTGGCGCTGCTCGCCGAGGCGGCCGAGGAAGCCCGCGCGCTGTACCCGGAATTGTTCGCGCCCGATGCGCCCGCACCGGCCAACACGCCGCTGCGCGCGCGCGAGGTCTACCTCGTGGCGCAGCGCAATGGTCAGGTCGTGGGTTGCGGCGCGCTGCGCCAGAAGGACGCCTTCACCGGCGAAGTACGGCGCATGTTCGTGACCCGTCGAGCACGTCGCGACGGCGTGGCGCGCGCGCTGCTGATGCGGCTCGAGCGCGAAGCGCAGTCCCTGGGCTATCGCCACCTGGTCCTGGAAACCGGCGCGCGCCAACGCGCGGCCATTGCGCTGTATGCCGAAACCGGCTGGCGCCGCATCCCGGCCTGGGGCCCCTTCGTCGGCGACGCGATGAGCGTGTGCTTCGGCAAGGCGCTTTCTACGCGTCGCTGAAGGCCGGCTACGATCGCGGCATGCGCGATCTCGAATCTGAAGGCCTGCGCTGGCTGGTGCTTGGACTGGACGGCCGGATTTCGCGCCGCACCTGGTGGCTGTGGGGTGTGGCCGTGCCCCTCGGGCTGGGCCTGTACCTGACGGTTGTGTTGCGCGTGGCCGGCCTGCCGGCACACGGCACCGAGGTCGCGGTGAATCTGCTGCTGCTGTGGCCAACCATTGCCGTCAGCGTCAAGCGCTGGCACGACCGCAACAAGAATGGTTGGTGGGTGCTGGCGGCGCTGATCCCGGTGATCGGCTGGCTGTGGGTCCTGATCGAGAACGGCATGTTGCGCGGCGATGCTGCAAGCAACCGGTTCGGCGAACCACCGCGCGTGAAAATCAATACTGACCGGTGATCCCGGCAAGGCGCAGGTACCACTGCGCGACCCAGGCGACGAAGGTTCGCCGCATGGCCGCCGTCCAGCCGCGGGCCAGTGGTGGCGCCGAGACTTCGCGCGACTGCGCGATCGCGCGCTCGAACGCCGCCGCCAGGGCGGCCGTGAACGTGGCGTCGCGCACGACGACGTTGGCCTCGAGGTTGAGCAGCAGCGACAGCGGGTCGATGTTCGAGCTGCCGACCGTGGCCCAGTCGTCGTCGACGAGTGCCACCTTGGCGTGCAGGAAGGCCGGCGTGTATTCGAAGATGCGCACGCCGCGCGACAGCAACTCGTCGTAGAGCACGCTGCGCGGCCAGGCCGGCGAAGCGGTAGTCGAGCTTGCCTTGCAGCAGCAGGCGCACGCGCACGCCGCGTCGGGCGGCGTCGCTCAGGGTACGCAAGAACGAGCGGCCCGGGTAGAAGTAGCTCGACACCAGGTCGATGCGCCGACGCGCGCGGCGCAGGGCTTCGATGTAGCTGCGCTCGATGGCGCGGCGCTGGCGCAGGTTGTCGCGCACCAGGAAGGCTGCATGCACCGGCCGGGTGTCGGGCCCGAGCGCCTCGACGCCTGAGCGCAGGCGCAGGCGCTGCATCAACCAGCGCGCGCGCGCCACCGGCTGCGGCACTGCGTGGCCAGGGCCATCACTTCGTCGCGCCAGTCGCGGCCGAACGCGGCGCGGGTCCACATCGCGCGGGCCGTCTGGGCCACGGGGACGACCACCGGGCCACGCAGCGCCACCGCGAAGTCCAGCCGCGGCTCGCGCGTGGCGCCATGATTGAGGTCGTAGCGGTCGTCGATGATGTTGATGCCACCGACGAAGGCCTGCTCGGTGTCGGTGGCCACAACTTCTGGTGCAGGCGCCGCAGTTGGCCCGGCTGCAGCCAGGAGTACCAGCGATCGATGGGGCGAAACACCGCCAATGCCACGCCGCTGCCGTCGAACCAGCGCCGCAGCGCGGGCAGACTGGCCTTGGAGCCGAAACCGTCGACGACCACGCGCACGCGCACGCCGCGCCGCGCGGCCGCCTGCAGCACATCGGCCAGCGTGCGGCCCGCCACGTCGTCGTGAAAGATGTAGGTCGCCAGCCAGACCTCGTGGCGCGCGGCGTCGATGGCGGCCTGCATGGCCGGGAACAACTCGTCGCCGCCGGTCAGCAGCGTGACCTCGTTGCCGCCGGTAAACAACGCATCGCGCCGGGCGTACCAGGCGGTATCGTGCGGCCGCCTGACGTTCACGCCGGGGCCCAGTCGAATTCGGCCACCAGCGGCAGGTGATCGGTCATGCGCGCCCACGACGCACCGCGCGGCACGAATGTCGAGCGGCAGGTCAGGCCTCGCGTGTAGACGCGGTCGAGCGCAAAGATCGGCACCCGCGACGGGAAAGTCGATCGGCGCCCTGCGCGGGCGCCCTCACCGAGCGCGCGCGCCAGGCCGATCTCGCGCATCGGCGCGTCCAGCTTCTCGCCCCAGTCGTTGAAGTCGCCGGCGACGAGCAGCGCTGCGCCGGGCGGCACCTCGGCGGCGATGAAGCTCGGCCAGGCGCTGTACCTGGCGCATGCGTCCCGCGTGCATCAGCCCCAGATGCGCCACCACCGCATGCACCGTGCGGCCGTGCCAGAGCACCGGCACATGCAACAGGCCGCGTTGCTCGAAGCGGTGGTCGCTGACGTCGTGGTGCCCGATGTCGCCGAGCGGCCAACGCGACAGCAGCGCGTTGCCGTGCTCGCCGTGGCGCGTGACGGCGTTGCTGCGGTAGGCCGCCTCGTAGCCCTCCGGCGCGAGGAATTCGGCCTGGCCCTGGGCCGGCCAGCCGAACCAGGTGCGGTCGAACTGGCGCGCATCGCGGCTGTGGTGCAGCCGACCTCCTGCAGGAACACCAGGTCGGCGTCGAGCGCCTCGATGGCCAGGCCGAGGTTGTGGATTTCCAGGCGCTTGCTGGGCCCCAAACCACGCACGCCTTTGTGGATGTTGTAGGTCGCCACACGCAGCCGATCATGCTGGCCGGTGTGCGCTGGCAACTGGCTCGGGCGCATCGGGTTCATGGGTGGAAGGCCGGCAGATGCAAGACGGCCTCGGCGTTGCTCGGCGAGAAGCAGCGGTCGGCCGCTTCACGCCAGGGCAACCAGGCGAAACGCAGGTGCTCGCGCGGATTGAGCGTCACGGCGGTACCGGCCGGCACCGTCAGGCCGAAGACATGCTCGGTGTTGTGTGTCACGCCGGGCGCATAGCGATTGCGCCAGACGGGGTAGATCTCATAGACATTGCTGAGTCGCCAGTCGCGCAGCGCGCCGAGCGGAACGGCGTCGCTGCCAATCACGATGCCGGTTTCCTCGGCCACCTCGCGCACGCAGGTCTCGACCAGCGGTTCACCCGGCGCGTCCTTGGACCCGGTCACGCTCTGCCAGTAGCCAGGCTTGTCGGCCCGCTCGATCAAGAGCACGTCGAGCGCCGGGGTGTGAATCACCACCAGCACCGACTCCGGAATCTTGTGAGCGAGCATCAGTCGAGGATCAATGGTGCGGGCGAAGCGCCCGCACTCTGATTCTGCCCAATGCGCGGCGCTTCGGCTCAGGCGGGCTGCGTATTGCGCAGGCGAATGTGCAGTTCGCGCAATTGCTTCTCGTCGACCGGCCCCGGTGCGTTGGTCAGCAGATCCTGCGCGCGCTGGGTCTTCGGGAAGGCGATCACTTCGCGCAGCGACTCGGCGCCCGTCAGCAGCATCACGAACCGGTCCAGCCCGATGGCGATACCGCCATGCGGTGGCGCGCCGTACTGCAGCGCGTCGAGCAGGAAGCCGAATTTGGCACGCGCTTCCTCGACACTGATCTTGAGAGCCCGAAAGACCTTGCTCTGCACCTCTTCACGGTGGATCCGCACCGAGCCACCGCCGAGCTCGATGCCGTTCAGGACCACGTCGTAGGCCTTGGCGATGCAGGCGCCGGGGTTGGTCTCGAGCCAGTCCTCGTGGCCTTCCTTCGGGCTGGTGAAGGGGTGGTGCACGGCGACCCAGCGCCCGGCTTCGTCGTCACGCTCGAACATCGGGAAATCGATCACCCACAGCGGCTCCCACTCGCCCTGCACCAGGCCGCGCGCGCGCCCGAACTCGCTGTGGCCGACCTTGACCCGCAGCGCACCGAGCGCGTCGTTGACGACCTTGGCCTTGTCGGCCCCGAAGAAGATCAGGTCGCCACTCGCCGCGCCGGTGCGCGAGAGGATTTCGGCCAGCGCCTTGTCGTGCAGATTCTTCACGACGGGCGACTGCAGGCCCTCGCGTCCTGTGGTTGCATCGTTGACCTTGATCCAGGCCAGGCCCTTGGCGCCGTAGATCTTCACGAACTCGGTGTATCCGTCGATCTCGCCGCGGCTCATCTCGGCACCACCCGGGATGCGCAGCGCAACGACGCGCCCATCGGGGCTGTTGGCCGGCCCGGCGAAGACCTTGAAGTCGACCTCGCGCATGACGTCGGTCATCTCGGTCAGCACCAGCTTGACGCGCAAGTCGGGCTTGTCGCTGCCGTAGACGCGCATCGCATCGGCGTAGGTCATGACCGGGAAGGCCGGCAGCGGCACGCCGATGGCGTGCTCGAAGGTGCTGCGGATCATGCCCTCGAACATGCTGCGGATCTCGTCCTCGGCCAGGAACGAGGTTTCGATGTCGATCTGCGTGAACTCGGGCTGACGGTCGGCGCGCAGGTCTTCGTCGCGGAAGCACTTGGTGATCTGGTAGTAGCGATCGAAGCCGGCGATCATCAGCAACTGCTTGAACAGCTGCGGTGATTGCGGCAGCGCGAAGAACATGCCGTCGTGCACGCGCGAGGGCACCAGGTAGTCGCGAGCGCCCTCGGGCGTGCTCTTCGTCAGCATCGGCGTTTCGATGTCGATGAAGCCGTGGGCGTCGAGGAACTTGCGCACCTCCATCGTCACGCGATAGCGCAGGCGCATGTTGCGCTGCATGGTCGGGCGGCGCAGGTCGAGCACGCGGTGCGTCAGGCGCACGGTTTCCGACAGGTTCTCGTCGTCGAGCTGGAACGGCGGCGTGACGCTGGGGTTGAGGACTTCGAGTTCGTGCGCCAGCACCTCGATCTTGCCGCTGACGAGGTTGGCGTTGTCGGTTCCCGACGGGCGCGCGCGCACGACGCCGACGACCTTGAGGCAGAACTCGTTTCTCACACCCTCGGCGGCGGCGAAGGTCGCGGCGCGGTCGGGGTCACAGACGATCTGCACCAGGCCTTCGCGATCGCGCAGGTCGATGAAGATCACGCCGCCATGGTCACGCCGGCGGTGGGCCCAGCCCATCAGAGTCACGCTCTGGCCGAGCAGTGCTTCGCTGACCAGGCCGCAATAGGTAGTTCGCATCGATCGCTCCGGAGTCTGGGTGCTGTGTGCCACCGCTGGCGGTGGCGAGTTGGGGTTCAGGTGTGGGCCGCTGTCTGGCCGAACGCTCGCTGTGCGTTCGGCCGCGTCAATTTCGCGCGCCAGCCGACTGCGGCAACGCGCTCACTGGCGGCGCCACGACGCCCATCGAGATGATGTACTTCAATGCCTCGTCGACGCTCATGCGCAGCGCAATCACGTCGGCGCGCGGCACCATCAGGAAGAAGCCCGAGGTCGGGTTCGGCGTCGTCGGCACGTAAAGACTGAGATAGTCGGCGTGCAGGTACATCGCGGCCTCGCCGCCTGGCCTGCCGGTAACGAAGGCAATCGTCCAGCAGCCTTCGCGCGGGTACTGCACCAACACCGCCTCGCGAAAGGCATTGCCGTTGGACGAGAACAGCGTGTCCGAGACCTGCTTGATCGAGCTGTAGACCGACTTGACGATCGGAATGCGCTGCAACAGCCGGCCACCCTGGCGCAGCCACCACTGGCCGACGAAGTTGGCCGCAAAGATACCGGTCAGCAGCAGCGCCAGGAGCACCACGACCAGGCCCAGGCCGTAGACGTGGCGCAGCATCTCCAGGAAGCCATGCGCTGCGTCGGGCAGCACCGCCTGGGTCGCACTGACGAGCCAGCCGAACAGGCCGTCGACCATGCCCAGCACGGTGGTCAGCAGCCAGACGGTGACGGCCAGCGGCAGCCACACCAGCAGGCCTGCAATGATGTACTTCCTCATGGCGCCGTGGCCCCTGGCTCAGCTTGCGTCGCCGGAGGAGCTGGGGGCGCCGGTGGCCGGGGCCGACGGTGCGGCGGGCGCGGCAACGGGCGGCGCAGGGGCGGCTGGTGCGACAGGAGCGGCACCGCCTGTGGCGGCCTTTTCGACCTTGTCGGTGGCCGGCTTGTCGGCAGTCGGCTTGTCGGTGGCCGGTTTATCGCCCTCGGGCTTGGCGGCTGGCGGCGCGGCCTGCGGGTTGCGGAAGTCGGTCACGTACCAGCCCGAGCCCTTGAGCTGAAAACCCGCGGCGGTGACCTGCTTCTCGAAGCGCGGCGCGCCGCAGGCCGGGCAATCGGCGAGCGGCGGATCGGACAGCTTGCGCAGCACGTCCTTTGTATGCCCGCAGGCGGCGCAACGATAGGCGTAGATCGGCATGGGCGCAGTCGAGCCGCAAAACGTCGCGGCAAAGTATGGAATTATAGGGAACCGATGCAACTGATCCGATAATTCCGGTTGGCGGCCGGACCTGCTGTGCGCTTGACCGCGCTTCGCTTGCGCCATGCCATACCTGCTCGTTCCTGTAACTGGGAGATGATTCAATGAGGCCGTTCCAATTTCGTGCCACGACCTTGTCCTGCTGCCTGGCCACGGTCGCCACGCTGACTTTTGGGCCCAACGCGCTGGCCGACGAAGAGAAGGTGGTCAACATCTACAACTGGGCCGACTACATCGCGCCCGACACGATCAAGAATTTCGAGAAAGAGACCGGCATCAAGGTCCGCTACGACAACTTCGACAGCAACGAGGTCCTGCATGCCAAGCTGGTGGCGGGCCGCACGGGCTACGACGTCGTCGTGCCGGGGTCGCACTTCGCCAAGATGCAGATCGACGGCGGCCTGTTGCTGAAGCTCGACAAGAGCCAGCTGCCGAACCTGAAGAACCTGGATCCGTCGATCCAGGCCCAGCTGGCCAAGCTCGATCCGGGCAACGATTACCTGGTCGACTGGCTGTGGGGCTACACGACGGTCGGGATCAACGCCGAGAAGGTCAAGAAGGCGCTCGGTGCGCTGCCGATGCCCGACAACGTATGGGACCTGGTCTTCAAGCCGGAGTACGCGTCCAAGCTGAAGGGCTGCGGCGTGTCGTTCCTGGACACGGCCTCCGAAGTGATCCCGATCGCCCTCAAGTACATCGGCAAGGACCCGCACAGCAAGGACGCCGCCGACTACAAGGCCGCCGGCGAAATGCTGAAGTCGCGTGCGGCCCTACGTGACCCGCTTCTCGGGCTCGGGCTCGGACTACATCGACCAGATGGCGCGCGGCCAGTTGTGCGCCGTGGTCGGCTGGTCAGGCGACATCTACATCGCCAAGGACCGCGCAGCCAAGGCCAAGCGACCCCAGGCGCTGGAAGTCCTGCTGCCCAAGGCCGGCAGCCTGCTCTTCTTCGACGTGATGGCGATACCCAAGGACGCCAAGCACCCCGAGAACGCGCACAAGTGGATCAACTACATCATGCGCCCCGAGGTGCACGCGTCGTTGACCAACGCCGTGTTCTATGCGAACCCGAATCAGGAAGCCCGGAAGTTCGTCAAGCCCGAGTTGGCCAACGACAAGGCGGTGTTCCCTGACCCCAGCGCGCTCGCGACGATGATCCTGCCCGGAGTCCCGGACCAGGCGACCCGCCGCCTGATGACACGCACCTTCACCAGCTTCAAGGCCGGGCACTGACGGGCAGCGGTCGAGCGGGTGCAGGTCGCGTCGGCTTCAGTGCCACGCGCCGTTCATGCGCAGCACCAGCTGGGCGACCACCAACCCGGCAACGAAGCCGAAGCAGACCCACAGCACCGCACGCAGCAGGCGGTTGGTGCGGCGCTGCTCCTCGAGCAGCGCCTGCAGGGTTGCCGCCTCCTGCCGGGGCTGCAGCGCGGCGTGCAACAACCGCGGTAGCTCGGGCAACATCTGGGCGTAACGCGGCGCCTCGTCCTTCAGCCGCTCGACGCAGCCCGGCCCAGCCGACCTGCTCGTTCATCCAGCGCTCGAGGAAGGGCTTGGCCGTGCTCCACAGATCGAGCTCCGGGTCGAGCTGGCGGCCCAGGCCCTCGATGTTGAGCAGCGTCTTTTGCAGCAGCACGAGTTGCGGCTGGATCTCGACGTTGAAGCGGCGCGAGGTCTGGAACAGGCGCAACAGCACCTGGCCCAGCGAGATGTCCTTCAGCGGCCGGTCGAAGTGCGGCTCGCAGACGGTGCGGATCGCGCTTTCGAGCGCGTCGACGCGCGTGCTGGCCGGCACCCAGCCGCTTTCGACGTGCAGCTCGGCCACCCGCTTGTAGTCGCGACGGAAGAAGGCGATGAAGTTCTGCGCCAGGTAGTCGCTTGTCGCTGTCGGTGAGCGTGCCGACGATGCCGAAATCGAGCGCGATGTAGCGGCCGAAGGTGGCCGGCGCCATGCTGACCTGGATGTTGCCCGGGTGCATGTCGGCGTGGAAGAAGCCGTCGCGAAACACCTGCGTGAAGAAGATCGTGACGCCGTCGCGGGCGAGCTTCTTCAGGTCGACGCCGGCGTCGCGCAGGCGCTCGGTCTGGCTGATCGGCACGCCGTCCATGCGCTCCATCACGATCACGCTGGGTTGGCACAGATCCCAGACCATCTCGGGCACCATCGACCAGGTTCAGGCCGTGCCATGTTGCGGCGCAATTGCGCGGCGTTCGCCGCCTCGCGCACGAGGTCGAGTTCGTCGTGCAGGTAGACGTCGAACTCGGCCACCACCTCGCGCGGCTTCAGGCGCTTGCCGTCGAGGCTGACGCGTTCGACCCAGGCGCGCCAGCGTGTGCAGCAGCGCCAGGTCGTCGTCGATCGCCGCTAGCATGCCCGGGCGCAACACCTTGACCGCCACCTCGCGCCCACCATGCAGGGTGGCGAAGTGCACCTGCGCGATCGACGCGCTGGCCACCGGCTCGGCATCGAAGCGCGCGAAGACCTCGTCGATGCGGCGGCCGAAGGCCTGCTCGACCAGCGCGCGCGACTGCGGCGCTGGGAAACGGCGGCACGCGGTCCTGCAGCTTGGCCAGTTCGTCGGCCACGTCGAGCGGGCAGCAGGTCGCGCCGCGTCGACAGCACCTGGCCGAACTTGACGAAGATCGGGCCCAGCCGTTCCAGCGCCAGGCGCAGGCGCACGCCGCGCGGCGCGTCGAAGCGCCGGCCGACCGTGACCATGCGCGCCAGCGCCCGCACCCAGCGCTGGCGGAAGCCCGACAGCGCCAGCTCGTCGAGCCCGAAGCGCAGCACCGTGAAGACGATGAAGACCAGCCGCGCCAGCTGAGTCATGGAGCCTCGTCAACGGGCGTGCCGATCCCAGGCCGCAGGGGCCCCTTCGTGGCCGGATGCGGGCCGGCTTGCAGCGGCCCGGCGCTGCCCGCGCCGCGCGTCCTCACAGGCGGCACCCAGCGGCGCAAGCCGGCCGCCAGCGCGGCACCCAGGCTGGCCAGCTGGCGCGCGGGCGCTGGGCCGACGATGCGCGCCAGGTCGGCCTCGCACGATCCCAGCGCAGGTTGTCGGCCAGCCAGTTCACGTCGGCGGCGAACGGGGCGTCGCCCTGCACGACGACCTCGGGCCGCACGCCGGCCGCCAGGCGCAGCATCAGCAGCGCCGGGTTGGCGGCGTGCGACACGCAGTTGCAGTTCGGCCGGCGCGCCCAGCGCGGCGTCGCTGCACCGCACCATTCGAGCAGGCCGGCCGGCGTGACCGGAAGACGGCCACCGGGGGCGGCGGCAGCAGCGACGGCCAATCCGTCAACTCGACGCTGAGGCGCTTGCCGGCGTGCGGCAGCAGGCGCGCCATGGCCACCGGCTCCGACGCCAGCACGTGATTGACCAGCAGCGTCAGGCGCTGCAGCACAGCGGGCACGAGCAGCGAACGTACAGATTCGCAACATTTGCACGGATTGTAGGCAGCGGCCAAGTCGGCGCCCCGTGAGCGCGGGAGCCCGCGTGGCGCGCCCATCGGCGAGAATCAGCGCCCAGCCACCCACCCCTGAAGCTTCGCGGCGCCCGCCCTGGACGCCGTGATCGCCCCGTCCTTTCGGCAATGTTCGAAGACCGCAGCTACAAGAGAACCTTCTACAGCGCGCCGCAGTCGGTGACGTCGCTGGTCGCGGCGTTTCTCGAGCCGACCATCACGGTCACGGTCGCTGCTGGTGACCACGCTGCTCTACGGCGAGCCGATCGCTGCGGCCCGACCTGACGCTGTGCCTGCTGGTCTTCGCGCTCACCTTTCCCGGCCGCAACCGCTTCCGAGAACAGCTGCTCGACCGCCGGCGGTCGACATCGTCACGCTCGTGGGTCATGCTGCTCTGCATCCTGGCGCTGTGCGCCTATGCGACGCGCAGCCTGCAGTACTTCGACCGACGATGTGCTGGTGGCCTGGGCCATGGCCACGCCGCTGCTGCAATGGCTGCGGCCTGGGCATCGGCGCAGCTCGGTGCTGCGCCGCCGGGCCGCGCGCCCGGAGCCGCGCGCAGTCGGCCATCGTCGTCGGCGCCGGCCCGCTGGGCGTGAAGGTGGCGCGCGCGCTGCAGGGCGGCGACGAGCGGGCGTCGACTTCGTCGGCTACTTCGACGACCGCACCGACGAGCGGGTGCGACAACGAAGCCAGCGGCCAGCGTGCTGGGCGGCCTGTCGCGACGTCGCCGCCTACGTCCGCGACGCACGGCGTCCGCGAGGTCTACATCACGCTGCCGCTGGGCTCGCAGCCGCGCATCGTCGAGCTGCTCGAGCAGGCTGCAGGGCACGACCGCGTCGCTCTTCTTCGTGCCCGACGTGTTCGGCATCAGCATCATCCAGGGCCGGCTGCAGGACATGAACGGCGTGCCGGTGGTCGGCATCTGCGAGACGCCGTTCACCGGCACCAACGAACTCGTCAAGCGGCTCAGCGACATCGTGCTGGCCACGATCATCCTGGTGCTGATCTCGCCGCTGCTGCTGGCGATCGCGATCGGCGTCAAGCTCAGCTCGCCCGGCCCGGTGATCTTCAAGCAGCGCCGCAACGGCCTGGACGGCGAGCGAGATCATGGTCTACAAGTTCCGCTCGATGCGCACGATGGACGACGGCGCCGGTCGTCCGCCAGGCGACCAAGCGACGACCCGCGCATCACGCCGTTCGGCGCCTTCCTGCGCCGCACCTCGCTCGACGAGCTGCCGCAGTTCTTCAACGTGCTGCAGGGGCGCATGAGCATCGTCGGCCCGCGGCCGCACGCGGTGGCGCACAACGAGCAGTACCGGCAGATCATCAAGGCCTACATGGTGCGCCACAAGGTCAAGCCCGGGCATCACCGGCTGGGCGCAGGTCAACGGCCAGCGCGGCGAGACCGACACGATCGAGAAGATGCAGGCGCGCGTCGAATACGATCTCGAATACCTGCGCAACTGGTCGCTCGGGCTGGACCTGCAGATCATCGTGCGCACGCTCAGAGTCGTTCTGTTCGATCGCAAGGCGTACTGAGTTTCCCTCCTACAGGAGATTGACATGCATATCCGCTTCAACGTTCTGGCTGTCGCCGTCAGCGTCCTCTTCAGCGGCACGGCATCCGCGCAGTCCGACGAGCGCCCCTGGAATGTCGGCATCACGCTGGACATGACTCACCAGTCGAACCCGCTCGAGCTCCCGCCAGGCAACGAGCATGGCGACAACGTCTTCACGACCACGCTGAGGGG
This sequence comes from uncultured beta proteobacterium, assembly GCA_963779435.1. Taxonomy (GTDB): domain Bacteria; phylum Pseudomonadota; class Gammaproteobacteria; order Burkholderiales; family Burkholderiaceae_C; genus CADEEN01. The sequence goes on along the minus strand of CAVZYL010000035.1, from coordinate 39,960 downwards.
TGGCGTGAACCTGCCGTTCGGGCGCCAGCGCGCCTACGCCGATGCTGCGCTGATCTACGAGCGTTACAGCGAATTCGGCTATCGCAACAACAACGGTTACGTGATCGGCGCCGGTCTCGACTGGGCGACCGTCGAGCGCCTGTCGGGCAACATCACGCTGCACGCGAATCAGCAGCAGTCACCCTTCGTGATCGGCGGCGTGATCCCGGTGACGGTGTCCAACATCGAGCGCAGCGAGGACCTGATTGCCAGCCTGCGTTGGGGCGAGAAGAGCACGCTGGGCCTGGACGCCGCCATCGGGACACGGCAGGTGTCGTTCTCCGAGCCGCAGTACGCGTCCTCCGAGTACAGGCAGGACAACGCCAGCGTCGGCATCAGTTCCGGCACCGGTGGCGTCGTGAATCTGGGCGCCGGATTCCGCGGCCAACGCACGAAGTACCAGCAGTGCCGCACCAGGCCAGTCCGAGCCCGACCAAAGCGACCGCCAAGACTTCTACGTCGGGGCCGATTGGGTGGCCAGCGGGGCCAGCACCGTCAATGCACGCCTGTACTACGGCAAGATCGAATACAACCTCGCGACCTTCGCCAACGCCGAAGGCGTCACCGGTTCGCTGGTCTGGGTCTGGAAGCCGACCGGGTTGCTGAACCTGCGGACCACGCTGTCGCGTGACACCGGGCAGGAGAGCGGCTACCTGCGTCTGGAGCCGGGTGGCGCCGTATCGGCGAGCGACCTCAGCAGGCTGACCAACGCGCTGACGATTCGCGCCGATTACCTGGTGACGGGCAAAGTCACGCTGACCGGTGCACTCGGCTACGAGAAGCGCGACTTCATCGACGGCTTCACCGGCGCCGCCGGCAACGACGATACGAAGAGATTGTCTTTGGGTGTTCACTGGGATGCCGCCCGCAGGGTGGCGCTCGGCTGCAACGCCAGCCGCGAGTCGCGCTCGGCCACGGGTTTCGGCTCCTCATCCTTCGACAACGATCGCTTCGGCTGTTTCGCCCAACTCACGCTCGACTGAAACCGCTGCCTTGCCGACGATCCTGCTGACCGGTGCGACCGGCTATATCGGCTCGCACACGTGGCTTGCGCTGCAAGCGGCCGGCTTCTCGGTCGTCGGTGTCGACGACTTCTCGAACAGCTCGCCCGAGGTGCTCGACCGCCTGCAGCGCCTCAGCGGCGAGGCCCCCGTCTTCGAACGGCTCGATGTCTGCGACGGCCCGGCGCTCGGGCGCCTGTTCGATTCGCACCACATCGACGCCGTGGTGCACTTCGCCGCCTTCAAGGCCGTCGGCGAATCGACAACGAACCCGCTCGCCTACTACGCCAACAACGTCGGCGGCCTCGTGACGCTGTGCCAGACGATGCAGGCGCGTGCCTGCAGGACACTGGTATTCAGTTCGAGCGCCACGGTCTACGGCGTGCCGGAGCGTCTGCCGATTCGCGAAGATGCGGCCTTGTCGGCCGTCAACCCCTATGGCGCGACCAAGCTGATGGGGGAAAACATCCTGCGCGACGTCGAGCGCGCGGATCCCTCCTGGTCGATCGGCTACCTGCGCTACTTCAATCCGGTGGGTGCGCACGAGAGTGGCCAGATCGGCGAAGACCCGAAGGGCCTGCCGAACAACCTGATGCCCTACGTGGCACGGGTTGCAGGCGGGCAGCTCGACCGGCTGCAGGTCTTCGGCAACGATTACGAGACCCCCGACGGCACCGGCGTGCGCGACTACATCCACGTGGTCGATCTGGCCGAAGGCCATGCGGCGGCGCTGCGCTACCTGCTCGAGCGCGGCAGTTCGCTCACCGTCAATCTGGGCACGGGCCGCGGCTACAGCGTACTCGAGGTGATTCGCGCCTACGAGCACGCCAGCGGCCGCAGCATCGCCTACGACATCGTCGCACGGCGCCCAGGCGACGTCGCGGCCTGCTATGCGGATGCCGCGCTCGCGCGCGCGACACTCGGCTGGGAGGCCAAGCGCGACCTGGAGGCAATGTGTGCCGACAGTTGGCGCTGGCAACGATTGAATCCGAGCGGATTCACCGGCTGAGCGCGGCCTCGATCGGAGGCGGTCATTCCGACCTCAAGCGACGCTCGCGTCGCGGCTGAAGAAGCGGAACCCTTGTTCGCGTACCGCACGGGTCCGAAACGGAAGGAAGATCGGGCCCAGCTTCAGGTAACCCGCGAAGCCGACACGGTGATTGCCAATGGCCGTGGCCATCCGGATCGATGATTTGTTGAACGAGACCGTCACGCTGCGCGCAATCAGTTCAGCCAGAGCCACTCCACAACGGGATCAGCTTGCAGGAACATGGGTGATCAATGAAGTCGCAAACCAGTCAACCACGTCGCACTCCCGCACGCAGCACCCGCAACGGAAAATAATAAGAGCGCAGCTCTCCTAGATCTTGCTCTCAGAAATGAAGTGAACGAGCGGGCGTGAGTGATTGTGACTGGGAGGCGCATTGATTCTCCTTTGAGATCGAAATTCGGGGGAAGGTTGCCCAAGCGAGGATCAGTAAGCAAGAACAAAACTCCCAGCGGAGATTTAGTATTGTCCATTGGGAAGGTGGAGGAACTTTTCTACCCGTTTGTGCTTGCGTCCGCGACCCGGCGACTGGTAAAGGTTTTCCCGTTCTCGGGCGATCGCCGCGCTAATTCACGGCGTAAACTTCCACGAGGGCATTGCCCATGGTGTCATTCACTCCGCGCACGATGGCAGTGTAGCTCCCCGGCTGTAACGTGGCGATGATGGCTGATTCCGCCTGATTAGTCGGCGCGAGCTGGCTGTTCTGAATCTCCGCCACTTGATCGCTCGTAATGATTCCCCCAATTTCGGTCGTCTGCCAGTCGTCATTCTGGCCAATGGTGCTGCTGGCGTCATGCAACTCTAACTGCGGATTAGCCAGCGCATCAGGCACGCCGAACTTGGTCAGCGATGGCCCGATTGCTCGAATAATTACTCTCGTAGGCTGAGTCACAACGATAAATCCACCAATCATAACGTTGTCTCCGCTCTGCACGAATCCTCGCGTGCTGATGTTGGCGAGAAGCGAGTTCCCAGTTGTACCTAGATCGTAAACTTCTACTATCCCTACCCCAGTCACACCGCTTACCCCTTGCACTATGGCCGTATAGCTTCCAGGCGCCAGGGTCGCGATAATCGCGGACTCAAGCGAATTGCTGGGAGCCAGCCCGCTGCTTTGAATCTCCGCAACCTGATCTGAGGTAATAACGCCACCGATTTGCGTCGTCTGCCAATCATCATTCATCCCAATCGTGCCGGTGCTGTCGTGCAATTCCACCTCCGGGTTAGGCAGCGCATTCGGAACTCCGAAGTTCGTCAACGAGGGGCCCGCGGCTCGGATCAGCACCCTCTTCGGAGAGCTTCCTTGCACGATGAAGCCAGCGATCATCACGCTGGCACCGGTCCCTACTTGGAGTCGAGTCGAAATGTTTCCCAGCGTCGCCGGCCTGGGAGTAGGTGTTGGCGTTGCACCCGGCGTGGGTGTTGGCGTGCACAACGGACAAGGCGTCGGCGTCGGCGCTAACTGTGCACAGTATCTTCCGCCGCTGTTGAAACCAACCCCACCCCAGACAATCATTTCGCTGCCTGTCCAAACGGCCGCGTGATCCGAGCGCGCAGCTGGTGCGCCGCTGGTATTGGTAGCTACCCAACCATCCGCGCCGGGATTGTATCGGCCGCCAGTATCGAAAACGCTGGTGCCATCAAACCCGCCCCAGACAATCATTTCACCGCCTGTCCAAACGGCCGTGTGACCGTAGCGGGTGACGGGCGCGCCAGTAGTGCTCGTCGGAACCCAACTCTGCGTAGCCGGATTGTATCTCGCGCCACTGTTAAGAACACTTCCGCCACCAGACCCACCCCAAACAATCATCTCACTGCCTGTCCAAACTGCCGTGTGGCCCGAGCGCGCAGTTGGTGCGCCGCTAGTATCGGTAGCCACCCAACTGTCCGTGCTGGGATCGTATCGGCTGCCGGTATCGAAATACTCGCCACTACCGGTGTTATCATTCCCACCCCAGACAATCATTTCACTTCCAGTCCAAACGGCAGTATCATTATACCGCCCAGTTGGTGCGCCGCTGATGCTGGTCGCAACCCAACTGTCCGTGATTGGAGTGTATCGACCGCCACTGTTAAAAGAGACGCCAGGAAAAGCGCCATCGTATCCGCCCCAGATGACCATTTCAGTGCCTGTCCAAACTGCGGTGTGACCCAAGCGGGCTTCGGGCACGCCGGTCATGCTGGTCGCAACCCAACTGTCCGTGATTGGAGTGTATCGACCTCCACTATTGAGACGGTTGCTGCCGGACCACCCACCCCACACGATCATTTCACTGCCTGTCCAAACGGCGGTATCATAAAACCGCGGCGGCGGCGCGCCGTTTTGGTTTGTCGCAACCCAAGTGTCCGTGCTCGGATTGTATTTCCCGCCAGTTGCTGCTATTCCCGCCCCAAACAATCATTTCAGTGCCCGTCCAGACTCCGTGATCGAAACCCCCATAACGCACATACGGCGCACCGTTAAAGCTGGTCGCGACCCAACTATTCGTGCTCGGATTATATCGACCACCACTATTGAACGAGGCGTCGACACCTACTCCACCCCAGACAATCATTTCACTTCCTGTCCAAACTGCCGTGTGAAGGGCGCGGTTACTGGGCGTGCCGTTTTGAGTTGTCGCAACCCAAGTGTCCGTGCTCGGATTGTATTTCCCGCCATTGTCGTAGACGGAAATGCCAGGATCTCCACCACCCCAGACAATCATTTCACTGCCTGTCCAAACGGCCGTGTGATGGGCGCGGTTAGTGGGCTCACCGCTCATGCTGGTTGCAACCCAAGTGTTCGTATTCGGATTGTATCTCCCCCCAGCGTGGCCAAGACCACCGTCCCCGCCCCAGATAATCATCTCACTGCCAGTCCAAACAGCAGTGTGATACTCGCGCGCCGTCGGCGTCCCGCTAGTACTGGTAGCCATCCAAACGTCGGTGCTCGGATTGTATCGGCCGCCACTGTTAAGATAGCCGACCGCCACCGAACCCGCCCCAGATAATCATTTCACTGCCTGTCCAAACGGCCGTGTGACCGTAGCGGTAAATGGGCGCGCTTGCCAGTGCTAGTGGCAATCCAACTGTCCGCGGTCGGATTGTATCTCCCGCCATTGCCGCCGCCCGACCCGCCCCAGACAATCATTTCGCTCCCCGTCCAAACTGCCGTGGGATAATAGAGGTCAACGGGCGCTCCGCTAGTGCTGGTCGGAGTCCAACTGTCCGTGCTCGGATCGTATCTTCCGCCGGTATTGAAATAATGATGGAGGCCGTCAGAGCCACCCCAGACGATCATTTCAGTCCCCGTCCAAACTGCCGTGTGAGACATACGCGCTGTCGGCACACCCGTAGTCGCGGTCGGGACCCAACTGTTCGTGTCTGGATTATATCGGCCGCCACTGCCCAAAGCCAAAGAATTGGCAGCAGCTGTCCCGCCCCAGACAATCATCTCATTGCCTGTCCAAACTGCCGTGTGCGAGTACCGCCGGTCAGGGGCGCCAGTCATTGCTGTCCAGCTATCAGGCATACAGCCTATCGCACGTATAGCTATCGGCGGAAGTGCATAGTGAGCAGTCGACTCTATCCGCGTTTCTCCCTGCCCCGCGTCAGCTCTCCTTGCCCACGATTCAAATGGCTCTTTCTGCCACGCTATCGTCGCGATCTTTATTCGGTTTGGGCCTTTATCGAGCACCTGTGTAGCAAAATAGCGCGAATCATCCTCCTGGAGGAGGCTCATAACACCGATCCTGATCCGAGCGAGTCCCTCAGCGCAAGCGTTGTTCCGGTTCACATCCGCGCGTTGCGTTCCCCTGGCCGACATTTTCCCAAGCAAACGAGGCGATTTCGTTGCAGTCTCCTGTCCTTTGAACTCGGTCGCCAATTTCTTGATGTTCTCGTCCCATTCAACTGTTGTCATCCGCACAGCTTCCATCTCCGATTTAGACGCGAGGTCGAAAGTATCGCTTCTAATCCATTCCATTTCGCTGTAGACCGCGGAAGTCCGCTTCATGTCCTCCGCGCTTTTCAGCGCCCGCAAGTCCTTCTCGGCCCGTCGCTCCAACTCACCGTGCAACTTCTCATCTTGTGCGTAGACCTCACGCACCAGACGCTCCGCCAAGACCGGCCGGACCAAGCACTCGGCTACCAACGCTGGGTCGTTGCCAAGCGCCGCGAATAAATCTTGCAACACTTCGGACTGCTTCGTCTGGCTGGCCATCCGCTCCATTTCAGCCTGAAGTTGCTCCGGGGTAATCGGCCTGTGCCACTGATTTGAAAGTAGCTGCGAGTTCCGCAGATAATCTTTCACCTTCTGCTGGATTTGGGCTGGAGATACGACTTCATCGAGCAAGGGCTTTGGTCCCGCATTTTCTGTCGGCCAGATCCGGTATCGCCAATAGACTTCTTCGATCGCTCGTTGATAGGCGACGCGCTCAGCAAATGTAAGCATTCGATGGGAAAGCTCATCTGGCGATTCGGGACGGACGAACGCCAGTCCCCGAATCTTGCCGTCCGGTTGAACGACCACACGAATGAAGTCGCTCGCGTTCGGATCGAAACCGTCGGGCACGGATTGACCGCGCACCGCCGCTGCTGCCATCAAAACCAACCGCATCGCCGTCATGGTGAGACGTTTCCGCACGTTTTTCATAGCAGTTGGGTGGTGCGATTGATTACCTCGTGTGCGCCTTGACGGGAAGGGGCGAGGTGCTTTTGTTGGAGACACCTAGCAGACTCAGCGCACCCTGCGATTGTTTCAAAGAGCGCGAGGCGGGTAAAGCTTTATTCACTAACAGAGATGCAGCGCGTTCCTTCGGACGTGGTCGCTGCCGCGTTGGCCGCTCATCATCGCCGCGAATCGCCCGCCAGCACAGCGCGAATCGCTTAACCCAACCCTTTGTTGGAATCTGCGCGTATGTCGGGGAAAGCCTTAACCCTCCGTCGCCCACTAAACTGTCCGCGCAATCGGAGGCACGCGGCATTAACCCAACCAGCCGCGGCGCGACTGATTTAGGGTATCAGCGCTATTAAGGTTAACCCAATCTTCTTTTTGCGAGTCCTCCTGGTGCGCCCCTGGTTCCGACCCGCTCAGCTCGGCGTCCTCTGTTGTCGGCGATAGTGCTCTAGCCTCTAGGTTCCACGAGGATGGCCGAGCTTGGGGGTTCGGTCGTCGAAGAAATTGTCTTTAATCGGAGAGGTTCCCTCACTACTTTCGAGCGCATCCCCAATGCGTGCGATCAAATTGCCGGTCCTAGGATCGCCTCGCTCACGTGTTTCGGCTGCGATTTCGCGCGACGCCTCCTGGTCCGCTACCATCCGCGCGACTTTCAGAATCCGGTCGCAAGCCGCACTCAGATTCAACTCGATCATAATCCCACCCGGATTAAATCGTTGCCAACGCCTCGCGGTTCTTCGGTGAATAGCGCCTGACCTTGATTTTTCCCGCACGCTTGCGGGCCTGGAAAATGTCGTAGGCGTTCTGCATACGCAGCGGCGTGTCCATCTTAAGCCCAAAAGCTTTTTCAATCCGCAACGCCATGTCCGTTGAAAGGTCTGAATTTTCGTTAAGAAGCGTTGACAGAGTGGGACGGGAGACGCCCAGAACGCGAGCCGCGTCAGTGACCGTCAGGCCAAGTGGCGCTATCAATTCTTCCCTTATGAATTCGCCCGGGTGCGGCGGGTTAAACATTGGCATGTATCATTCTCCCTGTTCAGTGGTAATCCTCGAAATTCACATCGCGTAGGTCGTCTTCGGCGACCGAAAAGGTCAAACACCAGTTGCCCGTGACATGGAAACTCCACGTTCCCTTGCGGTCGCCTTTGAGTTGATGCGTCTTCCAAAGTGAAAGGTTGCGAAGCTCATTTTCACTCTCCATGGCATCAAGTAACGCCAACATTCTGCGAAGTTTCTTCACGCAGGCTGCGGGCACGCCTTTGGTCTGGCAAGTGAACCCAGCGCCCTGAGCTAAATCCAAACTGCTGCGCATCGTCCATCTTTGTCAGCTGACATAAAAGCGGAACCGCGAATGAACGCGAATGGACACGAATGAATTGCTGAATGATCTCAGATACTGACTGCATGAAAGTCGTCCACGATTCGCGTTTATTCGCGTCCATTCGCGGTTCTTAAACCCAAAGAGTCCGATCGAAGGTCCGGTACTGGATCGCTTCGCTCACATGTTCGGTATTGATCTCGTCGCTCGACTGCAGATCGGCTACGGTGCGCGACACTTTCAGGATCCGGTCGTAAGCGCGGGCGCTGAGATTCAACTCCGTCATCGCAACCCGAATCAGTTCCTGTGATTCATCGCTGAGTTTTGTCAGCTGAAATGAAAGCGGAACCGCGAATGAACGCCAATGGACACGAATGAATTGCTGAATGATCTCAGATACGGACTGCATGAAATCTGGAGGGGATTCGTGTTCATTCGCGTCCATTCGCGGTTCTCAAACCCATAGCGTGCGATCGAGGGTCCGGTACTGAATCGCTTCGCTCACATGTTCGGTACAGATCTCATCGTTCGACTGCAGATCGGCGACCGTGCGCGACACTTTCAGAATCCGGTCGTAAGCGCGGGCGCTGAGATTCAACTCCGTCATCGCCACGCGAATCAGTTCCTGTGATTCATCGCTGAGTTGGCAGTGTTGCTTGATCTGACGCGGACCCATCCGCGCATTGCAATTAAGCTTCTTATCGGAACGAAAGCGCGCCTGCTGCCGCTCGCGCGCGCGTCCCACGCGGTCGCGAATCGCCGCCGCGCGCGTTGCCGCCGTGCCGCGCACGATCAGCCGGACACGCGCGGCGGCTTCACGAGATAAACCGGGCGTTGTTTCACCTCGTCGTAGATGCGGCCGAGATATTCGCCGAGCACGCCGATCGCGATGAGTTGAACGCCGCCGAGAAACAGCACAAGCGCGGCGAGCGTGGTGAAGCCGGTCGGCGCCGTCTCGATCTTGATGAGGCGCTTCACGATGTAGTAGAGGCCAAGACAGAAGCCGACGAAGCCGACGAAAATTCCCGAGTAGGTCAGCAGCCGCAGCGGAAGCTGCGAGAAGCTGAACACGCCGTCGAGCGCATAGCCCACGAGGCGGCGGAACGTCTGCTGCGGCTTGCCTGCGGCGCGCTCGTGGCGGTCGTAAGGTACGTCAGCCGTCGGGAACCCGATCCACGCCCGCAGGCCGGGAAAGAAACGGTTGCGCTCGGGCAGTTGGTGAAACGCGTCGACGGCGGCGCGCCCGAGCACGCCAAAGGTGCCAGTCTGGGGCTCGATCGGGTAATCGGACAGCGGGCCGAGAATCGCGTGAAACAAATCGAAGCCCGCGCGACGCAGCCCAGTGTCGGCGCGCGTGCGGCGCCTCGCGTGCACTACTTCGGCGCCGTCGCGCCACGCGGCGACGAGCGCGGGGATGACTTCGGGCGGGTCTTGCAGATCCGCGTCCATCGTCACGACGGCGTCTGCGCTGCGCGCGTGTGCGAGGCCGGCGGCGAGCGCGGCTTGGAAGCCGAAGTTGCGCGAGAGCTCGACGAGCTCGAAGCGTGCGTCGCGCGCCGCCTGCGCGCGGACGAGCGCGGCGGAATCATCGCGACTGCCGTCATCGACGAGCACGGCGCGCCAGGCGCAGTCGCGTTGCGCATCGAACAGCGCGGCGAGCCGCGCGAACAGTTGGGGCAGCACCGCGTGCTCGTTGAACATCGGGATAACGACGGCAATGACGGGGGCGGGCATAATTAATCGGCGCGGGCTTTGCACGCTTTATAGCCGCAGACCAGCAGCTGCGCAATAGAACAAAACGCCTGCGGGCGCGATGCCCTAACCGCCTCCAAACACGGGGGATCCCATCATCTCCTAACGTAGTAAACCTTGTACCCGGGAGGGGAAACCTGGGCTTCCAGAGCCAGTGTCTCCGGGAGCATGTGTTCCAGCTGATCAGGATAAGCCGAGACAACGATGTCGAAATAACCTTCCTTCAACCGTCTACCCTCAAAGGCACGGTTGTCATCTGTCAAGAACACCAGTTTTCCCTCGTCTCTCATTGTCTGGACGGGCTGGCCACCAAGCCAACGGATCACAACGTAGCTCCACTTGTTAAATGGACCAAATTCATGATAAAGTATTCGACTACTTGGATGACCGGCCATGTAAGGCTTCAAAAACTCATTGTACACCACCATGGCAGTGTCGTTCTTACCTCCATGTATTGTATCCTTTTCGTAATGGAAATAGTTATTGACCTGATACACCGATACAAGGGCAACGAAAACCGCAAATAGTCCCGAGAAAGTAGCCCTAAGCCTGGCACTACTTATAGTATAGATTGAACAAAATAGACTGTAAGCGCCATATGTTATCAAGAAATATATCGGTGCGAGCAACATGATGCTCCTCGTTAGGTTCGGAATACCCATTCCCGACATCATATTGGTCCCCGAACTTGGGAGAAGCAACAATACTGGCATCGCCAGAATGAACCGCTTCTGCTTATAGGCGTGCGCCAGAGAATATACCAGGCCGGCGATAAACAAGGGGACAAGGAACTTGGGATATAGGACCATGCCGGCGATAGGCGTCATAGTGCTTGCCACGTTGACGTTCCAGAAAGCTTTCTCGTTTAGTCCCATTATCATATTGAACAGCACCTGGAAATTTTCGTTCAGTTTGTGCGCGATGAAAGCAAAGTCATAGCCGCCATTTGGAAGCCTCCTCGCAGTCGACATAAGGTTTTCTCCTCTGGCATAAAAGTACATTTGGAGAGAGTGAGGAAAATCGCCGATCTGAATAGCACAGATTGCGAGGATCGTGCCCAGATAGGCAAAAAGGTTGTATTTTGCAATTCTTCTGAAACAGACAATTGCCAACAATACTAATAAGGGCAGAAGCAATCGGATCCCGGCGTAGCCATATGGGATTGTGGCTGTGCTTATTCCCGCCAAGATGGCAATTCCCACCGAGCGTTTTCTGTCAATCAGCAGGACAAACATGGACAACGCGATTAGATACTGGCTGAAGCTGAACCCCTGAATCCCGCCGGACCGCGCGATCAGCAAATGCCATGGCGACAGCGCCATCAGCAGGATGAAACTGAGCAGAAGGTACTGTGGAAAGTACTTCCTGAAAGCGAAATATGTAAGGATCAGAGCCCCAAATTCGATCAAGGCAGGAAAGAAACGAACACCGAACAAGGTAAGCCCGAAGAGCCGTAGCCCAAGCTCTATAACCATGCCATAGAGCGGCGACTCATAAGCGCTGAACGAGTGCATCTCTTTCCAGTACCAATTCACTCTGTTAGATATGTCCGCGTGGTCAAAGACCTTGTTCACTTCCATGTGAATCCCGTGGTCAACGTACTCGTTGAAGTAGGGTGGATAGCTCCCAAGCCTCCAGAACAGAACTAAGAGCACGACGGCAAAGACCAGTGTTGGCGGGAGCCACGTTCTCAAAGAGCCCGCTGCATTGTCCGCCCGCGAGCCTGCCTTCTTCTCAGTCATAGTAGTCATCTCATTGTTCTACGTCGCGCATCAGATTCGGCAGTAAAAGGCCAACAATGGTCACCGCCTTTTGTTGTCGATTGAACGCGCTCAACCAGCTTTTGCGAAGGGAAAAGCCGAGCCGGGGTCGCCTTGAAACTTGAGCAAAGTCATTGATGAACATTTAAAAGCTTCGTGCAGATGTAGGTTATATGGGAAAAAGGCGTATCCTGGTGCATTACCTCTGTCTCTACTTTGACCGGAACTTTCTTTAAAAGCTCGGCCATACTTTCTGGAAAACGGTAATGGATCCCCTGGCCCGGGTAAAGCATATGATCGGCTAGCTGAGTAAGAACAAATTTCCACCAAGGCTTACGGTCTATCTCCGCGATGATCAACTTGCCGCCGGACTTGATGCGGTCGAAACACGCGCGCACCAACGGCTCCTGATCTTCTGGAGAAGCCAAGTGGTGCAACACATGGATGAGCAAAATGCAGTCGGCAGGTGGAATGTCGGTTTTAGTGATATCGGCCACCCGGAATTCCACGTTAGGAATCCCTTTGTCGGCATGCTTCATCTTGAATCCGTCGAGATCCATCCCCAAAATCTTTCGTTTGGGAGACAGCAAACCGAGCAAATTAGCAAATATCCCATAACCGCATCCCAGATCCACAATGAATCCCTCTTCGGGAATGTGTTTATTCAAGGCGTCGAATGGCGCGGTGATAAATAGACGAATCCGGGTGAAAACACTGGCCCATCCCTTACCGCCATACAACCTCATTATTTCTTTCTTAGCTTCTTGCATTGACGCTTATATCTTCACATCAGCTCCCGCACCGAGCACGGATTTTCAGGTCTCGTCAATGTTTCTTTTCCGCAACGAACATCGTGAACATCATCTTTTCACATAGTAAACCTGTACCCGGGAAGGGATCTCTCGGGTTCCATAGCCATTGTATCTGGGAGCATCTGTTCCACCCCGTTAGGATAAGCCGATACAACGATGTCGAAATATCCTTGCTTTGACAGTCCTGCCACTACTTATGGTATAGATTGAGCAGAATAGACCGTAAGCTCCATATGTTATCAGGAAATATATTGGGACGAGCAGCATGCTGATCCTCGTTAGGTTGGCAATACCCATTCCCGACATCATATTGGTCCCCGAACCTGGGAGGAGCAACAATACGGAGAGCTGCCGGGGTCCTAGGATCCCTCGCTCACGTGTTCGGCTGCGATTTCGCGGGACGCCTCCAAGTCCGCTACCATCCGCGCGACCTTCAGAATCCGGTCGCAAGCACGCGCACTCAGATTCAACTCGATCATAATCCCACTCGGATTAAATCGTTGCCAACGCCTCGCGGTTCTTCGGTGAATAGCGCCTGACCTTGATTTTTCCCGCACGCTTGCGGGCCTGGAAAATGTCGTAGGCGTTCTGCATACGCAGCAGCGTGTCCATCTTAAGCCCAAAAGCTTTTTCAATCCGCAACGCCATGTCCGTTGAAACGTCTGAGTTTTCGTTAAGAAGCGTTGACAGAGTGGGACGGGAGACGCCCAGAACGCGAGCCGCGTCAGTGACCGTCAGGCCGAGCGGCGCTATCAATTCTTCCCTTATGAATTCGCCGGGGTGCGGCGGGTTAAACATCGGCATGTGTCATTCTCCCTGTTCAGTGGTAATCCTCGAAATTCACATCGCTTAGTTCGTTTTCGGCGACCGAAAAGGTCAAACACCAGTTGCCCGTGACATGGAAACTCCACGTTCCCTTGCGGTCGCCTTTGAGTTGATGCGTCTTCCAAAGTGAAAGGTTGCGAAGCTCATTTTCACTCTCCATGGCATCAAGAAACGCCAACATTCTGCGAAGTTTCTTCACGCAGGCTGCGGGCACACCTTTGGTCTGGCAAGTGAACCCAGCGCCCTGAGCTAAATCCAAACTGCTGCGCGTCGTCCATCTTTGTCAGCTGACATAAAAGCGGAACCGCGAATGAACGCCAATGGACACGAATGAATTGCTGAATGAGCTCCGATACTGACTGCATGAAAGTCGTTCACGATTCGCGTTTATTCGCGTCTATTCGCGGTTCTTAAACCCAAAGCGTCCGATCAAAAGTCCGGTACTGGATCGCTTCGCTCACATGTTCGCTGTTGATCTCATCGCTCGACTGCAAATCGGCTACGGTGCGCGAAACCTTCAGAATCCGGTCGTAAGCGCGCCTGCTGCCGCTCGCGCGCGCGTCCCACCCGCTCACGAATCGCCGCGGAATCTTCCTCCGCCCTGGCCTGCCGAGCCGTAGCGTAGCGAAGGCTGGTGCTCGCAATATCGCAGTATTCCACGGCCGGAACTTCGATGTGCAGATCGATGCGATCGAGCAACGGTCCGGAAATTCTCTGCCGATAACGCTGAACCTGGAGCGGCCCGCAACGGCATTCGCGTTTCAGATCGCCGAAATAACCACAAGGGCACGGATTCATAGCCGCCACGAGCATGAACTCAGAAGGAAATGTGACGCTGCCAGCCGCGCGCGTGATCGTCACTTTGCCGTCTTCGAGCGGGTGACGGTGTCACTATTTACCTCAACACAGCAAAAAGGTTGCTTTGCAGACCCAAAAGAAACTTGACTTTTGTTAGGCAACCCTAAAAGAATTGGCACTGATTACGTCACCCGACGTTTCAACGCATCTTCGGCCGGGCTGAGTTTGCTCGTGGGGGCTGGACCTTCGCTGGGACACCGCTTTACGCGATCGCCAGATCCAATGGAATTTCGCGGGGTCAGAGCTAGCTATTTAAACTCCTTTAGAGAATCCGTACCCCCTTGGCCTGTGGTGTGATTTCCTGGCGGATGCTGCGGTCATTCAAGACCGCTTGCGACTGGGAAGCGGCGGTTATGTTCTTAGCTACTGGCCAATTTAGATAGGGGGCTCTGACCCTCGGACCCGCCCGCTCTCATGCGCGGTTTGGAAAACCGCGTTGCACCAGATGGGCGCTTGAAAAGCGCCCCTCCTTGAGCATGCAACAATCGTCGCTCAATCTGTAGAAGACGCGGTATTGCGGCGTAGTTATTAATTGCGTTTGCTCAAACCCAAAGCGTGCGATCGAAGGTCCGATACTGGATCGCTTCGCTGACATGTTCGGCGGTGATCTCATCGCTCGACTGCAGATCGGCGATCGTGCGCGACACTTTCAGAATCCGGTCGTAAGCGCGCGCGCTGAGATTCAACTCCGTCATCGCCACGCGAATCAGTTCCTGTGATTCATCGCTGAGTTTGCAATGTTGCTTGATCTGGCGCGGACCCATCCGCGCGTTGCAATTGACCTTCTTATCGGAACGAAAGCGCGCCTGCTGCCGCTCGCGCGCACGTCCCACGCGATCGCGAATCGCCGCGGAATCTTCCTCCGCCCGGGTGCTCGAAATATCGCGGTATTCCACGGCCGGCACTTCGATGTGCAGATCGATGCGATCGAGCAACGGTCCGGAAATTCTCTGCCGATAACGCTGGACCTGGAGCGGCCCGCAGCGGCATTCGCGTTTCAGATCGCCGAAATATCCGCACGGACACGGATTCATCGCCGCCACGAGCATGAACTCGGAAGGGAAGGTCACGCTGCCGGCCGCGCGCGAGATCGTCACTTTGCCGTCTTCGAGCGGCTGCCGCATGACTTCGAGCGTGGAGCGTTTGAACTCCGGCAATTCATCGAGAAAAAGCACGCCGTGATGAGCGAGACTGACTTCGCCCGGCGCCGGAATGGTGGAGCCGCCGAGCAAACCGACGTCGGAGATGGTGTGGTGCGGCGAACGAAACGGCCGCGTGGAGACGAAGGCCTGTTCGCCGCTCAGCATTCCGGAGATGCTGTGGATCTTGGTGCTCTCGATCGCTTCTTCCAGCGACATCGGCGGGATGATGGTGGCGATGCGTTTCGACAACATCGACTTCCCGGAACCGGGCGGTCCGATCATGAGCAAGTTGTGGCCGCCCGCGACCGCCACCTCGATCGCGCGCTTCACGTGCCCCTGCCCCTTCACGTCACTGAAATCGACCTCGTAACTTTGATGCGTGTCGAAGAAGGAGGTCAGATCGCCGCGGGTCGGCTCCATCGTCCGTCTCGCCGCGAATGAACTCGAAGGTTTGCCGCAGATTCTGGACGCCGTAGACGTCGATGCCTTTCACCATCGCGGCTTCGTGCGCGTTCGCTTCCGGAACGAAGATCGCTTGCTTGCCGCGCCGCCGCGCTTCGAGCGCGACAGGCAACACTCCCTTCACTGGCCGGACTGCGCCGTTCAAAGCCAGTTCGCCGACAAAACTGAATCTTTCGAACATTGCACTATCCAGCTCTTCGCTCACCGCGATCATGCCGAGCGCAATCGGCAGATCGAAGCTCGGTCCTTCCTTCTTAATATCCGCCGGCGCGAGATTGATCGTCGTCCGTCCGCGCGGCCAAAAATATCCGCTGTTGCTGATCGCCGTCGTGACGCGATCGCGGCTTTCTTTCACCGCGGCATCGGGCAGCCCGACGATGATAATGTCCGGATCGCCGCCGGCGCCGTTGACCTCGATCTCCACCTCGTAGGCATCGACACCATAGACGGCAGCGGAGTAAATCTTGGCCAGCATGGACGGGGGGAACGTGTGGGAGGACCTCGGAATACAGCGCGAATTCCGAGGCTGAAATGACCTTATTCGGAATGCCCCAGCCGCGTCAATACTGCGAATTTTCGTGAGGATCGAAGATCGAGAACCTTACTCGACTTGTAATCAGCGGTTTAGCATCGCCGCGAATAAATATTGAACAAGACCCATCCAAATCCTGTCAAATTTGCGATATTTAAGGTTGTTAACTACTTTGTAGAATGCTAAAACAACAAGTCTACAAACGCCCGCGAGGCGTAACAACCTGGAATTTTGTTGGTGCAAGATCCTCTCCACCCTTTTCATGAAAAGTTATATGGCTGCTGAAGATAGCGATACTGGAATAAAAATTTACCTGCGCGAAATCGGGCAGATCCCGCTCCTGACCCCCGATCAGGAAATCGAACTGGCCGCGAAAATCAAGAAGGGCGACCGCGAAGCGCGCGCCCTGATGATTCGCTCGAATCTGCGGCTCGTCGTCAAGATCGCGCACGACTACGCGAACCTGGGCCTCCCGCTGCTCGATCTCATTTCCGAAGGCAACATCGGTCTGATGAAGGCCGTCGAGCGTTTCGATCCTGCGAAGGGCGGAAAACTGAGCACGTACGCCGCCTGGTGGATCAAGCAATCGATCAAGCGCGCCCTGGCCAACCAGAGCAAAACGATCCGCCTGCCGGTCCATCTGGTCGACAAGATCTCGAAGATGCGCCGCGTCTCGCTGCAGATGAGCGAAGAACTCGGCCGCGAACCGACCGACGACGAGCTCGGCGAAGAAATCGGCATTGCGAGCGGAAAAGTTTCGCAACTCAAGACCGTGTCGATTCGTCCGGCCTCTCTGGATGCGCCGATCAGCGACGACGATTCAACCGAATTCGGCGAGATCGTCGGCGACGAAGAAGCGCAGACGCCGTTCGAATTGCTCCGCGACAAGAATCTCCGGAATGAAGTCGGTGGATTGCTGGACGTGCTGGACGATCGCGAACGAAAGATCATTTTCTCGCGCTTCGGACTCGACGGCGGCAAGCCGAAGACTCTCGAGGAAGTCGGGAAAAAATTCGGCGTGACCCGCGAACGAATCCGCCAGCTGCAGAACATCGCGCTTTCGAAATTGCGCCGCGCCCTCAGCAAAAAAGAGCGCCCGGTGGATGTGGAATTGCCGGTCGAGGCGTAGCGAAAGCGACTTCGCTTTGGGAATTGTTGTAGGGGCGCTTCTGTGAAGCGCCCTCTTCGGGTTCGATTTTCCAGCCGCGTCGCGATACAGGGCGCTTCACAGAACGCCGCGCTCTACAAACGAGGCGCCCCTGCAACGAAGCGGCTACAACGAAGACCCAAGAATAGCTTTCCCGGCGGCTGACACTTGTTATCATTCCGTCGTGTCCCCCCGACATCGACCTCCCCGGCTTGCAACCGTTTTCTACGATCCGCCGCTCTACTTTGTTACGATCTGCGTGCGGCGGCGGCGGCCCATCTTGGCGACGGATGCCGTGCATTCCGCCCTGCGCGATTTTGCAATGCGCGGTTTCGAGAAGAAGCAAATCGCCGTAGGACGTTACGTAATCATGCCCGATCATCTGCACGTCTTCGTATCGGGACCGCACGAATTTCGCCTGGATCAATGGGGACGAATGTTGAAACTGACCTTGGGCAGAGCAACGCGAATGGGCCGGGCGCTTCGCAGAAGCGTCCCTACAGCAAGCGCTGTTTCAAAAATTTGGGAGCGTGGTTTCTTTGATCACGTCATTCGCAATGCGGAGAGTTACGCGCAGAAATGGGAATACGTGCGGCAGAATCCGGTGCGAGCCGGATTGGTTGAGCGGGCCGAGGATTGGCCCTACCAAGGAGAAATCGTTGAGATTTACCACGACTAGCCGGTAGCGACTCCGATGTAGGGGCGCTTCTGCGAAGCGCCCTCTTTCGGTTTCGATTCTTAGCCGCGTCCCCGGCACAGGGCGCTTCACAGAAGCGCCCCTACAAGAAAAACACCGCTACAAAGGAGCATTACTTCACCGTGCGCAATTGCACGCAATCGACCAACGCTTCGCCGGCGCGAATATCGCTGAGGATCACCAAATTGTCGTTGGGTTCGGTCAGCTTCTTGTCACGCAAGTACTTCACGGCTGACTCGATCGTCCGATTCGGATCGTCCGTAAAATCCAGCAGGATCGGATACGTCCCCCAGCAGAGGGCGAGCTGACAAACGACTTGTTCGCTCAACGTAAACGCAAAGATCGGCGCCTTCTCCGGCCGCATGTTCGAGACGTGACGCGCCATCGTCCCGTGACGCGTGAAAGACCACCAGCTTTGCGTGTGAGAGCGAATTCGCGAGAACGACCGCGGAGGCCACAGTTTTTTGGCGATTGTCTTCCAGCAACGCATCCGCGCCGAAACCCGCGCCGCCGCTGCGTTCGATCCGGCGCGCCACGCGATCGAACACCTTCACGCATTCCACCGGATAACGGCCCGTGGTTGTCTCGCCGCTCAGCATGATCGCATCCGCCTGCTCGAAAACCGCATTGGCCACGTCGGTAATTTCCGCGCGCGTCGGCACCGGATTCTCGATCATCGATTCGAGCATGTGGGTGGCGACGATGACCGGTTTTCCCATCCGCAGACACCGCTTCACGATGCGCCGTTGGATGATCGGAAGTTCTTCCATCGGACATTCGATTCCCAGATCTCCGCGCGCAATCATCACGGCGTCCGCCGCGTCGATCATGTCGTCGATCTGGCGCACAGCGGATTGATCTTCGATTTTCGCGATGATCTGCGCGGCGCTGCCCAGTTTTTTCATCACACTGCGAAGTTCTTCCAGGTCGCTTCTCTGCCGCGCGAAGCTGAGCGCGACGAAGTCCACCCCGAGCTCCGCGCC
The DNA here is from genome assembly GCA_963779435.1 of uncultured beta proteobacterium. Classification (GTDB taxonomy): domain Bacteria; phylum Pseudomonadota; class Gammaproteobacteria; order Burkholderiales; family Burkholderiaceae_C; genus CADEEN01. Next base: position 20,927 of record CAVZYL010000035.1, on the reverse strand, counting down.
GAGTGCGACATCCTCGAGATCCTTCTGGGTGAGCGGCGGCAGATTGACGCGGACACCGGGAAGATTGATGTGACGCCGCGAACCGAGCGTGCCGTGCGTAAGCACGTTGCACCGGATTCGGTTCTTTCTTTTCTCCAGGACGAGAAGCCGGATGACGCCGTTATCGACCAGGACGGTGTCGCCGGCTGAAATGTCGTCGATCAGGCCGTCATAATTTACATCGACGGAAAACTCTTCCTCGCTCTTCGCGCCGCGAACCGTGAACTCGAGAATGTCGCCCGGCTTCAATTCCAGGTTCGTCTTGAGTTGACCTGTCCGGATCGCCGGTCCTTGCGTATCGAGAAGAATGGCAACCGGACGTTGAACTTCCGCCGCGATTTTCCGAATGCGCGGCACGATCTCGCGCACCCAGGGATGTTCCGCGTGGCTCATGTTCAGCCGAAAGACATCGGCGCCTTCGTGGATCAACTGCCGCAACGTCTCAGAGCTTTGCGACGCCGGACCGAGTGTGCAGATGATTTTCGTTTTGCGCACGTCCGCCAGAATTGAGTTTGCCTCGCCAAAAGCAAGACGCTTTTCGACGGCGAGCTGCGACGAGAGTTGCGAAAAACCATCGCGCACGGTTCAATGCGAGGAGATGCATCAAAGTTCGTTCGACAAAATGACCGCGTTTCGGCGCGACTATCTCGAAGCGCGCCGCGACGAACCGCTGGTGATCATCGACCTGGGGAGCCAGGACATTAACGGCTCCTATCGCCCGCTCTTCGCGCTGCCGCCGTGGCGTTATGTGGGGGTCGATCTCGCCGCCGGGAACGAACGTCGACATTGTTCTGAGCGATCCGTATGACTGGCGGGAAATATCGCCCGAGAGCGCCGACGTGATTGTTGCCGGCCAGACCTTTGAGCACACGGAGTTTTTCTGGGAGACGATGCGTCAAATCGCACGCACGCTCAAGAACCAACGGGCTCTGTTGCATCATCGTGCCCTCGAGCGGACCCGAGCATCGCTATCCCGTTGACTGCTGGCGCATGTATCCAGACGGCTTGCGCGCGGTCGCGCGTTACGCGGGCCTCGAAGTGCTCGAGGCGCGAACGCAATGGGACGACTTGCCGGAATACGATAACGAAAGCAATAAATGGCACGACTCAGTTCTCATCGCGCGCAAGGTGTTGCGTCCTCCTGACTAGCGCTCGGGGCGCGATTTGCCCTCACCGCGTTACCAAGCTCGAAGCCCGGCAAGTTGTGAGACAGTTCGGACTGCAGAACGGATCGTGCCTGGAGGTGACGAGTTGCGGCTCCGGTCCGAGACCTCTCCGCCTCACAATGCGATTCCGCCTTTTCTTTCGGACTGTGCTGACTGCGATCATGGTTTACATGGCCTGGAACGCTGTCGGAGCAGCAGCCGGGATCGAGGGGTGGCAGGTAAGGTATGCCATCCCTTTCTTGCCGCTTGGAGCCTACGATCCGCCGTAATGCTAGCGGAGATGGTAAATCTCAACCAGCCCGATTCCAATCGTGTTGCCTGCTCCGCGAACAATCGCGGTGTAACTATCGGGCGCCAGGGTGGCCAAAATAACCGATTCGCGATCGTCGGTAGGTTGAAGGGAAGTCCCCCTGATCTCGGCTTCCTGCGTGTCGCGCCAATTATCGTTATTAAAGACGTTGCCGTTAGAGTCATGAAATTCCAAGGTTGGATCTTGCAATGCCCCACTAACCGGAACCGAAGGCCCCAGGGCGCGCACCACGACCGTCGAAGCCTCCCCACCACCGCCTACAATGAAGCCTCCGATCAAAACATCGTCGCCTGAGGAAACCGTCCCACGAGTTGAAATGTTCGCGAGCACTGCCGGCGCGGCGGTATCGAGGTCATACACTTCAACCAAGGCCAGGCCACTCGCCCCCGCGGGCTTGCCGCGAACGATCGCGGTGTACAGTCCTGGTGCTAAAGTCGTTAAGATCGCCGACTCGGCAGGGTACGAAGGAGCGATGCCTGTGGCGTTGATCGCCGCTTCCTGACTGTCTTTCCAATTGTCATTGAAAGCCAGCACGCTCTGTGCATCATGGAGCTCTAGAGTGGGATCCTGAAGGGCTAGTGAAAAAGGCGGCGGGGCCGTCTGAAGGGTAGGCCCAAGCGCCCTGATCAATACGGTCTTCGGCGCCGTGCCTTGAATGATGAAACCGGCAATCAGGACGCCGTCTTCAGGGGACGTAACGTGACCTCGCGTGGAAATATTGAGCAGCGGGCCAGTAGCCGGTGGACGGGGATCGAATGTAGCGAGGCCAAGCGACGCGGTAACCGCGACAATTCCGGGCGGATCATTTTCGCTGAATATCGCCGTGATTTGCGTGGGTGAATCAACCACGAATGAAGTTGCCTGCGTGCCGCCGACACTCACTTCTGTCGCGCCGTGCAGATTTTGCCCCGAGATCACGACCCGTGAGCCAGCGACAATAACGCCCGTGATCTGGGTAGAAAGCGATAGTCGGCTAATCTCGGTGTAGGTAGTTCCGTAAAAGGCCCCGTCGGCTCCCTTGATTAATCCTTGTCGAAAGTATCCGGGTAGAATTACGCTGAACACACCATTGGGAAAAAGCCGGAATATGCCGGCGGTGTTCGTTCCAAGAGAGTCGGTGTTCGTTCCATAAAGGTTGCCGTCAATACCCTCAATGAGGCCACCGTTTGAGTTCTCATATTGACTGAGATTCACCAGAGTGGAAAGAACTCCGTTCGAATCCATTCTAAAAATCGTGCCGCCGCCGTGCGCTCCGCCACTTGTCGTCGAACCATAGAAGCCTCCGTCGCTGGCTTGGAATAACGGAGGCAGCGGGTCCTGGCCATTCGTCCCATCAAAACGAACGAGCGTATTCAAGGTACCCTGAGGTGTGAGGCGAAAAATGGTACCGGCGTCGTGCAGTGTGATCCCAGTTGTTCCGTAGAAGTCACCGTCTGTCGCCTGGATCAGCGGGGCACTCGGATAACCGCCATTTGTTCCATCAAAAGTAGCTACGGTCTGCGGCGTGCCGGCGGTTGTCATGCGGAAAACCGTTCCGGCGTTGGCCGCGCCACCGTAGAAGGTCGTGCCGTACAGATTGCCATCGCTGGCAAGAAGCAGAGCGGAACGTGGCCTGCCGCCATTCGGCCCATCGAAGGAGAAAAGTGTTTCCAAAATACCACCGGGCGATAATCGAAAGATTTTTCCCTTATTGTTCAGCCCACCGTGATCCATCGTCCCGTAGTAGTTTCCGTCCGGACCAAGCACGAGCGTGGAAAAGATGTTGTCGGTCGTGTCGTCCGTTGCCACAAACTCCATCACGCCGTCCGGTCGAACCCGAAAGATGCTGGCCAGACCATCATATGCGCCTTGATCACTTCCGTAGAAACTGCCATCTGGCGCCTGAAATAGCGGACCGGTGTTATAGACGTTCCATCCCAGGACTCGAGGAAAACTGTAGAGCATTGTCACCTGCCCTCCATGTGTTACGCGGCATAAGGTGCCAAAAGTGTTCGGACCGGGTCCAACGCGCGGATTCTGCCGAGAACCACCAAGCGTGGTCCCGAAGAATTCGCCGTCCGCGCCTTTGATCAACGCCGCTGCTGGGAACATTCCGTTTGTTCGATCGAAAGAAAACAGAGTGGTTAGGGTTCCCAACGCACTGACGCGAAACACGCTTCCCATCGATTCGGCCCCTCCGGTAAACGTTGTTCCATAAAAATTACCATCAGTGTCGAGAAGTAGTGCGGACGCGATTGCGAATCGGCTAGTGTAACCAAGAGAAGCAAAGGTACTGATCACCCCATTGGGGGAAATCTGCTGGATCACAGGATTGGCATCACTGCCGCCGGTGTCGGGCTTTCGCGGCGATACCCCATAAAGATTTCCATCATCGCCTTCCACCAAGGGACTAAGGACATTAGGGCCCTCGATTTGCAAGGGCGGAAGGGACGACAGAGTTGTAACCACTCCATCGAGCGCTATGCGGAACACTGTTGAAATAGTGCGGCCGTAGAGGTTTCCGTCCCTCGCTTGCACTAATTCGCTCGGCTGGGCGGGCAGGACGATATTATGGGGCGGCGGCCCAGGCGTAACGACATCGGGAAAAGAGGTGAGCTGGGTTACCACAACCTGCGGCGTCATCCGGAAAACGGTCCTATCCGTGGTCCCATAAAAATTGCCGTCCGATGCTCTCATCAGAGCGGTCTGGCAGCGCTGCCCGGGTGGAAATCGAATAACCGTGGTCAACGCACCCTCGGACGTGAGGCGAAAAACCGTGCCGGGGTCATACGTTGTCCCATAAAAACTACCGTCTGGGTTTGCCAGCAGATGGCCTTGTGGTTTGCCCCCGTTTTGCTTTCCATCAAAGACAGCAAGCACGGTAAAGTCCCCATTGGACGCCAGCCGGAAGACGGTTCCAACACCGAAGCGTCCTCCTTGCTCAGCCACGCCGTAATAATTTCCATCGGTTCCAAGCGTCAGGCTTGTCGATGGGAAAGCGCCCGCGCTATTCTCCCCAAAACGGGCCAGAGCCTCCGCGGTGACGGTCGACGCGGCGAATCCGTCCAAAGGACAGCAAGCCCAGGTCAGCGCGAAAACCGCGGCCACTGAAAGAAGCCTGTTCTTACCGAAGGGAATTTCCACGTAGATAACTTACTCAGCCTGGGACCCGCTTGTCCATAACTCCATGGAAGTTCCCGTCCGAGGCGAGGATAACCCTTCACCGCTGGACTTAGTCCGGTGGAGTTCTGCCCCGCTGGAGCTAGGACTTCGATCCCAGAAGGGAACGCCAGCTTTCGCGCAAACAAAAGAAAAGCGAAAGAGGGTTACTTTTATTACGCAGATTCAGACGGCGAATTCGGGTCGACGAGCATTTCCACTGTCGGTGAAGCCGCGTGACCGGAAGAGATGGAAACTAAAACAAGCGCCAGACCGAAAATGGCCGCCCGAAAAGTCTAATTGCGCGGCTTTGCCCGTGAAAAGGGGTCTTTTCACGCACCGAGATTATCCATTTCAACAACAATAGCAACGCTGATCGACATTTTCCGTTTTTAGTAAAGCATCCCCTAGCGATTGGCCCGAAGGCTGCTCCATAGAAATTATGGTTTCTATAATTCTTCAGCGAAGATTTTTCCACCTCATCGTGGTCATAGTCGGTTGGTTGCACCTGAATACTGCCGCCGGGCTCGTGGTAACCAACACGAACAGCCAGGGCTCCGGTTCCCTGTTCGCTGCGCTCGCTACCGCCAACCAGAACCCTGCGCCTGACACAATCACCTTTAACCTTCCCGGAAATGGTCCCTGGACGATTACGACTACTGCGACTTTCTTCGTCACGGCTCCCGTCGTCATCGACGGCACGTCGCAGCCGGGCTACGACGGTGCCTTCAATCGCATCTACGTCGAGGGCACGACGGGAATCTCCAGTGTATTCTTCCTAACTAATCATGCCGGAACTACGATCAAAGGACTTGGCCTCTACAATTACGACAACAATGGTGTGACGATCTGGAGGGATTCTCATTGGAACTTTGTCGACGACTGCTACATCGGCTTTAAGAGAACAGCGACCGGAATACTTCATAATAATCTGCGCGCCCCCTTTTGCGCGGGAATGGGTATCCAAGGCAACTACAACAAAGTTCGACGCACGACGATCTCCGGCGTCTATAACGGAATCAACATCGGTGAATCAATCGAGCAGGCTACAACCGGCTTGGTCACGCACGACAATCTCTTCGAATACAACCGCATCGGAACTGATCCCACGGGACAGACGACCATCGGTTACGGAAATACTTCAACTGGCATCTTCCTTGGCGCTGGGGTCCAAAGCAGTTGGATTGGCGGCTACAACGTGATCGCTGGCCACGGAGGTTCAGGAGTAGAAATTCTTCACCCCAGCGACTTCGGAAATCGCATCTATTACAATTATCTCGGGGTGAACGACGGCGGCACGAAGGTAATCGATGGCTCCACGAATAATCAGGGAATCTTGATCGGCAATGTCGCGCGAAACAACGGTGCCTGGGGAAATGTCGTCTCGGGAAATCGCCTCGGCGGCATCGTTGTCGCTTCGGGAGACGGAAATTGGATTTGGAACAACACCATCGGTTTGAACCGAGCGCAGACCCAAGCCATCGGCGGCCAGAACTCAGGGATCGTGGTAAATGTCGACACGGATCGCTCTCCGGGTGTCGCAGCGGTCCGAAACTCCATTCAGGGGAATATGGTCTGTAACCATTATCTCAATGCAATTGAGATCTACAGCGGAATTGGAAACGGAGTCTATAACAATTGGATTGGAACTAACAGTGCCGGACAGCCGTTCGCCAACGTTAACTGGGGCGTATACTTGCAAGACTCCCGCTACAATACCGGGAGCGGCAATGGATGGGGCTCGAACGGGTTGGGAACAGTCGGGCAGGTCAACGGAACCGGTAACTCGATTAACTAGAAGTGGTTTAGCCGTTTCAAACTTCTTTTTCACGAATTGTAGATCGTTCACCGCAGCGAACGCCTCTGTGTAGCTGGCCGATTGGCGTTCGACAAAAACGTCGGACAAGCCATTCTTGAAACTGTTTCTGACGGTTGCCGTTTTCCAAGTAAAACCCTGGGCTGACCCTGCTCCCAGCAGTCCTAAATCGCGATCGCTTGCCGCACACGCACGTGCTTTTCGTTGTCGGCGAAAATAAATAAATAAATCGCACAGATCACGAATTTTTTCTTGCCTAACGCAGGCCAAGTGGATTTGATGGCGATCGTCCGCCCCGCTTCGCCATGAAACTTCGCTGCGCTGCCCTCTTCGTCAGCCTGCTCCTAATCGGTTGGCCAACCGTTCATGCCGGCAAGCCAAAACCAACAAAGCCGAAAGACGAAGAAACCGAGCCGTCCAAGCGCCGGCCGCATCGCGGGATGACGAAACCGCAGGTGCGCAAATGGTATGGCGAACCGGATGATATTCACGTCACTTCGCGCGGTGAAACCTGGTCTTATTTCTTCAATCGCGGTCATTACTTCATCCCTTATTACTTCGGAAAACCGCGCACCGGAACTTTTCACTTCAACGAAGCCGGCATCCTCACCGATTTTGAATACAACAAGGAGGATTAAACAGCAAAACTAAATCCATTTGGTTGCAGAACGATCTAACGGCAGGGAGCATATTATGCAACAATCAATAAGTGTAACATCACACGCACATTCGGTTCCTCGATTTTTCCGCCTTGTTTCCTTCCTCTGTCTTTGCGCGTGTCTCTATCAGCAACAGAGCGCATCCGCGGCTATCTTTGCTCCAACTGAAGAAGAGTTGGACGCTGCAATTGAGCGATCTCCGCACAGCGTGCCTGACGTCCACGCTCTGCCGCACAGGACCGCGTATGGAAAGACATATGTAGAAATAGGAGATATGCTGTTGCTGGTAAAGCAACACAATGGAATTGAAAGCGCCTTTGCGGGTCCGCGGTGGACAAATGGGATCGTGTATTGCCAGTTTGACTCCGATGTTACTGCCACAAATCGGCAAATCTGGCGTAGTGCTTTTACCGAATGGATCGCTGCCGTAGGCACATTGAACTTCGTAGAAGGCACAGGTAACAACAATTACATCCAGATCCACAATAGCAGTACGACTAATAGCTCCGCCATTGGAATGATGGGCGGTCCTCAGGACATGTACATCGTGAATTGGAATTGCAAATTCATTATTGCGCACGAAATTGGCCATGCTTTGGGTCTCATTCATGAACACCAGCGATCAGATAGGATACCTGATTACATAACCATTGTCTCAGGGAATATTCGTAGCGGTTACCAAGGCCAATTTACCCCAATGTCCGCTACAATCTATGGAGATTACGATTTTGATTCCGTCATGCATTATGGTCGTTGCGCTTTTTCCGTGTGTGCCAGTTCTCAATCCACGTGCGACGGTTTTAGCGACAACTGCGCCCAGTCCTGCTGGACCATCTCCGTAAATTCACCCTATAACACACAATGGCAATATTTCATTGGCCAACGCAATCACCTTAGCCAGCTTGACCAGAGCGGTATGGCACAGCGTTATGGAACCACGTGCCCGCCGACTATCACGCAGTCCAGTAGCCAGGCGATCACGGCGGCCAACTCAGCCTCGTGCAACAATGGAGTGGGCCATGCGGATAACAGTTACTGGAGGGCGTTTAACATGGGGAGCTTGGTTGGTTCGGCACAATACAACGTGACCTCTGTGTCCTTTGGGGTGGAATCAGCCAACGTAACCCAGTCGGTGACCGTGCGTCTGTATACGACGGGGAATTTCCCCGCAGGGTTCCCTGGGTCGCTGACCCAGATCGGCACTACCACGGTCAGCGTGACGAGTGCGCAAACGGGTACGGTGGTGACGACGCCATTGGTGGCGGTGGTGCCGGCGGGGACATCGCAACTGGTGATGGAACTCTTTACCCCTAACGGAGAAACGGCCGGGAACCTGTTCTTTGTGGGTTCGAACGCGGCAGCGCAAAGCGGGCCGAGCTATCTGAGCGCGGCGGATTGCGGGGTGACGGTGCCGACGGACACGTCGACCATTGGGTTCCCGAACATGCATCTCGTGTTCAACATCAATGGCAGCTGCGGTAGCGGGCCGGGCTCGCTTGACGTAACCAATACTAATAGCTCGGGCCCCGGTTCGTTGTCCGCAGCGGTGAACGTCGCCAACTCGAGCCCATCTGTGAAGACCATCACCTTGAACCTCCCGGGCTCGGGACCGTGGACAATTACCACCGCAACCCTCTTCATCGACGCTCCCGTGATCATCGACGGCACCTCGCAACGTGGCTACGATGGGGCCTTTAATCGAGTCTACGTCGAGGGCGCAACGGGAGTTTCCAGCGTGTTTTATCTCCGTCATCACGGAGGGACTTACATCAAAGGCCTCGGTATCTATAATTACGACAACAACGGTGTGACGATCGTAGCAGGCGCGGACTGGAACTTTGTCGACGACTGTTACATCGGCTTCAAGAAAACGGCGAGCGGGATGATTCTGCACAACACCGTTCGCGCTCCTCTCTGCGCCGCAGTCGGTATCCAGGGAAACTATAACAAAGTTCGACGCAGCACCATCTCCGGCGTTTACAACGGCATCAATATTGGCGAAGCGATCGAGTCCCCCCCAACTGGTTTGGTGAGTCACGACAACTTGTTCGAATATAACCGTATCGGAACTGATCCGACGGGCCAAACCACCGAGGGTTATGGAAACACCTCGACGGGTATCTTTCTTGGGGCGGGCGTCCAAAGCAGCTGGATTGGCGGTTACAACGTTATCGCAGGTAACGGGGGATCCGCCGTGGAAATTCTTCACCCGACTGATTTCTACAATCGCATCTATTACAACTACCTCGGAGTCAATGACGGAGGTACCCAGATCATCGCCGGCAGCACCAACAACCAGGGCATCTTGATAGGAAACGTCGCGAGGACCAATGGAGCCTGGGGTAACGTGTGCGCCGGAAACCGCTACGCCGGCATAATCGTCGCCTCAGGAGACGGCAACTTCATCTGGAACAACACGATTGGGCTCAACCGAACCCAAACACAAGCCATCGGCAGCCAGCCTTCAGGTATTGTGGTGAACGTTGATGGCGATCGCTCGCCGGGTGTCGCCGCAGTTCGCAACTCCATCCAAGGGAACATGGTTTGTAACCACCCACTGAACGGGATTGAGATCTATGACGGTGTCGGCAACGGAGTTTACAATAATTGGATCGGCACAAACAGCTTGGGACAATTCTTTGCCAACACTAATTGGGGCGTCTATTTGCAGAACTCCAGCTACAACACCGGAAGCGGCAATGCGTGGGGTGCGAACGGACTCGGCAGAGTCGGGCAGGCTGGCGGCACCGGCAATTCAATCCAGTAGAGTCCACACTCATACCCTCGCGGAATCCCGCTACGTTTGGGACCCCGCGGGTCATGAAGTGAAGCCTCAATAAGATAGCTTCAGAGAAGGGCTGGTCGCGCGCAACCTCGGCTACACGCAAACTGCGCCCAGCATGTACGAGGTGACGGCAAGTGTCTCAGTGTCTCCGGAGGGGTTCAAAAGCAAAAAGCAATCGCGCAACCGCAAATTTTCTCCTTGGCTGATGAATATCAATCTGGTGTGATCACGTCTCTTTATGAAAATTCGCTCGATAGTCATTGCACTGGTTTTGTTCACTAGTTCCTTTTTCACTCCCTTGCTGGCGATCACGGTAACCAACACGAACAGCACGGGCCCCGGTTCACTACTTTCCGCAATCGACACCGCCAACCAGACCCCCTCCTCCGACACCATCACCTTTAGCCTACCAAGGAACGGGCCGTGGACATTGGCAACATCGCGAGAAATAATGGTGCCTGGGGAAATGTCGTGTCCGGAAACCGTCTGGCTGGCATCATCGTCGCTTCCGGGGTTGGAAACTGGATTTGGAACAACACAGTCGGATTGAACCAATCGCAAACGCAGGCCATCGGCGTCCAAAATTCAGGGATCGTGGTTAATGTCGACACGGATCGCTCTCCGGGTGTCGCCGCGGTTCGAAACTCCATTCAGGGGAATATGGTCTGTAACCATTATCTCAATGCAATTGAGATCGACAGCGGAATTGGAAACGGAGTCTATAACAATTGGATTGGAACAAACAGTGCCGGACAGCCGTTCGCCAACGTTAACTGGGGCGTATACTTGCAAGACTCCAGCTACAACACCGGCAGCGGCAATGGATGGGGCTCGAACGGATTGGGTAAGGTCGGGCAGGTCAACGGAACCGGTAACGCGATCAACTAGAAGCGGTTTGGCCGTTTCAAAAATCCTTTTGACGTAATTGGATCGTTCGCCGCGACGAACACCTTTCTGGGGCAGGTCGATTGGCGTTCCAGAGAAACGCCGGCAACCATTCTTGAAATCGTTTCTGACGGTTGCGGTTTTCCAAGGAAAATCCTGGGCTGACCCTGCTCCCAGCAGTCCTAAATCCCAATCGCTTGCCGCACACGCACGTGCTTTTCGTTGTCGGCGAAAATAAATCGCAAGCGCGGGTTGGGGCGCGTATTTGTTAAACTCAAGCGGGAATAGCTCTTTCGGGTGTCTCAAGGCCTGGGTACGCATTCCCGAATTCCATGCGAAGATCACTTGCGAAATAGGGATTTTCTCTTGCCTTATCGGCATTAAAACAGCTGGGATCGTGGTTCATTATGAGAATTCGCCAGTTGTTCATTGCACCAATTTTGCTGACAAGTTCATTTTGCACTCCCTTATTGGCGCTCACGGTAACCAACACTAACAGCCAGGGCCCCGGTTCACTCCTCGCGGCAATCGACACCGCCAACCAGACCCCCTCCCTCGATGCCATCACGTTTGCCCTCCCCGGCGCCGGGCCGTGGACGATTACCACCGGAACCCTCTTTGTCGACGCTCCCGTGATCATCGACGGCACCTCGCAGCCTGGCTACGATGGGGCCTTTAATCGAGTCTACGTCGAGGGAGCAGCGGGAGTCTCCAGTGTGTTCTTTCTCCGTCATCACGGAGGGACGTACATCAAAGGCCTCGGCATCTATAATTACGACAACAACGGCGTGACGATCGTGGCGGGCGCGGACTGGAACTTTGTCGACGACTGCTACATTGGCTTCAAGAGATCGGCGAACGGGACGATTTTGCACAACACCGTCCGCGCTCAGTTCTGCGCCGGAATCGGCATCCAGGGCAACTATAACAAAGTTCGACGTACTACCATCGCCGGTGTCTATAATGGTATCAATCTTGGCGAAGCGATCGAACAGACCCCAACTGGTCTGGTGACTCACGACAACCTTTTCGAATATAACCGCATCGGAACTGATCCGGCGGGCCAAACTACCGTTGGCTATGGAAATACCTCAACCGGTATCTTCCTGGGCGCCGGGGTCGAGGGCAGCTGGATTGGCGGCTACAACGTCATTGCCGGACATGGGGGTTCAGGTGTCGAAATTCTTCACCCGACGGACCTCCACAATCGCATCTATTACAATTACATCGGGGTGAAGGACGGCGGCGCTCAGATTATCGATGGCTCAACCAATAATCAGGGAATCTTGATTGGTAACGTCGCGAGAAATAATGGTGCCTGGGGAAATGTCGTGTCCGGAAACCGTCTCGCTGGCATCATCGTCGCCTCCGGGGATGGAAACTGGATTTGGAACAACACAGTCGGGTTGAACCAATCGCAAACGCAGGCCATCGGTGTCCAAAATTCCGGGATCGTGGTTAATGTCGACACGGATCGCTCTCCGGGTGTCGCCGCGGTTCGAAACTCCATCCAAGGCAACATGGTCTGCCACCATCCGCTCAACGGGATTGAGATTTATAACAGCGAAGGCAATGGCGTATATTACAATTGGATTGGCACAAATTGGCCAGGTCAGCCATTCCCAAACGGTAACTGGGGAGTCTATTTGCAGGATTCCAGCTACAACACTGGCTTCGGCAATGTCTGGGGACCAAACGGCCTTGGGAACGTTGGTCAGGTAGGCGGTTGCTGCAATTCAATCCAGTAGAGCCCCGCCCTTCCTGATTTTCGTTCGGCGGGGGTGCAGCGGGCGACAATCGGAGCCGCGTTCCGACTCAACCGTCCGCAGACGGGCTGGTCACGCGGAATTGCGGCCAAACGGAAACTGCGCCCAGGACGCCCGCAACGACGACGAATGTTTCCGCCGGGATTCCATAGCGAAAATCGTAGGACACCGTTAGAACGGGCACCAAATACAACGCGAGACCGCTGAGACCGAACAGGATTATTCCGAGCCGCAGCGGACCATTGGGCTTGAATATTCCGAGGGCCGCAAAAGTGACGAGGGCGCAAATCGACAGACCACTGACGCGAAACACGTTCTGATAATGCCCGAGGATCCGTTGCCCGTGAAGATGAACGGTTGTTCCGCGATATCTGAGCGACATGGCGTGAACGACCAACTGTTCCACCGTCATGTCTCGCCAGCCGAAAGACAAGATTTCGCGTGACTGACCGGAATACGGACGCGGATTGACTGATGGATCGACGTACTTCGCGAGGTCAGTCGCGACGGCACGCAAATAGTCCCCAGGCTGGTGGAGGATGGCTTGCCTGGCGAATGCGGCCAATTTCTGACCAGTCTCCGGCCCAAGCTCAAAGGCCACACGCGGCGCAGAGCTTAAATCCCACACGTAACCGAATGGCCCGGGCCGCTCCTCAGGAGCCCTTTGTTCGCACAGGATCCGTGTGCCGTCGGGCGGGTCGAATTTTCGGCAGTCGGCGAACGGCGCGACGCGAGAATACAAGTTCCAGCCGCTCATGTCCCAGAGCCCGAGATATTGCCCGTGAACCAAGACAAACATGCCAACGTAAAGGCCAAAGATTCCGGCACCCGGTAAGAGAGCCGCGGCCAAGGCCGCGACACGTTGACGTAGCGGCCCGCGGATCCCGAGCAGAGTACCGAGAACGAGGATGGGAACCAGAATGATGCCAACGCTCCGCGCCAATGCGGCCATCGCCAGGAACGCGCTGGCGGTTGCGAGCCATCGCACATTCAACCTTGGGACCAGACCCCGGACGGCAGCAGCCAATCCCATCGCGGCCAGAAAGATCAGAAAGCAATCCGCCATCACCTGGTGTTCGAGATAAAGGTGGTCGCCGGAAAGAAGGGGCACCGCCGCAGGAACACATGACATCGACGGCTTGACTCCTAGTTGCCGGACGGCCGCAAACAGGAGCAGCCCCACCCCGAGTCCCATGACGTGTTGCACAGCGATGGTAAACCAAAGTTGATGAGAGATTGTGTGGAGGAGTCGCAGCAACATCGGATATCCCGCAGGCATCCAAAAGTCGCCGAACATCGGCATCGAATAGATGCGCGCGTATCGAGGGGAGTCGTACGACAACATTACCGCCGGAAAATAAGCGATCATGAGAATCACCCGCAAACAAACTCCGGTAGTAAAAAGCAGGAGCAGCGGTGGGTAGTTGAAGGTCTGACGGGCCCATCGCGCCAGAGAAGAAATAATTCCAACGGGGGCATGATCGATTGTCTCGTTCATCAAGATGCTCGTGGTTTCGTCGGCGCGCCGGAGAAGGTGGCTGCGGGGTACGCGGCCAATGCGGACTCTATCCGCGTTAGAAAGAATGCGCTACTGCGTGGGCTTGCTTCCGCAATCGCTTCTCTTACGCTCCAAAATGTCCCCACTGAAGTTAGCCGCGCGGATCAAGGACATTCTGGTTTGTCCCGTCTGCCGCGGTTCGCTTATCGAGAAAAGCGATGCCCTCGATTGTCAAAGTTGTTCGCGCTCTTTTGCGCTCAATCACGTCGTCCCCGTGTTTCTGTCAGAACCACTCCAGTTGGTCGCTCCGGACCACAGGAGCAATCCGATCGGGCTGGAATACGAAGCGGTCTTGCGCGCCGGGAATGATTTCGTCTTGAACATTGGCGCGGGCGGAACGACCGAGCGCTATCCGAATTGCATCGAATTTGAACACAAGATTTTTCGGCACACTGACGTCGTGGGCGACGCTCACCACCTTCCGTTCCGCGACAACGTTTTCGATCGCGTCTTTGCTTTCAACGTCTTCGAGCATCTGGCCGATCCCAAAACCGCGGCGCGGGAAATTCACCGCGTCTTGAAGCCAGGAGGCGCGGTCGTTATTCACACCGCTTTTCTACAGGCATTACACGAGGAACCTCATCATTTTTATAACGCGACTGAGTACGGCGTCCGGCAATGGTTCGCTCCTTTCGAAATCGAAGACTGCCGGGTTAGTGGTAATTTCGGGCCGGGCGTGATGCTGGCCTTCCTGACATCACGGGTGCTCGAGTCGGCCCGCCTGGCCGGAGTCACTGCGGAGGAGCAAGCGCTCATCAGCACATCGAAGATTGGTGATTGGGCGGATTTTTGGAACAAGCGCGGCGAACCGCCTCCCGGCTTTCACATCTTGCAATCCCTCCCCCAACCGATTCAAAAGGGAATCGCGGCGGGATTCGAACTGCTGGCCCGGAAGCCTCTGGCGCCCCAACGGTAAGATCCATGAAGCTGAACGACATGTGCGAACGCCCTCGAAACCCCCAAAGATCGGGTTGGCCGCGGCTACCAAAGCATGCGTGAGGCTGAACAATCAGTGGCACCTCGTCCTCAAGTGAAGGTCAAAGCAAAGAGAGAATTCTTTCTCTGCTTCGATGAGCCTTCGGACTGGACCAAGCGAGTCCGGTGGCTGCGGCTCTCCGGGTGGTGCGTTGCTGCCAGCGGCCAACCGCTAACAGCAGTTCAAGCACGCCTTCGCGGCCGAACCTTCCCCGGATCTTTCGACCGAGATCGTCCCGATGTCCTGGATCATTTGGGAATGCCGGCGGCTCCGCGTTGGTGCGGCTTCATTGTGGACCTCCAGGAGGCCGCTCAGGAAGCGGTCCTCTCGTCCAATGAGAGGGATGCGGGTGGCGGAGGAAAGTGGGCATCTGGCCGAAGATGGCGCCGCCGGCTTGCGTAAGATACTGAGCGGCGTCGAAGAAACGACGCAGGTGATGAGCCAGGTCGCCCGGGCGACGCAGGAACAGGCGAGCGCCGGCCAGGACGTGCTCAACGCCATCAACACTACGGTCGCCCAGGCCAATCAGGTGGCCACTGCGACGGTCGAACAGGCCAAGGCCGTGCAGGGCGTCGCGCAGACCGCTGCAGCGATGCGCCGGACGGCTCAACAGGTGAGCGACGGCATGAATCAGCAGAGCAGGGCCGCACGTGACATCATCAAAGCCGCACAGCAGACCACCGGGCTGGCCATCCAGGTGCGCAAGTCGGCGGCCGAGGCAGGCACGCGCCGCCAACGAGGTTGCCCAGGCGACCGAATCCATGCGGCGCGGCGCCAACAGCACCTCGCGTGCCATTGCCGAACAGGCCACAGCCGGCCAGCAGGTATCCCGGGAGGCCAAGCGCCTCGGCGCGGCTGATTGCTACCATCGGTAAGGCAGTCGGCGAACAAGCGGCGGCAGCGTTGCAGATGACGACCGCGACCGACGACGCCCGCCGCCAGACCGACCAGGTGGCAAAGGCGATGGCCGAACAGGCACGCGCGGCGCGGGACACGACCCAGGCATCGCAAAACATCGCTCGCCAGATCGCGGCCATCAGCCGGACCAACCGTGAGCATAGCGCCTCTGGCCGCGGCTACCGTTGACGACCTGGAAGAGCTTAAAGCGGCCGCAGCCGGGCAGCGCCCAAACGGTCCAGGAGTCGCGCCGAGCCACCGAGGCCCTGCTGGCACGTGCCCAGGCGTTGGCTCAGAACTCGGCCATCTTAAACGGTAACGGACGGGGAAGATAAACGTGAAATTGGGCTCACACGCTCGGTCGGCGTTTGTATTACTGATCGGGACCTGATCGTCAGGTCGTGGGACCACTGGCTGGTGCACACGCGACGGGCATTCCAGCTGAACGGGGCGCGCGCTCACTCCCTGGCGGCACTTGTCCCTGAGCTTGAACGACGCGGGTTGTTGCAGCGTCTCCAACGTGTGGTCGACGAAGGCGTAGTCGAAATTTGGCGTCGGCCCTGCATCATTACCTGTTCGCCTGTGCGCCGTTGGCGCCGTCCCGGCACTTTCAGTTCATGCAGCAGAGCGTCACGATCGCGCCGTTGCGCAATGGTGAAAGCGTGATCGGCGCCATCCTGAGCATTGAGGATGTGACCGAGCGGCTGGACCGCGAACGAGACGCGGCCGCCGAAGCCGCCGCTTCGACGAGGAAACCGATACCGAATCGGCACTGACCGGCGCCCTCGGCCACGAGGATTGGCGCGTGCGCCGGGCTGCTGCGGACGGGCTGGCTGAGCAAAGCCGCGCGCTAGTTGTGGAAGCGCTCATCCGCGCCGCTGCGTGACGAATACCACGACCTGAACGTCGTAAACAGCGCCCTCCAGACTCTCTCCATGTTGGACATCGACACCGTCGCTCCGTTGACTGACTTCTTGCAGGACCCGGATGCCGAGCTGCGCACCTACGCTGCCCTGGCCCTTGGCGGCGCAGACGGATCGACGTGCAGTGCCGACGTTGATCGCCGCGTTGAGGATCCAGCCCCGAACGTGCGCTACCACGCTATCGAAGCGCTGGGCAAGCTGCGCGCGGTTGAAGCTTCGCGATGCGTTGATTGCCATTGCCGAGCGTGCGCGACTTCTACCTGGCCTTCCCGGCCCTTGATGCCCTGGCGAGTATCGGCGACGGGCGGGTCGCGCCACGCATTGTGCCGTCTGCTGGCCGAACGATCTACTGCGCAGCGCGGCGGTGGACGCGCTCGGCGACCTGGGCGATCAGCGATGGTGGCTCCCCTGGTAGCCTTACTCAACCAGGCGGCCGCCTCCGATGCCCAGCCCAGTCCGATTCTTCCCGCTGCCTGCCCCGTCTCACCGGCGGCCGCGATCGCTCAGGCGTTGGTGCACGTCTACGATCGTTACGAGAAGCGATACTCGCGAAGGTGCCTACATCGCCGACCGGCTGCGGCATGCGGTGGACGCGAATGGGATGCGCAATCTGCTTACAAGTCCCTCGCCGGTAGCCGCCGGCGAGGAGGCACGCTATCTGGTTAAGGTCGTCGGTTGGTTGGAGGGACCCGCCGTCGACCGGGCTTTGGCCCGCTTGTTGGGCCAGCGCCACCTCAGAGCGGAAGTCGTCGAAGCGCTCGTCCGTCACGGCGCGCAGGTGACCGAGCTACTAACCCGCCAGCTCAAGGCGGAAGACATCGAGACCCGCCGGGCGGCGGTGATTGCCCTGGGGCGGATCGGTGATAGGCGAGCGGTGCCAGCGCTGACCGCGTCCTCACCGGCGATGATGAGCTGAGGACGATCGCGGCCGGTGCCCTGGCCCGCATCGGCGACCCGCGACCGTTTGAAGCATTGATCGCTCTTCTTGATCAACCCGAATCCGCGGTGAGGCTGGCAGCCATTTCGGCCCTGAACTCGCTCGGCCACCCGGCCATGGCCGGCCGGATCGTCACGCTCTTGCGTTCGCCGGATGAGCACCTGCGGAAGTCGGCCGGTCCGCGTGGCAGGCTATTTTGGTTATGATGGGTGTGTGGACTTGCTGCTGGAAGCTTCCCGCGATCCTGACGAAAACGTGCGCCGGGCGGCCCTCGAGCACATTCCTTACCTGGAAGACCCGCGGGTGGTGCCGGCCTTGCTGGATGCCCTCGATAACGAAACCCCTCGCGCACGGGCCGCAGCCGCCCGTGCGTTAGGGGCGGTGCCCACTTCCGTAGCCATCCCGCCCTTACTCTCGGCCCTGGGGGATGAAGATCTCTGGGTCCGCTACGCGGCTGCACGCGCCCTTGCCCAACACCGTTCGCCCGAGGCTATCGATCCGCTGGCAAGCACAGCCGCGGAACGACCCGGCCATGCCCACACGCGTGGCGGCCCTCCAGGCGCTCGGCCAGATCGGTGGCGGGCGGGTGGTTGCCCTATTGGCGTCGCTCAGCGATGTCCCCGAGAGAGATCTGGCCGAGTCAGCCCTTAATGCTCTGGGAGACATAGGCCATCCGGATGCGTTCGCGCCTTGCTGGCCAGCCTGCACGCCGCGCAGGACCCATGGCGACGGCGACGCTGCTGTACACTCGCTGGGCCAGCGCGGCGGGACGGGTGTAGCCGGCACGCTTCAATGGGCCGCGGCCGCAGATTCCGACCCGGAGGTGAGCCAGGAGGCCATCGCCGCGCTCGGCCGGCTTGCTACCCCAGAAGCAATTGTCGCTTTGATCGACTTGACGGCGGATGTTGAGCGGCGTGAGGCGTGTATTTCCACGCTGGCAACCGTGGGCGAGACACATATCGACGATCTGGCAGCACGGGTTGAACTACCCGCAGCCGGCCGTACGCCTGGCCGTGATAGAAGCCCTGGCGCAGATGCGACGTCCTGAGGCTACCGCCGCTCTCAGCTTGGCGCTTGACCATCCCGATCCCGGCATACGGGTCGCCGCTTGCCAGGCGCTGGCATTGCTGGGCAGCCGCGGCTCAGAGCGCAAATTGGCGCTGCTTGCACATTCTGACCCTGACCAGTGGGTCCGCGAAGCAGCCGAGAAAGCGCTACGTGCGTATGCCCATGAGTGGGCGACATGAGTAGGTCACCGAATGCCTTCTACTCCAACTCGCTCGGCCTATCCGGCGCGGCCTTTACGCTGTTGCGTGATTTGATTCATGAGCGCACCGGATTGTGCTATGACGACGGCAAGAGCGAACTGCTCTCGGACAAACTGTCCCAGCGAGTGGTGGATGCGGGGTTCGCCTCGTTCCTGGACTATTACTATTATCTTAAGTATGACGAGGCAGCGGCGGCAGAGTGGCCGCAGGTGATGGACACGCTTTCGGTGCCGGAGACTTTTTTCTGGCGCGAGATGCAACAGGTGCAAGCGCTGGTCGAGGTCGTTGTGCCGCGTTTCTTCGCCGGACAGGACGGCCCGCTGCGGATCTGGAGCGCCGGCTGCGCCAGTGGCGAGGAGCCTCTGAGCATAGCCATGGCGCTTAACGAAGCCGGCTGGCTGGGCAGCGTGCCCCGATCAAGATCTATGCCAGCGATGCGAGCCCGGCAGCCATAGCGAAGGCACAGGCCGGTCTGTATCGCGAGCGAGTCCTTTCGCAATCTGCCCGCAACCTGCGAGAGCGCTACTTCCGCAAAGAGCAGGCCGGCGAACGCATTTTGCCGGAGATCCATAAGGCAGTGAACTGGAGCGTGGCGAACCTGGTTAACGAGGCTGAGATCGGGCGCTCTCGCCGCATCGCCGGTCATCTTTTGCCGCAATGTCTTCATCTACTTTTCGGGGCAGATGGTTTCCCGGGTTGCCGGGATCCTCGGACGCTGCATGCCCTCGCCCGGTTATCTTTTCCTGGGCGCTGCGGAATCGCTGTTGCGTGCGAGCACCGTTTTCGAGCTAGACGAGGTGGGTAGTGCCTTCGTATACGTCAAACGGTAGTCAGGGAACTTTCCCGGAGCGCGTCGTACGTGTTCTGGTGGTGGATGATTCCGCCTATGTGCGCAAAGTCGTCGCTCAGATGCTGTCACGCAGCCCTTTCATCGAAGTGGTGGGCAGCGCGCACGACGGCGAGGAAGCCCTGGAGATGGTCGAAAGCCTCCACCCGGATGTGGTCACGCTCGATCTGATCATGCCCCGCATGGATGGCGTGGCGTTTCTCAAGGAGCAGATGGCCCGCCGTCCGCTGCCGGTGGTGGTCGTTAGCATTGCCGGCGAGGGCGGCGAGCAGGCTTTGCAGGCGCTGGATGCGGGCGCGATCGATTTTGTCCAGAAGCCGACCGCGTTGGCGACCGAGCGGGTGCTCGAGCTGGCCGACGAACTGGTACAGAAAGTCAAGGCAGCCAGCCAGGTCCCCCTGGCGCGTCTGCCGGCGCCTGCGCGTGGCGCGGTTGCGCCATCGACGGCAGAACAGCCGTACGCGGCCCGGCGATGCGCCAGGGTCAGGTGGACGTGGTAGTGATCGGGATCTCGACCGGCGGTCCGCAAGGACTGCGTATCCTGATTCCGCAGCTGCCGGCCGATTTTCCGGTTCCGGTGGCCATTGTGCTGCACATGCCGGTCGGCTACACCGAGCTCTATGCGCAGAAACTCGACGAGATCTCGCCGTTACGGGTGATCGAAGGGCATGAGGGCGACCTGCTGCGCCCCGGTCAGGTCATGCTTGCCCCGGCCGGTCGCCATCTCACGCTGCGGCGCGGGCCAGACGGCCACGTGGCCGCGCATCTCGACGCCCGGCCCTTCGATACGCCCCATCGCCCCTCGGTGGATGTCTTGTTCCAGTCGGCAGCCGACCTTTACCACGAGCGTGTGCTAGGCGTGGTGATGACCGGCATGGGAACTGACGGCTTGCAGGGCGCAGCCTGGATCAAGTCCCAGAACGGACTGGTGTTTACCGAGGCCGAGGAGACGTGTGT
>CAVZYL010000034.1:0-91183 GCA_963779435.1 uncultured beta proteobacterium | reverse complement strand
AGACCCGATCCAGCTCGACTATCGCCTGGAGAAGAGCGGCAGCGAGTGGAAGATCTACGACGTCAACGTGCTTGGCGTGTGGCTGGTCGAACAGTACAAGTCCAGCTTCGCGCAGGAGATCGGCAGCGCCGGTGTCGACGGCCTGATCACCAAGCTGGCCGAGCGCAACAAGGCCGCCGTCCAGCAAGACCTGATTACCTGCCATGTTGACGTTGCCCGCAACGCTGACCCTGGTCCAGGCCAACGAGGTCGTGCGTGCCATCGAGGCCGCGCTCGGGCAGGGCAGCGTCGAGAAGGGCGCGTTCGTGATCGACGCGACGGCACTGCGCGGGTTCGATACCGCCGCCATCGCCGTGCTGCTCGAGGCGCGGCGGCTGGCGCAGGCCGCCGGGCGCGCATTCAGCGTGCGCGCCGCGCCTGCCGCGATGGTCGAGTTGTCAGGCCTGTACGGTGTCGAGGGTCTGCTTGGGTTCGTGCCCGCGGCAGCTTCAGCGTCAAGATCACAATCAGATCCGGGCTCATCCAATTTCAGTTCGCCCTGAGCTTGTCGAAGGCCCTCGACAAGCCAAGCCCGAACTGGATTCTTGTGCCGCCAAACGCAATTCCGCCTGCAGCGGGCTGCCGCGCTTGAATCCGCATCCGTATCACTCGCCCTTGCCGTAGCGCTTGGCGCGCAGGTTCCTCTTGATCTCGGGCAGCATCGGCCGCAGCGCGGCGCCGAGCGCAGCGCCACGCCGGTGGTCAGGATGTCGATGATCACCAGGTGCAGCAGGCGCGACACCATCGGGCTGTAGCGGTCGTAGTCTTCCGGGTGGTCGGCGGCGAGCAGCATATGCTGTGGGCCGCTCGACGCGTGCGCCAGCGGCGAGCCGCTGGCGGTGATGACGATCGTGGTGGCGCCCTTTGCGCGCGCGATCTCGGCCGCGTCGAGCAGGTCGCGGCTGCGGCCCGAGTTGGAGATGATGACCGCGCAGTCGCCGGGCTGCAGCATCGTCGCGCTCATCACCTGCACGTGGCCGTCGCTGACGGCGCTGGCCGTCACGCCGAGGCGAAAGAACTTGTGCTGCGCGTCCTGCGCCACGATGCCCGAGTTGCCGACGCCGTAGAACTCGATGCGCCGGCCGTTGCGGCAGCGGCGGCCAGCGCGACGATGGCGCGCTCGACGGCATGGCTGGCGGCGTCGTTGCGGTACTTCAGCAGCGCGCTGACCGCGTTGTCGATGACCTTGACCACGATGTCGCCGGTCTTGTCGTCCTCGTCGACCGCGCGGTGCACGAACGGCACGCCCTCGTTGACGCTGCCGGCCAGCTTGAGCTTGAAGTCGGTCAGGCCGTCGTAGCCGACGCTGCGGCAAAAGCGCACCACGGTCGGCTTGCTCACCTGCGAGCGCTCGGCCAGCTCGCTCACCGGCAGGCTGGCGAAGCTGCGCGGGTCGGCCAGCACCAGCTTGGCGACGCGCTGCTCGGCCGGCGGCAAGGCCGGCATCGAGGCCTGGATGCGGTCGAGCATCGCCTTTATTCTTCCTCGGCCCAGGCGAAGCCGTCGCGCGCGACCAGCGCGCTCGCCGCGGCTGGCCCCCAGGTGCCGGCAGCGTAGGGCCGCGGGCCGGTGGCGTCGTTGCGCCAGGCCTCGAGGATCGGCTCGACCCAGCGCCAGGCCTGCTCCTGCTCGTCGCTGCGCACGAACAGGTTCAGGCGCCCGGCGATCGCGTCGAGCAGCAGCCGTTCGTAGGCGCCGACACGCTCGCTCAGCAAAGGCCTTGTCGAAGTCGAGGTCGAGGGACACCGGCGACAGCTGCTCGTGCTGGCTCGACGCGCTGCGCCGCCCTTGGCGGCCAGCAGGTGCAACTCCAGGCCGTCTTCGGGCTGCAGCTTGATGACCAGCTTGTTGGCGCGCGTTGGTGCCGGGGAAGATCGGGTGCGGCGCCGGCCGGAAGTTGACGACGATCTGCGCATCGCGCGCCGCCAGCCGCTTGCCGGTGCGCAGGTAGAACGGCACGCCGGCCCAGCGCCAGTTCTGCACCTCGGTGCGCAGCGCGACGAAGGTCTCGCAGTGGCTGTCCGGCGGCACCTTGACTTCGTCGAGGTAGCCCGGCACCGGCTTGCCGTCGACGGTGCCGGCGCGGTACTGGCCGCGCACCACGTCGCGCCCCACGCTGTCGGCCGTGAAGGGCTTCAGCGAGCGCAGCACCTTGAGCTTCTCGTCGCGGATCGCGTCGGCGTCGTTGCGTTGACGGCGGCTCCATCGCGATCATCGTCAGCAACTGCAGCGCATGGTTCTGCACCATGTCGCGCAGCGCGCCGGTGCGGTCGTAGAAGTCGCCGCGCGTGCCCACGCCCAGGCTCTCGGCGATCGTGATCTGGATGTTGGCGATGCTCTCGCGACGCCACAGCGGCTCGAACAAGGCGTTGCCGAAGCGCAGCGCCATCAGGTTCTGCACCGCCGGCTTGCCCAGGTAGTGGTCGATGCGCAAGGCCTGGTCTTCGCTGAACGACGCAGCGCACCACGCGGTTGATCTCGCTGTGCGCTGGCCAGGTCATGGCCGAGCGGCTTTTCCAGCACCACGCGCACGTTCGGCGCCGTTCAGCCCGACGGCGCCGAGCTGCTCGCAGATCTGCGGGAACAGGTGCGGGCTGGTGGCCAGGAACAGCACCACGGTGTCGGCGCCGCGCTCGTCGACCCAGCGCCTCAGGCCGGCGTAGTGCTCGGGCAAGGACAGGTCCATGCGCCGGTAGTGCAGCAGCGCGGCAAAGCGCGTGAACTCGTCGTCGGCTCGGCCGCTTGGCGCTTTCGACGTTGCCGAAGCGCTCGCGGATCAGGGCGCGGTACTCGTCGTCGCTGCGCTCGTCGCGTGCCACGGCCAGAATGCGCCCGCCCTCGGGCAGCTTGCCGTGGCGACAGGCCTGGAACAGGGCCGGCATCAGCTTGCGCCAGGTCAGGTCGCCGGTGCCGCCGAAGAAAACGAGGTCGAAAGACATGTTTCGGGCCAGCAGCGGGCGTGTAATTTAGTTACGTCACAGATCATGCAGGAGTTTCTTCCACAGGTCAACGCGGTGTTGCATTGCCGGTCCCGGCAAGCGTTCTAATCGGGGCTGCACACAGCGTGGCAACGCCCTTCCGCCCATGAACCAGCTCGACCAGCTCAAACTGTACACCACCGTGGTTGCCGACACCGGCGACTTCAAGCAACTGGCGCAGTTCGCACCGCGCGACGCGACCACCAACCCGTCGCTGATCCTGAAGGCCGTGCAGCAGCCCGAGTACGCGCCGTTGCTGGCCGAGGCGGTGAGCTGCGCACAGAGGCGACCGTCCGCTCGATCGCGATCGTCGACGAAGTGCTGGTGCGCTTCGGTCTGGAGATCCTGAAGATCGTTCCCGGGCCGCGTCTCGACCGAGGTCGATGCGCGGCTGAGCTTCGACACCGCGGCCAGCATCGCCCGCGCCCACCGCCTGATCGAGCTGTACGAGCGCGCCGGCGTCGGTCGCGAGCGCGTGCTGATCAAGATCGCCGCGACCTGGGAAGGCATCCAGGCCGCCGGCGCTCGAGCACGAGGGCATCCACTGCAACCTGACGCTGCTGTTCTGCGTTCTGCCAGGCGGTGGCCTGCGGCGAGGCCGGCGTGCAGCTGATCTCGCCCTTCGTCGGCCGCATCTACGACTGGTACAAGAAGGCGGCCGGCGCGGCCTGGGACGAAGCCGCCAATGCCGGCGCCAACGATCCGGGCGTGCAGTCGGTGACGCCAGATCTACACCTACTACAAGCAGCTCGGCATCGAGCACCGAGGTGATGGGCGCGAGCTTCCGCAACGTCGGCCAGATCGAGGCGCTGGCCGGCTGCGATCTGCTGACCATCAGCCCCGAGCTGCTGGCGCAGCTGCAGGCCAGCGAACGCGCCGCTGCCGCGCGCGCTCGACCCCGAAGCCGCACGCCGCGCCGACCATGCATGCCGCTGAGCTACAACGAAGCGAGCTTCCGCTTCGCGCTCAACGACGACGCGATGGCGACCGAGAAGCTCGCCGAAGGCATTCGCGCCTTCGCCGCCGACGCGGCCAAGCTCGACCAGATGATCGAGGCCCGACAGGTGAACATGTCCTCGCTGCGACGAGACCGTGGCCTGGGCCGCGCTGCAGGCCACTTCGAGGCGCACGGCCGCGAGCTTCGACCTGCGCGAGGCCTTCGCGCGCGACGCCGGTCGCTTCGCAGCGCTGTCGTTCGAGGCGCCCGAGGTCTTTGCCGACCTGTCGAAGAACCTGCTCGACGCCGCGACGCTGCAGCTTCCTGCTCGAGCTGGCGCGCGAATGCGGCGTCGAGGCGCACCGCGACGCGATGTTCGCCGGCGACGCCGATCAACACCACCGAAGGCCGCGCGGTGCTGCACACCGCGCTGCGCGCGCCGCGCGGCGCAGGCGCCGTTCAGCGACGAGGTGCACGGCGTGCTCGACGCGATGCTCGCCTACGCCGAGACGGTGCGCGACACGACGGCGCAGCGGCATCCGGCACGTCGTCAACATCGGCATCGGCGGCAGCGACCTCGGGCCGCAGATGGTGGTGCCGGCGCTCGACGCCTTCGCGCATCCGGGCCTGACGCTGCACTTCGTCTCCAACGTCGACGGCCACGACATCACGCCGGTGCTGCGCAGAGCTGCAAGCCCGCCGAGACGCTGTTCATCATCGCCAGCAAGACCTTCACGACGCAGGAGACGATGGCCAACGCGCAGGCCGCGAAGGCCTGGTTCCTGGCGCCGAACGGCGGCACGCGACATCGCGAAGCACTTCGTCGCGACCACGACCAACGTCGAGGCCGCGGCCGCGTTCGGCATCAGCACCACCTTCGGCTTCTGGGACTGGGTCGGCGGGCGCTACTCGCTGTGGTCGGCGATCGGCCTGCCGATCGCGCTGGCCATCGGCGCCGACACACTTCCGCGCGCTGCTGGCCGGCGCGCATGCGATGGACCGAGCACTTCGCGCAGCGCGCCGCTGCGAGCGCAACCTGCCGGTGCTGCTCGGCCTGCTCGACGTCTGGTACCGCAACTTCCACGGCTTCACCAGCCGCTGCGTCGCGCCCTACCACCAGGGCGCTGAAGCGCCTGCCGGCCTACCTGCAGCAGCTCGAGATGGAGAGCAACGGCAAGCGCGTCGACCTGGACGGCGAGCCGCTGCCGTTCGCGCACCAGCCCGGTCGTCTGGGGCGAGCCGGGCACCAACGGCCAGCACGCCTACTTCCAGATGCTGCACCAGGGCACCGACGTGATCCCGGTCGAGTTCATCGCTCGTCAAGACGCCGAGCCCACGCGCTGGCCGACCAGCACCGCAAGCTGCTCGCCAACGGCCTGGCGCAAGCCAGGCGCTGATGCTGGGCAAGACGCACGGCGCAGGCGCTGGCCGAAACGGCGCCGACGGCCGTCGAAGGCGCTCGACGCGCTGACGCTGGCCCGCACCGCACCTTCCCCGGCAACCGGCCGAGCACGACGCTTCGTGCTCGAGCAGCTGACGCCGCGCTCGCTCGGCGCGCTGATCGCGCTGTACGAGCACCGCGTGTTCACCAGCGGCGCGCTGTGGGGCATCAACAGCTTCGACCAGTGGGGCGTCGAGCTCGGCAAGGCGCTGTGCCAGCGACTTGCTGCCGCGGCTGAATTCGGGCGACGCCAGCGGCCTCGACGGCTCGACGGCCTGGCTCCTGCACCGCCTGCGTGCATGACACGGCGCACGCTGGTGTTCGACGCCGGCGGCGTGATCATTCGCTGGCAGCCGCGGCAACTCGTGCGCCGCGCGCTCCCCGCGTTCGCCCATGACGAGGCCACGGCCGGTGCGGTGGCGGCTGCGATATTCGACACCGCCGACCGCGACGCCGACTGGGCGCAGTTCGACCTTGGCCGCGTCGAACCCGATGCCCTGGCCGAGCGCATCGCCGGGCGCACCGGCTACCCGGCGCCGCAGGTGCGCGCGCTGCTCGCCGACATCCCCGAACATCTCGAACCGATGCCGGCCAGCGTAGCCCTGCTCGGGCGCGTGCGCGCGGCCGGGCACCGGCTGGCCCTGTTGTCGAACATGCCGCGGCCGCACGCCGCACACCTCGAAGCCCGGCACGCATTCTTCGGCTGGTTCGAGGCCCGTGTCTTTTCGGGCCGGGTCGGGCTGATGAAGCCCGAGCGCGCGATCTTCGACCACGCCCGGCAGTTGCTTGCGCTCGACCTCGAACAAACCCTGTTCATCGACGACATGCAGGCCAATGTCGACGCGGCGCGCATGCTCGGCTGGCAGGCCTTGTTGTTCGAGAGCGCCGCGCAGTGCGAAGCCGCGCTGCGCGACGGCGGCTGGCTGTGACCAGCCCGTCAGCCTGACAGCCCGTGCACGGCCTGCCGCGAGGCTTCGAGCGCCTGCTCGACGATGCGCTGTTTCCAGTCGTCGGTGTCGGTATAGAACGCATCGCGCACGCGCTGCTTGATCGCTGCACCCTTCGCCGCGTCGGCCTCGGGGTGGCATTCGAGCCAATGGTCGCCGCGCAGCGCGTCGATGATTTCCAGCAGCGGCACGGTGCCGTACTCGAGCGCGATGCCGGTGTACTCGGCCTGCGCGCATTCCTCGTAGGCAGCCAGCCACATCAGGCCGCGCAGCAGTGCCGAGGTCGAGCTGCCGTCGTAGATCGAGGTCACCTCGGGGCCCCACCAGGCGCGGGCGCGGGCCAGCGCCGTGGCATCGTCGCGGCAGGCGAAGATGCGCTCGCCGTGGCCGTTGGGACCCAGGCCGGTGTGCAGGTCGATCCAGCCCAGGCGCCGGCAGCGCTGTGCGTGCTCGCGCAGCACATGGCGCAGCGTGACATTGCTCCAGGTCGGGTTGACGCCACCGTAGAACAGCCCCAGCGGGTGGCTGTACTGGCCGCTGCTGATGGCGGTCTGCGTGGCGCGCATGCCATGTTGTGCAATGTGGCCCTGCATCGCTGCCTGCGCCGCAGCGCTCGGCGGCCACTGTTCGGGTACCAGCAGGTGTGCCAGCACGTCGTAGCCGGGGTTGACCGGCAGGGGCTGCGAAAAATCATGAAAGTTGCGATTCAGGTCGACGCCTTCGTGCGTCACCCGGCGCAGCCAGGAAAATCCGTACGGATTGAGCGCGTGGACGTACAGCACCGCCACGTCACGCTCGCGCAGCAGCGCATGCCAGGCCGCGTCACGCAGCAGCGCCACCTGCACGCCCGAGCCACAGAACCCCTCGACGCCGTGGCACGCGCTGCTCAGCAGCAGCAGCGACGCGGCGTTGCGCGGGCCCTCGTACGCCACGTCCATCGCCAGCGCCTCGCCGTCGCGGCCGAGCATCGGGTGGGGTTGGCTGCTGACGTGCAGGCCCGCCGTCTCAGCGGCCGCAAGGAACTTGACGCGGGCCTGGGCATAGGTCGGCGCGAAGCAGTCGGCGGTGCTCATCGTCAAGCCGCCGGCTGTGCCAGCCAGGCCTGCGCGAGCCGTACCCACATCGTCGCACCCAGCGGGATCAGGTCGTCATTGAAGTCATAGCTCGGGTTGTGCAGCATGCACGGTCCCATGCCATGGCCGCCCACGCGGTGGCTGCCGTCGCCATTGCCGATCAGGAAGTAGCAGCCCGGCTTCTCGAGCAGGAAATAGCTGAAGTCCTCTGCGCCCATCGTCGGCTCGAACGCCTGCACGTTGGCCGCGCCGACCACCTCGGTGGCAACGCGCTGCGAAGAACGCCGTCTCGCGGTCGTGGTTGATGGTCGGCGGGTAGTTGCGCACGAACTCGAATTCGCAACTCGCGCCGAAGGCCGCGCAGGTGTGTTCGGCGACTTCCTTCATGCGCGTCTCGATCATGTCGAGCACGTCGAGCGTGAAGGTGCGCACCGTGCCCTGCAACTCGCAACTCTCGGGCACCACGTTGGTCGCTTCGCCGGCGTGGATCATCGTCACCGAAATGACGCCCGCGTCGATCGGCCGCTTGTTGCGCGTGATGATGGTCTGGAAGGCCTGCACCATCTGACAGGCCACCGGCACCGGGTCGAGCCCCAGGTGCGGCATCGCGCCATGTGCACCCTTGCCGCGAATGGTGATCTTGAACTCGTTGCTCGAGGCGAAGCAGGGCCCCGTCTTCACCGCGAACTGCCCGACGGCCATGCCGGGCCAGTTGTGGGCGCCGAAGATCGCCTGCATCGGAAACTTCTCGAACAGGCCGTCCTTGATCATTTCGCGGGCGCCGCCGCCGCCCTCTTCGGCCGGCTGGAACACCAGGTAGACGGTGCCATCGAAGTTGCGCCGCTGCGCCAGGTGCTTGGCCGCGGCCAACAGCATTGCGGTGTGACCGTCGTGGCCGCAGGCGTGCATCTTGCCGGCATAGGTGCTGGCATGGGGGAAGCGGTTGCGTTCGGTCATCGGCAGCGCGTCGATGTCGGCCCGCAGCCCGACGGCGCGCTCGCTGCTGCCGCCCTTGACGATGCCGACCACGCCGGTGGTGCCCAGCCCGCGATGCACCGGAATGCCCCACTCGCCGAGCGTCTTGGCGATCAGGTCGCTGGTTCGCTGCTCCTCGAAACACAGTTCGGGGTGGGCGTGGATGTCGCGCCGCAGCGTGGCGATCGCCGCTGCATCGGCAAGGATGGATTCGATCAACTGCATGGCACGGCTCGCAGGTGGGCAGAGCGCGGCAGTTTACGCCGCCCCACTGGGCCGCGCCGCGCGCGATGCGGCCTCTGCCGTGGCCGATGCACCCGCGCCGGCGTCAGCGCCTGACGTGGCCGTTGCCGTCGAGGATGGTCAGGTCGACGTAGCTCGAGCCGACATGCTTGCGCGGGCTGAAGTCGACGAAGAAGCCGCCGGTGTTGAAGTTCTGCATCGCCTCCAGGCCCGAGATCAGGCTCTCGGGCGTGAGCGTCGCGCCGGCGCGGCGCAGCCCCTCGAGGGCAACGCGTGCGGCAATGAAGCCCTCGATCGTGCTGTAGTTGAGCGCGACCTTGGGTTGCGCGGCATTGGCCGCAGCGATGAACTCGTTGGTCAGCGCGATCAGCGGCGCGAATGGGTAGGGCATCACCTGGCTGACGACCACGCCGCGCGCTTCGGCGCCCAGCTCGTCGGCCAGGGCCTGGGTGCCGACGAACGACACGTTGTAGAACTGGCCGGCGTAACCCGCGGCACGGGCTGCACGCACGAAGGCGGCACAGCTCTTGTAGGCGCTGACCTGCACGACCGCCTCGGGCTTGCTTTTCAATATGCCGGCCACCGCCGCGGCGACGTCGACCGAATTGCGCTCGACCGTCGCGGTGGCAAGCACCTCGAGTTGGAGTGCCTTGAGCGCGCGATTGACACCGTCGAGCCCGGCCTGGCCGTAGCTGTCGTTCTGGTGAAATACCGCCACCCGCTTCATGCCGACTTGCGTCACCTGGTTGACGATGCGTGCCGTCTCGTCGTAATACGAGGCCCGCACGTGAAAGGCGACGCGGTTGAACGGCTCGCGCAGCGCCTGCGCGCCGGTGAATGGCGCAATGAACGGGATCTTGGCTGCAGTGGCCAGCGGCAGCGCGGCCAGGCTGGTCGGGGTACCGATGTAGCCGAACAGCGCGAGTGCGTCTTCGCCGAGCAGGGTTTGCGTATTGGCCTGGCAGCGCGCCGGTTCGTAGCCGTCGTCCAGCGTGCGCAACTCGACGCTGCGGCCGTTGACGCCGCCGCGGGCGTTGGCCATGTTGAATGCCAACCTCGCGCCCTGCTGGAACTGGATGCCCAGTTGTGCGGCCGGACCGGTCAACGGGGCCGACTGGCCGAGCAGGATGCGGCGATCCGTTTGTGCCAGGGCCGGCAGCGCCAGCGACGCGGCGCCGGCGGTCAGGTGGGTGAGCAGGGATCGGCGATGCACGGTGATGGCCTCGAGCGCGGCAGCTTGAATACCCTAGCCTAGCGGCTGCGTGCGCAGGTGGCGCCGCCGCACCCGGTACGGTGCACCGGCCGCTGTGAAAAAGTACCTCGCCGGCGGCGCCGCTGTCAATGCAGGAAGCGGCCGTCGCGCGCGACCATCGACAAGTCGACGAAGCGTGAGCCTTCGTGGTCGCCGCCGCGGTAGCGGGCATGCACGCCGCCAAGGTCGAACTGCGCGCCTTCCAGCGCGCGCACGAAGCCGGCACGGCTGAGGTCGCGTCCGGCCGCGCGCAGTGCCAGCACGAGGGCCTTGGCGGTCATGAAGCCTTCCATGCCGCCGTAGGTGAACTCGGCGTTGGCGTCGGCGCGCCGGGCCGCGTCCTGGTATTCGCGGGTCAGTTCGCGCTTGCGCTCCCAGGGGCTGGGCACGACCTGCGAGAACAGCATGCCGCCGCCGAGCGGCCCCAGGCTCTTGGCCAGCTGTGACGAACCCGAATTCACGGCCATGAAATTGGTCTTCAGGCCGGCCAGCTTGGCCTTGGAGATGAGCTTGCCGTACAGGCCGACCGAGCCGTGATTGAAGACGAGATCGGGCTTGGTCTGTGCGATTGCCTGCACCATCGCGTCGATCTGCGCATCGCTCAGATCCGACTTGAAGGGCATCGGCATCACCACCTGCATCCCGAGTTCCTTGGCCAGCAGGTTGACGTTCTGCAGGTGTTCGCGGCCGGTGTCCGAATCCGAATGGAAGAAGCCGATGGTCTTCAGGCCGACGTTCTTGCCCCAGGACATCAGGGCGCGGAATTCTTCGCGGTGCTCGGCGCGCACCGGGAACACCATCGGCTCGTACGGCCGCCGCAGGCCCGGCGAGCCGGCCATCGGGCCGAAGAAGGGCACACCCGTGTCGTGAGCCACCTTGACGATCTCCATCGACGGGCCGCCCTCGATCGAGCCAAAGAGCAGGAAGGCGCCGTCGCTGACCAGCGTACGCGCATTGGCCTGCGCGCTGCCGGCCTTGTTGTCGTCGTCCAGGGTGCGCAACACCAGCTTGCGGCCATGCACGCCGCCGGCGGCATTGACTTGGTCGATGTAGAGCCTCGCGCCTTGCTGGGCCGCCACGCCGTAGTCGTTCTTGCCGCCCTGCAAGGTGATGTTCTGGCCGATGAGGATGGTCTTGTCGGTGACGCCAGTCTCGGCGGCCGCGGGCAGGATCGACGCGCAAAACAGCCCCATGCCAAAGAGGGTGCGGTGCATCATGGGGCTCGACGAAAAATTCATCCGGGTCTCCAGCATCACAGGCTCGTTGCGGTGCGCGAGGGTAACAATCAATCCGTCGCGTTGCCAGCACTTGCAGTCGGGTGAAACACCCGGCCGTGCGATATTTGACCCATGAGCGCCGCCATGTCCCGTACCGTCCACGCCGCCTGCCCGCACGACTGCCCCGATACCTGTGCCATGCACGTCACCGTCGAGGGTGGCCGCGTCGTGCGTATCCAGGGCGCGCCCGACCACCCCACGACGCAAGGGGTGTTGTGCACCAAGGTTTCGCGCTACGCCGAGCGCAGCTACCACGACGAGCGCGTGCTGCAACCGCTGCGGCGCATCGGCGCCAAGGGCAGCGGCCAGTTCGTCGCGGTGAGCTGGGACGAGGCGCTGACCGACATCGCCGCGCGTCTGCAGGCCATCGCGGTACGCGACCCCCAGGCGATCGTGCCCTACAGCTACGCCGGCACCATGGGGCTGGTGCAGGGCGAGGGCATGGCGGCGCGCTTCTTCAACAAGCTCGGCGCTTCGCTGCTCGACCGCACGATCTGCTCGATGGCCGGCGGCGACGCCTTGATCGCCACCTACGGCGCCAAGGTCGGCATGCACATGCGGCACTTCGGCGCAAGCCGGCTGATCGTGATCTGGGGCAGCAACTCGATCGCCAGCAACCTGCACTTCTGGAGCCTGGCCCAAGCAGGCCAAGCGCGACGGCGCCCGGCTGGTGTGCATCGACCCGCGGCGCACCGAGACCGCCGACAAATGCCACCAGCACATCGCACTGCTGCCCGGCACCGACGGTGCGCTCGCGCTCGGCGCTGATGCACGAGCTGATCGTCGACGACTGGCTCGACCACGACTACATCGAACGCCATGTCGACGGCTTTGCCGCCTTGCGCGAGCGCGCGCTGCAATGGCCGCCCGAGCGCGCCGCGGCGGCGTGCGGCGTCACGGCCGACGAGATGCGCGGCCTGGCCCGCGACTTGGCCAGCATCCGGCCGGCGGCGATCCGCCTGAACTACGGCATGCAGCGCGTGCATGGCGGCGGCAGTGCCGCCCGGCTGATCGCGCTGCTGCCGGCCTGACCGGGGCCTGGCGCCAGCGCGGCGGCGGCCTGTTGCTGTCGAGCTCGGGGTGGTTCGCGCCGTTCAGGAACCCGGCCTACGAGCGCGCCGACCTGCTGGCCGGGCGCAAGCCGCGCACCATCAACATGAGCACCATCGGCGACGACCTGCTGCGCCCGTCGTCGGCTGCCTTCGGCCCGCGGATCGAGGCCCTGATCGTCTACAACAGCAACCCGGTGGCGGTGGCCCCGGAATCGAAAAAGGTCACCGCCGGCTTCGCTCGCGAAGACCTGTTTACCGTCGTGCTCGAGCACTTCCTGACCGACACCGCCGACCATGCCGACTACGTACTGCCGGCCACCACGCAGCTCGAGCACCTCGACGTGCACACCACCTACGGCCACACCGACGTGCTGTTCAACGAGCCGGCGATTGCGCCGCTCGGCCAAGCCAAGCCGAACACGCAGGTTTTTCGCGAGCTGGCGGCGCGCATGGGGTTTGCCGAGGCGTGCTTTGGCGACGACGACGAGGCCCTGGCGCGCCAGGCACTGGACTACGACCGCCTGGGAACGAGCTTCGAGGCGCTTGCGCGAGCACGGCTGGGCCGCCCTGCCGGTGCCCGACGCGCCGTTCGTCGATGGCGGCTTTCCGACCGCCAACGGCCGCGCGCAGGTCGACGTGCCGGGCCTGGGTCCTCCCGACCATGTGCCGAACTACGAGTGCGCCGCCTCGACGCCCGAGCTGGCGGCGCGCTATCCGCTGGCCATGATCTCGCCGCCGGCGCGCAATTTCCTCAACTCCACCTTCGTCAACGTGCGGAGCCTGCGCAGCATCGAAGGCGAGCCGCTGCTGGAAATCCACCCCGCCGACGCCGCGGCGCGCGGCCTCGACCAGCGGCGCAGACGGTGCGCGTGTTCAACGACCGCGGCGAATACCGTCTGCCAGCTGCGAGTGTCAGCGCGCGTGCACGGCCGGGCGTGGTCAACGGCCTGGGTGTCTGGTGGCGCAAGTTCGGCCTTGCCGGTACCAACGTCAACCAGCTCACCAGCCAGCGCCTGACCGACATCGGCCGCGCACCGACGTTCTACGACTGCCTGGTGCAAGTCGAGGCGCTCGGGTGACGGGCGTGGCGTGAAGCGCTGGATGGTCGCGACGGGCATCAGCACGGCGTCGCTGGCGGCGCTGCTCGCGGCCGCCTGCCTGGGCAGCGGCTGCAGCAGCCTGGGCTACTACGGGCAGTCGATCGGCGGCCACCTCGATCTGGTGGCTCGCGCCAGGCCGGTCGACGACTGGACCGCCGACGCCACCACGACGCCCGAGTTGCGCGAGCGGCTGGCGCTGAGCCAGCGCATCCGTGCATTTGCCGTGACCGAACTGGCGCTGCCCGACAACCGCAGTTACCGCCGCTATGCCGACCTCAACCGTCCGGTCGCGGTATGGAACGTCGTCGCCGCACCCGAGCTGTCTCTGACGCTGCAGACCTGGTGCTTCCCGGTCGTCGGCTGCGTGGGCTATCGCGGCTACTACGACCAGGCGGCCGCCGAGGCGCGAGGCCACGGCCTTGCGCGCCGGTGGCCTGGAAGTCGCCGTCTACGGCGTGCCGGCGTACTCGACGCTGGGCTGGCTCGACTGGGCTCGGCGGCGACCCGCTGCTCAATACCTTCATCCGCTGGCCCGAAGGCGAACTGGCGCGGCTGATCTTCCACGAGTTGTCGCACCAGGTGGTCTATGCCGACGACGACACCACCTTCAACGAATCGTTTGCGACCGCGGTCGAGCGTATCGGCGGCGCGCGCTGGCTTGCCGCGCACGCCGACGCTTCCGCGCGCGCCGAATATGCAAGCTTTGACGGACGGCGCAACGAATTTCGCGAACTCACGGGCCGCTACCGCGCACGGCTCGATGCGCTGTACCGCAGCACCGCCGGCGAGGCCGAAAAGCGCACCGGCAAGGCCGCCCTGATGGCCGAGTTGCGCGCCGAATACGCCACCCTCAAGGCCACGCGCTGGAGCGGCTTTGCCGGCTACGACGGCTGGTTCGCGCGGGCCAACAACGCGTCCTTGGGCGTGCTCGCCGCCTACAACGAATGGGTACCGCAGTTCGAACGCCTGTTCGAGCGGGAAGGCCGCGACTTCGCGCGCTTTTACGCCGCGGTCCGGCACCTGGCCGGCTTGCCCAAGGCCGAGCGGCACGCCACACTGCTTGCCATCTAACATATCCAGGAGCGCAACCCGTGGCCGACATCAATATCCACCGCAAGCACGCACTCGGGCTGGCCAAGGCGCGCAAGGTGGCGTGGCAATGGGCCGAGCAGGTCGAACAGGAATTCGACATGGAATGCACCGTGATCGAAGGCCACGCCAGCGACTCCGTGCAGTTCACGCGCTCGGGCGTCACCGGCCAGCTGATCGTCGCCGCCGACCACTTCGACCTGAAGGCCAAGCTCGGCTTTCTGCTCGGCGCGTTCGCCAGGACGATCGAATCGGAGATCTTGAAGAACCTCGATCAACTGCTGGCCGAGAACGCCAAGCCAGCAGCGAAGAAGGCGGCGCGCAAGAAGTGAGGCGATGCGGCGTCACGCCGCCGCCGGCGCAGGGCGACGCCGGGCGACTGCGGCGCGGGGCCTACTTCATCGACTCGATCAGATCCACGTATTCCTGCATCGCCGCTTTCGGATCCTTGCCCTTGATCTCGTTCCAGGCGTCCCACTTGGCGCGGCCGATCATGTCGGTGAATCCCGGGCGCTTGCCGTCGACGTCGCCGCTGCTGGCCTGCTTGTACAGCGCGTAGAGCTGAAGCAGGGTCGCAGTGTCGGGCTTCTCGGGCAGACTCTTGCTGTCGGCGACGGCCTTGTCGAATGCGGCTTTGAGGTCGGCCATGGGGGACTCCTTTCGGGTTAGATTCGGGTCGGTGGCACGCATCTTAGCGAGCCATGCCCGACCGATGACACCCGCCGCGCACAGGATGCCTCGATGACCGCCGCCGCCCGCACCGAACGCATGTCGCGGGTCGACACCGCCTGGCTGCGCATGGACACCGCCGCCAACCTGATGATGATCGTCGGTGTCTGGCTGATCGAGCCGCGCCTGACGCTGACCGATTTGCGCCAGCGCATCGAGGCGAGCCTGCTGGCCTACCCGCGCTTTCGGCAGAAGGTGGTCGAAGACGCCGCCGGCGCGAGTTGGGTCGCCGATGCGGCGTTTCACATCAACCACCATGTGCTGCGCTCGCCGCTGCGCCCGAGGGCGGGCGAGAAACCGCTCGCGGCCTTGAAGCGGCATGTCGCGCACCTGGCCGCGACGCCGCTCGACCCGGCGCGCCCGCTGTGGCAATTCGAGCTGGTCGAGAACCTCGACGGCCAGGGCAGTGCGCTCATCTGCCGCTTCCACCATTGCATCGGCGACGGCATCGCGCTGACGTCGGTCGTGCTGTCGATGGCCGATGGCGGCAAGGCGCCGCCGCGTCCCACTCCGCGCGAGGCAGACCCCACCGACGAAGGCGATTGGCTCGCCGACAGCGTCATCACGCCCATGGCCGACCTGGCGCGCAAGGCCATCGCGATGACCGGACAGGGGGTCGGCAAGGGAATCGAGGCTCTGGCGCAGCCCGGTGCGCCGATGGCCGGCTCGCGCGAAGTGGCGCGCATGGGGCTGCAACTCGCGAGCGACGTGGCCGCGCTGGCCTTGATGGACGACGATTCGCCGACCCGGCTCAAGGGCCGCGCCACGCCGGGCAAGCGCGTCGCGTGGGGCGAGCCGATGGCACTCGATGCCGTCAAGGCCGTGGGCAAGGTGCTCGAAGCCTCGATCAACGACGTGCTGCTGTCGTGCGTGGCCGGCGCCATCGGCGACTATCTGCGCGACAAGGGCGACGACCCGGCGGGCAAGCACATCCGCGCCATGGTGCCGGTCAACCTGCGGCCGCTCGATCAGGCCTACAAGCTGGGCAATCACTTCGGCCTGGTGCCGCTGGTGTTGCCGATCGGCATTGCCAATCCGATCGAGCGTCTGGTCGAGGTTCGAGCGGGCATGGCCGCGCTGAAGGGCAGCTACCAGCCGCTGTTGGCCTTCGGCATACTGGCGCTGTCGGGGCTGGTGGTCAAGCCGGTGCAGGCGGCAATCACCGACCTGTTCGCGAAGAAGGCCACCGCGGTGATGACCAACGTGCCCGGCCCCAGGCAGCCGATGACGCTGTGCGGCCGCCGCGTCAGGCAGGTGATGTTCTGGGTCCCGCAATCGGGCGACATCGGCATGGGCGTGTCGATTCTTTCCTATGCCGGCGGGGTGCAGTTCGGCTTGATCACCGACGCCCGCATGTGCCCCGACCCCGAGGCCATCATCGAGCGCTTCGCGCCCGAGTTCGACAAGCTGCTGTGGCTGGCGCTGATGGCGCCTTGGCCCGATCGTGACGGGCACTGAGCGCCCGTTTACGTGGGCCGCGGCTGCAGTTCTCGCCAGGCCAGCGTCGCCAGCACGAGCAGCAGCGCGCCGCCGGCCATCGGCACCACGCGCAGCACCAACTCCGCCACATCGGTGAACGCGTTGGGCCGGCCGGCATAACCCAGCCACCCCGCAATCGCATCGACCCAGCGCCTGGTGAACATCAGCAGCAGCAACGGCGCGAGCCAGGCGCCTGCGCGGGTCAAGGTGCGGGCCGAACCGCTCAGCACCACGGCGCCGGCCAGCAGGAACAGCGCCGAGGCGACGAAGACCACCGTGAATACGGTCTCGAAGATCGGGCCTGCCGCGCCGAGTGCGGCCTGGTTCAGGCGATAGGGCAACCACGCCAGGCAGCCCAGGCCGAGCAGCACGGCGGTCACGCGGGCGCGCGCCGCGGCGCCGCCGTCGGGCTCGTTGCCGCGCACGCTCTTCATCCACGGCAGCAAAGCCAGGCAAGCCAGCCCCAGCACGGCATCGATCAGCATCGTCTGCGGATAGCCAAGCGCCTCGATCGCAATCCCTTGCCAGGTGGCCGAATAGGCGATGTTCAGGTTGAGCAGCGCCATGTACGCGGTGAACTGCGTGGCCGCCACCCGCGGGTTAGTGACGTCCATGAAGATCGCCGAGCGTGTGCCGTACATCAAGCCCTGCGCCACCGCATAGGCCAGCGTGGCGATCCACAACGCGCTCACCAGTGCCGCCGCCGGGACAGCGCGGCCCGGGTCATGCTGGCTGACCGGCATGATCCAGCCGTGCTGCTGCAAGCACCCTCATCAGGTACAGCACCGGCAGGCTCATCAATGCGATGTAGACCGCCAACGTGCGGCGGCGACCCCAGCGGTCCGACAGCATGCCGCCCGCGACCATGAAGCCGGCGGAAATCACCGATGACCAAAGGTTCAGCCAGGCGACCTGGTCGTCGTTCAGCCCGAGTTCGACCGCCAGGTTCGACTGCAGAGCCAGGCCCAGGCACATCGCGCCCGACGGCAACAGCGCGAAGGCCAGGCCGAGAAACGCGCCGCGCGTGCCGAGGAACGACCGGAACGATTCGACGGCGAACTCGCGCATCTCGCGCCCCGCGGCGCGCAGGCGCGAGACGCCTTGCAGGACGGCGCGCGGTGCGGTCGCCGACTCGCGCATCGGCAGCACGACGAACAGCGTCACGGCCAGGATGGCGCGCGGCGACGAAGAAGAAGGTCGGCTGAAAGCCCGTGTACGCGGAAATGAACAGCACGCCGCTGCCGCCCACGGCCTGCCCGATCGAGGCCCCCGCGAACATCAGCCCGTTGGCCAGGCCGCGTTCGTCCTCGGCTAGCGTGTTGCATGCCAGCGCGTCGATGGCCACGTCCTGCATCGCGCCGAAGGTGTTGTGCACCAGCAGAATGAGCGTGAACAACGCCAGCTGCGCGGGCAGATCGAGCAGCACGGTCGACATCAGCGTCGTCGCCATCAACACCTGCGTGACGATGATCCAGCCGCGCCGGCGGCCCAGGCGCTCGGAAGCGAAGACGTCGATGAATGGTCCGAACGCCCACTTGAAGGCCCAGGGCAGGTAGAACGAGCCGACGAATGCGCCGATCTCGGCCGGACCGACGTCCTGACGGCGCAACTGCGTGGCCACCGCGGTGGCCGCGAAGCCGAGCGGTATGCCCTCGGTGATGTAGAGCAGGAAGAAGGCCGCGAGCCTGCCGCGGCGCGTGGCCAGCAAGTTGGGTAGTCGCATGATCATCAATATGAAGCGGCGTGACCGCGCTTCACAGGCCTTCGGTGACGATCAGGTTGGAGCGTGTCGCGCGCTGGCGAATCGCGCGCAGCGGCACGTACTCGGGCGAATCCCACCAGGCCTTGAGTCGCGCCATGCTCGGGAACTCGAGCAGCACGCAGCGCTTGGGCGACCAACTGCCTTCGAGCACCTCTGTCGCCCCGCCGCGGGCGATGTAGCGCCCGCCGTAGGCGGCGATCGTGGCCGGCACTTTTTGCCGGTACTCCTCGTAGGCCACCGCGTCAAGCACCTCGACGTCGGCAATCAGATAGGCGGTCATGGTTTGTGTCCCTCGAGCAAGGCGGCCATTCTCTGCTGGATCAGATGCACCGCCTTCAGCGGCCGCAGCATGACCTTGAAATCGATCACCCGGCCCGTGGCGTCCCAGCGCAGCAGGTCCACGCCGTTGATGCGGATGCCGTCGATCTCGAGTTCGAACTCCAGCACCGCGTCGCGCTCGCCGCGAACTTCGCGCACGTAGCGAAAGCTCGGGTTGCCGAAGACCTGCAGTGCTGCCGACAGGTACATGGTGGTGACGGCCTTGCCTCGCTGCGGCGTGTGCACCACCGGCGAGTGGAACACCACTTCGTCGGCCAGCAAGGCAGCCAGCCCGCGCGCATCGTGCTCGTGCGCGATCCGAAGCCAGCCGGCCACCGGGTCGTGCGACGGAATTGCATCGCGCGCCATGTTCAGGCTTCTGCGACGAGGGCGATCGACACCTTCATGCCCTTGGGCCGGATCGGCAGCTTGGCACCCTGTCGCGCCGGTGGGTCGGTGGCGAACCAGCGGCCCCACTCCTCGTTCATGCCAGCGAAGTCAGACTCTTCGGCTAGGATGAAGGTCGCGCTGACGGCCTTGTCCAGGGAGCTGCCCGCCGCCTGCAGGATGGCCTGCACGTTGCGCAGGCACTGTCGCGTGTGTTCCTGGATCGTCTGCCCGACGACCTCGCCGCTGACGGCGTCGAACGGCCCCTGTCCGGCCACGAAGATCAGGCCCGCGGCCTTCACGGCCTGGCTGTAGCCGGCCAACGGCACGGGTGCCTTGTCGGTGTGGATGATCTGCTTGGCCATCGCTCGGTCCTCCTGTGGAGCGCGGCGGACAGGGGCTTGCCGCGCGCGCCAGCCTACAGCCTTGGCCCGCGCCGCCGCAAGCGCCTCAACCCTGCGTTAAACGCTCGCCAGCAAGCAGGGCCCTCTTCTCGACCAGCAGGGCGCGCAACACCGAGCGGTGGCAGTGCGCTTCGTCCTCGCAATAACAACCGACCGAGAAGTTGACGTGGTGCGACAGCGCCGCCAGCAGCTCGATGCTGCGGTTGGCGTCGGGCGCTGCCATTTCGGCGCGGTAGTGCCGGACAAATGCCGCCCATTGCGCAGGCGTGGTTGCCGCCTGCGCCAGCTTCATGGTCGGCACGCTCGGCGCCAGGTTCGGGTACCAGACGTCGTACCAGTCCTGCGTCGCGAACTGCGCCTTGGGCACGCCACGCGGCGGCCGCCGCACCGTGCCGATGCGTGTGCCTTCACCCTCGCAACGTGCGCTGCCCAGCCGGATGACGCGAACGACCATGACTTGCTCCTGTGTCCTGCTTTGGCGGGCGACGCCCGCCAATGATTTTCTCTTTGCGCGTCCACTCGTAGCGGACATCATCGAGCTGCCACACGGGCTCGAAACCATGCGCCGTGGCCACGAATCCGTGGTGCTCGTAGAAGCGTCGCGCGCGCTGGTTCCGGGCGAAGGTGTACAGCCACAGGCGGCCCGCCGATTCGGCCTGGGCTCGTCGCAACAATTCGCTGCCGATGCCCTGGCCGATGTTGTCCACCCGCACGTACAGCGCCGCCACCGACAGCGGGTTCGATGCGCAAAACCCGACGATGGTTTCGCCGGCCTTGGCGACGCGCAGCCGGTTGCCGGGCACCAGTTGCTCGAACAAGAACGCGACTTGCTCTTCGATCGGGTGCGGGTCCCTGATGCCGACTCCGAACTCGAAGCTCGCTCGCCACATGTGAACGAGATTCAATGCGTCGGCCGGGTCGAATGGTTCGATGCACAGGGCTGGTCCGCTCATGGTGCACCCTTGATCGCGGTCCAGTAGTCGGCTCGCTCCGAGAGGGTGTTGTGCCCCGTGCCGGGCAGCACCGTCAAGCTAGCGACACCCGCGCGAAAACGCCCGTAAAGCGCTTGCGTGCTCCGCCGCGGAATTACCTCGTCGTGTTCGGCCGCGATGACGAGTGTCGGCACGCTCAGTTGCTGCGCGTAACGCCACGACTCGAACCTGTCGCGCAGCAGCCAGCGCACCGGAAAGCAGGGGAACTGTTCGGCGGCGAGGTCTTGCAGGCTGTCGTACGGTGTGACGAGCACGAGCCGCGCGACCGGTCGCTGGCTCGCCAGTTGCACCGCGACCCCGCTGCCCAGGCTGCGGCCGATGACGACAATGTGCGCATGCTCGGTGCGCACCTTGTCGAACAGGGCCACGGCATCGGCGACGAGTGCCGCTTCCGACGGCTGGCCTGCACTGCCGCCATAGCCGCGGTAGTGCATCAGGTAGACGGCATGGTCCGGCAGCGCGTTTGCGAGGCCGGGCAGGTTGTACGAGACGTCTTCGGCATTGCCGCCGAAGTAGAGCAGGGCATCGGGTCCGCCGCGCGGAAGCGTCGTGACGAGCACTTGCCCACCCTCGATCGGCAGGCCGAACGTCGTGGCGCCGCTGACGGGCGCTCGCGGCTGCGGAAAGTAGATCAGCTTGCGCTGATAGAGGAACAGCGCCGCGCACAGTGCGCAATAGACGACGACCGCAGCGACCGCAAGCTTGAGGATCATCACCGCTGCGTCTGGACCGGGGTGGCGGGCTTGTCTGGCGACTGCGTGCGGGTCTTGTACGGGGTCCGCGCCCGCGGGTCGGTGCGAACGACGGCAATGGCCTGC
This sequence comes from uncultured beta proteobacterium, assembly GCA_963779435.1. Lineage (GTDB taxonomy): Bacteria > Pseudomonadota > Gammaproteobacteria > Burkholderiales > Burkholderiaceae_C > CADEEN01. Next base: position 69,891 of record CAVZYL010000034.1, on the reverse strand, counting down.
TGCACGTGCGGCAGGGCTCTGGCGAAGGGCTCGATTTGCGCGACCATGGCATCGTCTGCAGCACAACCTTCGATGTAGACCACCCGGCCCTGGACCGTGACCCACAGGCTGGTGCCGGGAAACGGGTTGTTCCCGCTTACCGCCGCCTGGAACGCAGCGGCGATGTCCTTGTCGTAGGCGTAGGCGTTGGGCCGTTCGCACTCCTTGGCCAGCCAGCAGGTGGTGCCCTTCTCGGCCCGGCGATGGGTTTGTGCACGCCGGCTGGCTTCGTCGACGTAAGGGCCGGCGGGCAGCGGACACATCGGCACGTCGGCCGAGATCTGGAAGAACGGGTCGTCGAACCAGTTCTGCAGCGCCTCGCCCGCCTGTGCGCGGCCGGTCGACGCGGCGCCCGCGAGCGTAAGCAACAACGCCGCGGTCGTCGCGACCCCGATGTCACTTCCTCCGCTGGATGAGGCAGAAGCCATGACCGAATGGGTCGCTGCAAAACGCGGCCGAGCCATGCTCGGCGTCCTCGAACAGTTGCTCCTGCTTGGCACCGGCCGCGAGCGCCCTGTCGAGCGCGCTGCGCAGATCGTCGACATGGATGTCCAGGTGGACTGGCGTCCAGTGGCGCGCGTAGCGTCGCGTGTCCTTGGTGTGCAGGGAGGGCTTGCTGCCAGGGCGCTTCTCGAGCAGGCAGATCTCGGTGTTGCCGGCATTCATCGCTACCACGCCCGGGATCGGTGCCGCCGACTTGGCGAACCCGAATGCGGCGGTGAAGAAGCGAACACCTTCATCGATGTCCGGTACGTCGACGCTGATCGATACTGAATTCATCTTGTCCTCGCTGCGGCAGCCTGAGCGCACACTGTCGTGGCGCGCGGGACCGGTCAGCCGCCCCATGCCGCCAGGAGCTTGCCGACTGCGTCGTATTCGTAGCTCGTGATCTCGTACGGATTGCCATCGGGATCGGCGAAGTACATCGACCAGGAGAGTTGATGATCTTCGGTTCGGGCCGGCTTGCCAAGCGCTACGGCCAGGTGCGCGCGCCAGGCCATGAAGCCCTGGGCGGACACCGCCAGCGCGATGGTCGAGCGGCAGGCCTGCGCGCCGCGCTCGAACAACGCCAGGTGGATCCGTCCCGACGCGTCGGCCAGCGTGAGCGGGCCGCCATCGGCCGCCCAGCCGGCGAGACGCGTCACGCGCGACAGGCCCAGCACGCGCGCATACCAGCCTTCGGCCGCGGCCCGATCGGTCACGAAGACGTGGACGTGATCGATGCCATCCAGCGCGGGTGCGTTGTCGGTGCTGTCTGGCATTCCTGGCTACCGTGCTTGCAATGCTTCCTGCTGCAGGCAGCCCGGCACCGACGGCAGCCCGTCCAGCCATGGCAGTGCCGAGCGCTGCCAGATCTGCTGCGCCGGCATGAGCGCCGCGCGCTGGCGCAGCGCACCGAGCCGCAGGCCGAGGTGCTTCGGGTCGTCGACGGCCCGCGAATAGAGCGGTGTGCCGCACTGCGGACAAAAGGCCTGGACTCTCCTGCTGCCGCTCTCGGCCTGCTTGATGTAGTGCTTCGGCGCGCCTTCGATGTGAAACGACTCGATGGGCGCGAGGGCCACCACGCGAAACGGCGAGCCTGAAAGAACCTGGCAGTCCGTGCAATGACAGACCACGACCCGTGCGGGGTCGACTTCAGCGGTGAAGCGGATCCCGCCACAGTGGCAAGCGCCATCGACATGCATGCTGCGTCCTCCCGCTGAGGTTGAGTCAAAGGTGCGCGTAGTGTGCCGGCGTCTCGGCCCACCGATCGTGCAGGCCATCGACGTAAGTGATGGGCACCTTGGACAGTTCCTCCTCGGTGACGCCCTCGAGGCAGCCGATGTTGACACCGATCATCTTTCCGACCGGGGTGTCGTTGCCGACGCCGAACGCCCGCACGCCACAGTGCTTGCAGAAGACGTGCTGGTTCTTGCGGGTGTTGAACAGGTACTCGGTCAGTTCCTGTTCGCCCGAGACGAGTCGAAATCCGTCCGGCTTGGCGACGGCGGCCCAGAAGCGGTTGCGCCTGCAGATCGAGCAGTTGCATCGGTAGGTGGGTTCGGCCAGGTCGAGGTCGGCCTCGAACCTGACTGCGCCGCAGTGGCAGCTTCCGGTGTAGGTCTTCAGCATGCGTTGTCGCTCCCCTGCACGGCGTAGGCAGTAGGTGCCAGCCGGGCGTCGAATTCAGTGGCCATCGCCCGCGGGCGGCGCGGGAACGTCGCCAATGTATTGCCACGTATCCGCGCCGTCGAACAGGCGAATCCGAAAGGGCCCGAGTGCCGCCGGTTCGAACAGGCGGGCGTTGACTTCGACCTTGCTCTGCGGCTTGGGCTGCACCGGATAGACGTGCGTCGTGCAGCCGCAGTTGCGACAGCGTACGAACTGCCGCGTCCCTTCGCCCCACACGTAGGTCTCGGTCGCGCCGTGTGGGAATTCGATGCGGACGCTGTCGATCGGATAGAAGGCCCACAGTGCGCCCAACCGGCGGCAGATCGAACAATTGCAGCTCGTGACCGTCTCGGGACGGGACGGTATCTCGATCCGGACCGCGCCACAGTGACAGCTGGCCGCGATCACGGGTGCACCTGCATCGGGGGTCGCCCTAGGCACATCGTGAGTACCTCGTGAAGCCGTCCTTGCTCAGGACCTCGATCGTGTTGTCGTCGATCAGCTTGTAATTGGGGTCGTTCAGGATCGTGGTGTTGGGCCGGTAGGTTCCGCGCTTGAAGCAGCCACCGGGTCCGCAGAACGACACGGCATAGGTGTTCGCCTGTCCCGATGGCTCGACCACCAGACCGAAGTTCTGCGCGCAATGGGTCTTCCAGAAACCGGTGAGTGGAAAGGCGGGGTCTGGCTTGAGCGTACTGGCCGCATTGGCGCTCGATCGCGAAGGATCGTCGGTGTCGATCGAGATCATGTAGATCACGAACACGAGCTGGGCCACGAGCACGGCCAGCAGCAGCGGCGAAGACATCCGCGCGAGCAGCGCCCATACCTTCGGGCCGGCGTAGCGCCCCGCACTGCGCCACGCACCGACCGTCGCCAGGCTCTGGTAGCCGCAGGCAAGGATCGCGACGGCGATGGAAATGAACACCGACTCGGTCGCGGCCGCGCCACCCAACGCCAGCAGGAAGTTCGGCAGCACGAACATCACCACGACGAGAACCGCGACACCGCCGAACCAGAAAGCCACCGGCAGCGAGAGATCGCCGTTCCACAGGCGTCGCAGCGTGTTCATCGTGGGGCTCCGTCGCGGCGCTTGCGGCAGTGGCTGCTGGATCGCACGTGAACCCGGGTCTACCGGGCAGCCGCAGCACCGAGCGACTTGAACAGGTTGATGTTGGTCGGCTGGTATCCGAGCCTGGCGTACAAGGCCCGCGCGCCCGCGTTGTGGCCAAAGACATGCAGTGCGATGCCGCCGAGGCCGAGCCGTTGCACTTCGTTCTCCAAGGCCAGGAACGCGCGCATTGCGTGCCCTTCGCGTTGGCGCTCGGGCCTGACGCTGACGTCGTAGACGTACGCGATGCGGGCGTTGAACTTCGTCGTCACAGCGAACCAGAGCATGCCGACCGCGACGGCGCGGGCATCCACGATGGCAAAGAAGTGGTTGTCCGGCGTTGCGAGCCCTTGCGGAAGCAACTCGTCGTGCTCGCGCTTCGACTGTTCGAGCGATTCTTCTGCCGACCACTGCCCAGACGCGATCTTGTCCTGTGCGTAGGCCGGTATCGACTCCACGAGCCACTCGGCGTACTCGGCTGCCGTCATCGGGCGCAGGGCAGGCGGGGTCGTTGCTTGGGTGGTTGATGTTTCGTACGGGGCGGGAGACATCATTTGGACTCCGGTCTTGCCACGGCAACCAGTTTCACGGAGAAGGTCTCGCCGGTGGGCCGCCTGAGCTTGAGGTGGACCGGCTCGCCGACGGTCTTCTCGACAGGTGGTTGCAGTTCCCGTGCCTTTCGCCCGACGACCGCCCAGCCTTCGCTGTCGATGGCAATCTGGAAGCCGAACCAACCCTTGGCCGGTTGCGCACTCGCCGGTGCTGCAAGCAGGCCGAGCGACAGCCAGAGCATGCACGCGGTGCCGTACCTGTGCATGCGCGCCCTTTGCGCATGGGGCGCCGTGTCGCCTGCGAAGCCTCTTGATTGGCTCACTGCTTCATGCCCACCAGCCATTGCCGAACCGCCACCCGCAGGAGTCCTGACTGGACGGCCGGATCGGCGTTCGCGAAGGCGGTGATCTGCGCCTCGCCCAGCCCTTCGCTCGGAATCATCATGCCACCGGCGTGCTCGTCGAGGAACGGGCCTCCGAGGGCCAGCGCACCCTGTTCGAGCCACTGGCGAAAGTGTGCGATGTGATCCTGAATGCCGTCTTGCTCGAATATCGGCAGGCCATGCTTCCAGCGCGGGCCCGGCGCGTGAACGACGACGTAGCGAATGTCTCTCATGTGGACTCCTTCGGTCGGTTCTTCCATCGTGCGTCAGGCAAGAGCGCGCGTCGCAAGCCAATCTATGCAGCTACATCCTGGGCGTTGCCCTGGATGAACTCGACATCGGCAATCCAGTTCTTGCGCCGGCGGGCGAGGCGAGCCGCCTCGTCCTCGGCACCGAAGGATGCACAGGCGCGTTTCAGCAGCCGCGGATCGACACCCTCGAACGCGTTGACGCTGACTACTGCGTAGGTGCGGCCTTCGATCAGGCTGGTGACCAGCGGCACGATGCCACACTTGGCGCAGATGTGAAATTGCGCTGTCTGGGTGCCGAAGCTGTATTGCGATACGAGCGAGGGGTTGCCGACCGTGACTCTGAGCGAGCCGGTGGGGCAGGAAGTCCAGATTCCGCCATGCTTGGTGCAAAACGAGCAGTCGCAGGCACGCGCTGGGATTTCCGTTGGCGCGGGCTCCCACGCGAGCTTGAACGAGATGTTTGCGCAGTGGCAGCGGCCATGGATGAGCATGAGGGCCTCCGGCGTGAGCGGTGCTAGCGATTGTGCGCAGCGTCGCGCGTGACGAGCTCGACCGGCACACCCGCACGAACGGTGTCGTGGACTTCGGCCACCGCATCCGTGTGGCGCAGCAGTTCGGCGATCGCCTCGGCAGGCGCCGGGGAGGTGACCGATGCGCGGTATTGGATGCGCGTGGCCGCAAGGCCGACGCCCGGGAACTCGGCGCTGGCCTCCACGTGGGCGCCTTCGATCGGTATGCCGAGGCGCGCGGCCTCGCGGTAGAGGTCGTTGCAGTAGCAGGTCGCCAAGGCCAGCATCAGGAACTCGCCGCCGTTGACGGCAGAGCCAAGGCCGTCGGCCTTGGGCGGGACCGGCAGTGGCTGGCTCCGGTTGCCGGTGCGCACGGCGACGTCGTGTCCGGTGCGCGAACCGCTGACGGTGGCAGAGATTTCCACGGCGCCCTCCGTTGTCTTCACAGTCTAGCCAGCGACGGACGCAATGAGATCGAGCTCGACGCTGGCGTTCTTGGGCAACTGATAGACGCCGACCGAAGTGCGCGTGTGTTTGCCAGCCTCGCCGAGTACGAAGTGCAGCAACTCTGACGCGCCGTCGGCGACCTCGCTCTGCTGCGTGAAATCGGCGGCCGATTGCGTGTAGACCGTGACACGCAGCACCTGGCGGACTTTCTCAAGGCTTCCCAATTCCCGCTGCAACAGGACCAGCGCGCGCATGGCGCAGACCTTGGCCGCCAACTGTGCCTGGGCCAGCGTGACCTGCTCGCCGACGCGGCCGGTCACGACGACAGTGCTGCCGACGCGCGGAACCTGACCGCTGAGGTAGACGACATTGCCGTCTCGCACGAGCGAGACGTAGTTGCCGCCGATCCGGATGTCTCCATCGAAGGAGTACCCCAGGGCGGTCGCGGCTTCGGTGAAACGTGAATCGGCAGACATCCGCGCGTCATTGCTTGGGCAGGTACGGCGCGACGTTCTTCATCGCTCGGCGGACGTACTCGTCCTTCTCGCCGACCGGCGCGACGTAGTGCAATGCCGCCCGCGCCGCGTCTTCACCCTCGGTGCGCGCGATGATCCAGGCCGCCAGATACTGCGACGCGAAGCAGCCACCGGCGGTGGCCACATTGCCAGATGCAAAGAACGGCTGGTTCAGCACCTCGACGCCGGCCTCCTGAACCCATGGCTTCGTCGTCAGGTCCGTGCAGGCGGGCATGCTGCCGAGCAATCCGAGCTTGGCAAGCACGAGCGTGCCCGAGCATTGGGCGCCGATGAGCTGGCGCGCCGGATCCAGGCGCAGTGCCGACATGATGGTCTGGTCGCCGACGATCTCGCGTGTCCGGATGCCGCTGCCGACGATCACCGCGTCTGCCGTGCTGGCCTCGGCCAAGGCCGACTGCGCGTGGACCGTCACGCCATTCATCGAGGTCACCTCGGGCTGCGGGCAGCAAAGCGTCACGCGCCACCCCGGCTTCTTGATCCGGTTGAGCACGCCCAGGGCCACCAGCGAGTCGAGTTCGTTGAAGCCCTGGAAGGTGAGGATGGCAATGTGCATGTTGCAACGATACACGGGCGGCGGCCCCGATCGGGCGCGCACTCCCTCAGTGCTTTGCCTTCTTCGAGGCCTTCGACTTGGCTGCGCCGTTGAGGGCGACCGCCTGGCGAACGAGCGCCTTGAAGGCGGACTCGTCAACGCTGTCGCCTTCGTGGATGTCGATCGCGCGACGTACGTTGCCGTCCAGGCTCGCGTTGAAGAGACGGGCCGGATCGGGCAGCGACGCACCCTTGGCGAAGGTGAGCTTCACGACGGCCTTGTAGGACTCGCCGGTGCAGATGATGCCGTCGTGCGACCAGACCGGCGTGCCCATCCACTTCCACTCTTCGACGACGTCCGGGTCGGCCGCCTTGATCAGCTCGCGCATTTTGCCGAGCGCGTTCCCGCGCCAGTCCGCGAGTTCGGCAATCCGTTTCGTGATCAGCTCCGACGCCGGCCGGTCCTGGCTCGCACCCGACTTGTTCATGGTCTCGTCCCGCAGGCGCGCGCACGATCTCGCGCCAAGAGGTGTCTGCCCAGCAGCAACAGGATCACCCCGGCGGCAAGCAACGCCAGTTGCAAGGTTCCGAGCGTGACTTCGACGGTCCAGGCGTGCGCATTCGCGGGTGAGCGGCCAATCCCGATCGCGGAGGCGATCGACGCGACGATCAGCGCAATGGAGACGAGCCGGGCAACGCGGTGCCAGACAGGCGCCGCGTGGCGAAGAGGCGATGTGTTCATTGCAAGGCCTGGGATTCGTGGCATACCGCTTCGATGTTGTACCCGTCCGGACCAATTGCCTGAAGTATGAGTCCAGCGGCCGGCGCCAGTTCGCGTTCTAGCCCCAGGGGAAGACCTGCGTTCCTTTCGGAACCCGGCGCTCCATTTCGCTTTCTTCCTTGGTGAGGCAGTGGCAAGACTTCGGCGTGCTGCCTTTGCCCGACGGTGTGAAGCGCGCGCCGTGGAAACCATGGGCCTCGCAGTACGTCCGGCACGTTCGAGTGTCCCAGGACATCAGGCTTGCAGCCACGACGAGTGCAACCAGCGCTATGGGCAGAACGACCCGCCAGAGCAGACCGACACGCACAGAGAGTGGATCACCTGGCATTTCGCGTTCTCGATGCGTGACCGGCGGCAACGCTTCGACTTATGCGCGGCGAAGGTTTGCATCGGGAACCCGCCGCGACAACCAAATGAGATACGCGCCGACAACGACGTCAACCACAAAACAGAAGACGGGATACCAAGCGGGAACGCCAATGTTCGTGATGAGCTGGCTGTGCACCAGGTCGTACAGCCCGTGCAGCAACCAGAATATGCCGACCACCACGGCTGACTGGCGCACGCTGACAAACGCGAACACGAGGCCGGCCACAAGGTACGGAGCACCGTAGACCATTTCCATGGCGCCCACGACCGGTTCGCCTGCCCGTAGGGCGAAGCACGCGTAGAGGCTGGGCAGCGAAAGCAGTCCCAATGCATACAGCCAACGTTCGCCACGAATGAAGCGCGCAACCACGATGGTAAGGACACCAATCGCTGCACCAACGAGGGTCTCGATCACGACTCTCTCCTCTCTGGGGCGCACAAGGTTCGAACTGCGGCACCGCCGCTAGGCGTGGCGCCACCATGCGTAGGCTGAGTATGCGACGCCGAGCAGGTACAACGGCGTGAAGATGCTCTTGTTGTACTTGGCAAGCCACAAAGGGAGATAGATGTCGAAGTTCTCTTCGCGGCGCTCGGTGTAGCGTGCAGCAACGCCGGTCAGAGGACACGACCACCTGTTGACCAGCAGCACAACTGCCTCCAGGGCCACAAAGCCGATGAGTACGGCGGCCAGCTTGAACCTGCCTTGCCAGGCCGCCAGCGGTGCACCGACGATGCAGGCCACGAAGAACGCCCAGATGGCGGTATGCGCCGCCTTGACGGTCCTGAGCGCGCTTTCGTGGTTCATGGCGACGCGGGCTGTTCCTGGTTTCCGGCTCTGCCTTTACCCGGACTTTACTTGCGGTACTCCGGAGGTGGTCAACGCCGACATGCGCATCGCGTTGGGTGACCTGGTGGTCCAACTTCCACCAAGGAGAGTTCTTGTGACAGTCATTCGTCGGGTTTCAAAGGTGTGCGCGCTCGTTGCTCTTGGCATCGCTGCGACGGGGTGTGTCGTTGCGCCCTATGGCTATGGCTGGCATGGGCATGGGCATGGGCAATATGGAAGAGGCGATCGCCAGTACGCGCCTCCCAACGACAACTACTACGGTGGGAACGACGCACCGCGCGACGAGCCGCATCGAGGCAGGCGCTAGCCCTGGGCATCGAACTGCGACATGAACGGGATGTCCGTGGCACCGACATCGAGGCCCATTTGCGACAGAAGCGTGGTGACTTGACCTCGATGGTGCGTCTGGTGATTGAACATGTGCGTGACGAGGGCCCACTTCGGGACCGTCCTTGTCTTGCCATCGATCTTGCTCGTGTAGGTCAGCGGCTCGGCCAGCCAATTCGAGGAAAGCGACGCTGACCACACCAGGATGCGTTGGTCCAACGCAGCACGCTCTGACCTCAGGACCTCGAACCCACCAAACAGGTCGGCTCCGGGCTCGGGAACAACGCCTGGGTTGCCGGTGAAGCGCGACAGGAAAGCCAAGTCGCCATAGGCGATGTGATTGAGGGTGGCGTAAATCGAGCGAAAGAAGGCGCCGCGATCCTTGCGAAGCTCCGTGTCGGGCACGGATGCGCACACCGCATACAGGCGGGAGTTCATCCACTCGTTGTATTGCGCCATCAGATGCGCATGTGACGCCGTGATCATCGGTTGCGGTCTCGCAGGCCTAAGGTCCAAGTGAGCGGCATGCGCGACTCTTCGCGCTGGTCCGATACCACGATGCCGACGTTGTCCATACGCTTGACTGTCATGACGCCTCCTTGGCGCTAGACGTTGGCGTTCAGCCGACGCCGAAGGCAGCCGGCCGGAACGAGGGGCTGGCCCTCATTCGAAGGCTTTGCGGCGGAGCCCTAGTACGGCGTGCCGTCTTTGTGGGCGTATTGCCACTGTCCATCGACGAACGATACCTTGAGGTCTTCATCCGGATAGGCTCCTTCGTCTCCGGGTGTTCTGTCGCCGACCTCGAGGTACACGACCTCTTCGGAGGATTCGTTGACCAGCTGGTGAGCGTTGCCGGTTCCCGCCTTGAAGCCGGCGCACATGCCAGGGCAGAGCAGGGTGCGGCCTTCGTCAGTGTGCAGTGTTGGCTGCCCTTGCAAGATGTAGACAAACTCATCTTGCTTGGTGTGAGCGTGACGCAGAGCCGAGGCTGCCCTCGGAGCCAGGCGGGTGAGATTGACGCCGAAGTTTGTGAGGCCGAAGAGGTCACCGAGCGGATGCTTCTCTCTGCCCGCCACGCGCGACGCAAACGGAGCGGGATAGTTCGATGGCTTCGTTCGCTTGGGCGCCTCGGCGGCAACGATGGCAACAGGACCTGGCTTTTCTGACATAGGGGCCTCCCGAGCGGGAAGATGAGGGCTGATGTTCGAGCTGAGCCGCGAGCGCCGGGTTCGGCCGGGTTCGTCAGTCGTCATCGTGCGTGGCGGCTGCCTCGTTGGATGCGGGTCATCGCATTGTCAAGGGCGCCTTGAGAAACCTGCGAATCGCGAGATTGACGAGTTCGGGCCGCTCTGAGAACGTACCGTGTCCCCGTCGGGTGCAACGAAGGGCAAGGCGGCAGCTGCTTGCATGCGCAACCGGCTGCGACGCTACTCGTCGACGAACTGCCATGTATCGGCCCCGTCGAAGCGACGGACACGCACTGAGGCGATGAGGTCGGGATCGAAGTTGCCGAGGTTCACGCCATGCTTGGCGCCAGGCTGAGGCTGCAGCGGCTCCCAATGAGTGACACACCCACAAGTCCTGCAGCGAAGATTGCGGAGGGTCCGGTCACCCCAGATGTACTCAGAGGTTGACTCTGGATGTCCGGTGATCTTGACGGTGCCGAACTCGAAGTACACCCATGGCCCACCGCTGCGCCGGCACAGCGAGCAGTTGCACTTGGTGGCGACGGTGGGTGTCGACGGGAGTGTCAAGCGTACTGCGCCACAGTGGCATGAGCCGTCATGCATTAATACCTCCGAAGCGAAGAAGCGGCGGGCAAGTGCGCCGCCCAACGTTTGAGCTCACCTGCGGGCGACAGACGGCGTAGCCGGCTGGCGAACGTCAGGTGGAGCGAAGGGTGTGCGCCCAGCATGGGCGCGAACTTATGGGGTGCAAGTCCCCTGTGGGAGTACCGACTTGGACTCATCGTGAGCAAGGATAACCACGAGCCGACGGCAAGGGCAAGACCGCGAGGTTTTGTCCGGAGGAAGCCCGAGTGCAAGAGGTGCGAGGCGACGGACAGAAACCGCATACAAGGCCGAGGGCTGCGAGGCGAGCTGGCACATGACAGCAAAGCCCAGCGGTACGCAGCCTACGGTAAATGCGGCGCTTGTGCACCGACAGTTCGCGTCCCTTACCTGGGGAGATCTGCACCGCGAGCGGTGCGCGTCGATGGTGGCAAAACCCGGATGGTTCACACCGGGACACCAAGAACCGAGCGCCGCGGCGAGCTGCCCGCTGCGAGCGATGAACAGGCAGCAACCACCATCGAAGCGCACAGCGCGGCACGCGGCAACGCGCGACGTGACGGCGCAGAAGTCAGCAGACGCCGTAGTAGGCGGCCGGGAGTCGGGCCGCTGAAGGGCTGAACAACATAGACACAAGGAGCAGACGTTGCCGACCTCGAACGCATCGACCAAGCCCGACCGGGCGAGATGCGCGCGGCGGCCGGCACGCACCGAGCCTTGAGACAAGACGAAGCAATCACTGAAGACCTGCTGCAAGCGGTGCTGGCCAGCGACAACCTGGCGCGGGCGTGGAAACGGGTGAAGGCCAACCGGGGAGCGCCGGGCATTGACGGCGTGACCGTGCAGGACTGGCCAGCCCATGCGCGCGCACACTGGCCGGCATTGCGAGCGCAGATCGAACAAGGGCGATACCGGCCGCAGGCGGTGCGAAGGGTGCAAATCCCCAAGCCCGACGGCGGCAAACGGCAGCTCGGAATTCCCACGGTCACCGACCGTGTGGTCCAGCAAGCCATCGCCCAAGTGCTCACGCCGATCTTCGATCCGACGTTCTCGGCATCGAGCTTCGGTTTTAGGCCGGGCCGCAATGCACACCAGGCGATCAGGCAGGTGCAGGCGCACGTGAAGGACGGCTGGCGCATCGCGGTGGACATCGACCTGGCCAAATTCTTCGACACGGTCAATCACGACGTGTTGATGGACTTGCTGGGAAGAACCATCGCCGACAAGCGACTGCTGGCTCTGATCGGGCGCTACCTGCGCGCCGGGGTGCTGGTCGGTGAGCACATCGAACCGAGCGAAGTGGGCACGCCGCAAGGCGGGCCCCTGTCGCCCTTGCTGGCCAATATCCTGCTGCACCAGCTCGACCGCGAGTTGGAACGGCGGGGCCACCGCTTCGCGCGGTATGCGGACGACTTGGTGATTCTGGTCAAGAGTCGGCGTGCCGGCGAACGGGTCATGCGCAGCATCACGCGATACCTGGAGACGACCCTCAAGCTCACGGTCAACCCTGCCAAAAGCAAGGTCGCGCCGATGAGCCAATGCAGCTTCCTGGGCTTCACCATTCGGGGCAACAAGATTCGCTGGACCGACCAGTCGGCGGCGGCCTTCAAGCACCGGGTGCGAGAGCTGACGGGGCGAAGCTGGGGCGTGTCGATGGACTACCGGCTGCACAAGCTGGGGCAATACCTGCGGGGCTGGACGGCGTACTTCGGCATCAGCCAGTACTACCGATCAGTGCCCGAGCTGGATGACTGGATCAGGCGACGCATTCGCATGTGCTACTGGAAACAGTGGCGCTGGGTGCGCACGAAGATCAAGCACTTGCTGGCTCTGGGCGTGAGCCTGAAGACGGCGATCCAGCATGGCGTCAGCAGCAAGAGCTACTGGCACATGGCGCGAACCCCGGCGCTGCAGCAGGCACTGTCCAACGCGTGGTTGAAAGCGCAAGGGCTGGTCAGCGTACAGGAGCAGTGGTGCAAGGCCCAGGGCTACACCACCTGAAGGAACGAACCGCTTCGTCGAGCGAGCCGACTTGTTGAACCGCCCACTGCGGACCCGCACGGTGGGTGGTGTGGGGGCTGGGAGTCAGAAACTCCCGGCTACCCGATTGGGCATCGCGCGAACGCTCATGAAAAGGCAAGGAAGAACGTGGCGATTCGCTGAAGCCGGGCGTCGGATGTGAACAACGCGATTGCCAGGCACCCAAGAGCGAAAGCTGTAGGTATTGCAGCCAGGAGCGCCGCGGGCGACGAACCCGAGACGCCGAGCCAAACGGCCGTTGCTGCAAAGACCGCGGCGAAAAGAACGAACAGCCAGCGCCAACCGTCCCAAGTGCGCGATTGAGTGTGTGCCGTGCTTCTCATGGCGAGGCCCAACGAATAGCGCTTATCCGACGCCGGGACGACGCTGATCGAAGGCACGGTGGTGCATGGCGTCGGATAAACCTCGTTGGACTGAACCGCCAATTCGACGGTGGAGTGGGCAGTGTAAGTTTCAGCGGCGCTTTCGGGCAATGGCGAAGTGCGCTGCATCGGACTTCGGGGTCACGCCCGGGTCGCACACCGACCACGAAGGCGGTGCGGGGTCGTTGCGGACACGGCGATGGGCGCATCGGTTTGCCGTTGTGGTGTGTCCGGCGCGCGAAGGCACTGGCCTGCGAATGCGACCAGGCCATACAAGCGTGCTGAGTCTGCGCATGCGCGTCACGGCGGGCCTCGGCAGGCGGCGAGCGTGGGCGCTGCAATGGCGACGTGGTCGGCGCCGCATTGCTCGACGACGCGCCAGTGCCCGCGCCTGCAGTGCGGGCCTGGGGTTGGCAGTGGGTGTTCCCCAGCACGACCCGATCGGCCGATCCGCGCACCGGTGTCGAGCGGCGTCATCACCTGCACGAGGCCTCGGTACAGAAGGCGGTGGCCGTTGCGGCGCGCCGCGCCGGTATCGACAAGCCCTGCACGCCGCGCGTGCTGCGCCATTCGTTCGCCACCCACGTGTTGCAGCAGGGCTACGACATCCGCACCGTGCAGGAGCTGCTCGGCCACAGCGACGTGAAGACGACGATGATCTACACCCACGTGCTCAACCGCGGCGGGCGCGGCGTGATGAGCCCGCTGGATCGGATCTGAAGGTGATCGGCACAGCGAACCCGACGCCTGCGTGCCTGGGCCGTGCAGCGCTACGCAGCCAACACTTCGCGCGGCACGACGCGCCGCTTGATGTCGGCGCGTGTGGGCAGGGTCTTCAGGTCGTAGTCCGCCTGCAGCGCCAGCCAGGAAGCAGCGTCACCGCCGAAGTGCCGCGCCAGCCGCTCAGCAGTGTCGGCGCTGACGCCGCGGCGCTCCTTTACGATCTCGTGAATGCGCGTTGCTGGCACCGCCAACGCGACGGCCAGCGCGTTCACGCTCAACGCCAACGGGGCGAGAAACTCTTCGCGCAGAATTTCCCCGGGGTGTACTGGGCGCATGCGGTTTGCAGGGCGGGTCATGATTCAACTCCTTCAGTGGTAATCGACGATCTCGACACCGGCCGGGCCGTTCTCGGTCCAGGAAATGCAGGCGCGCCACTGATCGTTGACGCGGATGCTGTACTGGCCGGCGCGTTCACCTTTCCGTGCCTCGAGTCGATTACCGGGTGGGCTGCGCAGAAATTCAAGCGTTCGCGCCGCATCGAGCATCGCAAGTTTGCGAATTGCCGCAGCCTCGATGGCGCGAAATCGCCTCGGGTGTCGGCCCTCGAACAGCGCTTGCGTGTCCTTGCAGCGGAACGATACGATCACGCCGCAATGGTATTACGTTGAACGTAATACGGCAAGCAAGATGCGCTGGCGCTCGTTTGCCGCTCAATCAGCGCGGCCGCGAAGACAACGCTGCGGTGTAGAGGCCCAGGCCGATGTAGGTCGTCGCGGCGGCGTAGCGGCCGAGCCCCGCAATGCGCTGCGCGCCGCGGCCGGCCAGCGCGCGCCCGACGACGCCGGCCAGCAGCACGTAGCCGCTGTCGGTGGCCGCGGCCAACAGCACGAACACGCCGCCCAGCAGCGCCGCCTGCGGCGCCGCACTCGCGGCGGGGTCCATGAACTGCGGCAGGAACGCGGCGAAGAACAGCGCCGTCTTCGGGTTCAGCAGGGCCACGACGAAGCCGTCGCGAAAGATCGTGCGCAGCCGCGGCGCCGCAAACGCGCCCTGCGCCGCCGCGGCGGCCGGCGGCTGGCGCAAGGCCTGCACGCCCAGCCACAGCAGGTAGGCCGCGCCGGCCCATTTGACGACGGTGAATGCCGCCGACGAAATCGCGAACAGCGCGGCCAGCCCGAGCGAGGCACCGAGCGCGTTGCCCAGGTTACCCAGCGCCACGCCGGCCACCGAAGCCAGGCCCGCATTGCGCCCCTGCGCCAGCGTGCGCGCCACGATGTAGGCCACGCCCGGCCCCGGCGTCACGGCCAGCACCAGGCTGGCGAGCACGAAGGCAAAGGCCGTCGAACCGGTCATTCTTCGAGCTCGGACTTGGCCTGCTCCACGTCCAGCCGCTCCATCGCGTCGGCCGGCATGCAGGCGGCGGCGTCGGCATACAGCTTTTCGGCTTCCTTCATCTTCTTGTCGCCCTCGAGCATCACCAGGCCGTTGGCGTACTCGATCATCGCGATCGCGCTGTCCGGGTTGAGCTTGAGGGCCTGCTGGAACAACGACAACCCGATGGCCTTGCTCGCGCCCTGTGTCTTGCCCAGCAGCGTGCCCACCTTGTCGATCACCTCGGCATGGAAGGTGCCCAGCGCGATGTGCGCGTCGGCATGCTTGGGCGCCAGCGCGATCGTCTTCTCCAGCGCGGCTTTCACCTTCACGCCCAGGCCCTGCGACAGCGCCTTGGCGACGCTGATGCCCTGGCTGTAGCGGCCGATGGCGTAGGCCATCCAGTAATGCGCGTTCGGGTTCTTCGGCTCGGCGGCGGCCTGGGCCTGGGCGCGGGCCATCACTTCCTGGAACATCGCCAGCCGCGTCTTCTCGTTCTTCTCCAGGTAGTTGGCGTAGATCGCCTGCGCCTTGTTGGCCACCGTGATGCCGTCGCCGCCAGCCTTCAGCCCGGCGTCGAAGGCCTTGCGGAATTCGCCGGCATGAAACAGCACCCAGGCGTCGAGCACCGCCGGGTCCTTCGGCGCAGGCTCGGCGTCGCCGGTGTGCAGGCGGGCCCATTGCTTCTTCAGCTTGGCGGCGTCGAAGTGATACAGGTCGTAGGGGAAGGCGGTCCATTTGGGCATGTCGTTCGTCTCCGGTTGCGATCGGTCAGCTCTGGCGATACGGCGCCACCAGCCCGTGCAGGTGGTCGCGTTCGGCCGCTTCGAGGTAGGGCATCAGCAGGCTGAGCACATGGTAGGCGCCGCGCGAGAGTGCCGCGCCGGCGCGCTCGGCCTCGAGCGCGCGCCGCGGGTCGCGCACGTACTCGTAGCTCAGCCAGTAGGTCAGCACCACCACCATCGCGGTGGCCACCGGCTCGGCCTGCGCGGCGTCGATCTTCACCGCCTTGCCGCGCGCCAGGCCGCCGAGCACGGCCTGCACTGCGCAGCCCTTGTTCTTCAGCACGGTCTGGAAGTGCGTCTCGAGGCGGCGGTTCTTGCTCAGCAGGTCGTTCAGGTCGCGGTACAGGAAGCGGTAGCGCCAGATCAGCTCGAACAGCATGTGGAAGAACAGCCATGCGTCTTCGACGTTGCGCACGCCGTCGGCGGCGCGCAGCAGTTCATCGAGCGCCGTCTCGTAGCGGCCGAACAGCGCGTTGATCAGTTCGTCCTTGGCCGGATAGTGGTAGTACAGGTTGCCCGGGCTGATACCCAGCTCGGCCGAGATCGCCGTCGTGCTGACGTTGGGTTCGCCGAAGCGGTTGAACAGCTCGAGCGTGACTTCGAGGATGCGCTCGGCGGTGCGGCGCGGCTTCTTGGGGGTGTCGGCCATGTGTGTGCGATTCAGGCGGCCGGTTGTGGCCGGGCCTCGAGCGAGCGGCTGAACAGCACCAGCGCCACGCCGCCGAGGATCGCGGCCGACGCCAGCACCAGGCGCAGCGAAAACGCCTCCGACAGCAGCAGCACGCCGGCAAGGGCCGCCAGCGGCGGCACCGACAACTGCACGCTGGCCGCGCGCAGCGCAGACAGCCCGGGCAGCGCCGCATACCAGACCACGTAGCCCAGGCCCGAGGTCACGGCGCCCGAGGCGACGGCCAGGGCCACGCCACGCGCGCTGGCGTGCATGGCGCCGGCGAAGACGACGCTGAGCGCGAGCGCCAGCGGCGCGGCACGCAGGAAGTTGCCGGCCGTGGCGGCCGTTGCGTCGCCCGCGCCGCGGCCGCGCAGCGTGTACACGCCCCAGGCCACGCCGGCCACGGTCATCAGCGTGGCGCCGAGCGGCGCCGGTGCGG
The DNA here is from genome assembly GCA_963779435.1 of uncultured beta proteobacterium. GTDB lineage: Bacteria > Pseudomonadota > Gammaproteobacteria > Burkholderiales > Burkholderiaceae_C > CADEEN01. The sequence continues at coordinate 52,881 of CAVZYL010000034.1, read as the reverse complement.
CGATGCCGGGCGACACCAGGTACAGCAGGCCCGTCACCGCCAGTGCCAGGCCGGACCACGCACTGATGGTGAAGCGTTCCCCGGCACGCAGGCCGGCGCCGAACATCGTCAGCTGCACCGCGCCGAACAGGATCAGTGCGCCGGTGCCGGCGGCCAGCGACAGGTAGGCGAACGAGAAGCAGGCCACGTAGGCCCAGAGCATCACGGCAGCCAGCCAATCGGTGCGCGCGACGGCGGGTGGGCCTGCGCGCAGACGCATGATGACCGCCAGCACCACCGCGCCCGACACCAGCCGCAGCGTGCCGAAGCTGGCCGGGTCGATGCTCGCCTGCTGCAGCGCCAGCCGGCACAGCAGCGAGTTGGCGGCAAAGGCCAACATCGCCACGGCGGTGAGCAGCAGGGTGCGGGCGGACATGCGCAGTGGTGGCCAGGCTGGGGGCCGCCAGTATCGCGCAGCACGCTGCCTACAATCGGCCGCCATGTCCGCTGCCGTTGTGTTCGACCGTGTTGCCAAGATCTACCCCAGCCGATCCGGTGCCCGCGCCGATGTTCACGCCCTCGACGGCGTGTCGCTGGCCATCGAGGAGGGCGAGTTCTTCGGCCTCCTGGGCCCGAACGGCGCCGGCAAGACGACGTTGATCTCGGTGCTCGCAGGCCTGACGCGCGCCAGCACGGGCCGTGTCACGGTGATGGGTCACGACGTGGTGGCCGACTATGCCGCCGCGCGCCGGGCCATCGGCGTGGTGCCACAGGAGCTGGTGTTCGACCCCTTCTTCTCGGTCGGCGAGTGCCTGCGCATCCAGAGCGGCTACTTCGGCATCCGCGACAACGCCGCCTGGATCGCCGAGTTGCTGGCCGGGCTGGGCCTGGCCGACAAGGCCGACGTCAACATGCGCGCGCTGTCGGGCGGCATGAAGCGCCGCGTGCTGGTGGCGCAGGCACTGGTGCACAAGCCGCCGGTGATCGTGCTCGACGAGCCGACGGCCGGCGTCGACGTCGAGTTGCGCCAGACGCTGTGGGGCTTCATCGCCCGGCTGAACAAGCAGGGCCACACGGTGCTGCTGACTACGCATTACCTCGAAGAAGCCGAGGCGCTTTGCGGGCGCATCGCGATGCTGAAGCAGGGCCGCGTGGTGGCGCTCGACCGCACCGCGAACCTGCTCGCCGGCACCGCCAGCACCATGCTGCGCTTCAAGACCGACCAGGCCCTGCCGGCGGTGGTCGCGGCGCATGCCCGCGTGACCGGCCGCATGGCCCAGGTGACGGCGCACGATGCGGCCGAGGTCGAGGCCATCCTCGGTCAATTGCGCCAGGCCGGCGTGAAGGTCGAAGACCTCGAGATCGGCCGTGCCGACCTGGAAGACGTGTTCCTCGAGATCATGCAGCGCGAGACCGTGGCATGAGCCGACGGGCCGCTCCCAAGGCGAATACCGCAGTGCGCAGCACGGAGGTCACTTGATGAACCTCGCCGGGGCCAGAACCCTGTTCGACAAGGAGATCCTGCGCTTCTGGAAGGTCAGTGTGCAGACCGTCGCCGCGCCGGTGCTGACCGCGGTGCTCTATCTCCTGATCTTCGGCCACGTGCTGGAAGACCATGTGCAGGTCTTCCCCGGCGTGGGCTACACCAGTTTTCTGGTGCCCGGGCTGGTGATGATGAGCGTGCTGCAGAACGCCTACGCCAACAGCAGCAGCTCGCTGATTCAGAGCAAGGTCACCGGCAACCTGGTGTTTCTGCTCGTGACGCCGCTGTCGCACTGGGCCTGGTTCGCGGCCTATGTCGGTGCCAGCGTGGTGCGCGGGCTGGCGGTCGGCCTGGGCGTGTTCGCGGTCACGGCCTGGTTCGCGCCGCCGCACTTCGCCGAGCCGTGGTGGATCGTCGTCTTTGCCGTGCTCGGTGCGGCCATGCTCGGCACGCTGGGCCTGATCGCCGGTCTGTGGGCGGAGAAGTTCGACCAGACCGCAGCGTTCCAGAACTTCATCATCATGCCGATGACGTTCCTGTCGGGCGTGTTCTATTCGGTCCACTCGCTGCCCACGTTCTGGCTCGCGCTGTCGCACGCCAACCCATTCTTCTACATGATCGACGGTTTCCGGCGCGGCTTCTTCGGCGCCAGCGACGCCTCGCCCTGGTTGAGCCTGGCGGTGGTGGCCGCGAGTTTGGCCATCGTCGCCGCCGTCGCACTGCGCCTGCTGGCCACCGGCTACAAGATTCGCAATTGATGCCGCCAGGCGGCGCACGACGCTGTTAGCGCATCAGTGACTCGGGCAGCGGCACGTCGAGCAGCAGGCACGCCAGGTACAACGCATCGCCGGTGCCGGCATGCGCGCCCAGGCCGCTTTGTTCGGCCGCCAGCAGCCAGGCGCGCAGCAGCAGCGGCCGCTGCATCGGGCCGACGCGGCGCACGCGCAAGGCGAGCAGCAATTCGCGCTGCTGCGTCGGCGGGGCCAGGCCGGCGGTCGGGCCGCGTGGCACGGGCGCCCCGTATTCGGCGAGCGCGGCGGCGGCGGCATGGCGCCAGGCCTGCGTGGCATCGGCGGGTGCACCCAGCACGCGGGCGAGCTGATGGCTGGCGGCGTGGGCTGAGCGCGCGTGCCGCTCCAGCGCGGCCGCGGCGCCGCCGGCATGCGGTGCCGGTGTGGCGCGCGGGCTCAGCAGCAGGCGCAGCGCCAGGGCCTGCCACTCGGCGGCGGCGCTCGGTGGCAGCGCGGCCCCGCGCCGCCGCAGCGCGCGCCACTGCTGGCGGCGCTGGCCGGCCGGGGTACTGCGCGCGCGCTGCATCAGCGCGCCAAAGACCTGCCTTCTCGCGGCGGGCCCCAGCGCCTCGATTTCGCGCCGCACGGCCGCGGCGACGTTCAGGTCGGCGGTGGCCGTGAGCCACGCCTCCCATCGCGCCTGGGCGTCCGGCGCCGCCGGGCTGATCACCAGGGCCAGCATCGCCGCCTGCCATTCGCCGGGGCCGTGCCAGCGCTCGATGCGCTCGAGCGCCTCGCGCTCGCGCTCGCGGGCGTCGAACGAGGTCGGTCGCTGGAAGGCGTCGTGGCGTTCGGCTTCGGACTTCATGTCGTTGAGGGGCCTGGGGCTGGCAGGCGGCATTGTCGGCGCCATGTGCACCGCCGCACCGAATGGTTCTATCTCGTCACCGACCTCGGGCACGTACTCGACCACTTCGGCGGCCAGCGGCAGCACCGCGTGTCCGTACAGCCGGCGCAGCCGCTCGGCCAGTGGCGGATGGGTTTGCCACAGTCCGTTCCAGTCGGTGCCGGCACGGTGCGCGAGCAGCAGGTGGGCCAGGCTCGCCGCGTGTGCGCTTTGCAGGCCGGCGCGGCCGCGCAACTGCTGGTCGGCGATCTTGCGCAGCGCGCCGCCCAGGCCGTCGACGGCGCGCGTGTACTTCACGGCCGAGGCGTCGGCCAGGAACTCGCGCTGGCGGCTGACGGCGGCCTGCAGCAGTCGGCCGGCGGCCCAGCCGAGCGCGCCGACGGCCATCAGGCCCAGGCCGAACAGCGCGGCGGGGCCGCGCCGGCCGTTCTCGTCGCTGTCCCACATCGACAGGCCCAGGCCCCAGATCATCTGCAGGCCCCAGACCAGACCCACGAGGCGCATGTTCAGCCGTGTGTCGCCATGCACCAGGTGGCTGAACTCGTGCGCCACCACGCCCTGCAGCTCGGCACGCGTCAGGCGTTCGAGTGCGCCGCGCGTGATGGCGACGACGGCGTCGTCGCCGCCCCAGCCGGCGGCCAGGGCGTTGATTGCGTCGTCGCGGGGCAGGACCCAGGCCGCGGGTGTCACGCTGTGACCGCTGGCGATGACCATCTCCTGCACGATGTTGGCAAAGCGCCGCTCGAGTCGGCCGAGGTCGCCGCCGGCCGAAACCTGGGCCTCGCGCCCGCCGGCCATCCGCGCCACGTGCACGCCGCCTTCACGCAGGCGCAGCGACTCGATCCAGCAGCCGCCGAGCACGAACAGCAGCACCAGCGCGCTGTTGGTCTCGAAGAACAGCGCCGGAAAGCCGTGCGCGAACGGGAAGGTCAGGCGGTAGATCAGCGCCAGCACGACGTTGACCGCGACCACCAGCCCGACCACAACCAGCGCAAACAGCGCCAGCAGCTGCAGCGTGGCCTGGTTGGCGGTCTGCTCGTGCTGGCGAAAAAGCATCTAACTTTGACTCAGGCCAGCGCCGGGCCGCTCCCAAGCGGCCTGAGCTCCCCTCGGGGGATGCGAGCGTAGCGAGCCAGGGGTGGTCACAGCGTGACCCGCACCGCGCTGCGCTCGGCCTCGTTGGCCGTGGCCTCGAGCATCGCCGCCGCCTTGAAGCCGAATACGCCGGCGACGACGTTGGTCGGCGCCTGCTGCGCGGCGTTGTTGTACTCGAGCACGCTGTCGTTGAAGGCTTGGCGCGCGAAGGCGATGCGGTTCTCGGTGTGGCCGAGTTCCTCGCTCAGCTCGCGCAACGTGGCGTCTGCCTTCAGCTCGGGGTAGGCCTCGACGACCACGGCCAGCTGCTTCATCAGGCCGGCCAGGTTGCCCTCGGCGCTGTGCAGCGCACCGATGCGCGCAGCGTCGGCCGGCTTGGCCCGCGCCGCATCGCCGGCGCTGCTGGCGGTGTTGCGCGCGGCAATCACCGCCTCCAGCGTGTCGCGCTCGTGCTGCACGTACTTGCGCGCGACGTCGACCAGATTGGGGATCAGGTCGTAGCGGCGCTTCATCTGCACGTCGATCTGGGCGAAGGCGTTGCCGATCTCGTTGCGGTGGCGGACGAGGCGGTTGTAGGCCGCCAGCATCCACAGGGCCAAGGTGACCAGGACGACCCAGGTGACGATCTGCATGGTGCTCATGGGCTTGCGGCTAGGTTGTGGTGGGGCGCAATGTACGACAGGGCGCACCTACAATTCGGCCACCATGCAAGCAACCGCCCCAACATCCGACGAAGTGCGCAAATTCATTGCCGCCGGCCTGGCCTGCGAGCATCTCGAAGTCGAGGGTGACGGGCGCCACTTCTTTGCCACCATCGTGGCCACGGCGTTCGAGGGTCACTCGCGCGTGGCCCGCCACCAGCGTGTTTACGAGGCGCTGGGCGATAGAATGCGCGAACAAATTCACGCGCTGTCGATGAAGACACTGACACCGGCCGAATGGCAGGCATCCCGGGCCGGTCCCGCGACAGGCGCGCCACCGGCACACCACCACTGACCCTGCCCGCGGCGTGTGCGCCGCGGAAGGTGCTCGGTGGTGCTCGGCAGCAGCGCACCGGGAACCGCATTCCGCACCGTGCACGTCCGACAGCGAACGGACGACGATCATGGACAAGCTACTCATCCGCGGCGGGCGCCGGCTGCTAGGCGAGGTGCCGATTGCCGGCGCGAAGAACGCCGCGCTGCCCGAGTTGACCGCGGCGCTGCTCTGCGCCGAGCCGGTGACTCTGGCCAACGTGCCGCGGCTGCAGGACGTGGCGACGATGTTGAAGCTGCTGCGCAACATGGGCGTCGTCGCCGAACGCGGCAGCGACGATGCCGACACGGTGACCCTCGACGCCAGGGCGATCACCCGGCCCGAGGCGCCGTACGAGCTGGTGAAGACCATGCGCGCCTCGATCCTGGTGCTGGGGCCGCTGCTGGCGCGACTGGGCCGGGCCAAGGTCTCGCTGCCGGGCGGTTGCGCGATCGGCTCCCGGCCAGTCGACCAGCACATCAAGGGCCTGCTGGCGATGGGTGCCGAGATCGAGGTCGAGCATGGTTACATCGTCGCCAGCGCCACGCGCCTGCACGGTGCGCGCATCACCACCGACATGGTCACCGTCACTGGCAGCGAGAACCTGCTGATGGCCGCCGCGCTGGCGCAGGGCGAGACGTTGCTCGAGAACGCGGCGCGCGAGCCCGAGGTGGCCGACCTGGCCGAGTTGCTGATTTCGATGGGCGCGCGGATCGAGGGCCATGGCAGCAGCCGCATCCAGGTCCAGGGCGTCGAGCGCCTGCATGCGCCGCGGGGCGGCCACCGCATCATCCCCGACCGCATCGAGACCGGCACTTTCCTCTGCGCGGTGGTCGCGGCCGGTGGCGACGTGACGCTGCGCGGCACCCGCGCCGACCACGTCGACGCGCTGATCGAGAAGCTGCGCGAGGCGGGTGCGGTGATCGAATCCGGCGCCGACTGGATCCGCGTGCGCGCCGACGGCCGGCCCAAGGCGGTGGGCTTTCGCACCAGCGAGTACCCGGCGTTCCCGACCGACATGCAGGCCCAGCTGATGGCCGTGAACTGCATCGCCGACGGCAGCGCACGCATCAGCGAGACGATCTTCGAGAACCGCTTCATGCACGTCAACGAGCTGGTGCGGCTGGGCGCGAAGATCGAGGTCGACGGCCACACCGCGGTCGTCAACGGCGTGCCGGGCCTGTCGGGCGCCACGGTCATGGCCACCGACCTGCGCGCCTCGGCCAGCCTGGTGATCGCCGGCCTGGTCGCCGATGGCCAGACCCAGGTCGAGCGCATCTACCACCTCGACCGCGGCTACGACCGCATGGAAGCGAAGCTGTGCGCCCTGGGCGCCGACATCGAGCGGGTGGCGGCATGACAGCCCCCAAGCTCACTTCGTTCGCGGCCCCCTGGCCCGGCGGCGGGCCTCTTTGTGGCCCTTGGGGTGCAGGTCACCCTTGTGGCGGCCCGGCGGGAGACCTGTCGTGATCACGCTCGCGCTATCGAAGGGCCGCATCCTCGACGAGTGCCTGCCGTTGCTCAAGGCGGCGGGCATCGAGGTGCTGGAAGACCCGGACACCTCGCGCAAGCTGATCCTGGCCACCACCCGGCCCGACGTGCGCGTGGTGCTGGTGCGGGCCAGCGACGTGCCGACCTACGTCCAGTACGGCGGCGCCGACCTCGGCGTGGCGGGCAAGGACATCCTGCTCGAGCACAGCGGCGCCGGCCTGTATCAGCCGCTGGACCTGAAGATCGCGCGCTGCCGCATGAGTGTGGCCACGCGCGCCGATTTCGATTACGCCAGCGCCATCAAGCAGGGCTCGCGCATCCGGGTGGCGACCAAGTACACCGCCGTCGCGCGCCAGCACTTTGCCGACAAGGGCGTGCACGTCGACCTGATCAAGCTCTACGGCTCGATGGAACTCGCGCCCCTGACCGGGCTGGCCGACGCCATCGTCGACCTGGTGTCGTCTGGCAGCACGCTGCGCGCGAACAAACTGGTCGAGGTCGAGAAGATCGTCGATATCACCTCGCGGCTGATCGTCAACCAGGCCGCACTCAAGCTCAAGCGCGAGGCGATCCGGCCGTTGATCGAGGCCTTCGAGAAGGCGGTGCGGTCGTGATCGCGCTGCGTCAGCTCGACACCCGCAGCGCCGATTTCGAGGCCGGCTTCGCCCGGCTGCGCCATTGGTCGGCCGCAGGCCGACGCCCAGATCGAAGCGCGCGTGGCCGAGATCCTGGCCGACGTGCGCGCACGCGGCGATGCCGCGGTGCTCGAATACACTGCGCGCTTCGACGCGCTGTCGCCGGCGTCGATGTCGGCGCTGGACCTGACGCCCGAGGCGATGCAAGCCGCGTATCGCCGCGATCACGCCCGCGCAACGCGACGCGCTGCAAGCCGCGGCCGCGCGCATCCGCAGCTACCACGAGCGCCAGCTCGAGGCCTGCGGGCGCTCATGGAGCTACCGCGACGTCGACGGCACCCTGCTCGGGCAGAAGGTGACGCCGCTCGACCGGGTCGGCATCTACGTGCCTGGCGGCAAGGCGGCGTACCCGTCGAGCGTGCTGATGAACGCCGTGCCGGCGCAGGTGGCCGGTGTCGGTGAGATCGTGATGGTCGTGCCGACGCCCGGCGGCGAGCGCAATGCGTTGGTGCTGGCCGCGGCGCACGTGGCCGGCGTGCACGCGCGCATTCACCATCGGCGGCGCGCAGGCGGTGGCCGCGCTGGCCTACGGCACCGCGACGGTTCCGCGGGTGGACAAGATCACCGGCCCTGGCAATGCCTACGTGGCCAGCGCCAAGCGCAGGGTGTTCGGCGAGGTCGGCATCGACATGATCGCCGGGCCGAGCGAGATCCTGGTGCTCGCCGACGGCAGCACGCCGGCCGACTGGGTGGCGATGGACCTGTTCTGCGCAGGCCGAGCACGACGAACTGGCGCAAAGCATCCTGCTGTGTCCCGATGCCGGTTACATCGACGCGGTGCACGCCGCCATCGAGCGCCTGCTGCCCACGCTGCCGCGACGCGAAATCATTCGCGCCTCCCTCGAGGGCCGCGGCGCGCTGATCCTGACGCGCGTCGATGGAGGAAGCCTGCGCACTCAGCAACCGCATCGCGCCCGAGCATCTCGAGGTGTCGAGCGCCGATCCCGCAGCGGTGGGAGCCACTGCTCAGGCACGCCGGCGCGATCTTCCTCGGCGCCTTCACCAGCGAGAGCCTGGGCGACTATTGCGCCGGCCCGAACCATGTGCTGCCGACGTCGGGAACCGCCCGGTTCTCATCGCCGCTCGGCGTCTACGATTTCCAGAAGCGAAGCAGCCTGATCGAAGTCAGCGAAGCGGGCGCAAACATTCTGGGTCCGATCGCGGCCGAGCTGGCGCTATGGCGAGGGCCTGCAGGCCCATGCCCGGGCCGCGGAGATGCGACTCGAACGGCCCGGTGGCTCGCTGCGACCGATGGCCAGTGGCGCAGTGCCTGTGCGCGCGGACGGGACAAAGCGATGAACGTGACCCCGTTGGCCGAGCGCGTCGCGCGCACGATCCGCCAGGACGTCCAGTCCGCTGCAGGCTATGCCATCCAGCCGAGCGCCGGGATGGTCAAGCTCGACGCGATGGAGAACCCGTTTGGCCTGCCGCCTGCGTTGCAGCGCGAGCTGGGCGAGCGCCTCGGGCGCGCCGCGCTCAACCGCTACCCGCTCGGCAAGCGGCGACGTGGCGGCGGCGCTGGCCAGGCACTTCGCCGTGCCCGCCGGCTGTCGCGTGATGCTCGGCAACGGCTCGGACGAGCTGATCGACCTGCTGGCGGTGGCCTGCGACGTGCCCGGCGCCGCGGTGCTGGCGCCGCTGCCGGGTTTCGTGATGTACGAGATGTCGGCGCGCCTGCAGGGGCTGAAGTTCGTCGGCGTGCCGTTGACTGCCGAGCTTCGAGCTCGACGAGGCGGCGATGCTGGCGGCGATCGAGCGCGAGCGGCCGGCGCTGACCTACATCGCCTATCCCGAACAATCCGACCGCCAACCTGTTCGACGACGGGGTGATCGAGCGCATCGTGGCGGCCATCGGCGCGCAACACGGGCTGGTGGTGTTCGACGAGGCCTACCAGCCGTTTTCCTCGCGCAGCTGGATGCAGCGCATGGCCGCGCACCCGCACGTGCTGGTGATGCGCACGCTGAGCAAGTTCGGCCTGGCCGGCGTGCGCCTCGGCTACATGGCGGGCCACGCCGACGCTGATCGAGCGAGATCGACAAGGTGCGCCCGCCCTACAACATCAGCGTGCTCAATGCCGAGGCCACGCTGTTCGCGCTCGAGCATGCCGACGTGTTCGCCGGGCAGGCCGCGTTGCTGCGCGCCGAGCGCGCCCGCCTGGCCGCCGCGCTGGCGGTGTTGCCGGGCGTGACCGTGTTTCCCAGCGATGCCAACATGATCCTGGTGCGCGTGCCCGATGCGAAGCGCGGCTTCGAGGGCCTGAAGGCGCGCGGCGTGCTGGTCAAGAACGTCGCCGGCCTGCACCCGTTGCTGGCCAACTGCCTGCGCCTGACGGTCGGCACGCCCGAGGAAAACAACCTGCTGATCGAAGCCCTGAAAGCGAGCCTTGATGACTGTCACCGCATCGGCCGAGGTCGCACGCAACACCGAAGGAGACGCAGATCCGCGTGCGCGTCAATCTCGACGGCACGGGCCAGGCCAAGCTGGCCACCGGCATCGGCTTCTTCGACCACATGCTCGACCAGATCGCGCGCCACGGCCTGATCGACCTGGACATCGAGGCCAAGGGCGACCTGCACATCGACGGCCACCACACGGTGGAAGACGTGGGCATCACGCTCGGCCAGGCGGTGGCCAAGGCGGTGGGCGACAAGAAGGGCCTGCGCCGCTACGGCCATGCCTACGTGCCGCTGGACGAAGCGCTGTCGCGCGTGGTGATCGACTTCTCCGGCCGGCCCGGGCTGCACATGGACGTGCCGTTCAAGAGCGGCATGATCGGCGGCTTCGACACCCAGCTGGCCTTCGAGTTCTTCCAGGGCTTCGCCAACCACGCGCTGGTGCACGCTGCACATCGACAACCTGCAAGGGCGACAACGCCCACCACCAGTGCGAGACGGTGTTCAAGGCCTTCGCCCGCGCGCTGCGCATGGCGCTGGACGCTCGACCCGCGCGTCGGCCGGCGTCGATTCCGTCGACCAAGGGCTCGCTCTGTGAGGCCATCGCATGTCAGCGCATGACGCGTCGCCGTCGTCGACTACGGCATGGGCAACCTGCGCTCGGTGTCGCAGGCGGTGATGCATGTGGCGGCGGGCAGCGGCGTCGAGGTGGTCGTCACCGCGCGGCCCGCAGGAGGTGCTGCGCCGCCGAGCGCGTGGTGCTGCCCGGCCAGGGCGCGATGCCCGACTGCATGCGCGAGCTGCGCGACTCGGGCCTGCAGGACGCGGTGCTGCGACGCCGCCGCCAACAAGCCGCTGATCGGCGTCTGCGTGGGCATGCAGATGCTGCTCGACCACAGCGAGGAGCAGGACACGCCGGGCCTGGGCCTGATCGCCGGCGAGGTGCGTGCGCTTTCGCCTGGAAGGCCGGCTGCAGCCCGACGGCAGCCGCTACAAGGTGCCGCAGATGGGCTGGAACCGGGTCTCAGGCCAGGCGCGGCCGCACGCCGCTGTGGGCGGGCGTGCCCGACGGCGCTACTTCTACTTCGTGCACAGCTACTACGCCGCGCCGTCGGACCCGCGCCACAGCGCGGGCGAGACCGACTACGGCGCGCGCTTTACCTGCGGCGGTGGCACGCGATAATATTTTTGCCACCCAGTTCCACCCCGAGAAGAGCGCCGACGCACGGCCTGGCGCTGTACCGCAACTTCCTCCACTGGAATCCCTGATCGCTCTCGACCAGCGCTCTCCCGAGCGCTCCTGCTCCCTGCCGACCATGCTGCTGATTCCCGCGATCGACCTGAAGGACGGTCACTGCGTGCGCCTGAAACAAGGCGACATGAACAGTCGCCACCACCTTCGGCGAAGACCCGGCCGCGATGGCGCGGCGCTGGCTCGACGCCGGCGCGCGGCGCCTGCACCTGGTCGACCTGAACGGCGCCTTCGCCGGCAAGCCGGTCAACGAAGCGGCGATCAAGGCGATCCTCGCGGACGGTCGGCGACGAGATCCCGGTGCAGCTCGGCGGCGGCATCCGCGACCTCGACACCATCGAGCGCTACCTCGACGACGGCCTGAGCTACGTCATCATCGGCACCGCCGCGGTCAAGAACCCGGGCTTCCTGCACGACGCCTGCACCGCCTTCGGCGGCCACATCATCGTCGGCCTCGACGCCAAGGACGGCAAGGTCGCCACCGACGGCTGGAGCAAGCTGACCGGCCACGAGGTGGTCGACCTGGCGAAGAAGTTCGAGGACTACGGCGTCGAAGGCGTGATCTACACCGACATCGGCCGCGACGGCATGCTCACCGGCATCAACATCGACGCCACCGTCAAGCTGGCGCAGGCGCTGACGATCCCGGTGATCGCCTCGGGCGGCCTGTCCAACATGGCCGACATCGAACGCCTGTGCGCGGTCGAGGACGAGGGCATCGAAGGCGTGATCTGCGGCCGCGCGATCTACAGCGGCGACCTCGATTTCGCCGCGGCGCAGGCGCGCGCCGACGAACTCGACGGCGCGCCTGCATGACCGTTGCGCCGGGCGGCCGCTGACGATGCTCGCCAAACGCATCATTCCCTGCCTGGACGTGACCGGCGGCCGCGTCGTCAAGGGCGTCAACTTCGTCGAACTGCGCGACGCCGGCGACCCGGTGGAGATCGCCGCGCGCTACAACGAGCAGGGCGCCGACGAACTGACCTTCCTCGACATCACCGCCACCAGCGACGGGCGCGACCTGATCCTGCACATCATCGAGGCGGTGGCCTCGCAGGTCTTCATTCCGCTGACCGTCGGCGGCGGCGTGCGCACGGTGGACGACGTGCGCCGCCTGCTCAACGCCGGCGCCGACAAGATCAGCTTCAACTCGGCGGCGGTGGCCGACCCGCAGGTGATCCGCGACGCGTCGCGACAAGTACGGCGCGCAGTGCATCGTGGTGGCCATCGACGCCAAGCGCCGCACGGCGACGACGCGCTGCGCGCGGCGCGGGCTGGGATGTCTACACCCACGGCGGGCGCAAGAACACCGGCCTCGACGCGGTGGCCTGGGCGCGCCGCGATGGCCGAGCTGCGGCGCCGGCGAGATCCTGCTGACCAGCATGGACCGCGACGGCACCAAGATCGGCTTCGACCTCGAACTGACGCGCGCGGTGAGCGACGCGGTGCAGCGTGCCGGTGATCGCCTCGGGCGGCGTCGGCACGCTGGAGCACCTGGCCGAAGGCATCCGCATCGGCGGCGCCGACGCGGTGCTGGCGGCGAGCATCTTCCACTACGGCGAGTTCACCGTCGGCCAGGCCAAGGCGCTGATGGCGCGCGACGGCATCCCGTGCGGCTGTGAGGCGCCGTGCGCCAGCGGCCTGCCGCGCGAGGTGCGCATCATCGGCGGCCAGTGGAAGCGCAGCAAGCTGCCGGTGGCCGACCGCCCCGGCCTGCGCCCGACGCCCGACCGGGTGCGCGAAACGCTGTTCAACTGGCTCGGCCAGGACCTGACGCGGCTGGCGCTGCTCGACGCCTTCGCCGGCAGCGGCGCGCTCGGCTTCGAGGCCGCATCGCGCGGCGCCGCCGAGGTGCTGCTGCTGGAGCGCGACGCGACGCTGGTCGCGCAGCCTGGCGCAGGTCAAGCGAGCGGCTGCGGGCCGACACGGTGCGCGTCGATCAGCGCCGACGCGCTGGCCTGGATGGCGCGTTGCGCGCCCGAGTCGCTTCGAACTCGTGCTGCATCGACCCGCCGTTCGACGCCAACGTGCTTCGACGCCGCGCTGGCCGCGGCGCGCGCTGCGTCGTGCCGGAAGGCGGCTTCTCTACCTCGAGCCTCGAGCGCGCCGCGCGGAATGCCGACGCCGCGCCGCGCCGGCTGTCACACGCGCGCCGCGCACGCGCGTGCCGGCGCCGTGCACGCGACACCTGATTCCGGCCGCGGGCCGGGCTACACTGCCGCACGCGCTTCGCCGCAGGAGCGCCAAGTCATGACCTCCGTCACCCGCCTCACCGCTGTCTATCCCGGCACCTTCGACCCGATGACGCTCGGTCACGAGGACCTGATGCGCCGCGCCAGCCGGCTGTTCGAGCGCGCTGATCCTGGCGGTGGCGGCGGGCCACCACAAGCGCACCATGTTCTCGATCGCCGAGCGGCTGCGACATGGCGCGCGACGTTGACCGCGCAGCTACCCGAACGTCGAGGTCGATGGCCTTCCGCGGCCTGCTGCGCGACTTCGTCGTCGGCGCACGGCGGCAAGGTGGTGGTGCGCGGCCTGCGCGCGGTCAGCGACTTCGAATACGAATTCCAGATGGCCGGCATGAACCGGCAGCTGATGCCCGAAGTCGAGACCCTGTTCCTGACGCCGAGCGACCAGTACCAGTTCATCAGCGGCACCTTCGTGCGCGAGATCGCCACCCTGGGCGGCGATGTCTCCAAGTTCGTGGCGCCGCTCGGTGCTCGAGCAAGCTCAAGGAGCGCGTGGCGCAAACGCCGCGCGAGTAGGTGCACCATGGCGCTGATGATCACCGACGAGTGCATCAACTGCGACGTGTGCGAGCCCGAATGCCCGAACCAGGCGATCTCGATGGGCCCCGACTATCTACCAGATCGAGCCCGCGCGCTGCACCGAGTGTGTCGGCCACTTCGACGAGCCGCAGTGCGTGCAGGTCTGCCCGGTGGCTTGCATCCCGATTCACCCGGCAGCATGTCGAATCGAAGTCGACGCTGTGGGCCAAGTACCAGTACTTGCAGCAACAGGCAGCCTTGGCGGCCACGCCTGAAGTTGGTTCAATGTCGGTCGAGTAGGGATGGCCGGGCCGCAATCTGCCCATTGCCGAAGTCCAATATCCCTTTCTTGCTAGCAGCGGCGCGGCCAAGGCGCACCCGGGTCGACGACAGCGCTTCGGCGGAGCGGTCGGTGCTGCGCACCGACTGCCCTGCGGTGCTCGGCCTTGTGGCCGCGTCGCGCATGCGCGCTGCGCTCGCTGGCGTTCGCTACGCTCTGGCGGGTGCGACAGGTCGGCTGACGTCGGCGCGCTTGCATGCGCGGGCCGCAAGACCTGCGCTCCTCGGCGCCCCGCAGGCGCGCTGCCGCCTGCACGGGCACGCCTTCGCGAGATACGAGCGATGCGTTCGGCCGTTGCGACACACCGATGCAGCGTGGCCTGCGCGGCCGGCCGTGCCGCTGAACAGCAACCAGCAACAGCGACGTCGTCATCGCCACCGCCGCCCCGGATCGATGCTGGCGGAACGTTCACGGTTTGCCTTGCTCCCCGCTTGGATCGCCCGGCGGCGCGTCCGGCTTGGGCCGCGGCGGTTTTCTGTGCACCTTCATCATCGCGCGCTCCATCTCGCCATCCAACAGCAGGTCCAGCGATTGCAGCGACAGCGCCACGCACTGCTCGATCGCCTCGCGGTGCTCCTGCGAGGGCCTTCTCAAGACATAGTCGACCACCTCGGCCTTCACCCCCGGGTGGCCGATGCCAAGGCGCAGACGCCAGAAGTCGGCGCTGCCGAGCTGGGCGACGATGTCCTTCAAACCGTTGTGGCCGGCGTGGCTGCCGCCTTGCTTCGAACTTGATCTGGCCGGGTAGCAGGTCGAGTTCGTCGTGCGCGACCAGGATCTGCTCGGGTGCGATCTTGTAGAACCGGGCCAGCGCGGCCACCGACTTGCCCGACAGGTTCATGTAGGTCTGCGGCTCGACCAGCCACAGTGGATCCGCGCCGGGGCGACTGACGCGCGCCACCAGGCCGTGGTAGTTGCGGTCGTGAGCCAGTCTGGCGCCGAGCTTGGCGGCCACCGCGTCGAGCCACCAGAAGCCGGCGTTGTGCCGTGTGGCAGCGTACTCGGGGCCCGGATTGCCCAGGCCGACCAACATTCGAATCGTCATGTGGCGGCGATGATAAGGGGGCCTCGGCGGCAAAAAAAAGGCCCCGCACAGGCGGGGCCGAGACATCGTCGTCAGACGATCACTTCTTGTTTTGCTTCTCGGTCTTCTTGGCCTTGGTCGGTGCCGGAGCAGCAGCAATGACAGGAGCCACCGGCGCCACTTCTTCGACTTCTTCCTTGGGCACGGTCACGGCCGCGATGACCGGATCCTTCTTGCCGTGGGTGACGACCTTGATGCCCTCAGCGAGGACCAGGTCGCTGACATGCAGCGACTGGCCCTTGACCATGTTGCCCAGGTCGACGGTCAGGAACTCGGGCAGCGACGCGGCCAGGCACTGGATCTCCACGTCGGTGACGACGTGGGCGATCAGGCACTTGTCGGTCTTGACGGCCGGCGAATTCTCTTCGTTGACGAAGTGCAGGGGAACCTTCTTGGTGATCCGGGTCGTCTCGTCGACGCGCTGGAAGTCGACGTGCAGCACGATCTGCTTCCAGGCATGCATCTGAAAGTCGCGCAGCAGCACCTTCTCGGTCTTGCCGGCCAGTTCCATCTCCAGCAGCGACGAGTGGAAGGCTTCCTTCTTCAAAGCGAAGTACAGCGCGTTGTGGTCGAGCTCGATCATCGTGGGCGTTCCCGCCCCATAGACGATGCCCGGGACTTTCGCGGTCAGTCGCAGGCGGCGGCTCGCTCCGGTCCCCTGCAACGTCCGCTCATAGGCGACGAATTTCATGCTTTCACTCCAATGTTGGAACCCCGCGACCAGGGCTCCAGGTAAAGGGTCGACATAGACCCAACAAGAAAAGGGCTGCCGACGGCAGCCCGCTCTTCCATCAAAAATTACTGTTCTGTTCGGCGAACAAGGAAGTCACCGACTCGCCATCCGAAATCCGCCGAATCGTCTCGGCAAACAGGAACGCCACCGAAAGCTGGCGAATCTTCTTGCAGGCCTTGGCGGCCTCGCTGAGCGGGATCGTGTTGCAGATCACCACCTCGTCGAGTGCGGAGGCGCCGATGCGCTCGATCGCCGGGCCCGAGAACACGGCGTGGGTGCAATAGGCGTAGACGCTCTTCGCGCCACGTTCCTTCAACACTTCGGCGGCCTTCACGAGCGTGCCGGCGGTGTCGATCATGTCGTCCATGATGACGCAGTTGCGGCCTTCGATCTCGCCGATCACGTGCATCACCTCGGAGACATTGGCGGCCGAACGGCGCTTGTCGATGATGGCCAGATCACAGCCGAGCTGCTTGGCCAGCGCGCGCGCGCGCACCACACCGCCGACGTCGGGCGAGACCACGATCAGGTCGTTGTAGTTCTTGCTCTTCAGATCCGAGAGCAGCACCGGCGAGGCATAGATGTTGTCGACGGGGATATCGAAGAAGCCCTGGATCTGGTCGGCGTGCAGGTCCATCGTCAGCACACGCTCGACGCCCACGGTCTCGAGCAGGTTGGCGACCACCTTGGCGCTGATCGGTACCCGGGTGCTGCGCGGCCGGCGGTCCTGGCGCGCATAGCCGAAGTACGGGATGACGGCGGTGATGCGGCGAGCGCTGGCACGCTTCAGGGCATCGACCATGATCAGCAATTCCATGATGTTCTCGTTGGTCGGCGCACAGGACGACTGGATCACGAAGACATCGCGGGCACGCACGTTCTGGTGCAACTCGACCGTCACTTCGCCGTCGGAGAAGCGGCCGACAGTGGCCTTGCCCAACTCGACGCCCAGGTTGGACGCGATTTCCTGGGCCAGCGCTCGATTGGCGTTGCCCGTGAACAGCACGGTGTTGAACAGCACGACGGTGGCTTTCTAGGGCGGGCGGCGGGTCAGGGCGGGTCGGTCGCGAAGCAGAAAATTTGGCAGGGGAGGAAGGACTCGAACCCTCGCATGTCGGAATCAAAATCCGATGCCTTGACCAACTTGGCGACTCCCCTACACAGGAGGCGGCTTGCGCCGCCACCCTCAAAAACCTCTTCAGCCCGCCCAACCCGCAAGCGGATGCTGGTCCAGGCTGCGGCACATGCGACCAACCCAGCCCGGCGGAAGGGCATCCGCCGGCCATGTCACCAAGGGTCGATCACCCATGCCGCTTCTCGCAAACACCGCGCTGCCCGAGCCCGTCATGCGGCTGTTGCCGAAATGATTCTCGAGCCACTCGGCGGCTCGAGCCACGTCGGGGCAACGATCTTCGGCCGGCGGCTGCAGGTCGTTTCGACCCCAGCCGAGTCCCTTTTCATCCCAAAACCCAGGCTGCGATGCGTCTGCAAGAAAGCCCGAAAGTATAGCAGCGGGCGTGTCGCGGGCCAGGGCCGGGTGACTGAAGACATCGCGCGTGGCCAGCCCGGCAGCGGGTTTGACGACCGCCAACCATTGCCGCGGCACGGCCATCGGGGTCAGGCGTTCGCCGATGCCCTCGACGAAGGCGTTTTCGCCGCCGACGAAGAATGGCACGTCGGCGCCGATGCGGGCAGCCAATTCGAGCAGCCGTGTGCGTGGCCACCGCAGCTGCCACAGGCGGTTCAAGGCCAGCAGCGTGCTGGCCGCGTCGGAGCTGCCCCCGCCCAGTCCGGCGGCCCAGGGCACGCGCTTGTCGATCGAAATGTCGGCGCCCAGCCCGGTCCCGCTCTCGGCTTGCAAGCGTCGCGCGGCATCGAGCACCAGGTCGTCGGCCGGCAGTGCCAGGCCCCGATCGTGGCGCCGCAGGCGGCCGTCGCTGCGGCACTCGAAGTGCAAGGTGTCGGCCCAGTCGATCAGCACGAACACCGATTGCAACAGGTGATAGCCATCCGCGCGCTGGCCGACGATATGCAAGAACAGGTTCAGTTTGGCCGGCGCCGGCACATCGTAGATCGCGCGCAAGCTCATGGCGACGAATCCAATTTCACGCGCACCGACAGTGCCGGTGCGCGTTCACGCGCCGCCAGCACCCAGCCCTGGGCAAATCGCGACAAGTCGATGCGCCAGCCGAGTTGTTCGAAGCCATCCACCGTGGCCGCATCTGGCGCGCCGGGCCACGGCCTGCCGCGCAGCCAATCGATCATCGCGCTCAGCGGCAGCGCCTCGCCGAACAAGCCCAGCGCCAGTGCGTCGAGGTCGGCAAACTGGCGTGTGCCCTCGCCGGTGATCAGGTCGGCACCCCCCGGTCGCCAGTGCGCCTGGCCCGCGGTCGTGCCCAACATCGTGCTCAGTTGCAGTTCGCCGGCACGCGCGTCGCCTCGCAGCTCGAATTGGGTCGACACGCTGCGCGCGGGTGCGCCGGCGTGGGCCTCGACGGTCACCGACAATCGGCCGGCGAGTTCGGATGTCGGGCGCGGCGGCGTCGCACAGCCGACCAGCAGCACCAACACACCCAGCAGTGCAGTGGCGCCACCGCGTCGAATCACAACTTGACCTGAAGCCGAGTCAGCGTCTCGCGCAGCACCTCGTTGGCGGTATCCCGGTCGCGCCCTTCGCGCCAGATTCGGCGCGCGTCGTCGCGTGAACCGCTGACCCACAGCACTTCGCCCAGGTGCGCGGCAATCTCCGGGTCGGGTCGCGCGGCATATGCCTGGCGCAACAGCCGCGCGGCCTCGTCGCGGTTGCCCAGGCGGTACTCGACCCAACCCAGGCTGTCAGTGATGAACGGGTCGCCGGGGGCCAACTCGAGCGCCTTCTTGATCAGCGACTGCGCTTCGGGCAGGCGCAGGCTGCGATCGGCCAATGAATAGCCGAGCGCGTTGTACGCATGGTGATGATCGGGCTTGATCTCGATGACCCTGCGCAACAAGCGCTCCATCTCGTCGATGTGCGTCAACTTCTCGGCCATCATCGCCTGCTCGTAGAGCAGGTCGGCGTCGTCCGGGAAGCGCTGGCTGGCGCTCACCAGCACGGAATGTGCGTCGTTCCAGCGTTTGACGTCGCGCAGCACCTGGCTCTCGGCCAGCAATTTGCCGCGTGCATCCTCGGGGCGGCGCTCGGGCACCTGCTGCACCAAGGTCCGCGCCTCCTGCACCTTGCCCTGGCGTGCCAGCAATATCGCGCGGCGCGTCTGGACCTCGAGTGCGCGCTGGGGGTTGTCGATCTTGTCGAGCCAGGCGTTGGCGGCCTTGGCGTCGCCACGCTCGGCCGCGGCCTGCGCGAGCATCAGCCAGGCCTGGGTCTGCCCACCGTCATTGCCGCGGTCCGCGTCGTCGTCTTCCTCGTCGTCGTCCGGCGCTGTCGTTGGCGCCGCAGCATTTCGCGCGCGCGCAGCCAGGAATCGCTGCAAGGAACTCTCGGCGTCACGTGGCTGGTGCAATTCCAGCTGCAAGGCACCCAGCGTCAACCAGGGCGCAGCGAGGTCTGGCTTGTTGCGCGTCACGATCTGCAACTGCGAGACCGCCTCGACGTAGCGCTGGGCCGCGCTCAGCGTGCGCACGTAGGCCAACTGCACGGACAGGTCGGCGTCGGGTCGCTGCAGGTAGTCAGTGACCAGCTTTTCCGCGCCCGGCGACGTGGCCATCAACTCGAGCGCCAGCAGCGCCGGGGCCGAAGCCGAGGGGTCGTCGGCACGCGCCTGCTCGGCCTGCTGCAAGGCCCGTGGCCCGTCGTTCGCCAGCAACCAAGCCCGGCCGCTGGCCACGCGGGCGGCAGTGCGCACCGCCGGGGCATGCGGCGCCACCGTGTAGGGCAACAACAATTCCTCGATCAGGACCGCGGATTGGCGCTTGTCCGGACTGCGCTGGAACAGTCGCGGCAGTGCCGTAATGGTCGCCGCGCGTTCGGCCTCGGGCGTGCGCGCGAGCAGCAACTTGACCGACTCGCCCAATTCCGCGCTGCGATTGAGCGCTGCCAACAGCTGCATTTCATGGCGCAGAGCTTCGAGCGACTGCGGCAACGCCTGCCGCCAGGCGCGCGCCGCAGTCAGTGCCTGTTCCCCGGCCCGGGCCTGCAGTGCCACGTCGACGCTGCGCTTGAACAGCGCCTCGTCGCGCGTGCGCCGTGCCGCATCGAGCAGTACCGCGTAGGCATTGCCGGCCTCGCCGGTGCTCAATTCGATCTCGCCGATCAACACTTGATAGAACAGCGGTGCATCGAGCGCGGACCGCGGCGACTCGCTGGCATCGGCCACTGCCGCCGATGCGTTCGACAATGGTGGTGTCTGCGCCGGGGCGGCCACTGAAGCGACAACCGCCGCAAGCAGGGTAATCACCCGCCAGGCAGGCAGCTCGCGAAGCAGGAGGGAAACGGAAACGGGCATCGAGGTCCTTCGCGGTTGGGGACATTCTAGGCATTGGAGCGCTGCGGCGCCGCGGCGTTCACTGCTGTCGCACCTATCATCGCCGCCATGCCTGAATTGCCTGAGGTAGAAGTCACACGGCGCAGCTTTGCCGAGCGAATTGCCGGGGCTCGGGTGCTGTCGGTGCGCCTTGGCGCACCCTTGCGCTGGCCACTGGGATGCCGGCCGGCCCAACTGCTCGAGCGCACGGTCGGGCTGGCCATGCGGCGCGGCAAGTACCTTTGGTTGCCACTTGCCCACGCCCGAACTGGCGGCGAAGGCGGACTGTTGTTGCACCTGGGCATGTCGGGGTCGCTTGCGTTCGATGCGAGCGGCGCCATTGCGCCTGCGGGCAAGCACGATCACTTCGATCTGGTCACGTCACGCGGCGTGTTGCGGCTGACCGACCCGCGCCGCTTTGGCGCAGTGATCTGGTCGCCGGCGCTGGACGCGCCGCCGGCCGCGACCTTGTTGGCGCGCCTGGGCGCCGAGCCATTCGACGCGGCGCTGACGCCGCAAGGCTTTCATGCCGCACTGCGACGCCGCCGCACGGCAGTGAAGTCGACTCTGCTGGCTGGCGACGTGGTCGTCGGCGCGGGCAACATCTACGCCTGCGAGGCCTTGTTCGCGGCCGGGATCGACCCCCGCGTGCGGTGCTGCAACTTGTCGCGCCCGCGCGCCGAACGATTGCTGGCCTGCATACGCACGACGCTCGCCAGGGCGCTCGAAGTCGGTGGCTCTTCGCTGCGCGACTTCCGCGACGCGCATGGCAGCAACGGCGCCTACCAGCTTGAGGCCAGCGTCTACGGGCGCGAAGGGCAGCCTTGCGCGCGCTGCGGTGCCACCCTGCGGCGCATCGTCCAGGCGCAGCGAGCGACGTTTTTCTGCCCAGGCTGCCAGAAACGCTGACGTCACTGCGGCGCTAATGCGACAAGGTGCACGCAGTGATGCGGCCGCCTGTCAGCAGATGTATCGCAGGCCACGGCAGCGTGGGCCCTTGCGCTAGGATGCCCGGGCGCCAGTTCGGCGTTCGAATGCATGCAGGCGCTCCTGGATGGAATTCTCCCTCGCCGGTCAACTCGATGCACTTGCCGTCTGGCGCCGTGGACTCGATCGCCAGGCCGCGGACCTGTCGCGCTTTCTGCTCGATCATGACCTGCTCGACGAGGCCTGTGAGCGCAACCTCGGCGCACTGCGCGAGCGGCTGGCGACGGACCGGCTCTGCGTGGCCTTCGTCGCCGAGTTTTCGCGGGGCAAGTCCGAGCTGATCAATGCGATCTTCTTCGCCGACACGGGCCGGCGCATCCTGCCGGCCACACCGGGGCGCACCACGATGTGCCCGGTCGAACTGGGCTACGAGCCCAACACGCCGCCGCTCCTGGCGCTGTTGCCGATCGACACCCGGCTCGAGGCCCAGTCGTTGGCCGAGCTGCGTGAAAGGTCCGAGCTCTGGACCCGCATCCGGCTCGATGCCGATTCGCCAGAGCGCCTGGCAGAAGCACTCACCGAAGTCACGCGCACGAAGGCCGTGACCGTCGACACCGCGCGCGCGCTCGGCTTGTGGCACGACGATGCAACCGAGGACAACCCGCCGCTCATCGCCGAGGGCCTGGTCGAGGTGCCGGCGTGGCGCCATGCGGCGATCAACTATCCGCATCCATTGTTGAAGCGCGGTCTGGTGGTGCTCGACACGCCGGGTCTGAACGCCATCGGCGCCGAACCCGAACTGACGCTGTCGCTGCTGCCGGCAGCGCATGCCGCGGTCTTCATTCTCGGCGCCGACACGGGGGTGACCAAGTCCGACCTGGCGGTCTGGCGCGACCATCTCGGCGGCCAGGCGATGACGCGCTTCGTGGTCCTGAACAAGATCGACGCGCTCGCAGATCCCCTGCTGTCGGCCCAGGCCGTGGCCGAGCAGATCGAACTGCAGTGCCGCACCGTGGCGGCGACACTCGAAGTCGACCGCGACCGCGTCTTTCCGTTGTCGGCGCGGCAGGCCCTGGCCGGCCGAATCGAAGGCGATGCCGGCGCGCTCGCGTCCAGCCGCTTGCCTGCGCTGGAGGATGCACTGGCCACCCAATTGCTGCCGCGCCGGCGCGACGTGGTCGAGCGCATGGTGCTGGAGACCGCGCAGTCGATCGAACACCAGACTTCCCGCCGCCTGGCCGACCAGCGCCGCCTGGTCGCCGAGCAGATGCTTGAATTGCGCGGCCTGCGCGGCAAGAACGGCGGCAAGGTGCTGACGATGATCGGGCGCGTGGACCGCGAAGTGCAGGAGTTCGAGCACTGCACCGAACGCCTGGCGGCATTGCGCCTGGTCCATGCACGCATGCTGCGCGAATTGCTGACGGGCTTGTCCAGCGACAGCCTGCGCGACGAAGTCGCACAGATGCAGCGCCAAGCCAGCAGTACGCTGTTCAACCTGGGCGCGAAGAAGGCATTCGTCGCGTTGTGTGAGCGCCTGCGCGAACGCCTGGCACTGGCACGTCGCCGCGGCCAGGAAATCCACGACATGCTGCAAGCCAGCTTTCGTCAACTCAACAGCGAATTCGGCTTCGCCCTTTCGCTGACCAAGCTGCCCGCACTCGAGCGCTGTGAACGTGAACTCGAGCTGATCGAACGCAGCTACGCCCAGTACCTCGGCCTGTCGCAGGCCTTGCGGCTGGCCGAGCCGCGCTTCATGGAGCAGTTTCGGCGGATGTTGCTGTCCAAGTTGCGGATGGCGTTCGAGAACGCCAGCGGCGAGGTCGAGCTGTGGCACAAGTCGGTCTCCAACCAGATCGATTCACAACTGCGCGAACGCCGCCGTGGCTTCAAGCGCCGGCGTGACGGTCTGGAGCGCATCCAGGCCGCGGCGGGTGACCTCGACCAGCGCATTGGTGACCTCGAGTCGGAGGATGCACGCTGGCAGCATCTGGTCGGCCGCGTGCGTGAGCTGGCCGCCTCGCTGACTGCGACCGCGTCGGCGCCGCTGCCCGATGGCGACGGCAGCCTGCCGGCACGTGCTGCGCCCAACCTGTCGCTCGTCCAGACGCGCAGCGCGGCGGCGTGACCGAAGGCGCAGATTCACGCCAACGGCCAGTTTCTGCCAGCGGCGCGGCCTGATGGCGCGGCGCAGTCGATCCGGCGCCGAGATTGCCGCAAGGGTGATCGCGTGGCAGAAGCAGCACGGCCGCCATGACCTGCCCTGGCAAGCCGATCGCGATCCATACCGCGTCTGGCTGTCGGAAATCATGCTGCAGCAGACGCAGGTGGCGACGGTGCTCGACTACTACGCGCGCTTGCTGGCCCGCTTCCCCGATGTCCGCGCGCTGGCCGCCGCCTCGCTCGACGAGGTGCTTGCGCTGTGGAGCGGCCTGGGCTACTACAGCCGCGCGCGCCACCTGCACCGCTGCGCACAGATCGTGGTTGCCGAGCATCGCGGCGCCTTTCCGCGTGACGCGGCGACCCTGGCAGGGCTGCCCGGCATCGGCCGCTCGACGGCGGCGGCGATCGCGTCGTTCTGCTTCGGCGAGCGCGTCGCGATCCTCGACGGCAACGTCAAGCGCGTGCTGACGCGTGTGCTCGGCTTCGGCGACGACCTGTCGCTGGCCATGCACGAGCGCGCCTTGTGGCAGCGGGCCGAGGCGCTGCTGCCTGCGACCGGCGTCGAGGTCTACACCCAGGGCCTGATGGACCTCGGCGCCACGCTGTGCAGCGCGCGGCGGCCACGCTGCCTGGACTGTCCGCTGCAAGCGCTTTGCGTGGCGCATCGCGCGGGCGCGCCGGAGCGCTACCCGGTGAAGACACGCAAGACCAAGCGCGGCCGGCGCAGCAACGCACTGCTGTGGCTCGCTGACGGCCACAAGCTGTGGCTGGTGCAGCGCCCGCAGCGTGGTGTCTGGGCCGGCCTGTGGAGGCTGCCGCTCTACGATGCACTCGAGGACTTGCGCGCGCTGGCGGCCACCTGGCCGGGCCGGGGCCAGACGCTGGCGCCGATCGATCACGCGCTGACACACTTCGACTGGCAGTTGCAGCCCTGGCGCTAGCAACTGCCCACGCGCATGTCGGCCGCGCGCCGCGCGGCGCTCGAAGCGCAGCTGCCGGCAGGCCGTTGGTTCACCATCGAGCAGGCGCTGGCCGTTGGCCTGCCTGCGCCGGTGCGCAAGCTGCTCGCATCGCCCGCTGTGCAATGAACGGGCCTCAGACCACGCCCTTGCTGCGCAGGTACTCGTCGACCAGTTTCAGGCGCACCTGCGGCTCGGTCAGCGTCATCAGCCGCTGCTTGGCGGCCAGCGAGATCGGCAGGATCTCGCACCAGCGGTTGGCGACCCAGCCGGCGTCGTCGAAGCGGTAAGGCGATGTGAAGGGCGTGCTGCCTTGTTCGCGCAAGCGCGGCGATTGCGTTGGCCAGGGCGTGCACCGACGGCAGCAGCGCGGCGTCGGGTGCCAGTGCGTCGTCGTCGGCCTGCAGGTGGACGTCGGCCAGCCACAGGCCGTCGCTCTGCCGGCGTGGCTCGCCATCGATCGCGAAGCGCTGGGTGCCGCGGCAGCGCACGCGCAGGATGCCGGGCTGCTCGGCGTCGACCTCTTCGATGCACGCGAGCACGCCCTCACGTTCGAACTGCACACTGTCGCGGCGCGACCTCGCGGCCCTGGCGCAGACAGACGACGCCGAACGGTGTGTCTCGCGCAGGCAGCGGCCGACCAGGTCGAGGTAGCGCGCCTCGAACACCTTCAGCTCAAGCAGCCCGCCGGGAAACAGCACGCTTTGCAGCGGAAACAGCGGCAGATCTCGTGCGGCATCACGCGCACGGTCTCACTCGCGCGCGTCCAGCTCGCGATGCCGCACCAGGGTGGCTGTGCGCGGCGCGAAGCGGGCCGCCAGCTGTTCGGCGAAGTACACCGAGCGGTGCTGGCCGCCGGTGCAGCCGATGCGCCACCGTCAGGTAGCTGCGCTGGTCGTCGTCGAACGCGTCGCAGCCAGCGCGCGCAGGAAGGCTTCGATCTGGCGACAGCATCTCGCCGACCTCGGGCTGCGCCTGCAGGTAGGCGGCCACCGGCGCGTCGCGCCCGGTCGAGCGGGCGCAGCTCGCGGATGTAGTGCGGGTTGGGCAGCACGCGCACGTCGAACACGTAGTCGGCGTCGAGCGGCACGCCGTGCTTGAAGGCGAAGCGACTCGAACACCAGCGTCAGGCGGCTGCGGGCGGCGCCGCACCAGCTGGCGCATCCAGAGCGCGCAGCTGCGCCGGGCGCAACTGGCTGGTGTCGATCACGGTGGAGATCTCGCGCAGTTCGGCGAGCAGTTCGCGCTCGAGTTCGATCGCGTCGGGCAGCGCGCGCTGGATGTCGCCGCCGGCGGCGCTCGGCGCAAAGCGGGTGCGGGCGCCGCGTCTCGGAGAAGCGCCGCACCAGCGCGTCGGTGCTGGCGTCGAGGAAGAGCGGCCTGGATCGAGACGCCCTCGCCGCGCAGCTCGTCGAGCAGCGGCAGCAGGTGCGGCAGCGAGCCGGCGCTGCGCACGTCGACCGCGATGGCGACGCGGCGCGCGTCGCCGCTGCTCGGTGTTCGAGGCGCAGGAAGTCGCGCAGCAGCTCGGGCGGCAGGTTGTCGACGCAGAAGAAGCCGGCGTCTTCGAGCGCATGCAGCGCCACCGACTTGCCCGAGCCCGAGATGCCGGTGACCAGCACGACCACGCGGTCGTTCGGCGCGCGGGCAGGCGCTTCATCGGCAGAGGCGATCATGATCGGGCACGGCTGCGCCGCGTCTTGCCCGCGCCGGGCGTTGCCGTGGTCGCGTCGGGCGAGCATCTCCTGCGCATGGGCCAGGCTGGTGCCCGACAGGCGTTCGCCGCCCAGCATGCGCGCGACCTCGGCCACGCGCGCTTCGCCGCGACCGGCTGCACGTCGCTGGCGGCGTGGCCGCTGCCCTGCAGCGCCTTGGCGACGACGAAGTGGTGGTCGGCGCAGGCCGCCACCTGCGGCAGGTGCGTCACGGCCAGCACCTGGCGGTCGCGGCCGAGCTGCTTCATCAGCCGGCCGACGGTCTCGGCCACCGCGCCGCCGACGCCGGCGTCGACCTCGTCGAAGATCAGCGTGCCCGTGCTGCCGCCGTTGTCGCGCGCGGTCGTGACCGCGATCGCCAGCGCGATGCGCGACAGCTCGCCGCCCGAGGCCACCTTGGCCAGCGGGCGCGGCGTGCTGCCGGCGTGGCCGGCGACGAGGAACTCGACCGTCTCGAGGCCGAACGACTGCGGCTCGGCCTCGCGGCAGCAAGGCGACCTCGAAGCGGCCGCCGGCCATGCCGAGCTGCTGCATGGCCTGCGTCACCGCCTCGGCGAGCATGGGCGCGGCGCGCGCGCGCGCGCGCGTGACGCGCCCGGCCTCGTGCGCGCAGCGCGTGCTCGGCTGCGCGCATGCGCGCGCTCGCAGCGCCGTCGAGGTCGGTGGCGGCGTCGAGCGCGCGCAGCTCGTCCTTCCACTGCGCCAGCAGCGCGGGCAGTTCGGCCGGCGGGCGCCGGTAGCGGCGCGCCAGGCCGATCCAGGCCGACAGGCGCGCGTCGAGCTCGGCCAGGCGCTCCGGGTCGAGCGTCGGTGCGGTGCAGGTAGCCGTGCAGCGTGTGCGCCGCATCCTGCAACTGCGCCTGCGCGCCTTGCAGCACCTCGATCGCCGGCGCCAGGCGCGCGTCGAACGCGGCCACCGCGCTGCAGCGCGTCGAGCGGCGCGGCCGGTCAGCGCGGTCGGCGTTGCTCGTCGGCCTCGGACAGCGCGTCGAGCGCCGACGCGCGCGGCGTCGATCAGCGCCTGCGCGTGGGACAGCCGCTGGTGCTCGGCGTTCGAGCTCGTCCCATTCGTCGGCGCCGGGGCGAGCTTGTCGACCTCGCCGATCTGCCAGGCCAGGCGCTCGCGCTCGCGCTCGAGCTCGGCGCTCTTGCGTGCGCGCGCGCGTCGCAGCGCTGCGCCGCGCCGCCTTGCCAGCGCGACCACAGCGCGGCCAGCGGCGCGGTGTCGACGCCGGCCTACGCGTCGAGCAGGGCGCGCACCGCGGCCGGCGCGCGTCAGGCTCTGCCAGGCGTGCTGGCCGTGGATGTCGACCAGCTGGTCGGCCGCCTCGCGCAGCTGGCGCGACCGTGGCCGGGCTGCCGTTGATCCAGGCGCGGCTCTTGCCCTGCGCGTCGATCGTGCGGCGCAGCAGCAGCGTCGTCGCCGGCGTCGAAGCCGGCCTCGTCGAGCCAGGGCGCGAGCGCGGCGGGCGGCGTCGAACTCGGCGCTGATCTCGGCGCGCGCGGCGCCTTCGCGCACCACGCCGGCGTCGCCGCGGCTGCCGAGCGCGAGCTGCAGCGCATCGATCAGGATCGACTTGCCGGCGCCGGTCTCGCCGGTCAGCACCGAGAAGCCGGCGTCGAACTCGACCTCGAGCGTCGGCACGATGACGAAGTCGCGCAGGGCCAGGCGGTGCAGCATGTCGCGAGCATCGTCAGACCACGCCTTCGTTCCAGTGCAGCTTGCGCCGCAGCGTGGCGTAGTAGCTCCAGCCGCGCGGGTGCAGGAAGCGCACCTGGTGCGCCGAGCGGCGCACGCGGATCTGGTCGCCGTGCAGCAGGCTGGTCAGCGACTGCATGTCGAAGTTGGCACGCTGGCGTCGCGGCCGGCGACGATCTCGATGCGCGATCTCGCCGGTGTCGGGCAGCACGATCGGCCGGTTCGACAGCGTGTGCGGCGCGATCGGCACCAGCACCCAGCCGGCGATGCCCGGGTGCAGGATCGGCCCGCCGGCCGACAGCGCATAGGCGGTCGAGCCGGTGGGCGAGGCGATGATCAGGCCGTCGGCGCGCAGGTTGGCGACGAACTCGTCGCCGATGTCGATCTTGCAGCTCGACCATGCCGGCGGTGGCGCCGCGGCTGACGACCACGTCGTTCATCGACAGGCCCTCGAAGATGCGTGCGCCGTCGCGCCAGACGCCGCCTTCGAGCATGGTGCGGTGCTCTTCTTCGTAGTCGCCGGCGAGCATCGGCGCGAGCGCCTCGCGCGAACTGGCCGACCGGGATGTCGGTGATGAAGCCGAGCCGCCCCTGGTTGATGCCGACCAGCGGCATGTCGTGGCGCGCCAGCTGGCGGGCGATGCCGAGCATCGTGCCGTCGCCGCCGACCACCACGGCGAGGTCGCACTGCGGCGCCGAGTCTCGTCGGCGGCACGAGCGCGCCGTAGCCGGTCGATGCCGGTGATGTCGCGCGGTCTGCGCTCTCGAGCGAGACCTCGCAGGCCCTGGCTGCGACGAGAAACTGCGCGATCTCCTCCAGCACCGCGCGGATGCCCTGCGGCCTGGTACTTGCCCACGAGCGCGGCGTGACGGAAGCGGCTCGGCCATGCGCGGAATTACACCACAGCGCCTTCCTCGACGCGCGAAATCGCGCTCGGCCTACAATGAAACCATGCTGGACGAGCGCGCCAAGACCCTGCTGAAGACGCTGGTCGAACGCTACATCGCCGACGGCCAGCCGGTCGGCTCGCGCACGCTGTCGCGCGCCGCGGGCTCGAGCTGTCGCCGGCGACCATCCGCAACGTGATGGCCGACCTCGAGGAGCTCGGCCTGATCGCCAGCCCGCACACCAGCGCCGGGCGCATGCCCACCGCGCGCGGCTACCGCCTCTTCGTCGACACCATGCTGACGGCGCAGCCGCTCGACACGTCGCGACCGGCGCCGATCGGCCGCGCGCGAGCAGCTGCACGCCCGACCAGCCGCAGCGCGTGATCGCCAACGCGGCGCAGCTGCTGTCGAGCCTGTCGAACTTCGTCGGCGTGATCACCGCGCCGCGCAAGGCCGAGCGTGTTCCACCACATCGAGTTCCTGCGCCTGTGCGAGCGGCGCGTGCTGCGTGATCCTGGTCGCGCCCGACGGCGACGTGCAGAACCGCGTGATCTTCACCGCGCGCGACTACACGCAGTCGCAGCTGGTCGAGGCCAGCAACTACCTGAACGCGCACTACGCCGGCCTGACGCATCGAGGAGGTGCGCGAGCGCCTGCAAGACCGAGGTCGAGGCGCTGCGCGGCGAGATCGCGGCGCTGATGCAGGCCGCGGTGCAGGCCGGCAGCGAGGCGATGGCCGACAGCCAGCGAGCAGGTCGTGGTCTCCGGCGAGCGCAACCTGCTGGCGGTGCAGGACTTCTCCAGCGACATGGGCTCGCTGCGCAAGCTGTTCGACCTGTTCGAGCAGAAGACGCAGCTGATGCGCCTGCTCGACGTGCAGCAGCCGCGCCGAGGGCGTGCGCATCTACATCGGCGGCGAGAGCCAGGTCGTGCCGTTCGAGGAGCTGTCGGTCGTCTCGGCGCCCTACGAGGTCGACGGCCAGGTCGTCGGCACGCTCGGCGTGATCGGCCCGACGCGCATGGCCTACGACCGCATGATCCAGATCGTCGACATCACGTCGCGGCTGGTGAGCAACGCATTGTCAGCGCCGCGCTGACACTGCAAGATACCGCTGCCGCTGGCGGCGGCCTAGGTGATTGCCCTAGGCGCATCGACCGGGCACGGATTTTCTTTGGAAATTGACTGCGGTCATTCGTTTTTCTTGTCATCGGCCGGACCATCACGCCGCGTTGAGTAGCAGCCTCTGGCGTTGCCGTATCCGCTTCAACCTGCCCCAGTGCACTTTCAGGAGACAATCATGCTGAATATTGGAAAGATCATGCGCCGCGCGGCGCTGGCCTCAGCTGCCTTGGCACTCGCCGTACCGGCGTTGGCCGCCTGGGAGCCGACCAAGCCGGTCGAGTTCGTCGTGCCGGCCGGCACCGGCGGCGGCGCCGACCAGATGGCCCGCCTGATCCAGGGCATCATCGTCAAGCACAAGCTGATGAAGGAGTCGATGGTCGTCGTCAACAAGGCGGGCGGCGCCGGCGCCGAGGGCTTTCTGGCGGTGAAGGAAGCCAAGGGCGACCCGCACAAGACTCATCATCACGCTGTCGAACCTGTTCACCACGCCCATTGGCCACCGGCGTGCCCTTCAACTGGAAGGACATGACGCCGGTGTCGATGATGGCGCTCGACCAGTTCGTGCTCTGGGTCAACGCCGAGACGCCGTACAAGACGGCCAACGAGTACATCGCCGCGGTCAAGGCCGCCGGCCCGAACAAGATGAAGATGGGCGGCACCGGCTCCAAGCAGGAAGACCAGATCCTCACCGTCGGCCTCGAAAAGGCCACCGGCACCAAGTTCATCTACGTGCCGTTCAAGGGCGGCGGCGAAGTGGCGGTGCAGCTCGTGGGCAAGCACATCGACTCCACGGTGAACAACCCGATCGAGGCCGTCGCCCAGTGGCGTGCCGGATCGCTGCGGCCGCTGTGCGTGTTCGACGACGAGCGCATGCCCTACAAGGACCAAGGTCACCGACACGCAGTCGTGGTACGACATCCCGACCTGCAAGGAAGCCGGCGTGCCGACCGACTACGTGATGCTGCGCGGCATCTTCATGGCCCCCGGCGTCACGGCCGAGCAGACTGGCCTACTACGTCGACCTGCTGAAGAAGGTGCGCGAGACGCCGGACTGGAAGGACTTCATGGAGAAGGGTGCCTTCAACACCACCGCCATGACCGGCACCGACTACGTCAAGTGGCTGACGGCGGCCGACATCCTGCACCGGCAGTTGATGACCGAGGCCGGCTTCCTGGCCAAGCCCTAGGACTGCAGGTACGTAGACTGGGTCTGCGTCACGCCGCCGGCGTGACGCAGACCTCGGTTCGCGTGGCAGACCGTCGGGCGCGATCGGCGCGTCGCCGTTCGGCCGTCACGGTCCGTCCCTGCGCCGATTGCGTGGAGCACAACCCATGACAGCACGAAGAATCTTCCGAGGCGGCAGCCAGCCCTGCCCTGGTCAAGAACTGCACCGTCGACACCGTGGTCGCGGCGATCCTGTTCGTGATCGGCGCCGTGGTCGTCGTTCGAGGCGCGGCGCCTCGGCGCCGGCTGGACCAGCGACGGCCCGGGTGCGGGCTACTTTCCCTTCTACATCGGCCTGCATCATCTGCATCTCGGCGCTGGGCATCATCTGGCCAGGCGCGGTCGGCCAAGATCGCGCGACGAAGGCGCCTTCGTCGACCGTGAGCAGATGGGGCGCGTGCTGTCGGTGCTGGTGCCGGCGGTGGTCTACGTGCTCGGCATCTGGTTCCTCGGCCTGTACGTGGCCTCGGCGATCTACATCGCGCTGTTCATGATCATCCTGGGCAAGTACTCGCCGGTGCAAGAGCGTCGCTGGTGGCGGTGATCGTCAACGCCGCTCTTCTTCATGATGTTCGAGGTCTGGTTCAAGGTGCCGCTGTACAAGGGCACGCTCGAGCCGCTGCGCGTTCCTCGGCTACTGAACGCAACGCGACACCGCTGGAGCGCGCAGAAATGGAAGAAATCAATGCCCTGATGCAGGGCTTCGCCGTCGTGCTGACGCCGATGAACATCGGCCTGATGTTCGTCGGCATCATCCTCGGCGTGCTGATCGGCGTGCTGCCCGGCCTGGGCGGCGCCAACGGCGTGGCCATCCTGCTGCCGCTGACGTTCACGATGTCGCCGACCTCGGCGATCGTGATGCTGTCGTGCATCTACTGGGGCGCGCTGTTCGGCGGCGCGATCACCTCGATCCTGTTCAACATCCCGGGCGAGCCCTGGTCGGTGGCCACCACCTTCGACGGCTACCCGATGGCGCAGAAGGGCAAGGCCGGGCAGGCGCTGACGGCGGCCTTCACCTCGTCGTTCGTCGGCGCCTTCGTGGCGGTGCTGATGATCACCTTCCTGGCGCCGCTGGTGGCCAAGTTCGCGCTGAAGTTCGGCGCGCCGGAGTTCTTCGCCGTCTACCTGCTGACCTTCTGCAGCTTCGTCGGCATGGGCAAGGGCTCGCCGTTCAAGATCCTGGTCTCGATGGCGCTCGGCTTCGCGCTGGCCGCGGTCGGCATGGACACGGTGACCGGCCAGTTGCGCCTGACCTTCGGCCAGACCGAACTGATGCGCGGCTTCGACTTCCTGATCGCCGTGATCGGCCTGTTCGGCATCGGCGAGATCCTGCTGTCGATGGAGGAAGGCCTGAGCTTCTCAGGGCAAGTCGGCGCGCATCAACCCGAAGGTCGTGTGGGAGACCTGGAAGGAGCTGCCGCAGTACTGGGTGACCTCGGTGCGCAGCTCGCTGGTCGGCATCTGGATGGGCATCACGCCGGGCGGCGCCACGCCGGCCTCGTTCATGAGCTACGGCCTGGCGAAGAAGATGTCGAAGAACGGCGCGAAGTTCGGCACCGGCGAGATCGAGGGCGTGATCGCGCCCGAGACCGCGGCGCACGCCGCCGGCACCAGCGCGCTGCTGCCGATGCTGGCGCTGGGCATTCCCGGCTCGCCGACGGCGGCGGTGCTGCTCGGCGGCCTGCTGATCTGGGGCCTGCAGCCCGGGCCGCTGCTGTTCGTCGAGCAGAAGGACTTCGTCTGGGGCCTGATCGCCAGCATGTACCTGGGCAACCTGGTCGGCCTGATCGTGGTGCTGACCACGGTGCCGCTGTTCGCCTCGATCCTGCGCATCCCGTTCTCGATCATCGCGCCGGTGATCATCGTCATCTGCGCCATCGGTGCCTACACGGTGCACAACGCGATGCTCGACATCTGGTTCATGCTCGGCTTCGGCGTCATCGGCTACGTGTTCAAGAAGCTCGACTACCCGCTGGCGCCGCTGGTGCTGGCGCTGGTGCTCGGCGACAAGGCCGAGGACTCGTTCCGTCAGGCGATGCTGGTCTCGCAGGGCGAGGTCTCGATCATGTGGGCCAACCCGCTGGTCGGCTCGATCACGACGCTGGCGCTGCTGATGCTGTGCTGGCCGTTGATCTCGAAGGTGCTGCATGCGCTGCGGCCGCCGAAGGTCGATCCGATCGCTGCCCAGCGGCCGGTCGACTGACCGACTAATCGAAGGGAGCTGACATGCCTGTCATCGCATTGACCCAGGGAATGGGCTCGCTGGCCCAGGACATTGCCGAGCAGCTCGCGCAGGAACTGCAGATCTCGGCGCTGCAGCACGAGGTGGCGAGCACGTCGCCGACAAGATGCATGTCTCCAAGAGCCTGATCAGCCGCCTGCGCGCACGGCAAGGCCGGGCCGATCGAGCGCCTGACGGCCGACCGCGAGAGCATGGCCGTCTACACCGCCGAAGAAGTGCTCGAGGCGGCCGCCCGCGGCAACGTGGTGCTGCGCGGCTGGGGTGCCACCTGCCTGCTGCGGCCGGTGCCGCACGTGCCCTGCGTGCGCATCATGCGGCCGCTCGCCAAGCGCGTGCAGTGGCTGATGGCCGAGCTCGACACCGACGACGTCGCCCTCGCCGAGGCCGAGATCCGGCGCAGCGACCAGGCCAACGCCGCGCGCATGCACGAACAGTTCGGCGTGCACTGGGGCGACCCGGTGCTGTTCGACCTGGTGCTCAACACCGACCGCCTCTCGGTCGACACCTGCGTGCAGCAGATCAAGGCCCTGCTGGCGCGGCCGGAGTTTGCCGAGACCGAGGCCTCGCGCTCGCTGCTGCTGGGCATGGCCTTGCAGGCGCGTGTGCGCGCCGCGCTGCGCGCCAACGAGGCCACGCATGGCGTCAACATCACGATCGACAGCACGGGCAGCCAGGTGACCCTGCGCGGCATCGTGCTCAACGCCGACGAGCAACGCGCGGCTGCGCAGGTTGCCGCCGCAGTGCCGGGTGTCACCGCGGTCGACAACCAGTTGCGCGTGATGGCGACGTCGCGCCTGTTCCCGTCGGCGCGGGCCTAGATCTTGCCGCGCTGCTTCAGCCGGCTCAGCGTCTCGGCCGACAGGTTGAGGTAGGCCGCGAGTTCCTTCTTCGGAATGCGGTCGACCAGTTCGGGGTGCTTGCGCATGAAGCGGTGCACGCGGCCCGGCGCGTCGAGCAGGTGCAGCGTGATGGTGTGCGCCATGATCTCGCTCATCAGGCGCATCACGTCGTACTCGAAGCCTGTCTTCAGCGCCGGGTGGCGGTCGAGGAAGTCGACCCAGTGCCGGCATCGGCAGCTTGGCCACCCGCGCCTTGGTCACGCAGACGATGCTGTAGGGCGTCGGCGTGTTCAGCCGCCAGGCGGCGTAGCTGGTCTCCATGTCGCGCTCGTCGGCGAAGCGCAGGATCATCTCCTTGGCCTCGGCGTTGGTGACCACGCGCTTGAGGATGCCGTCGAGGATGAAGTACTGCTCCATCTCGTGCACGCCCTGGTGCAGCAGGATGTCGCCCTTGTTGCAATCGACGATCACCAGATGGGTCTCGAGCTCGGCTGCGCTCTGCGTCGCTCATCTCCTTGAGAACGATGTTCTGCCTGCAGCTGGACGCGGATGACGTTGCGTTCGGGATGGTTGTGCTAGCGAGGGACATCGATGATCGATCTGGCGACGGCACGGCAGTGTCACCGAATCTTCGAAAATTGACCGCGGTCAACGGTGCTGAGAGTGGCGCGAATTCCTATGATAACCCGCACGGTGCACGAACCTGCCGGAACACCGCGCGGAGTCCATGGTCAGTACCGTCCCATGTTCAAAGCCACGAGAGACATCGCATCATGACAGCCGAACCGCCGCAGCCGGCGCAAGACCGACGGCTTCCATCTGGTCATCGATGCGCTGAAGCTCAACGACATCGACACCATCTTCGGCCTGCCCGGCATTCCCGATCACCGACCTGACCCGCATGGCGCAGGCCGAAGGCATGCGCGTCATCTCGTTCCGCCACGAGCAGCACGCCGGCAACGCCGCCGCCGCCGCCGGCTTCCTGACGCAGAAGCCCGGCATCTGCCTGACGGTGTCGGCGCCCGGGCTTCCTCAACGGCCTGACGGCGCTGGCCAATGCCACGACCAACTGCTTCCCGATGATCCTGATCAGCGGCTCGAGCGAGCGCGAGATCGTCGACCTGCAGCAGGGCGACTACGAAGAGATGGACCAGCTCGCGATCGCCAAGCCGCTGTGCAAGGCGGCCTTCCGCGTGCTGCACGCCGAAGACATCGGCGTCGGCATCGCGCGCGCGATCCGCGCGGCGCGTGTCCGGCCGCCCGGGCGGCGTCTACCTCGACCTGCCGGCCAAGCTGTTCGCGCAGACGATGGACGCCGCGGCCGGCAAGGCAGTCGCTGATCAAGGTCGTCGATCCGGCGCCGCGCCAGATCCCGGCGCCCGACGCGGTGCAGCGCGCGCTCGACCTGCTCAAGGGCGCCAAGCGGCCGCTGATCCTGCTCGGCAAGGGCGCCGCCTACGCGCAGGCCGATGCCGACATCCGCGCGCTGGTCGAGAAGACCGGCATCCCCTACCTGCCGATGTCGATGGCCAAGGGCCTGCTGCCCGACACCCACGCGCAGTCGGCCTCGGCCGCGCGCTCCTACGTGCTGGCGCGAGGCCGACGTGGTGATGCTGGTCGGCGCGCGCCTGAACTGGCTGCTGTCGCATGGCAAGGGCAAGACCTGGGGCGCAGCCACAAGGCCGCAAGCAGTTCATCCAGATCGACATCGCGCCGACCGAGATCGACAGCAACGTGGCCATCGCCGCGCCGCTGATCGGCGACATCGGCTCCTGCGTCTCGGCGCTGCTGGCCGGCATCGGCGCCGACTGGGCCAAGCCGCCGGCCGAGTGGACCGGCGCGATCGCCGAGCGCAAGGACAAGAACCTGGCGAAGATGGCCGAGACGCTGGCGCAAGAACCCGTCGCCGATGAACTTCCACAGCGCGCTGGGCGTGATCCGCGACGTGGTCAAGGCCCGGCCCGACGCCATCCTCGTCAACGAAGGCGCCAACACGCTCGACTTCACGCGCAGCATCGTCGACATGTACGAGCCGCGCAAGCGCCTGGACGTCGGCACCTGGGGCATCATGGGCATCGGCATGGGCTTCGCCGTCGCCGCCGCGGTCGATCACCGGCAAGCCGGTGATCGCCATCGAGGGCGACAGCGCCTTCGGCTTCAGCGGCATGGAAGTCGAGACCATCTGCCGCTACAACCTGCCGGTCTGCGTCGTCGTCTTCAACAACAACGGCGTCTACCGCGGCACCGACGTCAACCCGACGGGCGGCACCGATGTCGCGCCCACCGTGTTCGTCAAGGGCGCCCGCTACGACAAGATGATGGAAGCCTTCGGCGGCGTCGGCGTGCACGCCACGACGCCGGACGAACTGCGCAAGGCCCTGGCCGAGGCCGTCGCCTCGGGCCAGCCGACCCTGATCAATGCCGTCATCGACGAGACCGCCGGCACCGAGAGCGGCCGCATCACCAGCCTGAACCCGCAAAGCGCGGCAAAGAAGAAATAATCCAGTCACCCCGAATACCACACAGGAGATATGCACATGACCACAAGCCACTCGACGACATCAAGATCATCGACTTCACCCACGTGCAGGCCGGCCCGGCCTGCACCCAGATGCTGGCCTGGTTCGGCGCCGACGTGATCAAGGTCGAGCGCCCGGGCTCCGGCGACGTGACGCGCAGCCAGCTGCGCGACATCCCCGAATGTCGACGCGCTGTACTTCACCATGCTCAACAGCAACAAGCGCTCGCTGACGCTGGACACCAAGAAGCCCGAAGGCAAGGAAGTGCTGGAGAAGCTGATCAAGGACTCCGACGTGATGGTCGAGAACTTCGGCCCCGGCGCGCTGGACCGCATGGGCTTCACCTGGGAGCACATCCAGGAGCTCAACCCGAAGCATGATCCTGGCCTCGGTCAAGGGCTTCAGCGACGGCCACCACTACGAAGACCTGAAGGTCTACGAGAACGTGGCGCAGTGCGCCGGCGGCGCGGCGTCGACCACCGGCTTCTGGGACGGCCCGCCGACGATCAGCGCCGCCGCCCTCGGCGACAGCAACACCGGCATGCACCTGGCCATCGGCATCCTGACCGCGCTGCATCGGCCGCGACAAGACCGGCAAGGGCCAGAAGGTGGCCGTGTCGATGCAGGACGCGGTGCTCAACCTGTGCCGCGTCAAGCTGCGCGACCAGCTGCGCCTGGACACGCGTCGGCTACCTCGAGGAGTATCCGCAGTACCCGCACGGCAAGTTCACCGACGTGGTGCCGCGCGGCGGCAACGCCGGCGGCGGCGGCCAGCCGGGCTGGATGCTGAAGTGCAAGGGCTGGCAGACCGACCCCAACGCCTACATCTACTTCACGATCCAGGGCCAGGCCTGGGAGCCGATCTGCGACGCCTCGGCAAGCCCGAGTGGAAGAACGACCCGGCCTACACCACGCCCGAAGGCGCGCCAGCCGCACATCATCGACATCTTCGCGACGATCGAGGAGTGGCTCGGCGACAAGACCAAGTTCGAGGCGGTCGACATCCTGCGCAAGTTCGACATTCCCTGCGCGCCGGTGCTGTCGATGAAGGAACTCGCCAACGACCCGTCGCTGCGCGCGAGCGGCACCATCGTCGAGGTCGACGCACAAGGAGCGCGGCAAGTACCTGACGGTCGGCAGCCCGATCAAGTTCTCCGACATGCAAGCCCGAGATCACCGGCTCGCCGCTGCTGGGCGAGCACACCGACGAGGTGCTGGCCGAACTCGGCTACAGCAAGGAGCAGATCGCCGCGATGCACGCCGCCAAGGCGGTCTGAGCCAGCAGGTCCGGCCGCGCAGGCGGCCGGTGATCGATGGCGGCGCCCCGATCGGGCGCCGTCTTGTCTTTCGGGCCGGCCAGGAGCAATCGACATGCAGACTGACGTCGATTTGAACGCGCTGGTCGACGCGGTCGGCGATGCCGTCATCGTCTGCGACGCGAAGGGCGCCATCACGCTCTGGAACCCGGCTGCGAGCGCATGTTCGGCTACACGCGAGGCCGAGGCGCTCGGCCAGTCGCTGGACCTGATCATCCCGGAGCGCCTGCGCAAGCGGCACTGGGACGGCTACGACAAGACGATGGAGACCGGCATCACCAAGTACGGCAACGACGTGCTGCGCGTGCCGGCGGTGCGACAAGGCACGGCCACTCGCTGTCGATCGCCTTCACGGTGGCGATGCTGCTCGCGCCCGACGGCAAGGTGAGTGCGATCGTCGCGATCATCCGCGACGAGACCAGCCGCTTCGCCGAGGAGCGCGCGTTGCAGAAGCGCGTGGCCGACCTCGAGGCGCAGGTCGCCGCCAAGCCCTCAGGAAGCCGCGATGAGCAAGGCACTTGAAGGCGTACGCATCCTCGACTTCACGCACGTGCAGTCGGGCCCGACCTGCACCCAGCTGCTGGCCTGGTTCGGTGCCGACGTGATCAAGGTCGAGCGGCCGGGCGAGGGCGACGCCACGCGCGGCCAGCTGCGCGACATCCCCGGCGTCGACAGCCTGTACTTCACGATGCTC
Source organism: uncultured beta proteobacterium (assembly GCA_963779435.1). Taxonomy (GTDB): domain Bacteria; phylum Pseudomonadota; class Gammaproteobacteria; order Burkholderiales; family Burkholderiaceae_C; genus CADEEN01. Next base: position 14,149 of record CAVZYL010000034.1, on the reverse strand, counting down.
AACCACAACAAGCGCTCGATCACGATCAACACCAAGAACGCCCAAGGGCATGGCCGTGCTCGACCGGCTGATCAAGACCTGCGACGTGCTGGTCGAGAACTTCGCGCCCGGCGCGCTCGACCGCATGGGCATCACCTGGGAGCACATCCAGAAGCTCAATCCGCGCATGATCGTGGCCTCGGTCAAGGGCTTCGGCGCCGGCCCCTACGAGGACTGCAAGGTCTACGAGAACGTGGCCCAGTGCGCGGGCGGCGCCGCCTCGACCACCGGCATGCGACGACGGCCCGCCGATGGTCACGGGCGCGCAGATCGGCGACAGCGGCACCGGGCTGCACCTGGCACTGGGCATCGTCGCCGCGCTGTACCAGCGCACGCACACCGGCCGCGGCCAGAAGGTGCTGGCGCCGATGCAGGACGCGGTGCTGAACCTGTGCCGCGTCAAGCTGCGCGACCAGCAGCGACTGGAGCGCACGCACACCATGCACGAGTACCCGCAGTACCCCGACGGCAAGTTCGGCGACGCGGTGCCGCGCGCCGGCAACGCCTCGGGCGGCGGCCAGCCGGGTGCGATCCTGAAGTGCAAGGGCTGGGAGACCGACCCCAACGCCTACATCTACTTCATCACCCAGTCGGCGCGTGTGGCCGGCGGTGTGCAAGGTCATCGGCGAGCCCGACTGGATCGACGACGAGGCCTACGCCACGCCGCAGGCGCGGCTGCTGCACCTGAAGCCGATCTTCGCGCGCATCGAGCAATGGACGATGACGCAAGGACAAGTTCGAGGCCATGGAGATCCTGAACCAGCTACGACATCCCCTGCGGGCCGATCCTGTCGATGAAGGAGATCGCCCAGGAGCCCTCGTTGCGCGCCAGCGGCACGGTGGTCGAGGTCGACCACCCGACGCGCGGCAAGTACCTGACCGTCGGCAACCCGATCAAGATGTCCGACAGCCCGACCGAGGTCACGCGCTCGCCGCTGCTGGGCGAGCACACCGACGAGGTGCTGGCGCAACTGGGCTTCAGCCGCGACGAAGTGGTTGCCTTGCGCGCCGCCGGCGCGGTCTGACGAAGGCATGCCGATGAACGCCAGGACCATTCCCATCGTCGCCGAAGGCGCCAGCCGGCAGCGCAAGCGCGAGGCACCGAAGGGGCGTCGGTCGACCCGGCCGCGCTGGCCGAAGTGCGCGCACTGCTCGGCACGGCGTCGCGCGCGCGCGACCTGCTGATCGAACACCTGCACCGGCTGAAGGACCGCTTCGGCCACCTGAGCGCACGCCACCTGGCCGCGCTGGCGCGCGAGATGGGGCTGGCGCAGACCGAGGTCTACGAGGTCGCGACCTTCTATCACCACTTCGACATCGTGCAAGGAGGGCGAGGACGCGCGCCGCCGCGCGCTGACCGTGCGCGTGTGCGACGGCCTGTCCTGCGAGATGGCCGGCGCGCAGGACCTGCTGGCGCGCCTGCCGGCGCTGCTCGGCGCGCGACGTGCGCGTGATCGCCGCGCCGTGCATCGGCCGCTGCGAGCAGGCGCCGGCGGTGGCGGTGGGCCAGCACCCGGTGCGCGCAGGCGACGCTGCGAGACGGTGCAGCGCAGCGGTCAAGGCGCGCGCCATCACCGCACCGTGCCCGCAGGCCTACATCGACCTCGCAGCCTACCAGGCGCAGGGCGGCTACGCGCTGCTGCAGCAATGCATCGGCGGCGAGCGCGACGTCGAGTCGGTCATCAAGACGATGGAAGATTCGGGCCTGCGCGGCCTGGGCGGCGCGGGCTTCCCGGCCGGACGCAAGTGGCGCATCGTGCGCGACGAAGCCGGCGCCGCGGCTGATGGCGGTGAACATCGACGAAGGCGAGCCCGGCACCTTCAAGGACCGCGTCTACCTCGAGCGCGACCCGCACCGCTTCCTCGAAGGCATGCTGATCGCGGCCTGGGCGGTCGGCATCGACGCGATCTACATCTACCTGCGCGACGAATACCACGGCTGCCGCGCGCTGCTCGAAGCCGAACTGGCCGAGCTGCGCGCCGCGCCGCCGTACCCCGGCTGCCCGAGATCGATCTGCGCCGCGGCGCCGGCGCCTACATCTGCGGCGAAGAGTCGGCGATGATCGAATCGATCGAAGGCAAGCGCGGCATGCCGCGGCTGCGCCCGCCCTACGTGGCGCAGGTCGGCCTGTTCGGCCGGCCGACGCTGGAGCACAACTTCGAGACGCTGTACTGGGTGCGCGACCTGCTCGAAAAGGGCGGCGCGTGGTTCGCCTCGCACGGCCGCCACGGCCGCAAGGGCCTGCGCTCGTTCTCGGTCTCGGGCCGCGTCAAGAGCCCGGGCGTCAAGCTGGCGCCGGCCGGCATCACGATGCGCGAACTGATCGACGAATACTGCGGCGGCATGCTGGACGGCCACACGCTCTACGCCTACCTGCCCGGCGGCGCGTCGGGCGGCATCCTGCCGGCGTCGATGGGCGACATCCCGCTCGACTTCGACACGCTGCAGCCGTACGGCTGCTTCATCGGCTCGGCGGCGGTGATCGTGCTGTCGGACCACGACACGCGCGGTCGACGCGGCGCGCAACATGATGCGCTTCTTCGAGCACGAGTCCTGCGGCCAGTGCACGCCGTGCCGCGTCGGCACCGCCAAGGCGCTCGGCGCTGATCGAGCAGCCGAAGTGGGACCTGCCGCTGCTGGCCGACCTGTCGCAGGTGATGCGCGACGCGTCGATCTGCGGCCTGGGCCAGGCGGCGCCGAACCCGGTCGACTGCGTGGTCAAGTATTTCCCGCACGAGGAAGCTGCGCATGAACGCGATCACCGCGCAAGGAAGCCGCGGCGATCGATGCGCCCGTCGTCAGCTTCAAGCTCAATGGCCGCGCAGGTCAGCGGCCGCGCCGGCGAGACCATCCTCGAGGTCGCCAAGCGCGAAGGCGTCGAGATCCCGCACCTTTGCTACAAGGACGGCCTGGAGGCCAGTCGGCAACTGCCGCGCCTGCGTGGTCGAGATCGACGGCGAGCGCGTGCTCGCGCCGTCCTGCTGCCGCCACCCGACCGCCGGCATGGAGGTGCACGACCGACAGCGAGCGTGCCGTGCAAGTCGCAGAAGATGGTGCTCGAGCTGCTGCTGTCCGACATGCCCGAGACGCGAGTACACGCGCCACAACGAGGTCGACGAGTGGGCGGCCAAGCTGCGGTGTCGGCAAGCCGCGCTTCGCGCCGCGCGCGCAGCCGGCGCCCGACCTGTCGCACCCGGCCATCGCGGTCAACCTCGACGCCTGCATCCAGTGCACGCGCTGCCTGCGCGCCTGCCGCGACGAGCAGGTCAACGACGTGATCGGCCTGGCGTTCCGCGGCGAGCACGCGAAGATCGTGTTCGACATGGACGACCCGATGGGCGACTCCACCTGCGTGGCCTGCGGCGAATGCGTGCAGGCCTGCCCGACCGGCGCGCTGATGCCGGCGCGCGACGCGGCGCTGGCCGTGCCCGACAAGCAGGTCGATTCGGTCTGCCCGTTCTGCGGCGTCGGCTGCCAGCTCACCTACAACGTCAAGGACAACAAGATCCTCTGCGTCGAGGGCCGCGACGGCCCGGCCAACCACGAGCCGGCTGTGCGTCAAGGGCCGCTACGGCTTCGACTACGCGCACCACCCGCAGCGCCTGACCAAGCCGCTGATCCGCCGCGCCGATGCGCCGCCAAGCGCGGCGACTTCGCGATGGACCCGACGCGCGTGATGGACGTCTTCCGCGAAGCCACCTGGGAAGAGGCGCTGGACTTCGCCGGCGGCAGGCTGCGCAAGATCCGCGACACGCACGGCAAGCAAGGCGCTGGCCGGCTTCGGCTCGGCCAAGGGCAGCAACGAAGAGGCCTACCTGTTCCAGAAGCTGGTGCGCACCGGCTTCGGCAGCAACAACGTCGACCACTGCACGCGCCTGTGCCACGCCTCGTCGGTGGTGGCGCTGCTCGAAGGCATCGGCTCCGGCGCGGTCAGCAACCCGGTGATGGACGTGACCCAGGCCGAGGTGGTGATCCTGATCGGCGCCAACCCGACCGTGAACCACCCGGTGGCGGCGACCTGGATCAAGAACGCGGTGAAGAGCGGCACCAAGCTGATCGTGCTGCGACCCGCGCCGCTCCGACCTGGCGCGCGTGGCGCACCGCTTCCTGCAGTTCAAGCCCGACACCGACGTGGCGATGCTCAACGCGATGATGAACGTCATCGTCACCGAGGGCCTGGTCGACGAGGACTTCATCGCCAACCGCACCATCGGCTACGAGGCGCTGCGCAAGAACGTCGAGGGCTACAGCCCCGAGGCGATGGCGCCGATCTGCGGCATCGACGCCGAGACGCTGCGCGAAGTGGCGCGGCTGTACGCCACGAGCAGGGCCTCGATGATCCTGTGGGGCATGGGCATCAGCCAGCACGTGCACGGCACCGACAACGCGCGCTGCCTGATCGCGCTGTCGCTGATGACCGGCCAGATCGGCCGGCCCGGCACCGGCCTGCATCCGCTGCGCGGCCAGAACAACGTGCAGGGCGCGTCCGACGCCGGCCTGATCCCGATGATGTTGCCCGACTACCAGCGCGTCGACAACCCGGCCACGCGGGCGCGCTTCGAGGCGGCCTGGAAGCTCGCGCCCGGCACGCTCGACGACAAGCCCGGGCTCACCGTGGTCGAGATCATGCACGCGATCGAGCACGGCACGATCCGCGGCATGTACGTGCAGGGCGAGAACCCGGCCATGTCCGACCCCGACGCCAACCACGCGCGCGAGGCGCTGGCCGCGCTCGAGCACCTGGTGGTGCAGGACATCTTCCTGACCGAAACCGCCTACCTGGCCGACGTGATCCTGCCCGCCGGCGCCTTCCCGGAGAAGACCGGCACCTTCACCAACACCGACCGCATGGTGCAGATGGGCCGCCAGGCCGTCGACCCGCCGGGCGACGCGCGGCAGGACCTGTGGATCATCCAGCAGATCGCCAACCGCTCGGCTGCGGCTGGAACTACGGCCACGTGGCGGAGGTCTTCGACGAAATGCGCCACACGATGCCCAGCATCGGCGGCATCACCTGGGAGCGGCTGGAGCGCGAGCACGCCGTGACCTACCCCTGCGTGCACGAAGGCGACCCGGGCCAGCCGGTGGTCTTCATCGACGACTTCCCGCGCGAAGGCGGCAGGGCGCGCTTCGTGCCGGCCGACATCATCCCGGCCGACGAGCGGCCCGACGCCGAGTACCCGATGGTGCTGATCACCGGCCGCCAGCTCGAGCACTGGCACACCGGCAGCATGACGCGCCGCGCCACCGTGCTCGACGCGATCGAGCCCGACCCGACGGCGCTGATCCACCCGCTCGACCTGCAGGCCCTGGGCGCCGGGCCGGGCGACGTGGTGACGATCGAGTCGCGCCGCGGCGAGGTCGCGCTCTACGCGCGCGCCGACGACGGCACGCCGCGCGGCGCGGTGTTCGTGCCGTTCTGCTACTACGAGGCGGCGATCAACAAGCTGACCAACGCGGCGCTCGACCCGTTCGCCAAGATCCCGGAGTTCAAGTACTGCGCGGTGCGCGTCCAGCCGGCGGCGTTGCGCCGCAGCAGGGCAGCTACGGCGGCGGGCAGGCGCTCGCGGGGCTGGACGCTGAGGGCGACGCACCGCACGCCGGAGGAGCCATGACCATGACGTTGTCGAGCCCGGATTTCTGGGTTGCGCTGATGGAGATCATCGGCGTGAACATCGTGCTGTCGGGCGACAACGCGGTGGTCATCGCGCTGGCCGCGCGCGGCCTGCCGCCGCAGCAGCAAAAGCGCGCCATCGCCTGGGGCAGCGGCGCCGCGGTGGTGATGCGGATCGTGCTGACCATCGTGGCCGTCGAACTGCTGCGCTTGCCTTACCTCAAGCTGGTCGGCGCTGCGCTGCTGCTCTGGATCGCGGTGCAGCTGCTGTTGCCCGAGAGGAAGGCGAGGGCGGCGGCCACGCCGGCGGGCGGCAGCCTGTCCGCGGCGATCAAGACGATCCTGGTCGCCGACCTGGTGATGAGCCTGGACAACGTCATCGCCGTGGCGGCGGCGGCCAAGGGCAGCGTGACCCTGCTGGTGATCGGCCTGGCGATCTCGATTCCGCTGGTGGTGTTCGCCAGCACCTTGCTGCTGACGCTGATGACGCGCTATCCGATCATCATCACCGCCGGCGCAGCGCTGCTCGGCTGGGTGGCCGGCGAGATGGCGATCAGCGATCCGGCGGTCAACACCTGGGTCGACGCGAACGCGGCGCTGCTGCATTACGTGGCGCCGGCGCTCGGTGCGATCGGCGTGGTCTTGATCGGCAAGTTGCTGGCCGGCCGCGCCGACGCTGCGCAGGCCAGCGAAATGCAACTCGGTGCGCCCACCCATGCTGCCGCGGGCCTGCAGCCGCGTGCTGCTGGCTGTCGACGGCTCGGCGCACGCGGCGCGCGCGGTGCAGCAGCTTGATGACCATCCGCGATGCGCTGCGCGACCCGGCCGGGATCGAACTGCATCTGGTCAATGTGCAGCGCTTCTTGCCCGGCGACGTGTCCAACTTCATCGACAGCAAGACGCGCGAAGACTACCACCGCGAGCGCAGCGACGCCGCACTCGCACCGGCGCGTGCCCTGCTCGACGCCGCGGGCCATCGATACCAGGTCCACCGCAAGGTCGGTGATCCGGGCACGACCATCGCCGCGCTGGCCAACACGCTGGGCGCCGACCTGATCGTGATGGGCACGCGCGGCCTGGGAACGCACACCGGCGCCTTGCTCGGCTCGGTGGCGCAAAGCACGCTCGAGCACTCCGGCGTGCCGGTGCTGCTGACCAAGTGAGCCGAACCGCCCGGCCGGCCACTGACGGCGGGTCTCTAGAATCGCCGCCACGGGCCGTTAGCTCAGTTGGTTAGAGCAGAGGACTCATAATCCTTTGGTCGTTGGTTCGATCCCAACACGGCCTACCACACATGGTTCCACATGGGACCACTAATGAAGAAATATGCTTGTAAATCAATTACTTGCGGTACATCCTCAGGTCCGCATGTGACCGGGTAACGTCGCTTGCACCCAAGCATTGACCGGGTAACAATCCGGGTAACTGGCCCCACGTGGCCCGAAGCTGCGGGGAGTTACCCAAAATGGCTGCAACTGACACTCTCACGGATAAGTCAATCAAGGCCGCCATCAAGGCCGCGATAAGAACGGGCAAGCCCAAGCGCAGTCAGCGATGGCGCCGGCCTGTATTTCGAGGCGCGGCCAACTGGTGCAGGCTGGTGGCGGCTTCGCTACTGGAACGGCGGCAAGGAAGGGATGCTGAGCCTTGGCATCTATCCCGACGTGCCCTTGAAGCTGGCCCGCGAGCGCCGCGTTGATACCAGGGGCGTGCTCGCGGCGGGTACTGATCCAAGCGCGCAGCGAAAGGCCGACAAGGCTGCCAACGCGCTCAAGGCCGAGGCCGAGCGCCTGGCCGCTGCCGGGCTGCCCGGTGCTGGGCACTTTCGAGCACGCAGCGCGCGAGTGGCACGAGCGCATGGCGTCAAGCTGGTCACCCGCGCACGCAGGCAAGGTGCTGGCGCTGATGGTGAACGACTTGTTCCCCTACATCGGCCGTACCCGACTCACGGAGCTGACCGCGCCCGAGCTGCTGATGCACGCCCGGCGCATCGAAGCACGAGGCGCCATCGAGACCGCATACCGCGCCCTCAAAACGGCGGGCGCTGTGTTTCGCTACGGCGTACAGCAGGGCTATTGCGAGAGTGATCCCACGCGCGACCTAAGGGGTGCCATCGTGCTGCCGGCGGCACAGCATCGGGCCGCTGTCACCGACCCAACCAAGCTGGGCGCGCTGCTGCGGGCCATTGATGCCTACCAAGGTACGCCGGTCGTGCGCGCGGCGCTTGCACTTGGCGCCGCTGGTATTCCTTCGCCCTGGCGAACTGCGCAATGCCGAATGGGCTGAATTCGATCTGGACGGCGCGACGTGGACGATTCCAGCCGCGCGCATGAAGGGCCGCCTCAAGGCGAAGCTGAACGGGCCGCCACATGTGGTGCCATTGGCGCCGCAGTCCGTGGCGATTCTGCGTGATCTACACCCATTGACGGGCAAGGGCCGCTATGTGTTTCCGAACCCGCTGACACCCCAGCGGCCGCTGTCCGACAACGGTGTGCTGTCCGCGTTGCGACGCATGAGCGTGCCGAAAGACGAGATGACCGGCCATGGCTTCAGGGCGACTGCGCGCACGCTGCTGGTCGAACGACTCGGCGTCGATGAATCGGTGGTCGAGGCCCAACTCGCGCACGCAGTGGGCGATTCGTTGGGTCGGGCCTACAACCGAAGCCAAGTTCCTGGCGCAGCGGCGCGACATGATGACGAAGTGGGCCGACTATCTCGATCGACTGCGCGATGGTGCGCAGTGATCCATCTCAAGACGAGGTAGGGATGCCGCATGCTGGGCGGCATGGGACCGATGAGCGGCGAACGGACTTCGAGCGCGAAGTAATGGAGGCCGCGCAATTGGCGGCGCAAGCCGCTGCGAAGCCCTACGCAAGCCTGAGTCCAAAGGAGGTTGCGGCAACACTAAGAACGGTCGAACGAGCCGTTTCAAAGCTCTTGGACGCCTTGGTCGAGCATCGCATCGTTTGCCCAGAGGAGCAGAACGCACAATTGCCCGCACTTAATGCCCCGGCTCTGAGGGCCTTGCGCTACAGCGGACACCTCTTGGGCGCTTTGCGAAGCGGAGGAATCTTAGACCCTGCTTGGCAACAGTCGGGCTACCCTGAATCCGTTGCCGAAGTGCTCAGGGAGTTCAAGGAGGTTGCTGGGTTCGCAGCAAACATTGAAGCGCCCCCCAGAGGAAACAGTAATCGGCGTACCGTGAGCGCTATTCGGAGTGCATTAGTCGGTGCGGACTTCGTGTCTCGCTATTGCCTAATATTTGGGCGCATGCCGCCGATGTCACAGGTGGGCTGGGTCGTTGACTTGCTTCAACAGGCCCTCGATGCGGCTGGATTGAGCGGCGCTGAAGCCAGCAGTGTATTGCGCGAGGCGATCGGGCACGCGGTAGAGGCTCGCGCAAATTACCCGACAGCTACACAGGCAAAGGCCAAGGACCGGCGGCTCAAATAGGCTTGCCCAAGTCGATTTGAGCCGTTGGCGGATCAGAGCCTCGGCGGCAAAGTCCAGGCTCAGATCTTGAGTAGGACGCCTAATGACCAACAAAGCCGCTTCGAGAGTCGAGGTTTCCTCCTCGCACCCTGATTTCTTGGGCGTATCGCTAGTCGGCGCCGCCACGAGTGCAAGCCTCGGGGAAATGTCGGTGAGTTGGTGGCATGAGGAAGTGCGCACCGGACGTGCGCCAGCCCCCGCTGTCCGGATGTCCCGCTGCACACGCTGGCACTTATCCGATGTAGTCGAATTCTGGAAGGAATTTGCAGCGAGAGGCGCGGGCGACATCCATTCAGCTGCACTGCTAACCGACAGGGCAAAGAAGGCCAGCATCGCAGCGCACAGCCCTAAAGCGTTGGCGAAAGCGAAGGCGACGCGAGCGGCGAAAAAGGTCAACGCACCTGGGGCTGCCCAATGAGAGCCATGTCGTCCGCAGCGCAGGCCACCAAGGGGCTCGACACCGCGAATGCCCGTTGCGACTCATTTGGTCGCGCGCTGCATGCGCTTGAGGGCGTCGTTGGCCAGGCGTTTCATGCCCTGATTCGCCGGGTACTTACACGGTCCGTTCACGATTGTGATGGACTGGTCAATGCCAAACGATTCCTCGATGTCGTAGGTGCGCCCAAGTGAAAGTCGAGACCAACAAGCAGGACACTCCGGCCGAGGTCCAGGCGGTCGAAGAGGCGTGGTTTCGAAGCCAGGTGGATATTGCCCGCTTATCGCTTGGCAGTTCATGGCCCGATCACAAAGGCTGGGTGATCGACTACCTTCATCAGGAAATTCGGCAGCGCCTCATGGCCAGAGGTTGGAGGCAGCGAAATGGATGACGAGGACCTGAACCTTGGCGATGTTGGTCTCGTCGCGCCAGATCGACCTCTTCCACTTGCACCGCGCTCAATCGTGGATTACAGCGACGAGGCTGTTGCACAGCGTAAGGATGCTGCCGCAAGGCCAGCAGGCTCGTCACCAGTCACACGCGAGGTCTCTCCGGCATCAATGCCTGCTTGGGTTGCAGCCGTGCGAGCCTGGGAGCCAGTCGATCTGAACGCCCCGGCGGCCCAGGTCAAGTTCGTGGTGGATGGTTTGATCCAGGCGGGCAAGGTCGGCGCTCTTGTGGCAGCTGGTGGCACCGGCAAGACGACGCTGCTATTGATCCTGTTCGTGTGCATTGCCACCGGCCGGCCGTTCTTCGGCTGCGCGGTCACGCAGGGCACGGCACTGCTGCTGTCCAGCGATGATCCACAGCAAGACCTGGAAGCTGCACTGTCGTTTGTGTGCAAGGCGATGAAGCTGACCGAGTCCGAATGCACCCTAGTGACGGCAAGAGTGCGTGTGGTCAGCCTGCTGGGTCTCGGCGGCACAAAGACCTTCACGACGGGCGAAGGGGGCTGCATTCGCTCGACAGGCCTGGACGACCTCATCATGCAGGCCGTAGCAGGCGTCAAGGATTTGGCTTGCATCGCGCTTGACACGCTGCGCCAGTTCTGCGGTGGCAGCAGCAACGACGAGCAGGTCATCAAGCTGACCATCGCCGACGCTGCCACGGTGGCATTGCACACCGGCGCTGCCGTGGTCTTGCCGCACCACACCGGCAAGCAGAACTACCGCGACGGTGTGGCCGACATGTACTGCGGCAGCGGCAGCGCGGCCATCGCCGACAACTGCCGCTTCGTGCTGCTGTTGCAAACGACGACCTGGGCCGACATCGAGGTCAAGGTGCAGCGCACCGGCCAGGAACGCGGCGACCCGCTGGTGTTGACTTCGACCCGCGGCAGCTTGCTGGTCATCCCCGCCGAACCGATCTTTCTGCACCGCGACGGCTTCCACATCGGCCGCGTAGCCGGTCGGTCACTGTCCAAGGATCAACAGCGTGACCAGCGCGACCGCAACATCCTCGCGGCCGTGCGCGCCGGCGCGCAAAGCAAGAACGCCATCGCAAAGGTGGTGACCGGCAAGAAAGCCGCGCTGATTGCCGCGGTCGATGGTCTGCTGGCCCGTGGCTTACTGGTGATTGACGGCGCCACCGGTTCCCGCAGCGGTTCCCAAAAGCTCATGGTTTCGGCTCCCGGTGGGAAGGTTCTCGATGCGCCACCAGTCTGAGAATTTGCCCTCTAAAAGGGTGGTTCCCCCTAAGACATGGGAACCGGGGAACCACCCCAACCTGACTGACGTTTCACTACGTCAGGTCGGGTGGTTTGGCGGTGACTGGTTCCCACAGGTCCCGAGTGGTTCCCGGTTGTAGGAACTGATGCGATGGGTTGGGCGAGGAATGGCCTGCTCGCAATGTTGACCGCGTCGCGCCGACAGCGCCTGAAGGTCTGTGTTGTTGTCAGTTGTTGCATGGCGCAAGCACGTGATCACCAAGACAACTGTGTCGTCTTAGACACCGAACCCCGCACGCGCAATTGCAAAGTTGCAATGCAAAGTCAATGGCAGGTGGGCGGTAGACATTGCGCGGCAAACACTGGCGGTAACCAATTTGCTTCCGTCGCATCAGTCGACTAGAGAGCGCAAGCGCTAGGCTGACTATCCTTAGGCTGGTCGCCGTGGCGACCACGAAATGCGGCATCGGCCAGTGTTTTGGAGATGGGCCTGGCACCGGAGCTAGTGCATACGGCCCCTCACAACCAAATTGGTTACACCCCGTCGGTTGCACCTGGAGTTGCAGATCAATCGCCTTCGCGCAACTGCAATTGCAGGTAGCAAATCGCGCCGACAACCGCCAGCGCGTCACGGACACCGGCCCGACCGCAACTGACTGTGCTGCCACCCGCCGTCGATGTTGAACGACGGCTTCACGGCGGCAAGTTCCGCAGCGTTGCCGACCGCGACCCGTTGCCGTCATTCGTCACGGCGAACGCGATGCCAGAAAGCGGTCGGTTGAGTGGGCTGCTACGGAGTCCTCGCCTCAGGTAGGTACGACCGGCGGATCAGGGAATGGCGGAATGGGGATGACTTGTGGCACTGCCAGCGGCTAGTTCGCCGGATGCCGGAGGAGCGGAGTTTGACAGGGTGCCCCACTCGAAGAGTAGCCTCGCCCATGGCGGAGTCGAGGATGTCGGGGCTTCCCTGCACCCGCTTAAGCCAGTAGTTCCGCTCATCCGGCGAAAGCGCAGTCGCCGCCCAAATGATCGCTCGACGATCCCAGGGCGTAGCAGCCTGCCAGTTTTCCTTGCGCTCTCTCACCCAGTCCGTCTGAATCAACGCTTTGGCTACGACGGCTCTCCACCGCACACCCAAGAGACCGCAGGATTCTTCGATCCCAAGAAAGCACGGTCGAGGCAACTTGTCGCATACGGTTCAGGGCAACGGCACAAGCCCACTCGTTGGCGAATTGCAAATCCCTGTGAATACTGTCGTCAACCCTGCGAAGGTTCGCAAGGCAATCTCAGAAGCGTACTTCTGAGTCGTGGTCGCGATGAGGTACTGCGCAGCTCCCCTCATGACAGGTATGAGTGCCGAGAAGTTCTGTAGACCGATTCGCGAAGAATGCCCAAGCGCAAATCGGCACCGCGACGAAGCAGATACTTGGCAGGGCCGAGATGCGGGTTGTCCTCGTCCTCAAGGCATTCGTCGAAGAGTTCCAAAATGTTGTCCTTGACAACCTGATCTGTGTACGAATCGATTTCCTCTTCGGATGGCCCGTAGATGCCCACAATCTCAGCGAGAAACTCCAGCTTCTGCTCCCGGCTAGCATCCTCAAGTGCCTGTGGGTCTTGCAGCTCACGAATAGTAAACTCGTGAACATCCAAAAGCCGCGTCTTGCTTGACTGGAGCGTCAAGCGGTGAGCGGTGTACAAATATTCAGTGAGGTCGTGCAGGCCCTTCCATGCCGTCTCTTCGTCCTTGCAGAAGATGCGGAAGTCATCGACGTACCGCGTGTGGACGTAGCCCTTACGCATCAGAAACGCGTCAACATCGCCCAGGCACGCCTCCGAGAAGATGACCGACGCCGAAGGACCAACGGGGAGTCCCCGCGACTGTCCTCCCGTGAAGTTCATCAAAAGGTGCTCGATGTTGGTCGCGCGTTCAGCGGTTATGCCAGCCAATTCGAGTGCGTTGCGAACACGGTGATGGCCGATGTGGTTATAGAGTCGGCGATGTCGGCAACGATGACCTTTTCGTAGGCGCCCGAGAGTGCATGCGCTTGTGACGCGGCTTTGAAGTCGTCCCAGCCATTCGATTTTTCGAACATATCGCCACGGTCGTTAGCCGCGAAGCGATATGAACAAGCGACTCGTCGATCTTTCGGTATTCTGAAGTTTTCCACGGCCTGCGCACACTCGTATGCCAGCGCTGTGTAGACAAGCGTGTCGATGGGGTCGAGTTGAACGGCGACGCGAAAGCCGAAGGTCTGCTTGGGCACCAAGTAGCGCCGGGGGGCTCGTGTTTCGTAGGTCGCGAGGTCGACTCCCTCAAGATAACCCTTGATGCGCGGCCAGGATGCTCGATCGCTTCGTATTCGAAGGGCACCGGAAGCAGATCTGTATCGCCGTGACGCCGGATGTGCGCGATTGCCCATTCGATGGAATCTGGTCGCAGTTGATCAGCCATTTTCTCTCCGCCCTGCTTCGAAGTGTCCCACGTGGGGCGTCGGTCCTCAAACCAGAGTTTGCTGCCGAGCAGCAGCCGTTGGCGACAGACCGTTTTTGGCCGAGAAGCGCCATCCGCGAACGTCAGCTTCGGTGGCCACTCAACGGGCTCTGCCGGTCGTGGCCGATCGCGTCGCTCGACGACCGCGATGACTGGCCCGCCATGAGAGCGAACCGTCAACTTCATCGCAGTGCCGCGTAGATCGTTCCGCGAGCCACGCTGAATTCCCTCGCAAGCTGGGCGATCGTCTCCCCGCGTTCGGCTTTCGCGCGAACCACTGAACGCTGCTTGTCAGTCAATGAGGGTCTGCGCCCCAATACCTTTCCCTCGGCCCGCGCTCTGGCCAGCCCAGCGTTTGTGCGCTCAATCAGCAGGTCGCGTTCCATCTCCGCGACGGCGCTGAGCATTGT
>CAVZYL010000033.1:0-31196 GCA_963779435.1 uncultured beta proteobacterium | reverse complement strand
GCAGAACACGCTGTACCGGCAGGTCACGAGCCGGGTCGCCGGAATGACGCACCCCTACCTCAACGTCGGCCTGATCGAGGGCGGCACCAACACCAACGTCGTGCCGGGCAAGGTCGTGCTCAAGCTCACACCGGCGCACTATCCCGCAGAAGAACCCGGCCGACGTCCGAGGCCACGTTGCGCCGCGTGATCAGCACCGCGGTGGCCGGGTCACCTGGCGTCACGGTCGACATCAAGCGCATCCTGCTGGCCGACGCGCTGGCGCCGCTGGCGGGCAACCAGCCCTTGGTGCAGGCGCTGTGCAAGCATGCCAGTGCGTTGTTCGGCGAGACGATCGGCGCGTCTGGCACGCCGCTGTACACCGACGCGCGGCTGTTCTGCGAGCGCGGCATCCCGGCCGTGCTGTATGGCTGCGGCCCGCGCACGGTGCTGCAAAGCAACGCCAAGCGAGCCGACGAACACATCGAACTCGAGGACTTGCGCCGGGCGACCAAGGTGGTTGCCCGTGCGCTGGTCGACCTGCTGAGCTGAGCCGCGCCGCGTCGTGTCGCCGGCAGCGGCGACAATCTGCGGATGGAGTCCTGGATTGCGATCGCCCAGCTCGTGCTGCTGGGCCTGGTGTTGGTGCTCGTGCTGTGGCTGGCCTTGCGACGCGGCGACAACGCAACGCCGAGCGGCTGGAGCGCGAGCTGCGCGACGACGTGCAGGACAGCGCGCGCGGCACGCGCAGGAGCTGGCGCAAGCCTGTCGGCGTTCCAGCAGACGCTGCTGGCGCAGCCCGGCGACGTGGCGCGCACGCAGAACGAGCAGATCGACTGCTTCCGCACCCAGCTCGCCGCGACGCAGCAGGACCTGGCGCGATCACGCTCGGCCGCGCGCGAGCAGCAGGCGCGGCGCTGCAGCGCTTCTCCGACACCCTGACGAGCAGCTTGCGCGCGCTGTCCGAGGCCAACGAGCGGCGCCTGGCCGAGGTGCGCAGACACGGTCGAGACACGGCTGGCGGCGCTCCAGGACGACAACGAGAAGAAGCTCGAGCAGATGCGCGCCACCGTCGACGAGAAGCTGCACGCCACGCTCGAGCAGCGCCTGGGCGAGAGCTTCAAGCAGGTGGCCGACCGGCTCGAGCAGGTGCACAAGGGCCTGGGCGAGATGCAGAGGCTGGCGCGCGACGTGGGCTCGCTGAACCGCGTGCTGACCAACGTGAAGACGCGCGGCATCTTCGGCGAGGTGCAGCTCGCCGGCGCTGCTCGAGCAGGTGTTCACGCCCGAGCAGTACGCGACCAACGTCGAGACCGTGCCGGGCAGCGGCGAGCGCGTCGAGTTCGCGATCCGCTGCCCGGGCCGGCGCGACGACGGCGCGCCGCTGTGGCTGCCGATCGACGCCAAGTTCCCGCGCGAGGACTACGAGCGCCTGCTCGACGCGCAGGAGCGCGCCGACGCGCCGGCGGCCGAAGCTGCGCGGCCAAGGCGATCGAGCCGCGCCTGCGCGCCGAGGCGCAGACGATCCGCGAGAAGTACGTGGCGCCGCCGCACACCACCGACTTCGCGCATCCTGTTCGTGCCGACCGAGGGCCTGTATGCCGAGGCGCTGCGCCGGCCCGGCCTGGTCGAGGCGCTGCAGCGCGAGCACCAGGTCATGCTGGCCGGGCCGACCACGCTTGCTGGCCACGCTGAACAGCCTGCAGATGGGCTTTCGCACGCTGGCGCTGGAGAAGCGCAGCGCCGAGGTGTGGGAGGTGCTGGGCGCGGTGAAGACCGAGTTCGCGCAAGTTCGGCGACGTGCTGGCGCGGACGAAGAAGAAGCTCGACGAAGCCAGCAACACGATCGACGAGGCCGAGACGCGCACGCGCGTGATGGCGCGCAGGCTGAAGGACGTCGAGGCGCTGCCGCGAGCACGCAGGACGCCGAGCTGCTGCTGCCCGGGCGCGCGGACGCTGCGCGACGATGACGAGGCGCGACGAGGTGCCGCCGACCGCCGTGCTGCGGCGAGCGGCCGAGCGCCACCGCCGCCGGTGCGACCGTGCAGCCGCGCTTCTGCGTGCTCGCGCACTGATCATCGGCCAGATCGGCCTGCACGCGTGCAATGGCCGGCGTGCGCATGGCGGCGCCGCTGCAGGCGCTGCGCCAGGGCCACAGCGCCTGGGCGGTGGGCGTGCTGATGGCGCTTGTTCGCGGCCGCGCCGGTCGTGCTGGCGCTGCGCGCCGGGCGCCTGGCCGACCGCCATGGCTACCACCGGCCGGTGCGCTGGCGGTGGGGCTGTCGATGGTCGGCGCGCGGTGGCGCTCGCGGTCGCCTGCGCTCGTGGCCGCAGCCTGCAGTTCGCGGTGCTGTGCGTGGCCGCGATGCTCACCGGCGCCGGCGCCAACATCGGGCTGATCGCGATCCAGCGCACCGCCGGCCGCAGGCGCCGGGACGCGACCGAGCGCATGCGCGTGTTCAGCTGGCTCGGCCTGGCGCCGGCGCTGTCCAACGTCGTCGGCCCGGTGCTGGCCGGCTTCGCTGATCGACGCCGCGGGCTTTCGCGTCGCGTTCGCGCGTGCTGTTGCTGCTGCCGTTGGTGACGCTGTGGTGGGCGCGCCGGGTGCCGGTCGGAGGCGCCGCCGCCGCGCAGCGCGGCCGCGCGCGATGCGGCAGCTGCCTGGGACCTGCTCGCACGCCGGGCCTGCAGCGCCTGCTGCTCGTCAACTGGCTGCTCTCGGCGAGCTGGGACGTGCACACCTTCGTGGTGCCGATCCTCGGCCACGAGCGCGGCTTCAGCGCCTCGGCGATCGGCCTCGTGCTCGGCGTGCTTCGCGGCTGTCGGTGACGCTGGTGCGGCTGGTGATTCCGGTGCTGGCGCACCGGCTGCGCGAGGTCACGGTGCTGCGCCGGCGCGATGCTCGTGCACGGGCGCGGTGTTCGCGGTCTACCCGTTGGTGCACGTCGGCCGTGGCTGATGGCCGTGCTGCGCCATGTGCTCGGGCTGGCGCTCGGCTCGGTGCAGCCGATGATCATGTCGACGCTGCACCACCTCACGCCGACCGACCGCCACGGCGAGGCGATCGCGCTGCGCTCGATGACGATCAACCTGTCGAGCACCGTGATGCCGCTGGTGTTCGGCGTGGCCGGCGCGGCGCTCGGGCGCCGCGGCGCTGTTCTGGGTGATGGGCGCGGCCGTCGGCGCCGGCAGCTGCAGGCCGGCGCGGCGGGCGTCAGGATTGCGCCGGTCGAGAAGCCGGATGCTGCGCCGGGGTTGCGCCGGCGTCGCGAGCGGTTCGGCCGGCCGGGCGCGGCGCGGGCGCCGCCGCGGCCGCGGCCGCGGCCGGCGTCGCGCGCTCCGCCAGCGGTGTGCGCGGCGGGGTACTGGTAGTCTCGCCGGCAGGCGCGATTCGCGCGGGTAGCCGGCGGCGTCGAGGTAGGAGCTGCCAGACTCGGGTCGGCCAGGCCGCGCAAGCGTCTGCGTGCCGATGGTCAGCGTCGGCGCGTCGCGGCCGCCGACGAGGCGCTCCAGCGCCTCGGCGTCTTCGTCGGTCTCTGCACCTGCTTCTCGGTGTAGGGCACGCCGCGCTGCGCGCAGCAGCTGGCGCGCCGATGTCGCAAGGTCGCAGCAGTCGGTGCGTGGTGTACAGCGTGACCGGGTAGCGTGCCGCCGCCTGGCGCAGCTCGCAGCGGCAGAGCTGACGTCGGCGCGTGGCGTCGGCGTCGCGACGCGTCCGAGCGAGCTGGACCTTGCCGTCGGTCGGCGGCGGGCGGCCGGTCGGTGTAGGTGACCTTGCCGTCGGGGCCGACCACCTTGTACTGAGGCGTGGCGCGGCAGCGCCACGACCAGCGAGCCCACTGCGCAGTCGGCGAGCGGTGGAAGATCAGCATGGGGCTCCGGCATGACGGTCGCGAATCTAAGCCCAGCTCGCGCGGCCATGCTGCGCTCAAGCCGATGCCCTGGTGGCGCAGCAGCGCGTCGATGCGCGGCTCGCGGCCGCGGAAGGCCTTGAAGCTGTCCATCGCGCTGCGGCTGCCGCCGGCCTCGAGGATGCTCTCGCGGTAGCGGCGGCCGGTCTCGACGTCGAGCACGCGCGCCGCGTCTCCTCGAACGCGCTCCAGGCGTCGGCCGACAGCACCTCGGCCCACTTGTAGCTGTAGTAGCCGGCCGCGTAACCGCCGGCGAAGATGTGCGAGAAGCTGTGCTGCGAAGCGGTTGAAGTGCGGGCGCGGTGCAGCACCGCCACCTCGCGCGCGCACCTCGTCGAGCACTGCTGGCATGCAGCCTGCGGCGCATCGGGCTCGGTGTGCAGCGCATGTCGAACAGCGCGAACTCGACCTGGCGCAGCGTCCGCAGGCCGCTCTGGAAGTTCTTGGCCGCCAGCATGCTTGTCGAACAGCGCGCGCGGCAGCGGCGCGCCGGTGTCGACGTGGGCGCGTCAGGTGCTTCAGCACGTCCCACTCCCAGCAGAAGTTCTCCATGAACTGGCTGGGCAGTTCGACCGCGTCCCATTCGACGCCGGAGATGCCGGACACGCCGAGCTCGTCGACCTGCGTCAGCATGTGGTGCAGGCCGTGGCCGAACTCGTGGAACAGCGTGATCACGTCGTCGTGCGTCAGCAGCGCCGGCGTTGGCCGTCCGACGCCGGCGGCGCGAAGTTGCACACCAGGTGCGCGACCGGCGTCTGCAGCGCGGCCTGTCGGGGCGCAGCCAGCGGCCGCGCACGTCGTCCATCCAGGCGCCGGCGCGCTTGCCGGCGCGGGCGTACAGGTCGAGGTAGAACTGGCCGACCAGCGCGCAGCCGTCGCGCTCGATGCGGATAGAAGCGCACGCTGTCGTGCCAGACCGGCGCGCTGTCGGGGCGGATGCTGCACCTCGAACAGCGTCTCGACGATGCGGAACAGGCCCTGCCAGCACCTTCGGCTCGGTGAAGTACTGCTTCACCTCCTGCTCGCTGAAGGCGTAGCGCGCCTCCTTGCAGCTTTTCGCTGGCGAAGGCCAGTCCCAGGCCTGCAGGTCGGGCAGGCCGCAGTTCGCGCGCGGCGAAGTCGCGCAGCTCGGCCAGGTCGCGCTCGGCGTACGGGCGCGGCGCGTCGCGCCAGGTCGCGCAGGAACTCGATGCACCTGCGTCGGCGACTCGGCCATCTTGGGCACCAGCGACAGCTCGGCATAGTTGGCGTAGCCGAGCAGCGCGGCCTCTTCCTGGCGCAGCGCCAGCAGCTCGCGCATCAGCGCGCTGTTGTCGAACGTCGGGTCGGCCCGAGCTCGCTGGCGCGGGTGACGTAGGCGCGGTACAGCGCTTCGCGCAGCGCGCGGTCGCTGCGCGTACTGCATCACCGGCAGGTAGCACGGGATCGTGCAGCGTGAGCTTGTAGCCGTCGCGGCCCTCGGCCTGCGCGGCGGCGCGCGCGGCCTGCCGCACGTCGTCGGGCACGCCGGTCAGTCTCGGCCTCGCTCGGCGATAGTAGGCGAAGCCGTCGGTCGCGTCGAGCACGTGCTCGCGAACTGCTGGCGCAGCTCGGCCTGCGCGTTCCTGGATCTGCGGCGAAGCGCTCCGTGGCCGCGCCTTGCAGTTCGGCGCCGCCGAGCACGAAGTCGCGCAGCGCGTTGCGGCAGCGCCTGGCGCTGCGCCGGGCTCAGCGCTGCCGCGGCGGGTCGGCGATCGGCCTTGTACTTGGCGAACAGGCGCTCGTCGGCGCCCAGCCGGGTGTAGAACTCGGTGACGCGCGGCAGGTTCTCGTTGTAGGCCGCGCGCAGCTCGGGCGTGTCGGCCACGGCGTTGCAGGTGGCCGACCGCGCCCCAGGCGCGGCCCAGGCGCTCGGTGGCCACGTCGAGCACCGCCGACAGCGCGTCGTAGTCGGCCGGCACGTCGGGCGCCGGCGGCGCGCTCGCAGCGCGGCGTCGGCATCGGCCAGCAGCGCGTCGAGCGCCGGCGCGACGTGCTCGGGCTGGATCGCGGTCGAAGCGCGGGCAGGCCGTCGGTCTGCAGCAGAGGGTTGGCATCGTCGGCATCGCTAGCCGGCTCGCGTCGAGGTCTGCATCGGGCCGCGGCGCGTTCGGCCGCTTCGAGCGTGTTGACCAGCAGCATGGTGATGCGTCATCGGGCCGACGCCGCCGGGCACCGGGGTGATCCAGCCGGCGACCTGCGACACGCCGTCGAAGTCGACGTCGCCGCACAGCTTGCCGGCGTCGTTGCGGTTCATGCCGACGTCGATCACGACCGCGCCGGGCTTGACCATGTCGGCGCGTCAGCATGTTGCGCCGGCCGACGGCGGCGACGACGATGTCGGCCTGCCGCGTGTGCAGCGCCCAGGTCGGGCGTGGCGCTGTGGCAGATGGTGACGGTGGCGTTGGCCTGCAGCAGCAGCAGCGCCATCGGCTTGCCGACGATGTTGCTGCGGCCGATCACCACCGCATGCTTGCCGCGCAGGTCGATGCCGGTGCTCTCGAGCAGCTTCATGCAGCCGTAGCGGCGTGCAGGGCCGAAGCCCGGGCGGCCGACCATCAGCGCGCCGGCGCTGGCGACGTGAGAAGCCGTCCACGTCCTTGGCGGCGGCGATGGCCTCGATCACCTTGTGCGGGTCGATGTGCGTCGGCAGCGGCATCTGCACCAGGATGCCGTGGATGCGCCGGGTCGGCGTTCAGCGCGGCGATGCGCGCCAGCAGCTCGGCTTCGCTCAGCGTCGGCGGGTAGTGCTCGAGCACCGAGTGCAGGCCGCTGTCCTCGCAGGCCTTGACCTTGTTGCGCACATAGACCTGCGAGGCCGGGTCGTCGCCGACCAGGATCACCGCCAGGCCGGGCTGCGTGCCGCGTGCGCGTGAGGGCGGCGGCGCGCTCGGCCACTTCGGCGCGGATGCTGCTGCGACAGCGCGTTGCCGTCGATCAGCTGGGCCGTCATGCGCCGACGGTCCTTGCCAAAGCACGAGGCCGCTGCGCAGCGGCGGCTCGATCGAGCGTCGAGTCGCCTGGCTCAGGCCTTGGCGGTCTGGGCGCCGAGCGCGATCTTCAGCAGGTCGGCCACGGTGTTGGCGTTGAGCTTTTCCATGATGTTGGCGCGGTGCGCCTCCACCGTCTTGATGCTGATGCCCAGGTCGTCGGCGATCTGCTTGTTCAGCCGGCCGGCGACGATGCGCTCGAGCACCTGCGCCTCGCGCGTGGTCAGGCGCGACAGCAGGGCGTCGCGGCTGGCCGGCTCCTGGTGCTGGCTGAAGGCGTCGCGGGCCTGGTCGAGCATGCGCTCGACCAGGCCGCAGCAGCTCGTCTTCCTTGAAGGGCTTCTCGATGAAGTCCATCGCGCCCTTCTTCATCGTGGTCACCGCCATCGGCACGTCGCCGTGGCCGGTGATGAAGACGATCGGCAGCGGGCGCTTGCGTTCGAGCAGGCGGTCCTGCAACTCCAGCCCGCTCATGCCGTCCATGCGGATGTCGACGATCAGGCAGGCCACCTCGCGCGGGTCGAAGCGCGACAGGAACGACTCGGCCGAATCGAAGCACTTGACGCGGTAGTCCTTGCCCTCGAGCAGCCACTGCAGCGAATCGCGCACGGCCTCGTCGTCGTCGACGACGTAGACGGTGCCTTTCTTGGGAATCAAGCTCATGAGGATGTTCGCAGCTGGAGTTTCGGCCGGATCGCGCGGCGTCGCGTGCGGTCGGGCTGTCGGCTTCGGCGCGCGACGGGATTTCGACCGGCAGCGTGAACGAAAAACGGCACCCGGACACGTCGGCGCCATTGTAGAGGTTCTGCGCCCTGCATCCGGCCGCGGTGCGACTCGACGATCGAGCGGCACAAGCGACAGGCCGATGCCCATGCCGTCGGCCTTGGTCGAGAAGAAGGCTTCGTACAGCCGCGCCATCACTTCGTCGCGCAGGCCCGGGCCGTGTCGGTGACGCTGAACTCGATCACGCCGCCTTCTTCGGGCGTGTGGCGCGGCACCACGCGCAGTTCGATGTTGCGGCGCGCGGCCGGCAGCTGCGCGTTGTCGATCGACTCGGCCGCGTTCTTCAGCAGGTTGACCAGCACCTGCTCGATCAGGATCGGGTCGCACCATCAGCGTCGGCAGGCGCTGCGCCACGTAGGTGTGGATGGCGACGTTGCGCCGGCGCAGCTCGATGCCGGCCAGTTCGACCGCGTCGTCGACGATCTGCCGCGCCTGCGCACGCTGGCGCTGCGGTTCGCTGCGCTTCACGAAGGAGCGGATGCGCTGGATGATCTGGCCGGCGCGCTGGGCCTGGCGCGCGGTCTTCTCCAGCGCGGCCACAGGTCGTCCTTGCCGATCGACTCGCCGTTGACGCGCGAGACCATGCCGTTGCAGTAGTTGGTGATGGCCGTCAGCGGCTGGTTCAGCTCGTGCGCCACCGACGAGGCCATCTCGCCCATCGTGATCAGGCGGCTCGTGACCTGGGCCTTCTCGGCCTGGCTGCGCGGCCTGTTCCTCGGCGTGGCGGCGCGCGCGTGATGTCGGTGGCGATCACCATCTGCGCCAGCCGGCCGTCGATCCACTGCAGGTAGCGCGCGCGCACGTCGAGCCACTTGCTCCAGCGGTCTCGACGTAGACCTCGCGCGGGTCGGCGCCGGCTTCGGTGAGCTCCTGGGTGGGCAGGCCGCGACAGGCATCGACCGTCGTCGTCGACCTCGTCCTCGCTAGGCGCATGGTTGCGGCAGGCTGCCGCTGGCCAGCTGCGCATGGCCGCTGCGAGTCGGCGCCGAACCACAGGCGGTACGAGCTGTTGGCGAACAGCAGTTCGCCCTGCTGCACCGACAGCACCGACACCGAGGCGTCCAGGCCTTCGAGCACGGTGGTGAAGCGCTCGTGCGAGGCCGACAGCTGGTCGCGGATGCGCTTGGGCTCGGTGATGTCGGTCATCGAGGTCATCCAGCCGGTCTGCGTGCCCGCGCGGCGTCGATCAGCGGCGAGACGTACATGCGCGCGTCGAACAGCGATGCCGTCCTTGCGCATGACCGCACCTCGATGCCGCCGGCCGGGCTGCGGCCCTGCAGCTCCTGCTGCAGCAGGCGCGCGTTCTCCTCGATGCGGTCGCTGCGGCCAGTACGGGAAGGGCGGCGTGCGGCCGACCAGTTCGGTTTCGGTCCAGCCGGTCATCGCGCAGAACGCCGCGTTGACGTAGGTGATGCGGCCCTCCAGGTCCATCGCGCGCATGCCGGTCAGCATGGAGTTTTCCATCGCGCGGCGGAAGTTGGTCTCCGGCACCAGCGCGCTCTGCATCTGCAGCGCGGCGGCGCATGTGGCGCCAGGTGCCGAGCAGCATCCAGACCGTCAGCACCGACAGCGCCCCCACCATCCAGAACAGGGTGTTGCCGATCAGGCCGAGCGAGGTGCGGTAGGCCTGGCCGCGCAGGATCAGGCCGTTGCCGGCCGGCGACACCGGCACTCGTAGTCGATCGGCGGGCGCGCGGTCGTGGCCTGCCCGGCATCGGCGTGCACGGTGCTGGCCAGCACTGCCGCTGCTCGTCGAGCAGCGACATCGCGTGGCGCTGCGGCCACCTCCGGCGGCACGAAGTAGCGCAGCAGGCCGTCGATCGAGTACTCGGCGATCAGCGCGCCGGCGAACGCGCCGCGTGCTCGAGCAGCGGCACGTGCAGCTGGAACACCGGCGTCCGATGGCTGTCGGTGAACGGGCGCGAGTACACCGGCTGGCGCAGTGTCGCGCGCGGCGAGAAGGCCCGCTCCGGCTGCGCTGCTGCTTCGCCGGCGCCGGGCAGTGCCGGCGGTGCGGCGTCGTCAGCGGGCGGCGCCTCGCGGTGGCAACGCGGCCGACGGTAGCTGGCCCGGCGCACGGCGCGTCGCGTCGATCCAGGTGAGTTGCGTGCATCTCCGGGCGCTCGCGCGCGAAGCGCTCGGCCTGGCGCAGTGAACTCGTCGGGGTCGATCTCGTGGTTGGCGATCTCGCGGGCGATGCGCACCAGCTGCTCCTGGTTCTCGATCAGGCGCAGGCGGATCTGCTGCTGCGCGATCTCGATGTCGCGCTTGACCGACTCCTGCTCGCGCTCGATTTCCTCATTGCGCAGGTACCAGAACGCCGAGATGATCGCGGCCAGGAACAGCAGCACCGAGACCAGCGGGCCGAGCGTGGCGAAGCGGTCCTGGCGCGCCGGCGTCTGGCGGCGCCACCAGCGGCCGAGCAGCCGCTGGCGGCGCGGGTGCGGCCGGCGATGGCAGGCTGGGCGATCGGGGCGGAGGTTGCATGGGCGGGATTATCGAGGCCGAGCACCGGTCGTGGAGCAGATCCGCGCTGGTGTTTCGTATTATGAAATTGACATAGCACCATTTGAAATTCAGTTCGCATTATGTGAAACTCTCGCGGCCATGCGGAAACTCGCGCCGACTAGTCAATTCCGACCAGAGACCTCAACAGGAGACAAGCATGTCAGCACTGCCCGAATCGTTCCTCGGCTGCGGCCGCCAACGACGCCGACGCGCAGGAAACCCGTGAATGGATGGACGCGCTGTCCGCCGTGATCGGCGCCGAAGGCCCCGAGCGCGCCCACTTCCTGCTCGAGCAGCTGCTCGAGCACGCGCGCCAGGCACGGCATCGACATGCCGTTCTCGGCCACCACCGGCTACGTCAACACCATCGAGCCGACCAGGAAGAGCGCTGCCCCGGCAACCTCGAGATCGAAGAGCGGCTGCGCGCCTACATGCGCTGGAACGCGATGGCCATGGTGGTCAAGGCCAACCGGCTCCACCCGGCCGACGGCGGCGACCTGGGCGGCCACATCAGCTCGCTTCGCGTCGCTGGCCACCATGTTCGGCGCCGGCTTCAACCACTTCTGGCACGCCGAGAGCGAAGAGCCACGGCGGCGACTGCCTCTACATCCAGGGCCACTCGTCGCCCGGCATCTATGCCCGCGCCTTCCTGGAAGGCCGCCTGACCGAAGAGCAGTTGCTCAACTTCCGCCAGGAAGTCGACGGCAAGGGCCTGTCGAGCTACCCGCACCCGAAGCTGATGCCCGAGTTCTGGCAGTTCCCGACCGTGTCGATGGGCCTGGGCCCGCTGATGGCGATCTACCAGGCGCGCTTCCTCAAGTACCTGCATGCGCGCGGCATCGCCAACACCGAGAACCGCAAGGTCTGGGTGTTCTGCGGCGACGGCGAGATGGACGAGCTCGAATCGCTGGGCGCGATCGGCCTGGCCGCGCGCGAGAAGCTCGACAACCTGATCTTCGTCATCAACTGCAACCTGCAGCGCCTGGACGGCCCGGTGCGCGGCAACGGCAAGATCATCCAGGAGCTCGAAGGCGAGTTCCGCGGCGCCGGCTGGAACGTGATCAAGCTGATCTGGGGCAGCTACTGGGACCCGCTGCTGGCGCGCGACAAGGACGGCGCGCTGCGCAAGATCATGATGGACACGCTCGACGGCGACTACCAGGCCATGAAGGCCAACGACGGCGCCTTCGTGCGCAAGCACTTCTTCGGCCGCGATCCGCAAGCCGCTGGAGATGGTCGCCAAGATGAGCGACGACGACATCTGGCGCCTGCAGCGCGGCGGCCACGATCCGCAGAAGGTCTACGCGGCCTTCCACCGCGCCAACAACCACAAGGGCCAGCCGACGGTGCTGCTGATCAAGACCGTCAAGGGCTTCGGCATGGGCAAGAGCGGCGAGGGCAAGAACACCGCGCACCAGACCAAGAAGCTGACCGACGACGACATCCGCACCTTCCGCGACCGCTTCAACATCCCGATTCCGGACGACCAGCTGGCCGACATCCCGTTCTACAAGCCGGCCGACGACACGCCGGAGATGAAGTACCTGCACGAGCGCCGCAAGGCGCTGGGCGGCTACCTGCCGCAGCGCCGCACCAAGGCCGACGAGCAGCTCACGGTGCCGCCGCTCGAAACCTTCAAGGCCGTGCTCGACGCCACCGCCGAAGGCCGCGAAATCTGCACCACGCAGGCCTACGTGCGCTTCCTGACCGCGCTGCTGCGCGACAAGGACGCTGGGCCCGCGCGTCGTGCCGATCCTGGTCGACGAGGCGCGCACCTTCGGCATGGAAGGCCTGTTCCGCCAGATCGGCATCTACAACCCCGAGGGCCAGAAGTACACGCCGGTCGACAAGGACCAGGTCATGTACTACCGCGAAGACAAGGCCGGCCAGATCCTGCAGGAAGGCATCAACGAGGCCGGCGGCATGGCGCAGCTGGATCGCCGCGGCCACCTCTACAGCACCAACAACCGCATCATGGTGCCGTTCTACATCTACTACTCGATGTTCGGCTTCCAGCGCATCGGCGACCTGGCCTGGGCGGCCGGCGACATGCAGGCGCGCGGCTTCCTGCTCGGCGGCACCTCGGGGCGCACCACGCTGAACGGCGAAGGCCTGCAGCACGAAGACGGCCACAGCCACATCCTGGCCGGCACCATTCCCAACTGCGTCAGCTACGACCCGACCTTCGCGCACGAGGTCGGCGTGATCCTGCACCACGGCCTGAAGCGCATGGTCGAGAAGCAGGACAACGTCTACTACTACCTCACGCTGCTCAACGAGAACTACGCGATGCCGGGCCTGACAGCCGGCACCGAGGAGCAGATCATCAAGGGCATGTACCTGCTGCAAGCAGGGCGCCGAAGAAGACGCCGCGCGTGCAACTGCTGGGCAGCGGCACCATCCTGCGCGAGAGCGATCGCGGCGCAGGAACTGCTCGAGAAGGACTGGGGCGTGGCCGCCAACGTCTGGAGCTGCCCGAGCTTCAACGAGCTGGCGCGCGACGGCCAGGACGGCGAGCGCTGGAACCTGCTGCACCCGACCGAGCAAGCCGCGCGTGCCCTTCGTCACGCAGCAGCTCGACGCAGCACGCGGCCCGGTGGTGGCCTCGACCGACTACATGAAGACCTACGCCGAGCAGATCCGCGCCTTCATGCCCAAGGGCCGCACCTACAAGGTGCTGGGCACCGACGGCTTCGGCCGCAGCGACTTCCGCAGCAAGCTGCGCGAGCACTTCGAGATCAACCGCCACTACATCGTGGTCGCGGCGCTGAAGGCGCTGACCGAAGAGGGCACGGTGCCGGCGGCCAAGGTGGCCGAGGCCATCAAGAAGTACGGCATCAACGCCGACAAGATCAATCCGCTGTACGCCTGAACAGCAACAACGAGACCGAACGGAGACAAGACATGGCATTGGTCGAAGTGCAAGGTCCCCGACATCGGCGACTTCGAGGAAGTCGCGGTCATCGAACTGCTGGTCAAGCCCGGCGACACGGTGAAGGCCGAGCAGTCGCTGATCACCGTGGAGTCCGACAAGGCGTCGATGGAGATCCCGTCGTCGCATGCCGGCGTCGTCAAGGAGCTGAAGGTCAAGCTCGGCGACAAGGTCAACGAAGGCTCGCTGGTGCTGGTGCTCGAAGCGGCGCGGCGCGGGCGCCGGCTGCCGCCACCGCGGCGGCTGCGGCGCCGGCGCTGCCGACAGGCGCCGTCGCCAGCGGCAGCCCGCGCGCGTCGCCGGCGGCGCCGCCGCGGCCGGCGGCCCGGTCGACGTGCGGCGTGCCCGACATCGGCGACTTCAAGGACGTCGCGGTGATCGAGCTGCTGGTCAAGCCGGGCGACACGGTCAAGGTCGAGCAGAGCCTGATCACCGTCGAGTCCGACAAGGCCTCGATGGAGATCCCGTCGTCGCAGGCCGGCGTGGTGAAGGAACGTCAAGGTCAAGCTCGGCGACAAGGTCACGCAAGGGCACTTGATCGCGGTCCTGGAGGGCTGCGGGTGCAGCGTGCCGCGCCGGTGGCAGCGCCGGCCGCCGCCGCGCCGGCCGGCGCCAGCTGCAGCGCCAGCGCCACTGCGGCGCCGGCCCCGCGCGGCGTGCCGCACCGCCGCGCTGCCGCCGCACGAGCCGACGGCGCCGCAGTGGCGCGCTGCCGCACGCCTCGCCGTCGGTGCGCAAGTTCGCGCGCGAACTCGGCGTGCCGCTGGAGGAGGTCAAGGGCAGCGGCCCCAAGGGCCGCATCACGCAGGAAGACGTGCAGGGCTTCGTCAAGGGCGTGATGACCGGCGCGGTGCAGACCGCGGCGCAGCGGGCCAAGGCGCCGGCGGCAGCTGCCGCGGCGGCGGCGTTCCCGGGCCTGCTGCCCTGGCCGAAGGTCGACTTCACCAAGTTCGGCGCCGATCGAGCGCAAGGACCTGTCGCGCATCAAGAAGATCAGCGGCGCCAACCTGCACCGCAACTGGGTGATGATTCCGCACGTCACCAACCACGACGATGCCGACATCACCGAGCTCGAAGCCTTCCGCGTCGCAGCTGAACAAGGAGAACGAGAAGTCGCGGCGTCAAGGTCACGATGCTGGCCTTCCTGATCAAGGCCGTGGTCGCGGCGCTGAAGAAGTTCCCCGAGTTCAACGCCTGCCTCGACGGCGAGCAGCTGGTGCTACAAGCAGTACTTCCACATCGGCTTTGCCGCCGACACGCCCAACGGCCTGGTGGTGCCGGTGATCAAGGACGCCGACAAGAAGGGCATCCTGCAGATCAGCCAGGAGATGGGCGAGCTGGCCGAAGAAGGCGCGCGACGGCAAGCTGGGCCCGGCCGACATGAGCGGCGGCTGCTTCACGATCTGCTCGCTGGGCGGCATCGGCGGGCGCTACTTCACGCCGATCATCAACGCGCCCGAAGTGGCGATCCTCGGCGTGTGCAGAGCAGCGACCGAGCCGGTCTGGGACGGCAAGCAGTTCCCGCCGCGCCTGATGCTGCCGCTGTCGCTGTCCTGGGACCACCGCGTGATCGACGGCGCGGCGGCGGCGCGCTTCAACGCCTACCTGGGCAGATCCTGGCGGACTTCCGCCGGGTGCTGCTGTGAGCCGAGCGCGTCGACGATGACAACGGTCGTAGTGGTCCGCAAGGCCGGCCAGGTGGCCATCGCGGCGGACGCTGGTGACCTTCGGCGACACGCGCCTGGCCGCACGGCTACGAAGCCAACAACAAGATGTTCAACGCGTCGGCGACTCGTGGCGTCGGCATGGCCGGCACGGTGGCGCACTTCCCGGTGCTGCGCAAGGCCCTGCGGCGCGATGCCGCGCGAGGAGCTCAAGCTCGACTCGCGCGACGAGGTGTTCGACACCTTCCCCAAGCTGCATCCCAAGCTGAAGGAGCAGCTTCTTCCTGCAGCACCAAGGAGGAAGACAGCGACCCCTACGAGAGCAGCCAGTTCACCGTGGTGATCGCCAATGCCACGGCATCTTCGGCCTGTACAGCTACCGCGAAGTGTTCGAGTTCAAGCACTTCTGGGGCATCGGCTCCGGCCGCAGCTTCGCGCTCGGCGCGATGTACGCGCCTACGACAAGGCCGAAGACCGCGCGCGAGGTCGCCGAAGCCGGCGTGCGCGCCGGCTGCGAGTTCGACAAGAACTCCGCCGGCCCGGTCGGCTGTTCACCATCAAGCTGAAAGGATGAGCCGAATGGCTGCTGATCGAAGTCAAGGTGCCCGACATCGGCGACTTCAAGGACGTGGCGGTCATCGAGCTGCTGGTCAAGCCGGGCGACACGGTCAAGGCCGAGCAGAGCCTGATCACCGTCGAGAGCGACAAGGCGTCGATGGAGATTCCCGTCGACGCATGCCGGCGTGGTCAAGGAGCTGAAGGTCAAGCTCGGCGACAAGGTGAACCGAAGGCTCGGTGGTGCTGATGCTGGAGGGCGAGCCGCGAGCGCCTCGCCGCAGTCGCCAGCGGCCACGGCGCCGCCGCCGGCCCCGCCGCAGCGCCGACGCCGACGCGCCGGCCGCGGCTCCGGTCGCGCCGCGCAGCTACGCCGGCGGCGCCGACCTCGAATGCGACATGCTGGTGCTCGGCGCCGGCCCGGGCGGCTATTCCGCCGCCTTCCGCGCCGCCGACCTCGGCATGAAGGTCGTGCTGGTCGAGCGCTATGCCACGCTCGGCGGCGTGTGCCTGAACGTCGGCTGCATCCCGTCGCAAGGCGCTGCTGCACGTGGCCGCCGTGATGGACGAGGTGACGCACTTCGCCGACCTCGGTGTGGCGTTCGGCGCGCCGGAGGTCGACCTCGCCAAGCTGCTGGCGCACAAGAACAAGGTCGTGGGCAAGCTGACCGGCGGCCTGGCCGGCATGGCCAAGATGCGCAAGGTCACGGTGGTGCGGGCACGGCGCGTTCGTCGACCCGCACCACTTGGTGGTCGCGGCAGGCCAGGAGACGGCAAGACGCAGACCATCCGCTTCAAGCAGTGCATCATCGCGGCCGGCTCGCAGGCGGTGCAGCTGCCGTTCCTGCCCGGACGATCCGCGCATCGTCGACTCCACCGGCGCGCTCGAGCTGCGGCAGTTGCCGAAGCGCATGCTGATCGTCGGCGGCGGCATCATCGGCCTGGAAATGGGCACGGTGTACTCGCACGCTGGGCGCGCGCCTGGACGTGGTCGAGATGCTCGACGGCCTGATGCACGGCGCCGACCGCGACCTGGTGAAGGTCTGGCAGAAGATGAACGCGCCGCGCTTCGACAACATCATGCTGAAGACCAAGACCGTCGGCGCCGAAGCGACGACGGATGGCATCCACGTGAGCTTCGAAGGCGAGAGGGCGCCCAAGGAGCCGCAGCTCTACGACCTGGTGCTGCAGGCCGTGGGCCGCAGCCCCAACGGCAAGAAGATCGGCGCCGACAAGGCCGGCGTGGCGTCACCGACCGCGGCTTCATCCCGGTCGACATCCAGATGCGCACCAACGTGCCGCACATCTTCGCCATCGGCGACATCGTCGGCCAGCCGATGCTGGCGCACAAGGCGGTGCACGAGGCGCACGTGGCGGCCGAAGTGGCGGCGGGCGACAGCAAGGCGCGCTTCGACGCGCGCGTGATTCCGAGCGTGGCCTACACCGACCCCGAAGTGGCCTGGGTCGGCCTGACCGAAGACGAGGCCAAGGCCCAGGGCATCAAGGTCAAGAAGGGCCTGTTCCCCTGGACCGCCTCGGGCCGCGCCATCGCCAACGGCCGCGACGAAGGCTTCACCAAGCTGCTGTTCGACGACGCAGACGCACCGCGATCGTCGGCGGCGGCATCGTCGGCACGCATGCCGGCGACATGATCGGCGAGATCGCGCTGGCCATCGAGATGGGCGCCGACGCGGTGGACATCGGCAAGACCATCCACCCGCACCCGACGCTGGGCGAAGCGATCGGCATGGCGGCCGAAGTGGCGCACGGACGTGCACCGACGTGCCGCCGCCGCGCCGGAAGCGGTTGGCGCGCTCGCCGATTGCGGCTCAGCCGATGTCGGCGCAGTGCAAGCCGAACTGACCCTCGCCGCCGGTCGTCGAAGAAGTGCTCCAGGGTCTGCCGCACGGTGCGGAAGGCCAGTTCGTCCCAGGGCACTTCGTCTTCGCGGAACAGGCGCGCCTCGATCGATTCCCGCCCGGGGCCAGCCGGGTGCCAGCATGCGGGCGCGGTAGAAGAGGTGCACCTGGCCGGCGCGGACCACGTCCAGCACCGTGAACAGCCCTGAGTTCGATGTTCGCGCCGGCCTCTTCCACCGTTTCGCGCAGCGCGCCGTCGGCGGCGCTCTCGCCGAGTTCGAGGAAGCCCGCCGGCAGGGTCCACAGGCCGAAGCGAGGCTCGATGTTGCGACGACACAGCAGCACCTGCTCGCCCCACACCGGCACCGTGCCGACGACGTTGATCGGGTTCTCGTAGTGGGATCTCGCCGCAGGCCGGGCAGATGGCACGCTCGCGGTTGTCGTCGGCGGGCACCCGGTAGGCCACCTCGGCCGCAGAGCCGGCAATGCTTGATGCGGGGGGCGCGGAACATGGCCTGCAGTGTAGCGGTGGCATCATCGCGCTGACAGCCGAGACACTCCATGAGCTACGTCATCCCGCCCCCCGCCGCCAGCCGTGCCCGTCGTCGGCGGCGGCGATTCCCCGTGCACCGCATCTACTGCGTCGGCCGCAACTACGACGAGCACGCCGAGGAAATGGGCTTCACCGGCCGCGAGCCGCCGTTCTTCTTCATGAAGCCGGCCGACGCCGTGGTGCCGGTGAGCCGAGGCGAGACCGGCACCATGGCCTACCCGCCGCTCACCAAGAACCTGCACCACGAGATCGAACTGGTGGTGGCGATCGGCACGGGCGGCAAGAACATCAAGCGCGGCCGACGCGCAAGCACATCTTCGGCTACGCCGTGGGCCTGGACATGACCCGGCGCGACCTGCAGGGCGAGATGAAGAAGCAGGGCCGTCCCTGGTGCATCGGCAAGGGCTTCGACCAGTCGGCGCCGATCGGCCCGATCACCCGCGGCGCGCGAACCGGCGAACTGACGCGGGCGCGATCACGCTGGCGGTCAATGGCGAGGACCGCCAGAGCGGCACTCGCCGAGCTGATCTGGAGCGTGAGCGAGATCATCGAGCAGCTCGAGCGCGCCTGGAAACTGCAGCCCGGCGACCTGATCTTCACCGGCACGCCGGCAGGCGTGGCGCGGTGGTGGCCGGCGACGTCATGGAAGGCACATCGCCGGGCCTGGGCACGCTCAAGGTGGCGGTCGAGTAGGGCGGGCCATGGAGTTGTACAACTACTTCCGCTCATCGGCCTCGTACCGGTGCGCATCGCGCTGGCGCTCAAGGGGCTGGTGTACGACTACAAGCCCGTGCACCTGCCAAGAACGAGCAGTTCACCGAGTCCTACGCCGCGGTCTCGGCGGCGCGCCTGGTGCCCCTGCTGCGCGACGGCGATCGGGTGCTGACGCAGTCGCTGGCGATCATCGAGTACCTCGACGAAACGCATCCCGAGCCGCCGCTGCTGCCGCGCGACGCTGGGCCGGCGCGCGTGCGCGCGCTGGCGCTGACATCGCCTGCGAAATCCACCCGCTGAACAACCTGCGCGTGCTGCGCTACCTGGTGCGCGATCTCAAGGTCGGCGAGGACGACAAGAACCGCTGGTACCGCCACTGGGTGGAAACCGGGCCTCGAGGCGGTCGAACGCCAGCTCGCGGCGCACCCGCCGGCACGCATCTGCCACGGCGACACACCGACCATGGCCGATTGCTGTGCTGGTGCCACAGATCTTCAACGCGCATCGCTTCGATTGCCGCACCGAGCATGTGCCGACGCTGATGCGCGTCTTCGAGGCCTGCATGGAGCTCGACGCCTTCGAGCCAGACGCAGCCGGAGCCGAATGCCCGGATGCCGAGCTGAGCCCGCCGGTGCGGCGGCGCGAATTGGCCCGCGACGCTGACGCCGCAGTGGGACGCCGATGCCCGCGGGGCGATGAGCCACGCGCACCGACGGCGTCAGCGCGCCCCCTGGGCCAGCCTGAACCTCGGCCTGGGCAGCGGGCGACGCGCCGGGGCCGTGCAACGAACCGCGCAGCGCTTTGCCGACTGCGCATCGGGCCACGCCGGTGTTCCTGCGCCAGGTGCACGGGGAACGGGTCGCCTCGATGCCGACCAGCGTGCCGCGCCGACAGCGGCCGACGCCTCCTGGACCACGCGACGCCGGGCGTCGCCTGCGCAGTGCTGGTGTCCGATTGCCTGCCGGTGTTGCTCGCAGCGCCGGCAGGGCGCGCGGTGGGCGCCGCGCACGCCGGCTGGCGCGGCCTCGCCGCCGGCGTGCTCGAGCCCCGTGCGGCGGTTGCAGTGGCGCGTCGTGCGAGCCGCCCGAACTGCGTCGCCTGGCTGGGCCCGTGCATCGGGCCCGCGCCTTCGAGGTTGGCGCCGACGTGCTCGTGGCCTTTGGTGTCGAGCCCGCTGCGGCGAGCCGCGAACGCTCGTATCAGCCCGGATGGCGCGACCCGCTGGCGCGCCGACTTGCCGCGACTGGCCCGCGACCGGCTGGCCGCGCTTGGCGTGCGGCAGGTCAGCGGCGGCACCTGGTCACCGTGCAGGAGCGTCAAGGTTCTTCTCGTTTCGGCGTGATGGCGTCACCGGACGCATGGCCGCCGCGGTCTGGCGTTCAGCGCTGAGCGCCTGGCCCGCCACGGCGGCGCCGCGACGCCGGCAGCCGCGATGTAGAGCACCATGGCCAGTGGAGCCAGCCGCCAAGCACGAGCGTGGCGCGGCGCCGAGCAGCCTGCCGTCGGCGCCGTCGCCTGCGCGAGCGCAAACGCGACACGGCAAATACCCACCCGATGGAAACGACCAGCATTTTGGTGGATCGGCATGGAAGGACGATCGACTTGCGATAAGGTTCGCCCAGTACACATGCCATCGTAGACAGGCCGCAAGGGGTGGGCGTATCACTGAGCCCATGCACACCGCAAGCCGATAGGCGCGAAAGCGTCTTCGGTGACCGCGGAGACGAGATCGTGAAGAGCAAGACGACAGCAAGACGGCCAGCCGACCAAGTCGACGAAGCGCGCGGGCGCTCGGCAGCGGTCGGCGATTTCTGGAAGTCGTTGCCGGCCTGAAGCTGCCGATCGACACGTGAGCGAGATGCAGACCGACTACCTGAAGCAGGCCACCGAGCTGTGGAACCAGCGCGACGCGCGCGCAGCGCGACACGGCACCGGCCGGCGGCGCCATCAGCGACAAGCGCTTCAGCCGCCGCCGAGTGGACGGCCAACCCCGCGGCGGCCTATCACCGCGCAGATGTACCTGCTGAACGCGCGCACGCTGATGCAACTGGCCGATGCGCGTCGAAGGTGACGCCAAGACCAAGGCGCGAATGCGCTTCGGCGTGCAGCAGTGGATCGACGCCGCCAGCCCGAGCAACTACCTGGCGCTCAACCCCGAGGCGCAGCACAAGGCGCTGGAGACCAAGGGCGAGAGCATCGACGCAGGGCATGCAGCAGCTGTGGAACGACGTGCGCAAGGGCCATGTGTCGCAGACCGACGAGAGCGTGTTCGAGGTCGGCCGCAACGTGGCCACCAGCGTCGGCTCGGTGGTGTTCGAGAACGAGCTGTTCCAGCTCATCGAATACAAGCCGCTCGACCGCCAAGGTGCACGAGCGGCCGATGCTGTTCGTGCCGCCGTGCATCAACAAGTACTACATCCTCGACCTGCAGCCCGAGAACTCGCTGATCCGCTACACGGTGGAGCAGGGCCATCGCACCTTCGTGATCAGCTGGCGCAACCCCGACGATCGATGGCGGCCTGGACGCTGGGACGACTACATCGAGCAGGGTCCGATCACGCGCCATCCGCGACGTCCAGGAGATCAGCGGTCAGCCGCACGATCGAACGCGCTGGGCTTCTGCGTCGGCGGCACGATCCTGGCCACCGCGCTGGCGGTGCTGGCCGCGCGCGGCGAGCAGCCGGCGCACCAGCTGACGCTGCTGACCACGCTGCTGGACTTTTCCAGACACCGGCGTGCTCGACCTGTTCATCGACGAGCCGATGGTGCAGATGCGCGAGATGACGCTGGGCGCAGCAGGCGCCCAACGGCCCCGGCCTGCTCAAGGGCAAGGAACTGGCCACCACCTTCAGCTTCCTGCGCCCCAACGACCTGGTCTGGAACTACGTCGTGGGCAACTACCTCAAGGGCGAAACGCCGCCGCCGTTCGACCTGCTGTACTGGAACGGCGACGCACCAACCTGCCCGGCCCGATGTACTGCTGGTACCTGCGCCACACCTACCTGCAAAACGAATTGCGCGAAGCCCGGCAAGCTCACCGTCTGCGGCGAGAAGGTCGACCTGGGTCGAGCATCGAGGTGC
This sequence comes from uncultured beta proteobacterium, assembly GCA_963779435.1. Classification (GTDB taxonomy): domain Bacteria; phylum Pseudomonadota; class Gammaproteobacteria; order Burkholderiales; family Burkholderiaceae_C; genus CADEEN01. Next base: position 9,649 of record CAVZYL010000033.1, on the reverse strand, counting down.
CGGTCTTCGTCTACGGCTCGCGCGAAGACCACATCGTGCCGTGGAAGGCGGCGCCTACGAGCACTCGGCATCGCTGCAAGGGCAAACGCCGCTTCGTGCTCGGTGCGTCGGGCCACATCGCCGGCGTGATCAACCCGCCGGCGGCAAGAGCAAGCGCAGCTACTGGGTCGACGACAAGCTGGCCGGCACGGCGCAAGGACTGGCTCGACTCGGCCAACGAGCAGCCTGGCAGCTGGTGGCCCGATTGGACGGCCTGGCTCAAGCCCAACGGCGGCAAGCTGGTCCCCGCACCGAAGGTCACGGCAATCGCAAGTCACAAGGTCATCGAACCTGCGCCCGGCCGCTACGTCAAGGCCAAAGCCTGAAATGACCCCTCACAGGAGCAATGCAGCATGAGTACAGATATCGTCATCGTCGCCGCCGCCCGCACGGCCGTCGGCAAGTTCGGCGGCACGCTGGCCAAGACGCCGGCCTCCGAACTCGGCGCGGCCGTCATCGCCGAGTTGCTGAGCGCGCGAGCTGCACCGGCGACCAGATCGGCGAGGTCGATCCTCGGCCAGGTGTTGCACCGCCGGCATCGGCCAGAACCCGGCGCGCCAGGCGGTCATCAAGTCGCGGCCTGCCGCAAGGCGGTGCCGGCGATGACCATCAACAAGGTCTGCGGCTCGGGCCTGAAGGCCGTGATGCTGGCCGCGCAGGCGATCCGTGACGGCGACAGCGAGATCATCATCGCCGGCGGCCAGGAGAGCATGAGCATGGCGCCCCACGTGCTGCCGGGCTCGCGCGACGGCCAGCGCATGGGCGACTGGAAGCTGGTCGACTACGATGATCGTCGACGGCCTGTGGGACGTGTACAACCAGTACCACATGGGCATCACCGCCGAGAACGTGGCCAAGAAATACGGCGTCACGCGCGAGCAGCAAGACGCGCTGGCGCTGGCGTCGCAGCAGAAGGCCGCCGCGGCACAGGATGCCGGCCGCTTCAAGGACGAGATCGTGCCGTTCAGCATCGCGCAGAAGAAAGGCGACCCGATCGTCTTCGCGGCCGACGAGTTCATCAACCGCAAGACCACGCGCCGAAGTGCTGGCCGGCCTGCGTCCGGCCTTCGACAAGGCCGGCAGCGTGACCGCCGGCAACGCCTCGGGGCTGAACGACGGCGCGGCCGGCGTGGTCGTGATGAGCGCCAAGACGGCCGAGCGGCTGGGCCTCAAGCCGCTGGCGCGCATCGCCAGCTACGCCAGTCGCCGGCCTCGACCCGGCGTTCATGGGCATGGGCCCGGTGCCGGCGCTCGCAGCGGCGCTGCAGCGTGCCGGCTGGAAGCCGGCCGACCTCGACCTGCTCGAGATCAACGAAGCCTTCGCCGCGCAGGCCTGCGCGGTGCACAAGGAGATGGGCTGGGACACCAGCAAGGTCAACGTCAACGGCGGCGCGATCGCCATCGGCCACCCGATCGGTGCCTCGGGCTGCCGCATTCTGGTGACGCTGCTGCACGAGATGCAGCGCCGCGGTGCGAAGAAGGGCATCGCCTCGCTGTGCATCGGCGGTGGCATGGGTGTTGCGTTGACGGTCGAGCGTTGAGCAACCGGTTCAGCGAGCCGTCTTCACCCGACCCGCCCGCGACCTCGCTGAACATTCAACGGATACCAAGGAGAGAGCAATGGCACAGAAAGTGGCGTACGTCACCGGCGGCATGGGCGGCATCGGCACCGCCATCTGCCAGCGCCTGTCACAAAGACGGCTTCAAGGTCATCGCCGGCTGCGGTCCGACGCGTGACTTCGTCAAGTGGATCGACGAGCAGAAGGCGCAGGGCTACACCTTCTACGCCTCGGTGGGCAACGTGGCCGACTGGGATTCCACCGTGCAGGCCTTCACCAAGGCCATCAGCGAACACGGTGCGATCGACGTGCTGGTCAACAACGCCGGCATCACGCGCGACCGCATGTTCGTGAAGATGACGCGCGAAGACTGGGACGCGGTGATCGACACCAACCTGACCAGCATGTTCAACGTCACCAAGCAGGTGGTGCCGGGCATGGTCGAAAAGGGCTGGGGCCGCATCATCCAGATCTCGTCGGTCAACGGCGAAAAGGGCCAGTCGGGCCAGACCAACTACAGCGCGGCCAAGGCCGGCATGCACGGCTTCACGATGGCGCTGGCGCAGGAGATGGCCACCAAGGGCGTCACGGTCAACACGGTGAGCCCGGGCTACATCGGCACCGACATGGTCCGTGCGATCAAGCCCGAGGTCCTGGAGAAGATCGTGGCCACGATTCCGGTCAAGCGCCTGGGCACGCCCGACGAGATCGGCTCGATCTGCGCCTGGCTTGCCGAGCGAAGATTCCGGCTTCACCACCGGTGCCGACTTCTCCTGCAACGGTGGCCTGCACATGGGCTGAGCCGGCTGGCGCTCGGAAAAGGAAATGGGCGCCCGCGGGCGCCCATTGTCATTGTCGGGCCCGTGCCTGCTTCAAGAATTGCGGATCATCGAGATGTGTTCGGTCCCGCTCTCGGGCAGCCAGACCTCGCCCGGCCGGCCGAGGATCTGCCGGATGTCGGTGTTCTGGCGCGGGAAGCCGAAGCGCTCGAAGCGCTCGCTCGCCGGGTCGAAGCGCCAGACCGCGTTGCCACCGAAATCGCTGGCCCAGACGATGTCGCGTTCGTCGACATACACCGCGTAGCAGCGCGGCGCGTCGCCCGGCAGCTTCCAGGCCCGCCACGACTGTGCAGAGGTCTTGGCCGCCGGGTCGTGCACCGACAGGTTGCCGCTGTTCCACTCGCTGACCCAGATGCGCCCATGGCTGTCGCTCCAGACGCGGCGCGCACCCTGGTTCTTCGTCGGCGGCTCGACCACGATCGACTCGCCCGTCCTGCGGTCGATGCGGGCAATGAACGAGCCGGCCAGCGAACACCACCAGACCTGGCCCGCCGGCGTGGCGCAGATGCCGTACGGCCCGCGGCCACGCGGCGCATCGCGCAGCGTGATCGCGCCCGTCTTGACGGTCAACTTGCCGACCACGCCGCTCTGGCCGGTGAACCACAGATCGCCGTCGCCGTCGAAAGCCGCGGTGTTGAGGTTGGCGTACGTGCTGCCGGCGGGCAGCGGGAAACTGCGCTGGCGCGATCAGGCCCGCCGACGCGCACGATCGCGTTCTGGCCGCCGTCGGTAGCCAGGCCGCCTTGTCCGGACCCTGGATCACGCCGTGCGGCGAGGAGCGACGCCCCAGCGCATGCAGTTCGGTCCTGCCCGACTTGGGATCGAACCAGCCGAGGTGGCCGCTGCGCTCGGGCGCCGTGAACCAGACGCCGCCGTCGGGCGCCGGCGCCACGTCGTGGATGCCGGTCCGGCTTGGTGTGACGAGCGGCCACGACTGCTGGCGCCGGGCTGCGCGCGCAGCGGCGACGGGTGGGCCGCAATGGCAACACCACCGATCGTGGCAAGGGCCTGACGTCGCGTGAGGTGCATGGGGCGACTCCAGGCGAATGACTATGCCGCAGCTTGTGCCAGACGTCCAGCGCGCACGGGGGCACGCGACGCGCACCCGAATGCCGCGCTGCGCCGGCAGGCAGGCGTTGCAGCGACCTGCGCCGGTCGTGAGTCAATGCGTTGGCGGGCTACCATCGTTCAATGACCGAGTCGATACACATTGCGTGCCTGTGTGCCGCCTGGTGCCGGCTCTGCGATGACTATGCACTGGTCTTCCAGCAGCGCGCAGCAGAACTGAATGAGACCGGACTGCCGCTGCAGTGGCATTGGATCGACATCGAGGACGAAGCCGAGTTACTGGGCGACATGGACGTCGAGACCTTCCCGACCCTGGTCATCGCCGATCACGAACATGTCCGCTTCGCGGGCGCACTGATGCCGCAGCCTGAGACGTTGCGGCGTGTGGTGCATGCGACGATTCCCGGCCCAAACCCCACCGATGTGCGCTGGCCAAGGGTCGCACCTGCGATCGAGTTCTTTGCAGTGAACCTGCGCCGACGTGTAAGAAGAGACTGAGCGCTGGCGGCCGTGCCGCCTGTCGAGGCCATGCCCAGACGATCAACAGCCGTTGCAGCACATAGCCGCCGCTATCATCGCGCCTGATTTTTTCTTGGAGACGATGATGTCCGATCACGGCTTTCACGTGCATGGCCCGCACGATCACGAAGTCGAGCACGCCGCGCAGGATGCCGCACAAGGACCGCTTCACCGGCAAGGTGGCCGTGACGACCGCGCTCATCGCGACGGTCGGCGCGATCTTCGCGTACATGGGCGGCGCCACGCAGGCCAATGCCGGCCTGTACAAGAACAACGCGGCGATCAGGAAGACCGAAGCGTCCAACCAGTGGAACTACTTCCAGGCCAAGTCGACCAAGCAGTCGCTGGCCGAGTTGGCGGCCGTGCTGGTCGCCGACGACAAGCAGGCCCAGTATCAGCAGGAGGTCGAGCGCTACAAGAAGGAAAAGGCCGACATCAAGGTCGACGCCGACAAGCTCGAAGCGCAGTCGAAATCATGGGACGAGCAGTCCGACCAGCAGATGCATCAGCATCATCGCTGGGCCCAGGCCACCACCGCGCTGCAGGTGTCGATCGCGCTGGCCGCGATCGCATTGCTGACCCGCCGCAAGTGGCTTGAATGGGGCATGTACGGCGTGGCCAGCGTCGGGATCGTGCTGGGCGGTCTGGCCGTGGCCCATCTCTGATGGGCTCGCGACCCTCGGCCCAGGGGGCGAGGGTCTGCGAGCGGGTCGGTGGCCGCGAACGGTCTGAGCTTCAGATGCCGAGCAGCTTCATGGCCTCGCCGAGCAGCTTCACCGACTCGTCATGCTTGCCGGCCTTGTGCGCGACTTCGCCATCGGCACGCAGCTTCTTCACCTTGGCCATGTCGGCTTCGGCGAGCTTGGGATTGGTGGCGAGTTTGTCGTCGATGGCCTTCATGTCAGCCGGACAGTGGAACGCGAACGCGAGCCCGCAGGTCGTGGCCAGAAGCGTCGCGAGCAGCAGTTTCTTCATGCGGGCTCCTTTGAGATCGGGCTGCCGTCAGCCCGGGTGGAATGTAGCGCCAAGCCGTAGCTGGCGTGAGCAGGTGTGAGATCGAATCGGCGTAGTAACGAAGCATCGGCGCCTCGCCGGCCCGTATACGGAAGAGGCCTTCGTCTTCATCCACCAGGTGGCGCTGCGAGAGCATGCGCAGGCCGGCGCCGACGGCGTAATCCCAGTCGCCACGCGGCAGGTACAGGTGTGCGCCGTGGGCTTCGAGGGCGCGCACCAGTTCGGCCACCGCCGACTTCAATTCGAGCTCGCCGATCGCGCGTTCACCCTGCTGCAGCAGCACGCTGGCCACCAAGGGCACCGGCAACACCGGGATCAGGCGTCCGACCTGCGCCATCAAGTGGCGACCCAGCGCGGCGACTTCGGCCTGGCGCTGCTCGCGCGGCAGGTGGTCGAAGTCGATGCCCCGCGCTCCTGCCAGGCCGCGCATCGACACCGGCTTGCCGACATTCACGCAGGCATAGCCGAAGCGGTGCCATTCGCTGCGCAGCATCAGCCGAGGTTGCCTTCATGATGTAGCGCCAAATGCCAGCGCGCACGCGGCCGCCCGCCTGCGCCGCGGCCAGAGCGCGCAGCAGCAGCGTGCGGTCCTCCAGCACGCGGTCGTAGTTGATGCCGAGCGGGACGAAGACCAGGTCGCGCTCGCCCTCCGGGGTCGAAGGCCGCGCACCATGTAGTCGAGCGCGCCGAGCTTGGGCGCGCGCAGCCTGCCGTCGCGCGTCAGCCCGCCCTCCGGATACAGCGCCTGCGTCACGCCGGCTTCGGTGGCCATGCCGATGTAGCGCTCGAGCACGCGGCGGTAGAGCTCGTCGCGCGAGTTGCGCCGCACGAAGTAGGCGCCCATGGAGCGGATCAGCTGCTGCAGCGGCCAGATGCGCGCCCATTCCCCCACGGCATAGGACAGCGCCGCCTGGTCGGCGACCAGGTAGGCGGCGAGGACGTAGTCCATGTTGCTGCGGTGGTTCATCACGAACACCACCGTCGCCATCGGGCGCACCCGCGCGAGGCCCCGGTATCGGTGTAGCCGACGCGCACCCGGTAGAGCAGCGCGCGACCGCTCTTCGCCAGCCAGTAGCCGACGCGGAAATAGAAATAGGCGTTGAACGCCGGGACGATTTCGCGCGCGTACCGCCGCCGCGCCGCACCACGTCGCGCGGCATTTCTTTCTGCGCTTGGCAAACGCCGCGCCGCCTGCTGCACCTTGTCGTCATACAGCAGCCTGTCGATCAGCACCTGGCGGCGCGTCTGCTGGAACGGGCGGATCTCAATCCGCAGTCGCGAGCTGACTTCGTCCAGCACCTTGGTCGCGCGGCTGCGGATGAACCAGCGACGCTCGGCGCCAGCAGCCGGTCGAGCAGGTCCCGATAAGCGCGAGCGCGCCGACCACGACACAGCCACAGCGGCAGGGTGATGTTTGCCGACATGCGCCTCCTCGCCGACTTGCGGCGCACGCATGCTAGCGTGCGTGCCTCAGCGGCGGCGCGTCTCGGGGCTGAGGATTTCCCTGGCCCGCTCGCCCGTGCCGCGACGCACGCTGCCGGTGATGGCCACCGAAGCACCGGCGTCGAGCATGAGCGCTGGAAAGCCGCGCGCACCTGCGAAGGCCGACACCTCGCGCACGAGCGCCAGCCGCTCGGCCACGCGCGCACGGCCGTGCACGAACGGTCTGAGCGCGGCGTCCTCCAGACGTGCGCAGGGCTTCTCGTCGCGCGCAGCCGGCGCACCGCGATCTGGTTGCGGGCGCGCTCCAGGTCGACCGCGTCGATCGCTCGGGCCGCGCACGCAGCAGCACCGTCACCTCGAGCAGGAACTCGTCGAGGTGCTCCGGCGCGATCGACGCTTCGATCGCCAACTGGCCGGCCTCGAAGCGTCGGCGGAGCAGGCGGCGTAGATAGACGAGGCCGCGGCGCTCGCGGAGCTCGGTCCAGCAGCGGCGAGCTCATGCCGTCGCCGAACACGCCGCGGCGACGACGCCGGCGCGTCGCATCGGCAGCGTCGGGATCGGATAGCCCATCACCAGGTGCATCTGGCGGCCGCCGGACAGCGCGCGCGCGCGCCGCCGCCCGCGTAGGTCGGGGCAGCGACCACGTTTGGCCGGCCGCGGCATGTCGCCGAACGCGGCCTCGGCGGCCGCGCAGCACCGCGTCGGGGTCGATGGCGCCGGCTGCCCCGACGACGACGTTGGCGCCGGTGTAGTGCTGGCGCACGTAGCCGAGCTGCTCGTCGCGGCCGAACGCTCGATGACGCGGCGCTGCCGATCACCGGCTGCGCCACCGGGTGCGCGCCGAAGCAGGCGCGGTCGAACAGCTGGTAGGCGGTCGACATCGGGTCGTCCTCGACCTCGGTCAACTCCTGCAGCATCACCTCGCGCTCGCGCTCCAGCTCGGCTTCCGGAAAGGTGCTGTGGCGCACGATGTCGGCCAGCATCGCACGAAGCGTCGGCGTGCGCGCGCCAGGCCGCGCATGTGGTAGGCCGTGTGGTCCTTGTCGGTGTGCGCGTTGACCTCGGCGCCGAGCCGCTCGGCGTCGAGGTTGACGCTGCTGGCAGTCGCGCTCGTGCGTGCCCTTGAACGCCATGTGCTCGACGACGTGGCTGATGCCGTTGAGCGCGCGGCTCTCGTGCGCGCTGCCGATGCGCACGAACACGCTGACGCGGCGGTCTGCAGGTGCGGCATGGGCAGCGCCACCACCCGCACGCCGTTGGGCAATTGGAAGAGACGCCTGTCCGAGTGCGCCATGCGCGGCATTTCAGAGCTTGGGGCCGCGCGGCAATCCGGCCTCGTCGTAGGCGCTGCGGTGCGCGTACCAGGCCCAGCCCAGGCCCGCGAGCGGCAGGACGATCAGCGCGAGCAGCCAGCGCCAGTTCTCGGCCGTGAAATCTGCTGCCCGCGTGCCCAAGTGTACTGCGCCGCGCCGGTCTTGACTGGTTGAGCCTGCGGCGCTGGTTGCGCAAGCGCGCGCTCAATGGCGGGCACGACCACTACGCCACTTGCGCTGGCGGCCAGCACGGGCTTCTCGGGCGCTCGCCCCGGCGTTGTCGCCGCAGACGCCGGCGCACTGGCACGCGGTGCGGGGCCGGGCGCTGACGGCGTGGCCGGTGGCGCCGCGCGATCGGTCTGAGCCACTGTCGATCGTGGGGCCGGTTTGTCCGGCACCACGCGGGGCGGCGCAACGGTGGCAGGCACCGCCGCCCCCGCATCAGCCGATGACGCCTGAACCGCAGCCCATCGGCGGTACAAGACCTTGCGGGCGCCGGCTTCACAATTGCCGATCGCTCTTGCGCCTGGCGGCACCGGCGTGTCGGCCGGTACGTCTTCCAGGCTGTAGCCGCGCACGCCGGTGGCCTCGATTCGCGCAGCCAATTCGCTCTTCAGCAGTTCGCACGGCATTGCTCTGCGCCTGGGCGCCGGGCGCAAGAAGCAGCATTGCAGTCTGGACCATGGTCATCGTGCAACAGATCGCGCCCGGTCGGTGCCCAAGCACCACGCCCAGCGTCGCCCGGACAGCGAGAGTGGCCTCGAGCAAGCGGCATGGCGCGCGCTGGGCCGCGCCATCGAATGCGCCGATGGCTTGTGTTCTGTGCGTGATGCTTGCTGTCGCGTTCATGCGGGCTGGCCTGTGTCGGCAGCGGGCATTGTCTCAAGCCCGGCGGGCGGGTGAGCAAGCGGCTGGCCGACATGGGCGCGCCGCCGCGTGGCAGCAGGGCGCGGCTACACCGCAGCGACGTGCTGCGCGATCTCACCCGCGGTGGTCAACCACACTGCCTCGCGATGCCGCGCCAGGTGCGCGAAGGCGCGGCGCAACTGGCGCAGGCGAAAGGGCTGACCGACGATCATCGCGTGCAGCGCGATGCCCATGACCAGCGGCTGCTCGCGCGACTGCTCGAGCATTTCGTCGAACTGGTCGATGATCATGTCGGTGAATTCCGTCGCGCTGACGTGGCGGCCGATGATGGCCGCGCTGTCATTGAGTTCCTGCGGATACGGGACCGCGAGGATGCGGCCGCCGCGCGTCTTCAGCCACACCGGCTGGTCGTCCATGCACCAGTCGAGTACATAGCGGTAGCCGGCTTCGTCGAGCAGGTCGGGCGTGTCGCTCGGTTTCGGCGATCCACGGGCTCAGCCAGCCGGCCGGCGCCGCACCTTCGTGCTGCGCGATGGTGGCGGTGACCGAGGCGATCAGCGCACGTTCACCCGCTTCGTCGAGAGCCGCCTGGTGCTCCGAGTTGGTGCGGCCATGCCGAGGCGATTTCGGCCCGCGTGCGAGCGGAAGGCGGCAATCAGCTGGGGCGCCACGCCATACAGCTCGGCTATTGGTCAGCAGCAGACAGCGGCAACTGGTGCTGCTCGAACAACTCGAGCAGGCGCCACGCACCGACGCGGTTGCCGTAGTCGCGCCACGAGTTGTTCAGCACGTCGGGTAGGCGGAATCCCGGGCACGCAGGTCCTCGACCAGGCCTTCGCCCCAGGCGCACTGCTCGAGGTTCAACGCGACGTAGACCGCCAGGCCCTTGCCGTCGGGCCAGCGCCCGTGCGGGGACGGGAGACGATCGGTCGAGTAGTCGTAGCGGCCATGGCTGCGCAGCACATCGGCGAGGCTCCTGTTTGGTCG
>CAVZYL010000032.1:0-126992 GCA_963779435.1 uncultured beta proteobacterium | reverse complement strand
TAACGCTGCCGTCGCGGCCAGACGCCAGCGCGACGTCGTCACGCAGTACGCCAGCCCAAGGCACACGGCGCCCAGTGCAGGCATGAGCCAGGCCAGTGCAATCAACACGAGCGCGACGCCGCCATTGCACAGATTGCGCAGCGCGGGCCATTGGCGCGCGGCCCACAGCGCCGCCCCGAGTGCAAGCACCAGCGAGACCGACTGCGGTCGCGACACCGTCCCAGCCCACGGAGCGGCGCTGCGCCGTTTCGCGAAGCACCTCCCCGGCGAACCCACCGCCCAGACTGGCGCCGACCAGGAATGTCATGCCCGACCACCACGCCAGGCCCGCGAGTGTGGCCAGCAACCAACCCGCAGCCAGCGATTCGAGCGCCGCAGCGAAGCGGGCCCGCGCGCCATCGGTGAGCACGCTGCGCTGGATCCACAGCGCACCGAGCCAGGTCGCCAGGCACACATGCCAGGCAATCCAGAACCGCTGGGTCAGCGTGAAGCCGCCGCCATGCTCGGGCGCGCAGGCGACCGCCAGCAGTGCGGCCGCCGCCGCGCCGAGAAGCACCCGCAACCAGGGTCGGGCGATGCCGGCGCCGATGCCCAGCGCGACGATGCACAGCAGCGCCGCGCCGAGCGGCGCACCCAGATCGCGCATCAAGCCTGCGCCGAGTGACCCGCCACCCACCAACAACGCGGGAACTGCCAGTTGCTCGACGAACAACGTCATATCCCGCGAGCGCAGCACGACGACTGCGCCGGCAAGGAGTAGCACGCCGACGATGTACAGGCCGGCGCTGGCGCTGAGCCAATTGCCGAACAGCATGCCGACCACGGCCAGCAGCGGCCCCGCCGCGAGCCACGCACCCAGGCCGGTGAGCAGCACAACCGGCCAGGGGCGTCCCTCGTCGGCCGGTAGCGCTGCGCCGGCGGGCAACAGACCTTGCGCGACGGCGGCGGTAACGACGCGAGGCAGGCGGTTCATACCAGTCCCGTGCTTGGCCGTAGCTGCGCGACAGCCGCAAGATGAGCGTGACGCTGGCTGCCAGCAGCCCGGCAGCGACCAGGCCCAGCACGAGCAATCGGCCGATCGGATCGCCGCTGGCGTGATGGGTGAAGAGCAAGCGGGCCATGCCCGCAACGAGCAGCGAATTGAGCCCCAGCGCGACCGCGCTCAAGCCGTATACCTCGAACCAGCGTGGCTGCGCGAGCACCCCGGCCGCGAGGGCAAGAAGCGCCAGACCGAGCGCATAGTGCAAGGCGACGGGCGAGTGAAACAAGCCACCGAGTGCGGTGAGCGTGACCATGATCACCGCCAGGGTCAGCGCCGTGCGCAAGCCCCAGACACCGGCGCCGGTCCAGCGTCGCAGGGGTGCGCTCAATGCGCCGACGAGCACGAATGCGGTGCTCCAGCCAAGCAATTGCACACACAGGTCCTCGGGCTGGACCCGCCACTGGTGGCCGGTGTGCGCATGCACCCACAGCGAGACGCCACTTATCGTCACCAGCGCCCACGGCGCCCACAACACGTCGCTGCGCGCGCCCAGGCACAGCGGCAACGCGAGCGCGGCCCACAGCGCGAACAGCTGCCAGGGGTCGGCACCTGTCTGGTAGGTCTGCCCGAAGTAGGCGAACAGGCCGCCGATCGCCAACAGCGCGAGCAAGGCCAAGGTGCGCGCGCTCCGGCGCGCCACAGCGCGCCGACGCACATCACGAGGATGAAGCCTTGAAGCAGGCCGAATTGGCCGACACGGCCGAGCGACTGCCAGTTTGCGGCGATCCAGAAGATCAGGCCCAGACCCCCCAGCGCAGCCGCCAGCACGGCCACGCCGCGCGGCAGCCAGTCGCTGAGGTCGTCAGGCGGATCCTGCAGCCCCGCGAGATGCTCGAGGCGCCGCATGGTGCGAGCGTCGAGCTTGTGCTCGGCGGCAAGTTCGTACAACGCAAGACGCACGTTCATCAGAACCCCCTTGGCGTGCACAACGTGGTGCCATCGTAATGGCGGCTGGGGCCGACTAACGCGGAAGTATTGGCCTTCCGCGTGACGGCACCGCGAGGCGCAATGGGCGACACCATACAAGTGATGAATGTTGCCGCCGCGCGCGCAGCCGAAGTGGATGGGCGCCAACGCTGATCATTGGGAGCATCATGAACGTCAACTTCTGCGGCGCGTGCCTGGCCGCATTGGGTCGAGACGGCGATTTCGCGCGTCGAAGCGGCGAGGCCGGAAGCTGTCATCAACATTGAGGATGCAGTTTGGCGACGTTCGTGGCATTCACTGGGCGGCCAAGAGCGGCCCTCCAACACATCGCTCGAATGCGGTCATTCGGGCTACGGAGACGCCTATCGCACGCCAGTTGGCTGCGAGCGCTGTCGGGCTGCGATCGGCTGAGACTCATTGCGCTGGCCGCATAATCAATGTGCGCATACCGCATGGGCCAGTAGTGACTCGTGCGTTGACCTGCGCTGAAGTCGGGGGCAAGCATGCATGCGATTCCCGTTCGGACGATGCAGTTCGAGGTACCGGCCAGCAAGGATTTCCATCCGCTCTATATCGCCGGCAATGCCCAGTCTGTCATACCAGCATTCCGCGACCGGCCTGTATGTCGCGTTGCTCGAGCCGTTCTTCGTCAAGTCGCTGCGGCGGGTGATCGACCAGATCCGCGACGAGCGCGTTACGCGAAGAAGTCGACCGCTTCTGCCGCCAGGAGGCACAGCACTACCAACGGCACGCTGACTTCAACAAGGTCGTGCTGGCGCACGGCTACCCCGGGTTGCAGGAACGGGTTGCTCTATTGAAGCATGACTTCGACGGCTACCTGGCAAGCGAAAGCGACCAGTTTCGACTTGGCTACATCGAAGGCTTCGAGTCCTTCACCAGCCAGCTTGGCCTGTATATGCTCGGCAGTGGTCTGTACGACCACAAGCGCACCGAGCGTTCTTTCGGCGATCTCTTCAAGTGGCACATGCTCGAAGAAGTGGAGCACCGCAACGTGGCGTTCGACGTCTACGAGCATCTCTATGGTGGCTATCTGTACCGTGCGCGAATGTGCTGGATCGCACAGCACCACATGTTCCGGTTCTTCAGCGACTGCGAAGAGATCATGAGCGGCGTCGATGTCAAGCGGCACGGCGATCGCTGCCGCATCAGGCTCAAGCACAGTCTGCTGTCCAGGGTCACCACCACGACAATGCGTGCACGGTCCATGCTGCCGGGGTACACGCCGCACAGCTACCACGTTCCAGCCAGTATCGAGTCGCTCTCGGCACACTTCACGCAGCTCGCGAAGCATGTCCGCTAGTGTGCAGCCGGCCAGCCGGCCGACGCTTGACACCCTGCAGGTGAACGGCATCCGCATGCGGATCGCGCAGCAGGGGGCAGGCCCGCTGGTGTTGCTTTGTCACGGCTGGCCCGAGTCCTGGTACTCCTGGCGACACCAGCTTGCGGCGCTGGCGGCGGCGGGCTACCGTGCGGTGGCGCCTGACATGCGCGGCTACGGCGGCACCGAAGCGCCGCCGGACATCGACCGCTTCACACAATTGCACCTGGTTGGCGACGTAGTCGATCTCGTCAAGGTGTTGGGCGAGAGTCAGGCTGTGATCGTCGGCCACGACTGGGGCGCGCCGGTTGCATGGCATGCGGCAATGCTGAGACCTGACATCTTTCGCGCCGTCGTCGGCATGAGCGTGCCCTTCGCGCCTCCGGGCCGCGTCGAGCTTCTGGCCGCGCTGGACCAGCAGGGCATTCAGAACTTCTACATCCAGTATTTCCAGGCGCCGGGCGTGGCCGAGGCTGAGCTCGGAGCTCGACGTCGAAGCTTCCTTGCGGCGGATCCTGTACAGCGGCTCGGGCGACGCGCCTGGGCAGGTGCTGTTCGGCATGCTGCGAGGAAAAGGCATCCTCGAGAACACGGTCGATCCGCAGACGCTGCCAAGTTGGCTGACGCCCGCCGACCTTGCGTACTTTGCAGCTGAATTCAAACAAGCGGGCTTTCGCGGCGGGCTGAACTGGTATCGCACGATCGCGCGGTCGTGGGAACTCCTCGCGCCTTGGCGCGGTTGCGTAGTTCGCCAGCCCTCCATGTTCATTGCAGGGGCCCGCGACGACGTGTTGGAGTTCCCCGCGTCGAAGTCACAGATAGGCCACTTCGCTCGCACTTTGCCCGGTTTGCGCGGCTCCCACATTCTCGATGGCGCGGGTCACTGGGTGCAGCAAGAGCGCCAAAGCGAAGTCAACGTACTGTTGCTGGATTTCTTGAAGAGCCTTTGATCAGGCGAAAAGCGCGGTCGTGCTCTTGGGGCGCGGCCACCACGAACGTCCGCTTGCTTGTACGGCGAAGACCCGATATGGGTCGAATGCGGGTCCAGGCCATCGCATTCACACTGACTGCTGTCCGTTTGTGCACAGTCAGTCGCCTGGACGTGATAGCCGCCACCCGCCGCTAACAAGGGGCGAGTCAGAGAAAGTTGAAACCGACGCGTGACGGTGGCGGGACTCGCTGGGACGTCCCGGGTGCAACTGAATCCAGGCGGGACGACGACAGGCCACTGCGCACGTCTTGACGGGTACTTCCTCACTTCGGAATGCGGCGGCACGATTCGTTCATGCGCCTGCCGTGGAACAAGTCGAAAGAGGTTCAGCTCGATCTGCTCGACGCCGAGCCAGGGGCGACCGCACCACCGCAGTCCGTAGAGGCGGTGCCGCAATCAGTAAGTCCGAAGCCCCACTCGGGAGCGATCTCACTCCCGTCAGCCAAGCTCGGCATCCACGACGGCAGACCGATGATGGTGGCCGTCTCGATGCTGTACGAGGACGCAAACAACCCGCGCACCGATTTCCCCGAGGACACGCTCGATGAGCTTGCCGCGGACATCCAACAGCGCGGTGTGCTGCAACCGCTCGTCGTGCATCCTGCCGATGACGATAGTCGGCATCAGGTCCACTTCGGCGCCAAGCGGTTGCGCGCAGCGATCCGTGCCGGTCTGCATCGAGGTCCCGGTCGTCGTGCGCGACTTGCCTGCCGATCGCTATGCCCAGGTCGCCGAGAACCAGAAACGACATGGGCTGACCCCGCTCGAACTGGCGAGATTCATCCGCGCGCAGGTCGATGCCGGCGACTCGAACGCGACCATCGCCAGGCAGCTCGGCATGAACCTGACGGCAGTGGCGCACCACCTGTCGCTGCTGGAGCTTCCGCCGGTGCTCGACGATGCGCTGAAGTCCGGCCGATGCACGTCACCCCGTACGCTGCACGAACTCGGCAAGCTGCACGCCGACAGGCCCGATTAGGTGCACGCACTGCTGGCCAGCAATGCAGACATCACGCGCGCATCGGTGTCCGCCATCCGTTCCGCGGCCGACGAGCCCGTAGCGAACGAGCCCGCCGTATCGCTACCCGACAAGCTGATCGCCCAAGCCAATGCGGCCTGCGATCGGCTGGAGCGCGCGCTCAGCCGCATCAAGCCATGCGATGCGAGCCCGACTGTGGCGCCCGAACTGATCGCCCTGCGCGGCCGCGTTGAAGGCATCGCCACACGTTGGCTGCAGGGGTCTGACCGTCAGACCCCTTCGCAGACCGAACGCTGAATCCATGGAGAGTGGAGTGAAGAGGGTGAGAAAGTACGGATGGCAGGATAGGCGGCCCGCCAGTGAATGGATGCCATCGCGCGCTCCGACGCGAGGTCACGGCATGGCGAGCGCATCGCGTGATCGCGTGACGATCGACCTGCGCGGCATCGGCGATGCCGTGCGCGCGGCGGCAGCCAGCCGCAGCATGGGCGTCGCCCGCCTCGTTCGCGGGGCCGTCGTCATGAGTCTCGATCTGCGTGCAACGGAGGCAGTAGCGGCGGGGTCTGACGGTCAGACCCCGGCGCAAGCGATCGCAAAGCTGACGCTGCGCCTTTCCCAGGCCCACGCCGACGCATTGATGCTGAACGCGGGCGCGCTCGGCCTGTCCTACGGCGACTACGTGGGGCGGCTCGTCGCCGGCAGCCGTCTGCCGCAGCCCCTCGCCGAGCGCCAGGCCGATCGCGCGGCCCTGCTGGCGTCCAACGACCGAATCGCCGCGCTGTCGACCGATCTCGTCGCGCTCGTCACCCTGCTGCGCCAGGCGAAGGTGGAGCAGGCCCGGCCCTACCGGGATCGCCTCGAAACGGCCGACGCCGAGATCCGCCGCCACCTCGATCGGGCCTCGGCGCTGATCGAACGCCTGTGAGGAAGCACTGCCATGGCCAGCACCATCGACGGCCTGCTCGTGCAGTGGGGCGACCGGCTGTTCTACCCGTCAAACCGAATGACGGTGTCGCGCACGCCGGTGCTGACCGACACCGCCATTCGGCAGCGCGCCCAGGTTCTGCGCCAGCGCATCCGCGCGACGGTCGAACGCCGCGCGCCGCAGGTGATGGTCAAGGTCACCGGCGGCGGGCGTGGCATGGGCGCCATCGCGGCGCACCTGCGCTACATCGCGAAGTCGGGTCGGCTTCCGATCGAGGATGACCGCGGTGCCGTGCGCGAGGGCAGGGAGGCCCTGCGTGCAATCGCCGATCAGTGGCGGTTCGGCGGCACGCGTATGCCCGAGGTCAGTGAGCGCCGCGAGGCGTTCAACATCATGCTGTCGATGCCCACCGGCACTGACGCCCGAGTGGTGCGACAGGCGGCGCGCGAGTTTGCCAAGGCCGAACTGGCGAATCACCGCTACGTCATGGTCCTGCACACGCACCAGGCGAACCCGCATTTGCACATCAGCGTGCGCGCGGAGGGCCGCGACGGCAAGCGCCTGAACCCGCGCAAGGAAGACCTGCACCGCTGGCGCGAGACCTTCGCCGAGAAGCTACGCGGCTGGGGCATCGAGGCCGAGGCCTCGTCGCAGGCGACGCGAGGCGTGTCGCGGCGCAGCCCTCGCGGCTGGGAGCGACAGCCCGGTGCCGCGGCGCGAACCAGCAAGACGCGCAGTGAGCACAAGTCGGGGCCGGCGTTTCGGGCCACGCGTTCCAGCGCGCTGCAGGCCTGGGCTGAGATCACCAAGGCACTGGCGGCGTCGCCCGACCCGGCCGACCGCAAGCTCAGCAAAAGCATCGTCGACTTCGTGATGCAGACGGACGTCGCGCGGGCCGTGCAACGCCACCGTGCCGCGCAACGGCAGACGGAGCTGCCGGGGATGAACGTGGACCGCGGGCGGACTGTTCAACGGGTGTCGCCGGAGCCAAGCCGCGGCCCCGACATGAGCCGGTAGCGGCGGCGAGCAAATGCGCACGTCCTCGCCGCCGGACGGGCTCGGGGGCAGGCTACTGGAGCAGCCGCCTGCCTGCGACCCCGAGCGTGTCTGCGCTGCGCGCCGCGTCAAGGGTTCGCCGTGCCGGGCGTTGCCCGCCCTTGACCCAGCGTGCCGCGCTCTCTTCTCCTGCACGCATTGGGTGTCTCGCCGTACAGGCGCGCCGGCCTTCCCGCCGTGTGCGGAAGCGCGTAGACTGCGCAGAATTCTGCAACTTCCGGATGGGCGTTCCATGGGTGTCTCTGCCAGCGATGTGGTGCCGTTCACCCAGGCGCGTGCCACGCTGTCCGACCTGGCTGAACAGGTCAAGGCCGGCGCCGAGAAGATCATCACCAAGAATGGCGAGAGCTATGTCGCCCTCATCGACGCAGAGCGCCTGGACTACTACCACCGCCTGGAGCGTGAGCGCATCCACCTGCTGCTGATTGACGACGCACGGCGTGGCCTCGCGGACATTGCAGCCGGGCGGACCCAGGACGCGGATGCAGGCGTTGCCGTGCTGCAGGCGCGGCGGGCCGGTGCGCCGCCAGCCGGCACGAAGGGCAAGGTGAAGGCGAGCGGGACTGCGCGCAAACGTGGCTGAGCCCGTCGTTCGGGTCGAACTGACGGCCAGCTTCCTGGACCGGCTGGCGGCGATCGAGTCCTTCCTAACCGAGGCCGATGTGGCGTCGGCCTACGACAAGCTGCTGGACGAACTCCGCACCACCGTCATCCCCAATCTCCGGCGCTTTCCCCGTATCGGGCGGCGCTATCTGGACCAGCCGCCGCAGTCTGCCGAGGCACTCGCGCAGCTCTCCGCATTGCCAACGGGTGCGGCCGATCGCCTGCGCGAGTACCTGCACGGGGACTATCTGATTCTGTACACCGTGGCGACGCCGGGCCACTTGGTTCATCTGCTGTCGATTCGGCACCACCGCGAACTGTCTTTCCAGTTCTCTCGGCTGTGGGCTGGGCCGGCTGGTAGCCCGGAACGCTGACCTGAGCAACGAATCTCTTTGCCCGGGTGAGGTGCCGTTCAACGGCAGGGTAATGAATGGGGCCACGCATGGAGCCACGGCAAAACTTTGGCGACAGAGTACCCGCATGAACGCAGGCTCAGCGCCCGATTGGGAAGTGATGATCGAACATGTAAGAGACCCACGGCGTCTGACGAGCCCCTGGCCTCCGCAATGGGATCCTGGGGCTTTTCATTCGCAACCTGTCCGATCGTCGATCAGGCAATCTGGCGCACTGAAATGCTTGAGAATTGCTGCGCTGCCAAGACATTTGCACGGAGGCCGAGCATGCGAGCACATATCAAGCGGATCTGCTTCGTCCTGTTGGTCGTCGGACTGGCGCAGCCCGTACTGGCGCAGCCGGCGGGGGCCGGGGGTGCGGGTGGTCTCGGCGCTCAGCGCATGCAGGGCGGCGGCATCAACTATGCGCCGCAACCCGAGGTCTATTCCGTCGTGCTGGTCGATGCCAGCGGCCGCACGGTTCGGCTGCGCGCGGCAGACGGGCGCACAGGCCTCGTCTACGTGGCCGAGAGTGTGTATGACCTGTCAAAACTCAAGGCCGGTGACAAGATCCGGGTTGACTTTGTCGTGCCCGATGCGTCGAGCAGCAAGTTGAGCGCGGCCTCGATCTGGCCGGAGAAGTGACGGATTTCTCGCGCCGCGTGGCTTTGCGCGACGCGGCCGCGCCCAAGCGTCAAACGGTAGAGCTCGGCGCGCCTGCTGCCGCGGCGGCTGCCGCCGGCACCGGCTCCCCCTGGGCGTCGACCGGGCGGATGTTCTGTGCCTGGTCACCCTTGGGCCCGAGCACCAGATCGAACGAGACCCGCCCGCCCTGCTTGAGGGTCCGAAACCCTTCCATCTGGATGCAGGAGAAATGGGCGAAAACGTCGGCGCCCCCCGCTTCGGGCTCTATGAACCCGAATCCCTTGGCGTCGTTGAACCACTTGACGGTACCGAAGGCCATGTTTTCGCTCCTGCTGCAGTGCAACGGGTCGCAATGCAGGGCGGATTGTCGGGATCTTGGCTGCGCCATGTCAAGGTTGCCCCAACGACGGGCACGGGGTTGAGACTTGCTTCACCAGCGCCAGATACCCGTTTGAGCTATGTGTAGAGCCCGACTCGATAGAATCACTTCATGCCCGCAGAGCCACCGTCACCGCCGCCAAAGGCGCCTCACGCGCCCGATCCGGGACGCTCGCCCGCGCGCGACGACGGTCAGGGCGCGGTCGTTGCCGAGCGCCAGGAACAGCGGACCGAACCGCCCCAGCTGTTCCAGGTGGTGATGCTCAACGACGACTACACGCCGATGGAGTTCGTCGTGCATGGTGCTGCAGGAGTATTTCAAGCGCGACCTCGAAACCGCGACGCAGATCATGCTGAAGATCCACCATGAGGGTCGGGGCGTCTGCGGCGTCTACTCGCAAGGACGTCGCCGCGACCAAGGTCGAATTGGTGCTGGCCGCCGCACGCCGCGGCGGTCACCCGTTGCAATGCATTATGGAGGCCGCATGATTGCGCAAGAGCTGGAAGTCAGCCTGCACATGGCGTTCGTCGAGGCGCGCCAGCAGCGCCACGAGTTCATCACCGTCGAGCACCTGCTGCTGGCGCTGCTCGACAACCCGTCGGCCGCCGAGGTGCTGCGCGCCTGCTCGGCCAACATCGACGACCTGCGCAAGAGCCTGGCCGGCTTCATCAAGGAAAACACGCCCACGGTGGGCGGCTACCGACGAGGTCGACACGCAGCCGACGCTGGGCTTCCAGCGCGTGATCCAGCGCGCGATCATGCACGTGCAGTCCACCGGCAGCGGCAAGAAGGAAGTGACCGGCGCCAACGTGCTGGTCGCGATCTTCGGCGAGAAGGATTCGCACGCCGTCTACTACCTGCACCAGCAGGGCGTGACGCGCCTGGACGTGGTGAACTTCATCGCCCACGGCATCAAGAAGAGCGATCCGCCGGAGCCGACCAAGCCGAGCGAAGGCGGCAGCAGCCGAGAGCGAGAAGGAAGAGCGGCGACGGCAAGGGCTCGCCGCTCGACCAGTTCACGCAGAACCTGAACCAGCTCGCCCGCGACGGCAAGATCGACCCGCTGATCGGCCGCGAGCACGAGGTCGAGCGCGTGATCCAGATCCTGTGCCGCCGGCGCAAGAACAACCCGCTGCTGGTCGGCGAGGCCGGCGTCGGCAAGACCGCGATCGCCGAGGGCCTGGCCTGGCGCATCACGCAGAACGACGTGCCCGAGATCCTGGCCGATGCCGACCGTCTACTCGCTCGACATGGGCGCGCTGCTGGCCGGCACCAAGTACCGCGGCGACTTCGAGCAGCGCCTGAAGGGCGTGCTCAAGCAGCTGAAGGACCAGCCGAACGCGATCCTGTTCATCGACGAGATCCACACGCTGATCGGCGCCGGCGCGGCCTCGGGCGGCACGCTCGACGCGAGCAACCTGCTCAAGCCGGCGCTCAGTTCGCGGCGCGATGAAGTGCATCGGCGCGACCACCTTCACCGAGTACCGCGGCATCTTCGAGAAGGACGCGGCGCTGTCGCGGCGCTTCCAGAAGGTCGACGTGGTCGAGCCGTCGGTCGAGCAGACGGTCGAGATCCTGAAGGGCCTGAAGTCGCGCTTCGAGGAGCACCACAGCGTCAAGTACGCGCTCGGCGCGCTGCAGGCCGCGGCCGAGCTGTCGGCCAAGTTCATCAACGACCGGCACCTGCCCGACAAGGCGATCGACGTGATCGACGAGGCCGGCGCGGCGCAGCGCATCCTGCCGAAGAACAAGCAGAAGAAGACCATCACGCGCAGCCGAGGTCGAGGAGATCGTCGCCAAGATCGCGCGCATTCCGCCGGCCAGCGTGTCGAGCGACGACCGCGGCAAGCTGAAGACGCTCGACCGCGACCTGAAGAGCGTCGTCTTCGGCCAGGAGCCGGCGATCGAGGCGCTGGCCGCGGCGATCAAGATGGCGCGCTCGGGCCTGGGCAAGCCCGACAAGCCGATCGGCTCGTTCCTGTTCAGCGGCCCGACCGGCGTCGGCAAGACCGAGGTCGCCAAGCAGCTCGCCTACATCCTGGGCATCGAGCTGATCCGCTTCGACATGAGCGAGTACATGGAGCGCCACGCGGTGAGCCGCCTGATCGGCGCGCCGCCGGGCTACGTCGGCTTCGACCAGGGCGGCCTGCTGACCGAGGCGATCATCGAAGAAGCCGCACGCGGTGCTGCTGCTCGACGAGATCGAGAAGGCGCACCCGGACGTCTTCAACGTGCTGCTGCAGGTGATGGACCACGGCACGCTGACCGACAACAACGGGCGCAAGGCCGACTTCCGCAACGTCATCATCATCATGACGACCAATGCCGGCGCCGAGACGATGAACAAGGCGACGATCGGCTTCACCGACCCGCGCGAGCAGGGCGACGAGATGGCCGACATCAAGCGCCTGTTCACGCCCGAGTTCCGCAACCGGCTCGACGCGACGGTGAGCTTCAAGCGCGCTCGACGAAGAGATCATCCTGCGCGTGGTCGACAAGTTCCTGCTGCAGCTCGAAGGCCAGCTGGCCGAGAAGAAGGTCGAGGTCACCTTCACCGACGCGCTGCGCAAGCACCTGGCGAAGAAGGGCTTCGATCCGCTGATGGGCGCGCGGCCGATGCAGCGCCTGATCCAGGACACGATCCGCCGCGCGCTGGCCGACGAGCTGCTGTTCGGTCGCCTGGTCGACGGCGGCCGCCTGACGGTCGACGTCGACGCCGAGGGCGAGCCGCTGCTCGACATCCAGCCGCCGCAAGAAGAGCGACAAGCCGAAGGCCGGAGCCGGCGACGGCCTGACGGCTCGCCGCGTACGCACGAGACGGAGCAGCGCGGCCCTGCGGCCTCCGCTGTTCACGGCTAGTGCGCGCGCCGGGTCCTGCCGAAGAAGCCGGCGAGCAGGCGTACAGCGCGGGTGCTCGTCGCGCAGTCGCCGCGGCGCGACGAAGAAGGCCTCCGACGGCGACCGCGAAGAACTCCTCGAGCGCCTCGGCGCGCGTACGGGTCGAGCACGGTGTCGTCGCTCGGCGTCGACCCGCTCGCAGAAGCGCGTCGTACTCGCGCGTCGAGCACGCTCAGCCAGTGCCTGCGCGCGCTCGGCGGTCGGGCAGCGGCGGCACGCCGTCGGCGCACGCCGTCGCGCATGTCGAGCACGTGGGCGAACTCGTGGATCACGACGTTGTAGGCCCAGTCGGCCGACTCGCCGGCGTCGCCGCACGTCGCGCCACGACAGCATCACCGGGCCGCCGTCCATCGCCTCGCCGGTCAGCTCCTCGTCGTAGTGCGTGCACGACGCCGTCGTCGTCGACGACCTCGCGCTGCGCGACCACCGCGTCGGCATGCACGACGATGCCGACGAAGCCGTCGTACCAGTCGAGGCCGAGCTCGAGCACCGGCAGGCAGGCCTGCGCGGCGATCGCCACGGCCATCTCGTCGTTGACGACGAGGCCGCTGCGCGCCGCTGAATTCCTTCTCGGTCGAGGAACAGCGTGGCCAGCTCGCGCAGCGCGCTCGAGGTCGGCTATCGCTGCGGCGGCGCCAGGAACGGATAGCGCGCCAGCGTCAGCTGCCAGAGCGCGTCGGGGATCGCGCGGCGCTCGAGCGCGCGCCGCTCGCGCCAGCGCTGCCACCAGCCGCCACGCGCAGCCAGCGCGAGATCGCGGCAGCGAGCGTCGGTGCGAGCGCGTGAAGCCGCTCGCGCGTCAGGCGCAGCACCTCGGCGCGCGCGGCGTGCGTGCGTCGAGTCCCAGTCGCTCAGCACGTGGCGCACGAAGCCCGGCGCCAGCGATCTCGCTGCCGGGGCGGTGGGTGTGGCCGTGGACCAGCGTCGTGCGCTGCCGGCGGCGCGCAGCCAGCGCAGCGCGGCGGCGGCGTCGACGTCGGCCCAGTCGCGGCCGGCGCTGTGCCGCTTGCGCGGCTCGCTGGCGTCGCGCATGCTGCGCGCGCCGATCGCGCGCGCTCGGCCAGCGGCTGGCGCAGGAAGCCGTCGCTGCCAGGCGGCGCTGCGCACCTGGCGCGAAAGCGCTGGTAGTCCACGTCGTCGAGGCACAGCGCGTCGCCGTGCGTCAGCAGCACGCGCTCGGCCGAAGGCGCGCAGCACGGTCGGGTCGGGCAGGCGCGGCCACGCCGCAATGCGTCGAGCATCGCGTCGCCGACCAGGAAGTCGCGGTTGCCGACCATGAAGCCGACGGCGCGGCGCGCCGCGGCCTCGCGCAGCACCTCGGCGCAGCGTGCCTCGAAGCCGTCGCTCGGCGCGCGTCGTCGCCGACCCAGACCTCGAACAGGTCGCCGAGGATGAAGACCGCGTCGGCGTCGGTGTCGCAGCAGGTAGTCGCGCCAGGCCGTCGAAGGTGCGCGGCGTGTCCTCGGCGCAGGTGCAGGTCGGAGATGAAGTCGATCGCGCGCCAGTGCGGCGGGCGCGTCGACGTCGCGGGCGGCGCGCAGCGGCCGGCGGCGGCGTGCCACGCCGCGTGCGACGCCGGCCCGCCTCAGGCGACCGACGATCGCGCGCGTGGATCATCACGTCTTCGAGCGGCACGTCGTCGTGGCCGCCCTTGCGTGCCGGTCCGCACCTTCTCGATCGCGTCGACCACGTCGTTGCCCGACACCACCCTGCCGAACACCGCGTAGCCCCAGCCCTGCGGCGTCTCGCGGCTTGAAGTTCGAGGAAGCTCGTTGTCGGTGGCGTTGATGAAGAACTGCGCGGTCGCCGAGTGCGGCGCCGAGGTGCGCGCCATCGCCAGCGTGTACTTGCTTGTTCTTCAGGCCGTTGTTGGCCTCGTTCTTGATCGTCGGCGTCGGTGGGCTTCTGCTTCATGCCGGGCTCGAAGCCGCCGCCCTGGACCATGAAGCCCTTGATGACGCGGTGGAACACCGTGCCGTCGTAGTGGCCGTTGCGCGACGTAGGCCAGGAAGTTGTGCGACGCGGCTCGGGGCCTTGGCGTCGTCGAGCTCGACGCGGATCGTGCCGGCGCTGGTGTTCAGATCGACTGGTCTTGCTCATGTTCATTTCTCCAGGGTTGCCTTGTTGATGATGACCGGCTGCAGCGGCACGTTCTGGTGCGGGCCCTTGTTGCCGGTCGGCACGGCCTTGATCTTGTCGACCACGTCCATGCCCGCGACGACCTTGCCGAACACCGCGTAGCCGTTGCCGTCGCGGGCGTTGGCCTGGTCGAGGAAGTCGTTGTCCTTGACGTTGATGAAGAACTGCGCGGTCGCCGAGTTCGGGTCGGTGGTGCGCGCCATGGCGACCGTGCCGCGCTGGTTGGTCAGGCCGTTGCGGCTCTCGAGCGGGATCGGCGCGCGCGTCGGCTTCTCGCTTCATGTCGGCCGTCATGCCGCCGCCCTGGATCATGAAGTTGTCGATCACGCGGTGGAAGATCGTGCCGTCGTAGTGGCCGGCCTTCACGTACTGCAGGAAGTTGGCGACCGTCTTCGGCGCCTTGTCGCGGCATCGAGCTCGATCACGATGTCGCCCATGGTGGTGGCGAGTTGCACCTTCTGCGCCAGTGCGGGCGCAGCCAGCAGCGCGGCGCACAAGACGATCGCAAGACGGGTTTTCATTGGTCCTTTACTCCATCGACACGGGCGAGGTGCCCGCTATACTGAGTTTCGATTGTACCGAGCGGCCTCCTGCACTCATATGCACCGAGGCCGCTGTCACGTTTCTCGCATCGATGACCCTGCGCATTCACAACACGCTGACCCGGCGCTCGAAGAGTTTCGACCGTTGCGCGCGGGACAGGTCCGCATGTACGTGTGCGGCATCACCATCTACGACCTGTGCCACGTGGGCCACGCGCGCATGATGATGGCGTTCGACGTGGTCTACCGCTGGCTGCGCACGCTCGGCTACGACGTCACCTACGTGCGCAACATCACCGACATCGACGACAAGATCATCCAGCGCGCGCTCGAGCGCGACATCCCGATCCGCGCGCTGACCGACGAGATGATCGCCGCGATGCACGCCGACCTCGGCGCGCTCGGCATCGACGCGCCGACGCACGAGCCGCGCGCCACCGAGTACGTGCCGCAGATGCTCGACATGATCGGCAGCTCGAGCAGAAGGGCCTGGCCTATCGCGCGGCCAACGGCGACGTGAACTTCGCGGTGCGCAAGTTCCCCGGCTACGGCAAGCTGTCGGGCAAGTCGCTCGACGAGCTGCGCGCCGGCGAGCGCGTGGCCGTGCTCGACGGCAAGGACGACCCGCTCGACTTCGTGCTGTGGAAGGCGGCCAAGGCCGACGAGCCCGAGACGCCAAGTGCGACGGCCCCTACGGCCCCGGCCGGCCGGGCTGGCACATCGAGTGCTCGGCGATGGCCTGCGCCGCTGCTCGGCGAGCACTTCGACATCCACGGCGGCGGCATGGACCTGCAGTTCCCGCACCACGAGAACGAGATCGCGCAGAGCGAGGGCGCGAGCGGCGAGCCGCTTCGTGCGCTACTGGATGCACAACGGCTTCCTCAACGTCGACAACGAGAAGATGTCCAAGTCGCTCGGCAACTTCTTCACCATCCGCGACGTGCTGAAGCGCTACGACGGCGAGACGGTGCGCTTCTTCATGCTGCGCACGCACTACCGCAGCCCGTTCAACTTCAGCGACGCGCACCTCGACGACGCGCGCAGCGCGCTGCGCCGGCTCTACACCGCGCTCGACGGCGTTGTGGCGCCGGCGACGGCGCGATCGACTGGGCGCAGCCGCAGGCGGCGGCGTTCCGCGCGGCGATGAACGACGACTTCAACACGCCGGTGGCGGTGGCGGTGCTGTTCGAGCTGGCCGGCGAAGTCAACCGCACGCGCTCGCCGCAGACTGCCGCGCTTGCTGCAAGGCGCTGGGCGGCGACGCTGGGCGTCCTGCAGCAGGCGCCGCGCAGCCTTCCTGCAGGCGCGGCAGCGGCGCTCGACGAGGCGGCATCGCCGACGCCGATCGCGGCGCGCGCGCGGCCAAGGCAGGCGCGCGACTTCGCGCGAGGCCGACCGCATCCGCGAGGAGCTGCCGGCGCAGGGCATCGTGCTCAAGGACTCCGCCCAGGGCACGACCTGGGTGAAGGCCTGACGCATGCGCCGAGCGCCGCGCGCATGGCCGGCCGCGAGCCGCAGTGCCGTCGTCACGCCGACTACTGGGACGACGCCTGCAAGCACCTGCGCAAGCGCGACCGGGTGATGAAGAAGCTGATCCCGCAGTTCGGCGAGGCCCGCCTGCAAAGCCGCGGCGACGCCTTCACGACGCTGGCGCGCTCGATCGTCGGCCAGCAGATCTCGGTCAAGGCGGCGCAGTCGGTGTGGGACCGCTTCGCCGCGCTGCCGCCGGCGAGCCGTCGACGCGCCTCGCGCCGCAGCGGTGCTCGCGCTCGACGCGTCGACGCATGCGCGCCGCCGGGCCTGTCGGCGCGCAAGGTCGAGTACCTGGGCGACCTGGCCGAGCACTTCGACGTCGGGCGCGGTGCATGTCGCGCCAGTGGCAGCAGATGGACGACGAGGCGATCATCGACGAACTGGTCGCCATCCGCGGCATCGGCCGCTGGACGGCCGAGATGTTCCTGATCTTCCACCTGATGCGGCCCAACGTGCTGCCGCTGGACGACCTCGGCCTGATCAAGGGCATCAGCCGTCAACTACTTCAGCGGCGAGCCGGTGTCGCGCGCCGAGGCGCGCGAAGTGGGCGACGCCTGGGCGCCGTATCCGCTCGGTGGCCACCTGGTACATTTGGCGCAGCCTCGACCCGCTGCCGGTCGACTATTGATCGTTGCGAGCGTCAGGAGGAATCCGACGCATGAGCAAACGACCACTTCCTCGACTTCGAGCAGCCGATCGCCGAACTCGAAACCAAGATCGAAGAGCTGCGCTACGTGCAGAACGAATCGGCGGTCGACATCTCCGAAGAGATCGACCGGCTCGGCAAGAAGAGCCTGCAGCTCACCAAGGACATCTACTCGAGCCTGACGCCCTGGCAGGTGACGCAGATCGCGCGCCATCCGCAGCGGCCGTACACGCTCGACTACGTCAACGAGATCTTCACCGACTTCCAGGAGCTGCACGGCGACCGCCACTTCGCCGACGACCAGTCGATCGTCGGCGGCCTGGCGCGCTTCAACGGCCAGGCCTGCATGGTGCTCGGCCACCAGAAGGGCCGCGACACCAAGGAGCGCGGCGCTGCGCAACTTCGGCATGTCGCGGCCCGAGGGCTACCGCAAGGCGCTGCGCCTGATGAAGCTGGCCGAGAAGTTCGGCCTGCCGGTGTTCACCTTCGTCGACACGCCGGGCGCCTACCCCGGCATCGGCGCCGAGGAGCGCGGCCAGTCCGAGGCGATCGGCCGCAACATCTTCGAGATGGCGCAGCTCGAGGTGCCGATCATCGTCACCATCATCGGCGAGGGCGGCTCGGGCGGCGCGCTGGCGATCAGCGTCGGCGACCAGGTGCTGATGCTGCAGTACTCGATCTACTCGGTGATCTCGCCCGAAGGCTGCGCCTCGATCCTGTGGAAGACCGCCGAGCGCGCCGCCGACGCCGCCGAGCGCTGGGCATCACCGCGCACCGCCTGAAGGCGCTCGGCCTGATCGACAAGATCGTCAACGAGCCGGTCGGCGGCGCGCATCGCGACACCAAGCAGATGGCGGCGTTCCTCAAGCGCGCGCTCGAACGATGCCCTGCGCCAGGTGAGCGACCTGCAAGCCCAAGGAACTGCTGCAGCGCCGCTACGAGCGGCTGCAGTCCTACGGCCGCTTCAGCGACACCAAGGAGCGCTGACGCACGCGCGCGTGACCGAACGCCGCGCTGCGTCGCGGTGGCCTACAGCGGCGGCCGCGATTCGACCGCGCTGCTGCATGCGACCTTGCGCGCAGCGCGCGGCGCAGGGCGTCGAGGTCGTGGCGCTGCACGTGCATCATGGCCTGCAGCGCGAACGCCGACGCCTGGCTCGCGCACTGCGCAGCGCGCTGCCGCGCGCTGGGCGCGTGCGGCTTGCCGGTCGCAGTCGCGCTCGGTCGACGCGAGCCGGCGCGCCGGCGAGAGCGTCGAGGCCTGGGCGCGCCGCGCGCGCTATCGCGCGCTGGCGGCGATGGCGCGCGCGCGGGCGTGCGACCTCGTGCTGCTGGCCCACCATCGGCGCGACCAGGCCGAGACCTTGCTGCTGCAGGCGCTGCGCGGCGCCGGCGTCGGCGGGCCTGGCGGCGCATGCCGCGGCAGGCCGTGCGCGACGGCATCACCTGGGCGCGGCCGTGGCTCGACGTGCCGCGCGAGGCGATCGAGGCCTACGTGCGCCGGCACCGCCTGCGCCATGTCGACGACGACAGCAACGCCGACGCGCGCTTCGCGCGCAACCGCCTGCGGCGCAGGTCTGGCCGGCGCTGCGCGCGGCCTTCGCCGACGCCGAGGCGACGCTCGCCGCCGCAGCCGCCTGCGCGCCGAGGCGCAGCGCTGTGCTCGACGAGCTCGGCGCATGCCGACCTGCGACGCCGATCGGCGACGGGCCGATCACGCGGCCTGGTACCGTGGCGTGCGTCGAGCGAGGCGCGCCGCAATGCGCTGCGCGCCTGGCTGCGCGCGCGACTCGGCCGCAGCGCCGCCAGCGAGCCGCTGGTCGAGCGCCTGATGCTGCGCAGCGCGCGCTGGCCGGCGACCGGCGCGAACTGCGCCTGTGCCGCAGGCATGCGCGCTGCGCGCGCTACCGTGCGCCGCGTGCCGGACGCCAGACCTCGCCGCCGTGAGCAGCCGGCCCGCGTCGGCTGCGCTGGAGCGGCGCGTCGCGGTGCGCGTCGAGAGGCGGCATCGCGCTCGCCTGGCTGCGCGACGCGAGCTGCGCGCGCGCAGCGGCGGCGAGCGCTTCCAGCCGCGCCGCGCACGCCGCCGCGCAGCCTGAAGAAGCAGTTCCAGGCCGCCGGCGTGCCGGCCTGGCAGCGCGACGGCGCCGTTGCTCTTTGCTGCGGACGGCCGCTTGCTGTTCGTGCCCGGCCTGGGCATCGACGCGCGTGCGCTGGCGGCGCCTGGCGAAGCGCAGGTGCGCGCTGGCGTGGCGTGCGAAGCGGACTGCAGCTCGCGCCTGGCGGGCCGCAGGCTCGCCGATACAATGCCCGGTTCTCGCCAGCACGGATACCTGCACTTGCCATGGCACTGATCGTTCACAAGTACGGCGGCACCTCGATGGGCTCGACCGAGCGCATCCGCAACGTCGCCAAGCGCGTCGCCAAGTGGGCGCGCGCCGGCCACCAGATGGTCGTCGTGCCGTCGGCGATGAGCGGCGAGACCAACCGCCTGCTCGGCCTGGCCAAGGAGCTGCGCCCGAGCGCACGACCGCCGAGGTGCATGCGCGAACTCGACATGATCGCCGCCACCGGCGAGCAGGTCTCGGTCGGCCTGCTGGCGCATCGCGCTGCAGGCCGAAGGCCTGGAGGCGGTGAGCTACGCCGGCTGGCAGGTGCCGATCGTCACCGACACGGCCTACACCAAGGCGCGCATCGAGAGCATCGACGACGCGCGCGTGCGCGCCGACCTGGCCGCCGGCAAGGTCGTCATCATCACCGGCTTCCAGGGCGTCGACGCCGACGGCCACATCACCACGCTCGGGCCGCGGCGGCTCCGACACCTCGGCGGTGGCGGTGGCCGCGGCGATGAAGGCCGCCGAGTGCCTGATCTACACCGACGTCGACGGCGTCTACACCACCGACCCGCGCATCGTGCCCGAGGCGCGCCGCCTGACCACCGTCAGCTTCGAGGAGATGCTCGAGATGGCGAGCCTGGGCTCCAAGGTGCTGCAGATCCGCTCGGTCGAATTCGCCGGCAAGTACCGCGTGCCGCTGCGCGTGCTGTCGAGCTTCACGCCGTGGGACATCGACATCGACGAAGAAGCCCGGTCGGGCACCCTGATCACTTTCGAGGAAGACGAAAAAATGGAACAAGCCGTCGTCTCCGGCATCGCCTTCAACCGCGACGAAGCCAAGATCACCGTGCTGGGCGTGCCCGACAAGCCGGGCATCGCCTACCAGATCCTGGGCGCCGGTGGCCGACGCCAACATCGACGTCGACGTGATCATCCAGAACGTCTCGCAACGACGGCAAGACCGACTTCTCGCTTCACCGTGCACCGCAACGACTACGCAGCGCACGATGGACCTGCTGCAAGACGAGGTGGTGCCGGCGACCGGCGCCGCGCGAGGTGAGCGGCGACGCCGAGATCTGCAAGGTCAGCATCGTCGGCATCGGCATGCGCAGCCACGTCGGCGTCGCCAGCAAGATGTTCCGCGCGCTGAGCGAAGAGGGCATCAACATCCAGATGATCACCACCAGCGAGATCAAGACCACCGTCGTGATCGACGAGAAGTACATGGAGCTCGCCGTGCGCGCGCTGCACAAGGCCTTCGGACTTGACGGCGAGCCCAAACTCGCCTGAGCTCGTGACATGATTGTTGCTGCCGTCGCTGGCGCGGCCGCCACCGACCATGGACTGGCAGGCGCACCCGCGGACGGATTGGCGTTGTTCGACGACGAACTCGAGCAGCGCCGCTTCAGTCGCTGGACCGACGCCGCCGATGGGCAACGGCTGGTGGTCTCGTCATTGCAGATCGCCGGCATGCACTGCGCCGCGTGCAGCGAGATCGTCGAAGCGGCGTGCCTGTCGGTTGCCGGCGTGCAGAGCGCGCGCGTGAGCGCGGCCGCCGAGCGCGCCACGGTGGCCTGGTTCCCCGCCCATGGTCGCCTGTCGGATGTGGTGCGGGCTTTGCGCGTGGCCGGCTACGACGCGATGGCCGATGTGGCGGCCTCGAGCCGCACGCGCCGCAGCGCGGAATCGCGAACACTGCTGTGGCGCCTGTTCGTCGCCACCTTCTGCATGATGCAGGTGATGATGCTCGCCGCGCCCGCCTACCTGGCCGCCCCGGGGCAGATCGATGCGGACCTGCTGCAGCTGCTGAACTGGGGCGCCTGGGTGCTCTCCGTGCCGGTTGTCGCGTTCGCGGCCGGGCCGTTCCTTCGCTCTGCGTGGGCCTCGCTGTCACGGCGCCAACTGGGCATGGACGTGCCGGTGTCACTGGCAGTGCTGGTGACGTTCGTCGCCGGTACGGTGGCCACGTTCGATCCAACGGGGCCGTTGGGCGCCGAGGTGTACTTCGATTCGCTGACGATGTTCGTCGCTTTCCTGCTCGCCGGGCGCTGGCTCGAGATGCGCCTGCGCCATCGCGCCGAGACCGTGCTCGAGGCCGCACTCGTCAGCTTGCCCGAAACCGCCGAGCGCGTGGCCGCCGACGGGCAGATCGAGACGGTCAGCGCGCAGCGCCTGTTGCCCGGTGACCGTGTGCGCGTGGTCAGCGGTCAGGCCTTTCCCGCCGACGGTGTCCTGGTCGAGGGCCACACCGTCGCCGACGAAGCCCTGCTCAGCGGCGAGTCGGCGCTGGTGCCAAAGCCCGGCGGCGCCGCCGTGATTGCCGGCAGCGTCAATCGCGGCGCGCCGGTCGAGATGCGCGTCGATCGCAGCGGGCCGGACACGCGACTCGAAGCCATTCTGGCGCTGATGCGCGAGGCCGCCACCGAGCGCCCGCGGGCGGTGGCCATGGCCGACCGCTGGGCCGGCGCCTTTCTGGCCGCGGTGTTGATGCTGGCGCTCGCCGGCGCGGCGGTGTGGAGCCAGATCGAACCGTCGCGCGCGGTCTGGGTGGCGGTGTCGGTGCTGATCGTCACCTGCCCCTGCGCGCTGTCGCTGGCCGCGCCATCGGCACTGTTGGCGGCGGCCTCGGCATTGGCGCGGCGCGGCGTGATCGTGCGCCGGCTGGCGATGCTCGACAGCCTGGCCGGCGTCGACACGCTGTTCCTCGACAAGACCGGCACCTTGACCTTTGCCCGACCGCAGGTGCTGGCCGTCGATGCGCTCAGCGCCGACGTGAACATGGCCGAGGCGCCGCAGGCCGCTGCCGGCCTTGCCGCATGGTCGCGTCATCCGATGGCGCGCGCGGTGGCCGCGCATGCACCGGGCAGCGCCGCTGCACACTGGGCCGACGTTCGTGAAGAGATCGGCAGTGGTCTCGAGGCGACCGACGCCATCGGCCTCGCCTGGCGCCTGGGCACGCATGCCTGGGTTGCCGATCGACCGCTGTTTGACACCGGAAGCAATGATGTCGACCGCGCAGCCGCGGTGTGGTTCGGCCCGCGCGGATCGCCACGCCTCAGGTTCCGGATCGGCGAAACGCTGCGCAGCGACGCGCGCGAGGCCATTGACGGCTTGCGCAGCGACGGTGTGCGACTCGTGTTGCTGTCGGGCGACGCGCACGAACAAGTTGCTTCGTTTGCCGCCGGCCTCGCGCTCGACGAATGCCATGCCGGGCTCGCGCCGCAGGACAAACTGGAACTGGTGCGCCGGGCACAGTCGCATGGGCACCGCGTCGCGATGGTCGGCGACGGCATCAACGACGCGCCGGTGCTGGCGCGGCCGACGTGTCGTTCGCGATGGGCCAGGGTGCGCTGGTCGCGAGGCATCAGGCCGACGCGGTGCTCGACAGCGAACGCCTGACCGAGCTTTGGTCTGCGCGCCGCCTGGCGCTGCGCTGCCGGCGTGTGATTCGCCAGAACCTGGCCTGGGCTGCCGTCTACAACCTGGCCTGCGTGCCGCTGGCGCTGGTCGGCTGTGCTGCCGCCCTGGGCCGCGGGCTTGGGCATGGCGGCGAGTTCGCTGCTGGTCGTGCTCAATGCGCTGCGCCTGGCGCGCGGAACGCGATGGACATCCTGTACCTGCTGATCCCGCTGTCGGTCCTGCTGGTGCTGCTGGTCATCGGCGTCTTCGCCTGGGCGCTGCACCGAGGGCAGTTCGACGACCTCGAGCGACGAAGGTGAGCGGATCCTGCGCCAGGACGACGAGGCGGAGCGGGAAATTTGATTCGGATCAATTATCCTGGTGGTGAGTCCCGGAACAATCGCCGCCATCGATTCGACTTGGGTCCGGAGGAGTAGCGCGTGATGACCAATGAGCCGGCGCAGCGGTCGCTGATCTACACCGATACCGCCGTGCGGCTGTTCGCGCTCGCCGCCGTGGTGTGGGGCGTGGTCGGCATGCTGGTCGGCGTGATCATCGCCGCGCAGCTGACCTGGCCCGAGCTCAACTTCGGCATCCCGTGGCTGAGCTACGGCCGGCTGCGCCCGCTGCACACCAACGCGGTGATCTTCGCCTTCGGCGGCTGCGCGCTGTTCGCGACCAGCCTACCACGTCGTGCAGCGCACCTGCCAGGTCGCGGCTGTTCCTGCCCGGGCTCGCCGAGTTCACGTTCTGGGGCTGGCAGGCTGGTGATCGTCGCTCGCGGCGATCACGCTGCCGCTGGGCTATCACGCAGCGGCAAGGAATACGCCGAGCTCGAGTGGCCGATCGACATCCTGATCGCGGTCGTCTGGGTCGCCTACGCGATCGTCTTCTTCGGCACCATCGGCATCCGCAAGGTGCGCCACATCTACGTCGCCAACTGGTTCTTCGGCGCCTTCATCATCGCCGTCGCGCTGCTGCACATCGTCAACAGCGCGGCGATGCCGGTCAGCCTGATGAAGAGCTACTCGGCCTACGCCGGCGTGCAGGACGCGATGGTGCAGTGGTGGTACGGCCACAACGCGGTCGGCTTCTTCCTCACCGCGGGCTTCCTCGGGATGATGTACTACTTCATCCCGAAGCAGGCCGAGCGGCCGGTCTACTCGTACCGGCTGTCGATCGTGCACTTCTGGGCGCTGATCTTCACCTACATGTGGGCCGGCCCGCACCACCTGCACTACACCGCGCTGCCCGACTGGGCGCAGTCGTCGGCATGGTGTTCTCGCTGGTGCTGCTGGCGCCGAGCTGGGGCGGCATGATCAACGGCATCATGACGCTCTCGCGGCGCGTGGCACAAGCTGCGCGACGACCCGATCCTGAAGTTCCTGATCGTCAGCGCTGTCGTTCTACGGCATGAGCACCTTCGAGGGGCCGATGATGTCGATCAAGACCGTCAACGCGCTCAGCCACTACACCGACTGGACGATCGGCCACGTGCACTCGCGGCGCGCTCGGCTGGGTCGGCCTGATCTCGATGGGCACGCTGTACTACCTGATCCCGCGCATGTTCGGCCGCACCAAGATGTACAGCGTGCCGCGCGATCGAGCTGCACTTCTGGATCGCGACGCTCGGCATCGTGCTCTACATCGCCGCGATGTGGATCGCCGGCGTGATGCAGGGCCTGATGTGGCGCGCGGTCAACCCCGACGGCACGCTGGTCTACAGCTTCGTCGAGAGCGTCAAGGCGACCTTCCCGTTCTACGTCGTCCGCCTCGCTCGGCGGCCTGCTGTACCTGAGCGGCATGCTGCTGATGGCCTGGAACGTCGTCATGACCGTGCAGCAGCGGCCGGCCACGCGCCGGTCGCGCGATCCCGCCGCTGGCCGGCGCACGCGCCTGAGGACATCGCACGAACACATGGCCAGCAAGCATCCCGCCCGTCGGTCCACGAGAAGATCGAGACCAGCAACTTCCTGATGATCGTGCTGATCCTGCTGGTCGTCGCCGTCGGCGGCATGGTCGAGATCGTGCCGCTGTTCTTCCAGCGCTCGACGACGCAGCCGGTCGCCGGGCCTGAAGCCCTACACCGCGCTGCAGCTCGCCGGCCGCGACATCTACATCCGCGAGGGTTGCTACAACTGCCACTCGCAGATGATCCGGCCGTTCCGCGCCGAGACGCTGCGCTACGGCCACTACTCGATGGCCGGCGAGTTCGTCTACGACCACCCGTTCCAGTGGGGCAGCAAGCGCACCGGCCCCGACCTGCACCGCGTCGGCGGCAAGTACAGCGACGAGTGGCACCGCCTGCACCTGAACAACCCGCGCGACCTGGTGCCCGAGTCGAACATGCCGGCCTACCCGTGGCTGGCTCGCACGCGCAGTCGACGCCGCGGCATCGCCGCCGAAGCTGCGCGCGCTGCGCCGCGTCGGCGTGCCCTACAGCGACGCCGAGATCGCCGCTGCGCCGGCGAGCGGTGCAGGGCAAGACCGAGCTCGACGCGCTGATCGCCTACCTGCAGGTGCTCGGCACGCGCGTCAAGTGAGCGGAGCAACTGACGATGGACATCAACGACCTGCGCATCGCCGTCACCGTGCTGTCCTGCTGCTGTTCGTCGGCCCATCGTGTGCCTGGGCCTGCGCCGCGACGCAACCGCGCCATGCTTCGACGAAGCGGCGCGCCTGCCGTTCGACGACGGCGACGGGGAGCAGCGACCATGAGCTGACTTCATCTCGAGCGGCTGGTCGATCTTCGTCGCCGTCGCCACCGTGCTCGGCCTGGTCGCCTGCCTGGCGCTGCTGTTCGTCGCCGCGCGTCGCCGCGTCGCCAGCGGTGCGGCCGACGACAACACCACCGGCCATGTCTGGGACGAAGACCTGCGCGAACTGAACAACCCGCTGCCGCGCTGGTGGATGGTCCTGTTCGTGCTGACGGTGGTGTTCGCCGCCGTCTACCTCGCGCTCTACCCGGGGCTGGGCAGCGTCGGCGGGCGTCTGGACTGGAGCAGCCAGCGGCCAGTACGAGGCCGAGCAGGCCGCAGGCGCGGCGGCGATGGCGCCGCTCTACGCACGCTTCGCGGCGATGGACGACCGAGGCGCTGGCCCGCGACGCGCAGGCGCATGGCGCATCGGCGAGCGCCTGTTCGTCAACAACTGCGCCACCTGCCACGGCTCGGACGCGCGCGGCAGCAAGGGCTTCCCGAACCTGACCGACAACGACTGGCTGTGGGGCGGCGCGCCCGAGACGATCAGGCAGACGATCACGCAAGGGCCGCGTCGGGCAGATGCCGCCGATGGCCGCGGCGGTCGGCAGCGGCCGAGGACGTGCGCAACGTCGCGAACTACGTGCTGAGCCTGTCGGGCAGCCCGCACGACAACCGTCGCGGCCCAGCTCGGCCGCGCCAAGTTCGCGGTCTGCGCGGCCTGCCACGGCGCCGACGGCAAGGGCAACCAGGCGCTCGGCGCGCCCAACCTGACCGACAAGATCTGGCTGCACGGCTGGGGCGAAGACGGCGATCGTCGCGATGGTCAACAACGGCAAGACCAACGTCATGCCGGCGCAGGGCGGCGCCTGATCGGCAGAGCAGATCCACGTGCTGGCGGCCTACGTCTGGAGCCTGTCGCAGCCGACACGGCGCAGCGGCCAAGTGACGCCGAGCACCGCGCACGCCGACGCAACGCCGCATCGCCGACCGCCGACGAGTCGTCGATGTCGCTGTACGAGAAGCAGAAGAAGATCTACCCGCGCGCGGTCAGCGGCTGGTTCGCCGGCTGGCGCTGGGTGCTGGTGTGGGTCACGCAGCTGGTCTTCTACGGCCTGCCCTGGCTGCCCTGGAACGGCCGCCAGGCGGTGCTGTTCGACCTGGCGGCGCGGCGCTTCTACATCTTCGACCTGGTGCTCTACCCGCAGGACTTCATCTACCTGACCGGGCTGCTGATCGTCAGCGCCTACGCGCTGTTCCTGTTCACCGCCGTGGCCGGGCGGCTGTGGTGCGGCTACGCCTGCCCGCAGACGGTCTACACCGAGATCTTCATGTGGGTCGAGCGCCGCTTCGAGGGCGACCGCAAGGCGCGCATCAAGCTCGACGCAGCGCCGTGGAGCCTGGACGCAAGCTGGTGCGCAAGGCGGCAAGCACGGCGTCTGGATCGCGATCGGCGCTGTGGACCGGCTTCACCTTCGTCGGCTACTTCACGCCGATCCGCGCGCTCTGGGCCGAGGCGTTCACGCTTGCGCTTCGGGCCGTGGGAGTGGTTCTGGGTCCTGTTCTACGGCCTCGCGACCTACGGCAACGCCGGCTACATGCGCGAGCAGGTGTGCAAGTACATGTGCCCGTACGCGCGCTTCCAGAGCGCGATGTTCGACCGCGACACGCTGATCATCAGCTACGACGCGGAGCGCGGCGAGCCGCGCGGCACGCGCGCGGCCGCAGCACCGACCTGAAGGCGGCCAACGGGCGACTGCATCGACTGCACGCTGTGCGTGCAGGTCTGCCCGACCGGCATCGACATCCGCAAGGGCCTGCAGTACGAGTGCATCGGCTGCGCCGCCTGCATCGACGTCTGCGACGGCGTGATGGACAAGATGCAATACCCGCGCGGCCTGATCCGCTTCGCGACGCAGAACGGCCTGGCCCAGCATTGAGCCGCGCGCAGCATGCTGGCGCCGTGTCTTGCGGCCGCGCGTGCTGGTCTATGGTGCGATCCTGCTGGCGATCAGCACCGCGTTGATGGTCAGCCTCGTGCTGCGCACGCCGTTCAAGGTCGACGTCGTGCGCGACCGCGGCGCGCTGGCGCGCCTGGTCGACGACGGCCGGGTCGAGAACGTCTACCGCCTGCAGATGATGAACGCCAGGGAATCGGTTCAGCGCGTGCGCATCGATGTCACGGCCAAAGGGGCTCTGGCCGGTGCGGTGGCCGTGGTCGGCCCGCGTGAGATAGATATCGGCCCAACCGAGTCGCGCTGGATGCCCGTCGCCGTGCAGGTTTCGCCCGAGGCGGCGGCACGGGCGGGCGCTGGCGCGCATCCGATCGAGTTCCACATCGAACCGGTCGCCGGCGCCGACCACGGGCGCGCATGGCGGCAAGACGAACGCTCGACCTTCGTCGTGCCACGTTAAGAGGAGTGCTGCAACATGAACAAGAGATCGTCTGCGCTGCACGGGCCTGTGTCGCCTTGGTGGCGCTATCCCATGGTCTGGCTCGTGCTTGGCGGGCCGCTCGCCGTCGTGCTGGCCAGTTTCGTGACGCTGTACCTCGCGATCACGCGCCCCGACCCGGTGCTGGCCACGTCGTCCGAGCCGGCACAGGCATTGCAGCCGGCCGTCCAGGCGCGCAACCATGCGGCCACCCCCTGACGCCGGCGAGGTAAGCATGGTCGCACCCGATCCCAACGTGACCGCCAATGTTCAAGCCGTGCGCGAGCGCCGCATCGGCCGTATCGGCGCCGTGGTCTGGCCGTCGTTCCTGGTCGCGACAGCGCTGAGTGGTCTGGTTTTTTCACTGGTCGATCCGGAGTCGCTGCACGGGCTCGGGCACCGGCCGCTGGGTTGGTCCGACAAGAGTGTCTATACGCTGGGCTTCTTCGTGTTCTGGGCTGCTTGCGCCGCGGCGAGTGCGGCCAGCCAGTGGCTTGCCAGCGAGCCACCGCACGGGCAGTGACGACTTCGCTCTTGATACATATCAAGCAGCCAGTGCGCCGCAGTGGCATAGTGCGTAGGCATGTCGACCACCCAAACTGCTGATTCACCCGTCCTGACCGCCGAGTTGCTGGCGCACATGGATACGCCGGGGCCGCGCTACACCTCGTACCCGACCGCGGACCGCTTTGCCGAGGGCTTCGGTCCGGCGCAGGCAATGGATGCCTTGGGCCTGCGGGCGAACGACGC
Organism: uncultured beta proteobacterium; assembly: GCA_963779435.1. Taxonomy (GTDB): domain Bacteria; phylum Pseudomonadota; class Gammaproteobacteria; order Burkholderiales; family Burkholderiaceae_C; genus CADEEN01. The sequence continues at coordinate 98,340 of CAVZYL010000032.1, read as the reverse complement.
AAGATCCGGCGCCAGTGCGCCGCTGTCCGTCTATGTGCACGTGCCGTTCTGCGAGTCGCTGTGCTACTACTGCGCGTGCAACAAGGTGATCACCAAGCATCACGAGCGAGCGGGCGAGTACCTCGACGCCGTCGAGCAGGAAATCGCGCTCATCGCCGACACCCTGGGCCCGAACCAGCAGGTGTCGCAATTGCATTTCGGTGGCGGCACTCCGACATTCCTCAGCGATGCCGAACTGACACGCCTGATGGCGACCTTGCGGCAACGGTTTCCCCTCGCCGACGACGCCGAGATCGCGATCGAGGTCGACCCGCGCACGGTCGACGAGATGCGCCTGACCCATCTGGCGAAGTTGGGCTTCAACCGCCTGAGCTTTGGTGTGCAGGACTTCGAACCGAGCGTGCAACTGGCCGTGCACCGGGTGCAACCCGAGGCCCAGGTGCAGGCACTGATGGCCAGCGCGCGCCGCATCGGCTTCGAGTCGATCAACATCGACCTGATCTACGGCCTGCCGCTGCAAACGCCGGCGTCGATGGCCAGCACAGTGCACAAGGTCGCGGCCCTGCGGCCCGACCGCGTGGCGCTCTACTCTTATGCGCACCTGCCGCAACGCTTCAAGCCGCAGCGCCGAATCGATGCCGCGCAATTGCCGCGGCCCGGTGCGCGAATCGAGATGCTGTCGGTCGCCATCGCCGGCTTCATCGGCCATGGCTACAGCTACATCGGCATGGACCACTTCGCCCTGCCCGACGACAGCCTGGCAGTGGCCAAGCGAGAGGGCCGCCTGCACCGCAATTTCCAGGGCTATAGCACGCGGCCCGATTGCGACCTGATTGCACTGGGTGTATCGGCCATCAGTCGCATCGGCAACACGTACAGTCAGAACGCAAAGACCTTGCCCGAGTACTACGACGCCTTGCGCCAGGGCCGCCTGCCGGTGGTGCGCGGGTTGGCACTCAGCTCCGACGACGTGGTTCGCCGCGCCGTGATCATGGCCCTGATGTGCCAGGGACGGGTCGACTTCAAGACCATCGAATCGGCCCACGCGATTCACATGGCGAGCTACTTCAGCAGCGAGCTCCTTGCGCTGCAGCCTCTCATCGACGCCGGTTTCGTGCTCTGCAACGCAGATTCGATCCAGCTCACGGCAACGGGTTGGTACTTCGTTCGCGCCGTGGCCATGGTGTTCGACAAGTACGTGAACGCGTCGGCCACCCGCGATCGCTTCTCGCGGGTCATCTAGCCCGAGGGCGAAATGTCGACTGCCGCCCTGATCGCGGGCGCCGGAATGCTCGGCCTGGCCGGTGCCGCACATTGCGCGGCGATGTGCGCCGCGCCGTGCGCCGCGGTATGCACCCGGGGTCAGGCGAATGCCGTCACGGCGTGGGCCTTTCATCTTGCACGCGTGGTCGGCTATAGCGTAGTGGGCGCCGTCGTCGGCGCCGGCGTCTCGGCACTGACCGCCTGGGGCGGCGCACTCGGCCGCGGGCTCCAGCCGCTGTGGCTGCTGCTCCACCTGGCGGTGTTCTGGTGTGGCCTGTGGCTGCTGTTTCGCGGCCGCCAGCCGGAATGGCTCGAACGCCTGGGACGCCATGCCGTCCCTGAGCACAGAACGACCATTGCGATGCCCGTCTCGCGCCGCACCCCGTCCGGACCGCATGCCACGGCGGCGGCGGCGGGGCTCGCCTGGGTGGCCTGGCCCTGCGGCCTGCTTCAAGCGGCGCTGCTGATGGCCGCATTGGCCGACGGCGCGGTCGGCGGTGCGGCCGTGATGGCCGTCTTTGCGGTTGCTTCGTCGCCCGGGCTCGTCGCCGCGCCATGGATCTGGCGGCGCCTGCGCGGCGTGGGGGCCGGCAACCCGGCTGGGCCATCGATCGCGTGGGCCTTGCGCGGCTCCGGCGCCATGCTCGCCGCAGCTTCGTTATGGGCGCTTGGGCACGACTCCTACGTGCGCGCCTTGTGCGCGATTTGAAGCGCCCCCGACACCTGGTCCGCAACTCACCGTGGAGGAGGGCGGCTGCTAGAATCGCCGCCGCTGGAGACGTGACCGAGTGGCCGAAGGTGCTCCCCTGCTAAGGGAGTATGTGGGCAAAACCTGCATCGAGGGTTCGAATCCCTCCGTCTCCGCCAGCAAGACTATGGGCCTGCGCCAGCGCCAGACATACGCACGCAGCGCCGGGTGTCACGAACGCTCAGGGCTCGCTCGACTTCGCTGCGTGCAGGGTTGACATCTCCAGCAGGCCGAGCCCGCGTTGCTTCATCGCGCGTCTCGCGGCACCGAGCGATGCGTCGAGGACCTCCACCCGCGCAGCAGGCACCACCACAACGTTGCCCGCGCCGGCCGACGGTGCACCGGGCAGGAAGACCGCCACGCGATCGGCGGCCAGGTCTTGCTCGACGATGAAGCCCAGCACCTGGTTGTCGTCGAAACGCACGAGTGCGGGCTGCAGGCCCTCGTCACGCTCGGTGCTGCTGAAGTCGGCCGCAATGGACTTGACGATCAGGTAGCCCGGGATCTTGCTGAGTACGAGTTGCTCCAGCGTTTCGGCCACCCGCCGCCCAGGTGCGGATCGCGAGAAGGCACCCAGTCCGATCAAGCCCATTGCCAGCAACAGCAGGGCCGCCAAATCGATGGCGGCGACGCCGAGCCAGTGACCGGGCGGCAGGAGGTGCGCGGCCGGCGTGAGTATCGGCACGAGCAAGCCAAGCATCTTCTGTACCAAGAAGGCCACCGCGCCCAGTGGCAACGCGAGCAGCACGCCATCGATCAACAGGTCACGCAACTTGTTCATGGTCGGCTCGATCCTCGTGTGTCGGTTGATTGGTCGACGACGTCACTTGTTCAACACCACCTTCACCGCAGACACCTTGCCATCGAACTTGAATGGTCGGCGCTCCGCGTAGTCGAGTGAGACGCTCGAACCCAGATCGACACCCACGTCGAAGGTCTCGCTGGCCGAGAACGCACCCGGAACTGTGCGCGCGACCGTCGTGCGTGCGAGTTCCTGACCATCGACCTTGACGACGACGTCGGCAGCAGCCAGGGGCTTGTCGCTCTGCAACCTGGTCGTGACTTCGATGCGGTGCTTGCCTGCCGGGATGGGCGCTGCCGAGCGCGCGATGTAGCGCTCGATGATCATCAAGTTGTACTCGTAGACGATCTGGCCCTTGTTCATGTACAGCGCCAGGCCGCCACCCGAGCCGCCGAGCGCGTAGAGCACGCCCGAAGCCTTGTCACCCAGCTCCGCGTCGATCGTCACGGTATTGCTCTCGCGGCCGATCCCGGGTGCCGTGAACTCGGGCATGCGCGAGGTATTGCCGTCGAACTCCCAGCTCGAGTACGGCGTCTTGATGCGGTCCTCGGGATGTAGACGCAGCCAGATGCCGGCGCCCAGCGGGTAGACCTTGTTCGCCTTGGCCTGGGCATCGAACGCCGCCTTCAGTGCCGCCAGGCGCTTCGGGTCCTTCGCCGCCAGGTCTACGGCCTCGGAGAAGTCGTTGCGGATGTCGTACAGCTCCCAGGCATCCTTGGCCGAGTCCCATTCGGCCAGGCCCGGCGCACCCGGTAGCCAGGGCACCAACGGGCCGAAGGTCGCGGCGACGAAGCCGTCCTCGTAGATCGCGCGGCTGCCGTTGTTGTCGAAATACTGCACCTTCTTTCGCGGTTGCGCTTTCGCGTCGGCGAAGGTGTAGGCCAGGCTCACGCCGTCCATCGGATCCTGCTTGAAGCCGTCCACCACCTTCGGTGGCTTGATGCCGATGACTTCGTACAGCGTCGGGGCGATGTCGTTGACGTGGTGGAACTGCGCGCGTGGCGTGCTGTCGGGCTTGATGCCCTTGGGCCATGAAATGACCATCGGGTTGCGCGTGCCGCCGAAGTGCGACGCCACCAGTTTGGTGTTCTGGAACGGCGTGTTGCCGGCCCAGGCCCAGCCGGCGTGGTACATGCTGTCTGTCTTGGCGGTACCCAGCGCATCGAGGCCGCCGATCTTGTCGAGTGCTGCGAGCTGCTGCTCCACCGTATTCGGGATGCCGTTTTGCGCCAGCAACTCGCTGATGGTGCCGTTCTGGCCTTCCGCGCTGGCGCCGTTGTCGCCGAAGATGTAGATCACGATGGTGTTGTCGCGCACGCCCTGGCGCTCCAGCTCATCGATCAACTTGCCCGCCTGTACGTCGACGTGCTCGACAAAGCCGGCATAGATCTCCATCAATCGCAACTGGAACGGGCGCTGCACCTCGGGGATGCTGTCCCATGCCGGCATGGTCTTGTTGCGCGGCGTCAGCTGCGTATTGGCCGGGATCCAGCCGAGTTGCTTCTGCCGTGCGAAGACGCGCTCGCGGTAAGCGTCCCAACCCGTGTCGAACTTGCCCTTGTACTTGTTCGACCATTGCTTGCCCACCTGGTGCGGGCCGTGCCCGGCGCCTGGCGCCCAGTACAAGAAGAAGGGCTTGTCGGGCGAGAACGCGCGGTGCTTGCGCAGCCAGGCGATGCCCTTGTCCGCCAGGTCCTCGCTCAGGTGGTAGCTTCTCGTCGTGCGGCGGCTCGACGACGTTGGTGTTCTCCACCAGGCGCGGCTCCCACTGCGAGGTCTCGCCGGCGAGGAAGCCGTAGAAGTAGTCGAAGCCGTGGCCGGTGGGCCAGCGGTCGAATGGGCCCATCGCCGTGGTCTGGTCGGCCGGCGTGTTGTGCCACTTGCCGATGGCTGCCGTCTTGTAGCCGTAGTGCCGCAGGACTTCGGGCATCGTGGCCGAGGTCTTCGGGATCACCCCCGTGTAGCCGTCCCAGTCGACTGCGCGTTCCGCGATCGTGCCGTTGCCCACACGCTGATGGTTGCGTCCCGTGAGCAAGGCCGCGCGCGTGGGCGAGCAGATCGCCGTGGTGTGAAGGGTGTTGTAGCTGATGCCTTCCTTGGCCAGCTTGCTGAGCGTGGGCGTGCTGATCTCACCGCCGAAGGTCGACGCCTGGCCGAAGCCCACATCGTCGAGCAGCACGATCAGCACATTCGGTGCACCGGCCTTCAGGTGCGCGGGTTGGGCACGGCGCTTGTGCACCAGTCCTGCAGGCGTGGCTTGGCCACGCTGGCACGGGCACCTGGTCGAATGGCAGCACGGACCCGTCGGCGATCACCGCGGCCGCCATGGCGGAATGGCAAGTGAACCAGCCGGCGAGCACGAGCAAGCGGTGGGCGATCTTCATGGTAGACGCCTTCGTTCAGGTCGGACGACCGGACATCGGCCGATAGGTGGCCGCCCCCAGCAGGCGCCGACGATCGGCGCGACCCAGAAGAGCCACAGCTGCCCCACCGCCCAGCCGCCGACGAACAACGCACCCCGGTGCTGCGCGCCGGATTGACCGAGGTGTTGGTGACCGGAATGCTGATGAGGTGAATCAAGGTCAGCGCCAGGCCGATCGCGATGGGCGCGAAGCCCGCGGGCGCACGCTTGTCGGTGGCGCCGAGAATGACGATCAGGAAGAACATGGTCATGACCACTTCGCAGACCAGTGCGGCGAGCAGCGAGTAACCGCCCGGAGAATGCTCGCCGTAGCCGTTGGACGCGAAGCCCTGCGACACGTCGAAGCCCGCGGCGCCGCTCGCGATGAGGTACAGCACCGCGCCGGCTACGATGGCGCCGAGCACCTGCGCGACGATGTAGGGCAGGAGCTTGGCTGCCGGGAAGCGACCGCCGGCCCACAGTCCGACCGACACCGCCGGATTCAGGTGGCAGCCGGAAATGTGCCCGATCGCGTAGGCCATCGTCAGCACGGTCAGTCCGAAAGCCAGTGACACGCCGAGCAGGCCGATGCCCACGTTGGGAAACGCCGCAGCGAGCACCGCGCTGCCGCAGCCCCCCAACACCAGCCAGAACGTGCCCAGAAACTCCGCTCCATAAGCCTTCATGCATTGTTCTCCGATAGTTGGTTGATCGATCAAGGTGGGCGCCGCCGGCATCCGCGCCGTGACGCACGGACTTTGCGTGACGCCCCAGCGCGTGCGCTGGCGCGAGGCCTACTTCGTCACCGCGTCCTTGGCCTTCTCAGCCGGCGGATCGTTCTTCTTCTTTTGTTTTTCGATCGGACCCTTGTCTTCGACACCGGCGGCCTTCGTGCCCGAGTCCTTGGTGGCTTCCTTGGCATCGCAGTGCCCGCCCACGCCAACCGTGGATTTGGCCGCCGCACTCTTGGCTGCCTTCTCTGGCGTGCAATCGGGATCGACAACGCCGGCGAAAGCGGTCGAGGCAAGGAGGGTGCAGGTCAGCCCGGCGCTGGCGATCAGTTGCGTGATGTTCATGGGTCGGTTCCTTTGAGTGACAGTCAGGTTGTGGTTGAAGGCTCGAAGCTCGGCCGGGTTGGCGTCACTTCATTGCGCACACGGTCACGTCGACCTTGCCGCTGAGCAGTGCCGGCGCCAGCGCCGCGGTGAACGCTGCGGGTGCAGGGCACTTATTCACTTCTTCATGTAGGCGATCTTGGTCGTGCCGATCTTGCCGTTGAAGGCGAAGGGCGCCTGCTCGTAGTAGTCGATCGACACGGGCGAATCCAGATCGGTCCCGATGTCGAAGGTGGCGTTCGACGTGAAATGCAGCGACATGGCCGCAGGCACCGTGCCCTGGCCCACCACTTCGCCATTCACTCGCAGCGTGATCTCCATTGGCCCGCCGATGGGTCCCGTGAGCTGCGAATCGACTTCGACCTTCACCTTGCCCCGCGGCAGCCTGGCCTTGGATCTGATCTTGGTGCGCTGGACCTCGAACAGGTTGAATTCGTAGTTCAGGAATCCATCCTTGACGTAGGCCGTGATGCCGCCGGAAAAACCGGCCAGCGCGTAGAGCACGCCGTTGGCGTTTTCAGGTACGTCCACGTCCATGGTCACCAGGCTGCTATTCTTGCCAAGCTTCGGGGCTGCCGACTCGGGCATGCGCGTGATGGGGAAATCGAAGGTCCACTCGGTCAGCGCCGAGGCCGGTGCGTCCTCCGGATGGAACAGGGCCGTCGACCACAGGCCACCGCCGATGGGCAGGTTCTTGTTCTTCGTCGATTCCTCGAGAAACAGCGCCTTCATCTGCTCGAGCTTCTTTGGATTGGATGCCGCGAGGTCGTTTGCCTGGCTCCAATCGGCGTCGATGTGGTAGAGCTCCCACTTGTCGGTCAGCGGCGACCATTCCTTGATGCCCTTCGGCAGGCCACCGACCCAAGGCTCGCGTGGCCCGGCGGCGCTAGCGAACCAGCCGTCGTGATAGATCCCGCGGCTGGCCATGATGTCGAAGAACTGGGTCTTGCGCGTGCCCGCGGCCTTGGCGTCGGCAAAGGTATAGACCATGCTGACGCCGGCGATCGGGTCCTGCTCGAAGCCATTCACCACCCGAGGCGGCGTGATCCTCGCCAGATCGTAGATCGTCGGGACGATGTCGATGACGTGGTGAAACTGCGGCCGCGCGGTCGGATCGGCCTTGATGTGATTGGCCAAGCCACGGCCATTGGCTGACGGATGCCACCGAAGTAGGCACCCTGCAGCTTGGTGCCTTGATACGGCGTGCTGCCGGCCCAGGCCCAGGCAGCGTGGTACATGTTGTCGGTCTTCGGGCCGCCGAGTGCATCCAGTCCGCCGAATTCATTCAAGGCCTCGATGTGCTGCGAGATCTTGGTCGGAATGCCGTTCTGGGCAAGTTGCTCGCTGATGGTGCCGTACAGGCCTTCGGATGAGGAGCCGTTGTCACCCCAGATGTAGAAGATCAGCGTGTTGTCCAGCTTGCCCTGACGCTCGATTTCGTCTATGACCTTGCCCGCGTTGACGTCGGCGTGCTCGGTAAAGCCGGCAAAGACCTCCATCAGGCGGCGTTGGAACGGCCGCTCGGCCTCCGGAATGGAATCCCAGGATGCCATCGACGCCGCACGCGGCGTCAGTTGTGCGTTGGGCGGGATCCAGCCCTTGGCCTTGGCGCGCGCAAAGGTGCGCTCGCGGTACCGGTCCCAGCCGTCGTCGAACTTGCCCTTGTACTTGTCGGCCCACTCCTTCATGACCTGGTGCGGGCCATGCGATGCGCCCGGCGCCCAGTACATGAAGAACGGCTTGTCCGGTGCATATGCCTTCTGTTCGCGCAGCCGCTGGATCGCGTCCTCGGCAATGTCCTCAGTGAGGTGGTAGCCCTTCTTGGGATGCTGGATGACCTGCGTCGTGTTGCGTGTCAGCGTCGGCTCGTACTGCGAAGCCTCGCCGGCCAGGAAACCGTAGAAATACTCGAAACCATAGCCGGTCGGCCAGTAGTCGAACAGCCCTTTGCTGGTGATCTGTTCTTCGGGTGTGTTGTGCCACTTGCCCCAGGCGCCGGTGTCGTAGCCGTAGTTCTTGAGCACCTCGGCCACCGTGGCCGATGACTTCGGGATCGTGCCGCTGAACCCGTCGAAGTCGTTCGCTATTGCCGCGATCTGGCCGTTGCCAACGAAGGTGTGGTTGCGCCCAGTCAGCAGCGAGGCCCGGGTCGGCGAGCACATGGCGGTGGAATGAAAGCGGTTGTAGGAGATGCCCATCTTCGCCACCCGGTCCAGCGTGGGGGTGCGGATTTCGCCGCCGTAGGTGGAAGGCGTGCCCGGCCCGACATCGTCCATCAGGATGATGAGGATGTTCGGCGCGTCCTTTGCCAGTCGCCGCAGGCTCGACGCGCTTCTTGTAGCTCGAACTCTCGATCGTCCGCCCTGCCGTGGAGCCGACGGCGTGGGCGGGAAGGGCAGGATTTCCTGCGCACTGGCCATGGCGGCAAACAGCGCGCCGAGCATGACCCCCATGCAGGCAAACAGTCGCGAGTGTCGAGCGCGAGAGTGTCGGTAAGTGTTCATATGCGCTAGTACTTGTAGACCAACTTCAGCCAGACATAGTCGCCGTTCAGGCGGTTCGTGGTGTCTAGTTCGGCGAGCCACTTGAATTCAAGGATCAGCTTCTGCTGGCCGATCAGCAGGATGTACCCCAGCACCGGGCCAATGCCGGAAGTGCCGCCCTTGAAGCAGCCGAGCGTCGCGCCGGCGCCGCTGTCGCAGCTGCTCTGCCGGAAGACCCAGGCTTCGGCGCCGATGTTCGCGAACCCCGAGCCGAGCGAAAAGATCTGCTGCACTGACGCGTCGATGTGCAGCAGGTTGCCACTGCGGTAGTCCGTGTCGGAGTTTCCGCTGTTCAGCGCGTAGCCGACGTGCGCGGCCGCGTTGAGGCCCGACTTGGCGTTGCTGTATGCCGCGCCGACGATCGGGTCGACAGTCCAGTAGTTCAGGCCCGGGTTGCCGAGTCGCCCCACCTTGTAGCTGCCCGTCGGCGCGTACACCGGCATCAGGAAGTCGTACTGCCAGTCAGCAGACTTCCAGGCCAGCATGACCGGTACCAGCGTCATGTCGCCGACGCCGGACACCTTGCTGTCGACCCGGATCCCACCCAGCACCTCGGAGTTCGCCGAGATGTCCAGCCGCGTGTACGGAACGAACGCGGCAACCGAGTAGTGCGCGCCGCCGAGCACCGGCTGCTCCAAGCCGTAGCCGCCGCCGAACACGAAGGTGTTCGCCTCTACGTTCATGTTCGCAACGACGCCGGCGGCCGTGGGCACGCGCGCCGAGGCATCGCCGCGGTAGTTCAGGAACATCGGCTTGAAGAACAACCCCGGCGTTGTCGGCGGCAGATCCATCAGCGTGGCATTGGCGCCAGGAAGGATGTGCGAGGTACCGCCTTCGCCGGCCAAAGCGGGGGTTCCCGCGGCGCAAGCCAGGCCCAGGGCCAACACGACGTGGCGCGCGAAGGGGGCTGCTGAACTGCGAGATTCTGACTGCGACAATCTTTACTCCTTCGCGAGCTGTGCGGGGTCAAAGCGACGGCAGCAGCAATGAAAAACCAGCGCGCAAGGTCACCTTCGTGTTGCCGGCGCGGTCCTGAAAGTCATAGTCGACCTCGGCGTTCGGCCGCCACTTCTGGCCCCACAGGCTGATGACCTGCCCGTAGTTCACGCCGAGTGCGAGTGAAGCCCAGCGCGATTGCCTGGTGTCGTAGACGAGGGCGCTGTTGCCGAGCGAAATCGAACGGCCGCCGCCGAGCTGGTAGCTCAAGATCGGCTGCAGGTTGACGATCCCGACGTCCGGCGCCTGGTCATCGCCGCTGAACGAGAAGAACGTCTGCGCGAACAGGCCGAAGTTGTAGCCCTTGTTGGAGGAATTGACGAAGCCAGCCGCCGGGCCGAGCGTCCATTTTTCTGCGCTCAGGCCGGCACGCCCCGTCGGCGCCGACCCCGAAATGCCGGCACCCCAGCGACCCCAGGCGGCACCGAAGACGGTGAGGTTGAACAACTGCGTGTCACCGAGGCCGCTCTGGCCCGAGACTGACGAGGTGACGTAGGGCTGCGTGATGCGGAAGATGTTCGGCAAGCCAAGCGTCTCGAGCGGAATTGCGGCACGAAAGACGAGCTGGTTCGACGAGCCGTCGATGCCGTGGTGGCTGGGGCTGTACCAGTCGAGAAGCTGGAACGACATCAGGGACGCAGTCGGGTCGGTGGCCTGCGCCGACAGGTCATCGCTGCTTGGTGGTTGCGCCTGTGCCAGCACGGCCGAGGTGCCGAGCAAGCAGGCGCATGCCAGCAGCCGCTTCATCGCGGCGGCGCGACGACGATGTACTGAACCGAGGTGCCGACGTACTGCGGCTGGTAGTAGGCCCCACCGCACTGCTGGTACAAGACGGCGCCGATCTGCACCGGCACGCAGGCGGGAGGCAGCGAAGGCGTCATCGAGCCGATCACCGCCGCGGTGACCGCGACCGTCGCGACCGCGGCCACCGGGTGAAAGCCACGGTCGACGTCGACGTCAACGTCGACATGCCGGTTCGAATTGACGTTGACGTTGGTGTTCTTGTTGCTGTTGACGTTGACGTTCGTATTCTTGTTGCTGTTGACGTTGGTGTTCTTGTTCACCGACGTGCGCGTGTTGTTCTGGACGGTACGGTTCTTGTCAGCCGCCGCGTCGAGCGATAAGCCCAGCAGCACGGTGGCAGCCAGCGCGAGCGTCGGCCAGCGGATGGCTGCAGCTGCAGTGCGTTGGATGGGCGTGCCTTGTGCGATCGAAGTTGTCATGGTGTTGCTCCTCACTTGGCCGCCACGACGGGCTTCAGGTCGATTCGATTGACACCCTTGGCCGGCACGTAGGTGAAGGCCGACGCCGCAGGACTGGCGCTCAGGTCCCACTTCAGCGTCGCGGCGTACTGCGGCTGGGCCGGCACGTCGGTGGTGGTGATCACCACCTTGAGCGGCAGTGCGCGGGCGCCGCGCTCGACCCAGACCTGCCAGTCCACCCCCGGTTGGCGCAGCGCAAAGTGATCGGCATCGACGCCACCTATGCGGGCCGGACCCACGAGCAATGCCGAAGTGACGTCGTCAAGCCCACCCTTTGGCGTGCCCCACAGGAACAGGTCCGCCAGCGGGATCTCGAGTTCGTAGCGCTCGGCAACGGCGGTCATTGCCTCGCCGATCGTGCCGGGCAGCGGCACGCTGGCGTAGTAGCCGGCTCGCGGCGCGACTTGCGTCAGCGTCTTGCCGTCGAAGTAATAGTCCCGCTGCTTGCGGTCGGAGCGGACCGACGCACGCAGCTTGTCTGTGCCGCTGACCTGGTACTCAACCGTGCTCGTGAACTGAAGCTTTTGTCCGCTCAACAGCACCTCGTCGGTCACCGAGTCGGCCTTGACAGCGACGTGCTTCTGCGCGCGCAGATAGGTGCCCACCTCGGCCAGTCGCTTGATCACTGTGGCGTCGCGCACCGGCGCCTCGGGCGCGGCAGTTTGGGCGTACAGCGGCGACGCCGCGAGCAGGGCCGTTGCGACTGCCAGCCAGCCGAACGCACAGGACAAGCGGGGTCTCGGAACAGACGATAGGGGGGCATGGATCGACACTGGATCCTCCGATGTTGGGGGGCGTGAGGCCGCGGGGAGGGGGGATTTTGTCGACCGCGAGTATTGATGTCCAATACATTGAACGTCGGCTTTTGATTCGGTTTTCAAATGCATCTGACCCTGAAGCTCATCGAGCAGGCCACGGTTCTGGGCGAGTCGGGCAACTTCGCCAAGGCCGCTGAGCGGCTCGGCATCAGCCAGCCCACGCTGTCGCGCAACATCGCTGCGCTGGAGGAAGACCTTGGACTGCGCCTGTTCGACCGCGGACGCAATGGCGCTACGCTGACGGTCTTTGGCCGCGTGCTTGCCGAACGCGGCGCGCGCGTGCTCGGCGAGGCTTCGGCGTTGCGCACGGAACTGCTGGCGGTTGCCGGGCTGGACACGGGGCAGCTGCAACTTGTCGCCGGTCCGTACGCAACGGAGGACCCGGTTGCGCAGGCGGTAGCCCAACTGGTAAACGAGCGGCCAGGGCTGCGCGTACGGGTGCGCGTCGTCGACCCCGACGAGGTGCAGGTCGCCGTGCTGTCCGGCAACCATGAATTGGGATTCGGCGGGCGGGAGTGCCTGCCACCGCACGATCAACTGATGCTGGAGATGCTCAGGCCCCGACGCTTGCTGCTGGCATGCCGGCCGGAGCATCCGCTGCTGCGGCTGCGGCCCTCGTTGGCGCAGGTGCTTTCCTTCCCACTCGTTGCGTCGCTGTTGAAGGGCTCGGCAGCGGCTGAGGCCGCCACTGGCGACGCGGCGGGGGCACCGGACGCAACGCGGCGCGGGTTTTCCCCTGCGATCGAGGTCAATTCATTCGATGCCGCCCGGCGCATCGCGCGCAGCAGCGATGCCTTGTTCCCCGCCACGCCGACGATGCTGGCCGCCGATCTCGCGGTCGGCCAGCTGGCCACGCTCGACTTCGATGCGCCCACCCTGCGCTTCCACCCCGCGATCATTCGGCAGCGCGACCGGACGCTGTCGCCGGCGGCGCACCGCTTTCTGCAAATCGTGCGCGCGATCGAGGCCGCCTTGCCAGCTGACGACGCGTTGGCTGGCCCGGCGGCGGCCGGGCTTAGCGTGGCAAGCCTGGCGTCAAGCGGCTGACCAGCGTGCGTTCGGTTTCCAGCTCCCGTGCTATTTGAGCGCTGAACACCGCCGCATCGGCAAAGTCTGGCACGCCCGCCAGCGACTGCACCTGTTGGACCACAAGCGGAAGCTCCATGGCGCGGGGCAGGACCTCGCTCAGCCGGGCGACGGCCGGCTCGGAATTCGGCCACGGAGCGGCCAAGCCGACCCATGGCTCGATGACGAAACCCGCCACACCCGATTCGCCGGCGGTGGCGACAGAGGGCAATGCGGGCAGCCTTTGCCGGCTGGTGACAGCCAGCGCGCGCACGCGCCCGCTGCTTATCAATGGCATTGCCGTGCCGACCGGTCCGACGTGAAAGTCGACCTCGCCCATTGCCACCGCGAGGTCGCCTTCGGGCGAGCCCTTGTAGGGCACGTGAACCGCGTCGAATCGACCGACGACGCCGGCCAGGCGCAGCACGGCCATGTGGGCCGGAGACCCGATGCCCCCTGATGCGTAGGTCAGGCCGCCCGGCCGGGCCTGCACCGCAGCGATCAAGTCATCGAGCTTGCGGTACGGTGCGTCGCCGCGGACGGTTATCAACAAGGCCGACCTCGATAGCTTTGCGATCGGCCTGAGCGTTGTCAGAGGACCAGCCTGCGCGTCCATCGCCTGCAGCGTGACGAACCCCGAGTGGATGCAGATGAGCGTGTGCCCGTCGGGCCGGGCTTGTGCAACGCTGCGCGCGGCGATCATTCCGCCTGCGCCGGCCCGGTTGTCGACCAGGAAGCGTTGGCCCACGGCCTGGGCGAGCGGCTGCGCCAGTGCACGGACGAAGACGTCGAGCGCACCACCCGGTGGCGCCGGCACGACTAACGTGACCATGCTTGTCGGCCAGCTCGCGACGGCCTGCGCCGCGGCCAGTGGGCACGCGCCGGTAGCGAGCCAACCCAACACAGCACGACGGGACAAAGGTGTGGTCATCGTTTCAACGTGGAACCAAGGAGATGCCGGAAAGCTTTGAACAAGGCGAGGTCTGGACGCCCGATCCGACCCCGTGCCGGCTCAATCGCGCGGTGAGCAAGTTAGCACACAGCCATCTGATTGGATGACGGCAAGTTGTGCGAATCCCGCCTCGGTGAGAGCAACGTGCCGGTCCGCCGTGCACCCCGGTTGCGATGGGACCGGAATCCTGCACTGTTAGGCTTGGCAACTTTTTTGAGCAGGTCCAGCATGGTGCAGCCACTCCCATCGCCACCCACTCGCGCAGCCCACCTCGTCGCCTCGGCTCGGCTTCGACGCATCGCAGTCTGGCTCGCTGGCGTCGTCGCCTTCGTCGCCGTCGCGGGCTTCCTGGTGGCGCCGCCGATCGTGCGCTGGCAGGGCGAGAAGATCCTGACGCGCGAACTCGGCCGCACGACAACCATCGACAAGGTGGCCATCAACCCGTTCGCGCCTTCGGTCACGGTCACCGGCTTCAACCTGCGCGAGGCCGACGGCCCGCAGCCCTTCGTGACCTTCGACGAGCTTTACGTCCGTGCGTCGTATACCTCGCTGTTTCGTTTCGCACCGGTCATCGACGCGCTGAGGCTGTCCAGGCCGCACGCGCGCATCGTGCGCACGGCGGCCGAGCGATTCAACTTCTCTGACATCCAGGACAAGCTCGCCTCCACGCCAAAGTCCGACGAGCCGTCGAACCCGGCGCGCTTCGCGCTCTACAACATCGAGGTGCTCGGCGGCCGGGTGGATGTCGATGACCACGTCGTCGCCCGCAAACATGCCTTGGCCGACATCGAACTCGGCCTGCCGTTCGTCTCGAACCTCGAGTCGCAGCGCGATGTCTTTGTCGAACCGCGCTTTTCCGTGATTGTCAATGGAGCGCCGATCGCGGCCAAGGCGAAGTCAAAGCCGTTTACCCAAACACGCGAGTCGGTCATCAACCTCGACCTACGCAATTTCGATGTCGCACCGTTGGTCGTGTACTCGCCGGTGAGGCTTCCCGTCACGCTGCAATCTGCCAAGCTCGACCTCAACCTCGATGTCACGTTTGCGCAGCCTTCCGGCAAGGCGCCCACGATCGTGATCGCGGGCCGGACCAACCTGAAGTCGGTGGCTGCGAATTTCCCGACCGGCGGGCCGTTATTGCGCCTGGCATCGATCGCTGCCCAATTCGCCGCTATCGAGCCGCTCGCCGGACGCTACGAAGTGGCGAAGCTCACGGTGGCGTCGCCAGAGATCTGGGTTCGCCGCGACAAGGGCGGCGAGTTTGCCGTAGCCCGTCTGTTCCATGTGGATGCGCCGACGAGCGCCCCGAAAACCGAGCCGGAGCCGGCGAGACCATTGACTTACCGGCTCGATGAATTCAGCCTCGATGGCGGGCTCGTCCACTGGCTGGACGAGCGCGGAACGCGTCCGATCGAGCTCGAACTGCGCGACCTGCACGCGTCGGTGCGCAAAGTTTCGAGCATGCCCGGTTCACGGCTGACTTTCGAGGTCAGCGGAATGACCGACCTGAAGGAAACCATTGCGCTGGACGGCGAGGCCTCGACGCAGCCGATCGAGGCCAGCGGAAAGGTGCGCATCGAGAAGCTCTCGCTGCCGCGGCTGTGGCCGCTCGCAGCGCCGTTCCTGGTCGCCGAGCTGACGTCGGGCCGCCTCGACGCGGGCACGCGGTTCAATTACCAAGGCAAGGGCGCCGCGCCGTATCTGGTACTCGAAGGCATCGAGGCGTCGGCAGCGGATATCGCAATGCGGCAACCGCGCGCAAAGTCGGACTTCCTGCGGCTCGCGAACTTCGACCTGCGCGACGGCGCTTTCGATCTCGTGGCGCGCCGCGTTGGCCTCGGCGAGATCGTTTCGAAAGGGCTGCGCCTGAACGCAGTCCGCGAGCGTGATGGCAGTGTCGACCTCGCACGGCTCCTACCGCCTGCGACCTCACCGCCGACCGGCGCGCCAGCGAACGCAACACGGGAAAAGCCGTTCCTGGTCGAGATGCGCAAGGCGGCGATCGACAACTTTGCGATCCGCGTCGAAGACCGCACGCGCGACGACCCGTTCACCTGGTCCATCGAGCCGCTCTCCGCCACGGTGCTGAACTTCTCGACGGCGCCGGGCGGGAAGGCGAGTGCAGCGATGAAGGCCACCGTCAATCGCAAAGGCACGCTGACGGCTGCTGGCCCGTTCGGGATCAACCCGCCGACGGCGCGTCTGCGCGTGGATGTGCGCGCGCTGGATATCGCGCCGATGCAGCGCTTCGTCGACGACAAGGTCAACGTGACTGTCACGTCGGGGCTGCTCTCCACTCACGGCAACCTGCACGTGGACGCTGCCCCCGGCGCGCCAATGCACGCGGGGTATGCGGGCGAGCTGAACCTGGCCGACTTCGCGACCGTCGACAAGTCGAGCCAGCAGGATCTGCTGAAGTGGAAGTCCTTGTTCGTCGGTGGCATCGACGTCGATCTGGAGCCGCTGAAGGTCGACGTCGGCGAAGCCGCACTGACGGACTTCTATTCGCGCCTCATCGTCAACGCAGACGGCACGCTGAACCTGCAAAACATCGTCATAGCGCAGGGCCAGTCCGCGGTTTCGACCACGGTGCCGACGACGAACGCTGCAGATGCGCCGCCGAAGCCCGTCGCCGAAGCCACGACGGCGCCTGCCGTCGAGCCCGCGCCACCGCCTGGCCTGCCGCCCAACATCCGCATCGGCAAGATCACGTTGCAGGGCGGTAACGTCAACTTCAGCGACTTCTTCATCAAGCCCAATTACTCGGCAAACCTGACCGGGATCGGGGGCAGCGTGACCGAGATGACGCCAGAGAAGACGGCCGATCTGGAGCTGCGTGGCAAGGTGGACAACAGTGCACCCGTTGAGATCGTCGGGCGCTTGAATCCACTTTCGAAGGATCTGCTCCTCGACATCAAGGCCTCGGCGCGCGACATCGAGCTGCCGCCCCTGACCCCGTACTCGGTCAAGTACGCCGGCTACGGCATCGAGAAGGGCAAGCTCTCGGTGAGCGTGAAGTACCTGATCGAAAATCGCAAGCTCGCTGCGCAGAACAACGTTCACCTGGACCAGCTCACCTTCGGCGCAGAAAGTCGAGAGCCCGACCGCCACCAAGCTGCCGGTGCTGCTCGCCGTGTCGTTGCTGAAGGACCGCAATGGCGTCATCGACATCGATCTGCCGATCTCCGGCTCGCTGGACGATCCGCAATTCAGCGTCGGCGGCCTGATCGTGCGCGTGATCGTCAACCTGTTGACGAAGATCATCACCGCGCCTTTTTCGGCGCTGGCGTCTGCGTTTGGTGGCAACCAGGAGCTGTCCTACGTCGAATACGCCGCTGGCAGCGCGGCGCTCGACGGTGACTCCAGCAAGCGCCTGGACACACTTGCCAAGGCGTTGAACGACCGGCCATCGCTGAAGATGGAGGTGACGGGGCGTGTCGACGTCGGCAGTGATCGTGAAGGCCTGAAGCAGGCCTATCTCGACTCGCGCCTGAGGGCCGAGAAGATGAAGCGGTTGACGCGTGAAGGCAATGCGCCGGCCTCCGTCGATGAGGTCTCGGTTGGCAAGGACGAGTATGCGGCGCTGCTCAAGGCTGCCTACGGCGAGGAGAAGTTTCCCAAGCCGCGCAACGCCATCGGCCTGGCCAAGGACCTCCCGGTGCCCGAAATGGAAAGTCTGATGCTCACGAACGCAGCGGTGACGGACGAAGACTTGCGTCAACTTGCCAACCGCCGGGCGCAAGTGGCGAAGGGCTATCTCGTCGAAAGCGGCGCGGTACCAGCCGAACGCGTCTTCCTTACCGCGCCGAAGCTCGGCGGCGTTGATGCCAAGGACAAGGGCAAACCCATGCGCGCGGAGTTCGCCCTCAAGTAGCTTGTCAGGCGGTCTCGGCCTCAGCGCGGGACCGACCACGGTTTTCGATATCGATACTGCACTCCACTCGGCATAAGTACCAATGTCAACACCTTTGTGCAGGCGCTAAGGTGGAAGTATCGATAATGACAACTTCATGAACGATCGGGCGACCATCCCGCTCGCGGCACCCAAGCGCAAGGCCGGTGACGTTCACGCCTGGCTGAAGCAGCAGATCATGTTGTCGCGGGTGCTGCCTGGCCAGCCGCTCGTCGAGCTGGAGATCGCCGCGACGATGGGTTGCAGCCAGGGCACGGTACGCGAAGCGATGCTGCGCCTGCAGGAGGACGGGCTGATCGTGCGCAAGGGCTACGGCGGCACGATCGTGACGCCGGTCTCTGCCGTCGAGGCGAAAGCCTTCCTCAGCCTGCGTGCGCATCTGGAGGCGCAGGCGCTGGCCCACTCATTGCCGCGCATCGGGCGCGAGCAGATCGATCTGCTGTCGGCCCTGGTGCGCGAGATGGAAGGTGCCGCAGCCGCAGGCGACGAATACGGCTTGTTCGAGCTGGACCAGCAGTTCCACGTCACACTGTTCAACTGGGCCGAGATGCCGTCTCTGGTGCCGGTGCTCACCCGCAGTTCGCTCTACAACCACCGCAACAAGATCGCGCTCGACGTCGCGCCGCGCAGCCTGATGGAAACCGCGCGTCGCCATTGGCGCATCGTTGCGGCGCTCGAGTCGGGCCAGCAGGCCGAGGCCGAGCGCGTGCTGAGGCACCATATCGAGAGCGTGGTCGGCGACGACGCGGTCCAGGACGGTGCCCCGCCGCACATGACACCGCGCCTGGCCGAGGTGTGGCAGCGGGTACAACGCGAGGACGCCGGCTTGCCCGACATCACGACGCTGCCGCTCGACGCCGCGCGGCGCCAGTTCGAGGCCACCCACCTGCGCTGGAACCACCTCGATAACAGTCAGTACCGGCTGGACGCCTTCGAGATCCCCGTGCCACCGCGGCCCGGGCGGGCCGGCGGGGAGGGTATGGCTGCGCTGCGTGTTCGCGCCGCGACGACGGCGAAGGGCAAGAAGACACGCCGCGGCACGATCCTGTACCTGCACGGGGGCGGCTGGGTCTTCGGCAATGTGCAGACGCACCGCGGCGCCATGGCGCGGCTGGCCGAACAAACGGGCTGTGAAGTGATCGGTGTCGACTACGGCCTGGCGCCCGAAGCCCCGTTCCCGTACGGCCTGAACGACTGCCTGTGGGCCTGGCGTTGGCTACGCAGCCAAGGCGAGCAGGGCGCCGGGCCGTGGGTTGTCGCGGGCGATTCGGCAGGAGCCAACCTGGCGCTGGCCATGATGATCGATCTGCGCGACGCCGGCGAAGCGTTGCCCGACGCTGCGCTGCTCTTCTATGGCGTTTATAGCGCCGACCACACGTCGCCGTCGCATCGCCGCTGCGGCGATGGCAGCTTCGGTCTGTCGAGCGCGAAGATGGCCTGGTACCGCGCGCATTACCTGGCGGGCGGCCGGGGCAGTGCCGATGACCCGCGTGTGTCGCCGCTGCATGCCGGCCTGCACGCCTTGCCGCCGCTGCTGGTCACCGGCGCCGAACTCGACCCGCTGTTCGACGACAGCGCCATGCTGGCCAAGCGCCTCGCCGAGACCGATACGCCCTTTGAGTTCCGCCGCTACGCCGGCGTCAATCACGGCTTCATGCAGATGGGCAGCGAGCTGCCCGAAGCCCGTCAAGCGTTCCGCGATGCCGCCGCGTTCCTGCGCGGGCGGCGACCCACCGAGTGACCCGCGGGTCACGCACGAGCATCGATTCCCACCTGGAGACACCTGATGAACACATTCTCGATCACCCGGCGCCTGGCTTGCCTGGCGGGTTTGACATTCGCCCTGGCCGCTGTGCCGGCCGCGGCCCAGCAGACAGTCCAGTACTGGTATCACTTCGACAACCCGGAGCAGACCAAGATCATGGACAGCCTGGTCGCCGACTTCCAGGCCAAGAACCCCGGCATCACGATCAACGCGCAGAACATCCCCTGGAACAACTACTACGACCGCCTGTATACGACGATTGCCGGCGGCAAAGCGCCCGATGTGGCGATGGTCAAGCTGGCCAACCAGCCGCAGCTGATCGAAATGGGCGCGCTCGAACCGATCGATGCGCAGGTGGCATCGTGGGCCGGCAAGGCCGACCTCGGCGACAACCTGCTCGAATTGAACAAGGGGCACGACGGCAAGCAGTACTACCTGCCGCTGCAGTACGTGGTGATCTACCTCTACTACCGCGCCGATCTGTTTGCCAAGGCCGGCCTCACGCCGCCTGCAACCTGCGAGGACTTCGTCAACGCTGCCAAGAAACTCACCGTGCCTGCGGCGGCCAACGGCGGCACGCCGCAATTCGGCTTCGGCATGCGAGGCGGCCGCGGTGGGCAGGACAACTGGGGCCCGTTCGTGTTGTCGCAGGTGGCCTTGAAGCCGGCCGAGCTGACGACTCCCAAGGCGATTGCCGCCAACCAGCTCTACATCGACCTGATGCGCACGCACAAGGTGGTGCCGCCATCGGCGCCCAACGATGGCTTCAACGAGATCATCAACGGCTTCAAGTCGGGGCAGACGGCGATGATCTTCCACCACATCGGCTCGTCGAAGACGATGCACGACACGCACGGTGACAAGGTCTCGGCCGTACCGGTGCCAGCTTGCGGCGGAAAGCGCTGGACCTCGTTCGGCGACGAATCGAACGCCATGTTCAAGGCCAGCTCGGTCAAGCCCGCGGCGTGGAAGTGGATGGCCTACCTGTCGGAACGCGACGGCAACGTCAAGTTCGTCGGCGCGACCGGGCAGATGACGGTCACCAAGAGCGGTGTCGGTCAGGTGAGCTTCCAGCCCCGATTCGCCAAGGCGACGGCCGATTCACTGCCGTTCGCGGCCATCCTGCCGCTGGTGCCGCAGACCTCCGACTTCGTCTCCAACGTCTGGCCGACCAACATGCAGCGCGCGCTCAACGGTGAGATCACGTCGGCGCAAATGATGGAGGCCATCGCCAAGCACTACGCCAGCAAGTGAACTCGACCCAAGGGCGTCGACCGAAAAGGTTCGACGCCCTGCCGTACGTGCTGCTGTCGCCGGCGGTGCTGGCGACGCTGGCACTGGTGTTCCTGCCGATGGTGCAGGCCGTGGTGACCAGCACGTACCACAACATCCTGTGGAAGCCGCGCGACGTGCGCTTCGTCGGTCTGGACAACTACCTGGCGGTCGCGCAGGACCCGGTGGCGTGGTCGTCGCTCGGCCGCACCTTGGTCTGGATCGGGCTCACGGTGCCGCTGCAGTTGCTGCTCGGCATGGCTGCCGCACTGTTGCTCAACCAGCGTTTCTGGTGGCGTGGCGTGGCACGCAGCCTGATCCTGATCCCGTGGGCGCTGCCCAGCGTGGTGATCGCGTTGATGTGGTCGTGGATGTATCAGCCGCAGGTCGGCCTGTTCAATGATCTGCTGCTCCGCGTCGGCCTGGTCAGCGAGGCCGTACCGTGGCTCGCGCAGCCGGGCACGGCGCTGTACGCGATCATCCTGGCGCTGGTGTGGCAGGGCTTTCCGTTCTTCGCGATCATGATCCTGGCCGGCCTGCAGGCAATCCCGTCCGCGTTGTATGAAGCCGCAGCCATCGACGGCGCGACCACCTGGCAACAGTTCCGCGAGGTCACGCTGCCGGGTCTGAAGGGCGTGCTGGTCACGGCGGTGATGCTGCGCCTGATCTGGGTCGCCAATTCGATCGACGTGATCGTCGTCATGACCGGCGGCGGCCCCGGCTACGCGACGCACACGCTGCCGCTGTATGCCTTCAAGCGCACCTACGGCAGCATGGACTTTGGCTACGGCACCGCGCTGGCGGTGACCTTCTCGGTGCTGCTGCTCGGCCTGATCGCGGTCTACCTGCGCCGCGTCGGCAAGAACCTGCAATGAACATCGCCGGCCCGCGCCCGACCGCACTGCAGCGCGCTCTGACGCTGCACCTGCCGATGCTCGCCATCGTGCTGTTCGCGATCGGGCCCTATCTGTGGATGCTGATCACCTCGGTGCGGCCCGAGGCCACCCTGTTCTCACCGCAGCGCACGCTGCTGCCCGAGGCATTGACGCCGGCAAACTACCTGCGCCTGTTCACGAAGACGACGTTCGTCGTCAACCTCGGCCACAGTCTCGTGGTGGCGCTGGGCACCGTGGTAGTCGGGCTCGCATTGAGCCTGACGGCGGCCTATGCGTTTTCGCGCTACCGCTTCGCCGGCCGGCGCACGCTGATGCTGACGTTCCTGCTGATCAACATGTTCCCTTTGATCCTGTTGATCATCCCGCTGTTCATTACGATGCGTGTGCTCGGCATCCTCGACACGCACCTGGCGCTGATCCTCGCGCACTCGACGTTTTCGATCCCGTTCGCGACCTGGATGATGACCAGCTACTTCGACGCCATTCCGCGCAGCCTGGACGAGGCGGCGATGGTCGATGGCTGTACCGCGCTCGGCGCGATGGTCAAGGTGGTGCTGCCGCTGGCGATGCCAGGGGTGATCGCCACCGGCATCTACATCTTCATCACCTCCTGGAACGAGTACCTGTACGCCTCGGTGCTCGCTGGCCAGGATGTGCGCACGCTGACGGTGGCCGTGCAGACCCTGATCGGCGAGTACGAAATTGCCTGGGGCCTGTTGACGGCCGGCGGCGTGGTCGGCGCGCTGCCGGTGACGCTGCTGTTCATGGCCATCCAGACCCGTTTGATCGCCGGCATGACCCAAGGCGCCGTGAAAGGCTGAATCCATGACCAATCCCATCGGCATCATCTCGATGCAGCACACGCGACCGTTCACGGCCGAACACTTCCCGCAGTTCGCACGCTGGCGTGCGGCCGGCTTCGACTTCGTCGAGTTGCTGGTGCCCGAGCCAGGAGAACTCGACCTGGCGGCAACCCGCCGCGCGCTTGAAGGCGAGGGCCTTGGCGTGGCGCTGGCGGCCCGCGTCAACCTCGACCGCAACCTTTGCTCCGACGACGATGCGCGGCGCAGAGCAGGGCGCGACTACCTGCGCTATTGCGTCGAGGTCGCGCATGCTTTGGGAGCTGGGGTGGTGGGAGGACCGCTGTACGGCAACCCGCTGGTCTTTGCTGCTCGCGCGCCGCACCCGGTCGACGAAGCGCTGCGGCAGCGGCGCCAGGCTTGGTGCGTCGAAGGACTGAGCGAGGCGGCACCGATGGCCGCGGCGGCGGGGGTTCGGCTCGGCGTCGAGCCACTCAACCGCTTCGAGACCGACGTCCTCAACACCACGCGGCAGGGCGTGGCCCTGATGGGGCTGGTGGACCATGACGCCGTCGGCCTGGTGCTCGACACCTTCCACATGAACATGGAAGACGACGACATCGCCGGAGCGATCCGCGCGGCAGGGCGGCACTTGATCCACTTTCAGGCCAACGAGAACCACCGCGGGCACCTGGGCAGTGGTCACATCGACTGGACGGGTGTCGTTCGCGCCCTGGGCGACGTCGACTACCGCGGCTGGATCACGCTCGAACCCTTTCGCCGCACCGACGAACGCATCGGCATCCCATTCGCGCAATGGAAACCGCCGGCGCATGACGAACAGGCCGATCTGGCGGCCGCCTGCTCGTTCCTGCGCAACCTGCTGCATTTGAATGGAGGCCGTGCATGAGCAAGCGTCGCATGGTCTGGATCGGCTGCGGGCGCCATGCCGAACAGATGTTGCTGCCGCAATTGATGCGGCACGACGTCGAATTGGTCGGGGTCTGTGATTTGAATGCCGAGGTGGCCGCGCGCGTCGGCAAGCGTTACGGCGTCGCGCATGTCGCGACCGACCATCGCGAATTGCTGGCGCTTTCGGGCGTCGACGTCGTCGGCATGGCCGCAGGACCCGTGGCGCACCGCGACCTGTCGATCGCCGCCCTGCAACGCGGTTGCCACGTGTTCATGGAAAAACCCTGCGGCGCCAACGCGGCCGACGCACAGGCGATCGCCGACGCAGCCGCCACAGCAGGGCGCACGGTGGGCGTCGGCTTCATGAAGCGCTACTCGACCGCCAACCGAATCGCCTACAACGTCGTCAAGAGCGCCGAGTTCGGCGCGGTGGCCGGTTTCTTCGGCGAGTACATGACCGCGCCGACCTACTTTGCCGGCAACGTCGACTACACCGGCTTCTACCTGCACCACTGCGTGCACTACATGGACCTGGTGCGCTATTTCGTGGCCCCGGTGAAGCAGGTGACCGTGTTCCGCAACGAGATCGAACCCGGCAAGCTGCTGCTGCACGTGCACTTCAGCTTTGCCAACGGCGCCATCGGCACCGTCTTGCTGGGTACGCTGCAGTCGCGCGGCACGCCGATGGAGCGGTTGCAGATCATGGGTGACCATCGGCGCGTCGAGGTCAACGGAGTGATCGAAGTCGAGTATTTCCGCAACCCGCCATTCAAGGCAGACGACCCAGTGGCGTCGCTATCGGATGGGATCGATACCTTGAGCTGGAAGCCGAACTTCACCGCCGCAGCGAACGAAGATTTCAAGGGCTACAACGCGTTGTTCGGCGCGTTCTTCGCGCACCTCGACGGTCAGGCGACCGATCTGCCGACGATTGCCGACGGCGTGCTCGCAATGCGCGTCCTGGAGGCCATGGTCAAGGCGGCTTCGACAGCCCGGAGTGGCAGTCGCGGTCGTCGATTGATCGTTCTGGCGTCCGGTACGGCCAAGCGGCGTCGGTGCCTGGTGCCAACCAGCATCAACCAACTTCAACTATATAGTTGACATAATATACATTGTCGCGCATTCAAGTGAACCATCTGGAATTGGCACCAGCAAGGTCGGCGTCTGAAACGGTGTCTTCCGCGCTCGTGGCGTCGTCGGCCGCCGGCTTGGGTGCCTGATCAAGTGGCCGGCAAATCTTGCTCTTCAGGTTCCGAAGGCAGTTCGAGTTCTCGACGGCATGCAGGATCGCCTGCGGATTGATCAGCATGTCGAAGGGATTGCTCGGGTGAAAGGTGCTGTCCATTGGGCTTCTCCAGTGAGGTGCAACCAAGAAAGTGCGCCAGACCAATATAGCCACGCATGCCGTGTTCTCATGCAGGAACGCCAGCAGAACGACCGCCAGATGCGGCCTGAATGCACGCTCAGCGCGGCGGCGAACTGCCGAGCCGCCCAACGAGGTGGTCGCGTCCACCCGCAGTGGCAAAGGCCGCTGCATCCATGTCCCGATCGTTGCGCAGGCGCTTGTCGGCGCCACGCGCGAGCAGCAAGTCGACGCTGGGTTCCGTGCCGTAGCGGGCTGCCATCATCAATGGCGTCGTCTTGTTCGGGCTGCGTGCATCGATGGGCGCGCCACGATCAAGCAGCAAGGCGACGATCTTGGGCTCCGGGCCGGCGGCCGCGTAATGCAGCGGTGACCAGCCGTCCTGGTGCACCTTGGCGCCACGCCCGATCAGTCGGCCGGCCCACTCCAGGTCACCGCGCAATGCGGCCATCATCAGTGGCGTTTCGCCGTTCGCGTTGACCGCATTGACGTCGAGGGCCGCAACGTCCCACAGCGAACGGGTCACGCGAGGCGACTGATCACGCAAGGCCAGATGCAGCGCGGTTTGACCTTCCGGACTGCGTGCATTGACATCGAAACCACGCGAAACCAGGGCCGTGACGGTTGCACCGTCATCGCGAGTCACGGCCACGAAAAAGTCCTCGTAGCTTCCAGCATCTGACGGAAGACTTGTAATACTGATAAGTAGATAAATTGCGTACTTAAAGTATTTTGTTAGCATGTTTCTGGCCTAAATAGGCGCTCAAAATTGGCGCTGGTAACGGCGCCGATTTCAGCCGGACTCAGTTGCTTCAGCGCTGCCAATTGCTTGGCCACGAATGGCACGTACGCGGGTTGGTTGGTCTTGCCGCGGTACGGCGCCGGCGCCAGGTAGGGGCTGTCGGTCTCGATCAGGCAGCGGTCGAGCGGCACGAAGGTCGCCACCTCGCGCAGATCCTGCGCGTTGCGGAAGGTCAGGATGCCCGAGAACGAGATGTAAAAGCCCAGATCGAGCGCGGCCCGCGCCACCTCGGCGGTCTCGGTGAAGCAGTGGAAAACGCCGCCGGCCTTGTCGCCACCCTCTTCACGCAGGATGGCCAGCGTGTCCGCGGACGCGCTGCGGGTGTGGATGACGAGCGGCTTGGCACAGGCTCGCGCGGCGCGGATGTGGACACGGAAGCGATCGCGCTGCCACGCCATGTCGGCGACGGTTCGATCGCCGAGCCGGTAATAGTCGAGCCCGGTCTCGCCAATCGCCACCACGCGCGGCAGGGCGGCGCGCTCGAGAAGATCCGCTACCGAGGGCTCGCGCACGCCCTCGTTGTCGGGATGCACGCCGGCACTGGCCCAGAAGTTGTCGAAGCGCAGCGCAAGCGCGTGCACGGTATCGAACTCTTCCAGCGTGGTGCAGATGCACAGTGCGCGGTCGACGTCCGCGGCAGCCATCGCTGCGCGGACGTCATCGATACGCTCGTGCAGGCCCTCGAAAGCTCAGGTGGCAATGGGAATCGACGTACATCGCACCTGCCGCCGAAGCGGGGCGGGTCAGATCGTCTGCGTCGGCTTGGCCGACGAGATCGACGTGCCGAGCGACTCTTCGATCCTCAGCTTCAGCACCCGGGTCTTCTCGTCGCTGGGGAAGCGCACGCCGACGCCCTGCGTGCGGCCGCCCGAAGCGTTGGCCGGCGTGATCCAGCCCACCTTGCCGGCGACCGGGTAGCGCTGCGGGTCGTCGGGCAACGACAGCAGCAGGTAGATGTCTTCGCCGAGCTTGTAGTCGCGCGTCGTCGGCACGAACAGGCCGCCGTCGGTGAACAGCGGCATGTAGGCCGCGTACAGCGCGCCCTTTTCGCGAAACACCAGCTGGATCACGCTCGGCCGGCTCGACGCGTTCGCCGGCGCGTTGGCCTGTGTGGTGCGTGCGGCAGCTTCGCTCATGGAGCGTCGAGTGTATCCAATGGACCCTGCCGGGCGGGAGTCGGCATGCGTGCCGTTTGCCACAACCGGGCGGCCTGTCCGACCAGCGCCTCGATGCGCAAGCCGGCGTGCCAGGGGTGCTCGTCGTGGCGCGCGGCAAATGTCAGGTCGCCGGCCCAACCGGCCAGTGCTTCCCAGGACGGCGCGTCCAGCTGCAACAGCGGTTCGAGCGTTGCGGCGCCGAAGTAGCGCGGCGCGGCCCGCGCGCGCAGGCACATCGCGTCGTGGCAGAGCTTCTGCAGCGCGTCGACCACGCGCGCCAGTGACCAGTCGGCGAGCGGCCGCAGCGTCGCCCGCGCGCACGGCCGCAGGCAACGCTGCCAGGCATCGCCGTCGATGCCATCGGCAGCCATCGCCGCGGCTCCAGGGGTTGGCCGCCGGCCGCCGCGAGCAGGACGGCGGTCGAGCCACCTGCTGCGCAGCCAGCCAATCGAGCGCCTGCGCCGGGGGCGGGAGTTCGAGCCGCAGTCGTTGGCAGCGGCTGCGCATCGTCGGCAGCAGTGCGTCGGGCTCGTCGTCGTCAGCACGAAGCGCAGCCGGCCTGCGGCTCCTCGAGTGTCTTCAGCAACGCGTTGGCGGCCGTCGGGTTCATCGCGCTCGGCGGGATGGATCACGACCACCTTGGCGCCACCGCGCGCCGACGTCGTCTGCGCCCACTCGATGGCCGCACGCACCGCCTCGACGCGGATCTCCTTGCTCGGCTTGGCCTTGTCTTGCCGCCCTTGCCCCGGCACCGCTGTCGGCACCCTCCTCTTCCTGACGGCTCCAGCCGAGCGGCTCGCGCAGTGCATCGGGCACCAGCAGCAGAAAGTCGGGATGCATGCGCGTGGCCACGAGCGGCACCCCGCGCAGTGGCCGCATGGCCGCTGCGGGCCCGCGTCGGCTTCGCAGAGCCAGCCTGTGGCCAGCGCAAGGCCGAGCTCGAACTGCCCGACGCCGCCCGGCCCATGCAACAGCAGTGCGTGCGCGCGCAGGGCCAGGCCCTGGGCCAGCGGCGCGGCCAGCCAGGGCAGCAACGGCGTGGCGTCGCTCATCGGCCGAGTTTGTGCGCCACCGCTGCAGCGACGATCTGCGCCCAGACAGCGTCGCGCGGTTGCGCCGCATCGATGCGCGCGAAGCGCTGCGGCGCCGCGCCACAGCGCGCGCATAGGCCGCACGCACGCGCCCGAAGAAGGCGTCGTCCTGACGCTCGAAGCGATCGGCGCGCGGGCCGCGGCGCGGCGTTCGGCGGCCAGTGCCGGCGCCAGGTCGAACCAGAGCGTCAGGTCGGGTTGCAGGCCTTGCTGCACCCAGGCCTCGAGCTGTGCCAGCACCGCCAGGTCCAAGCCACGGCCGCCGCCCTGGTAGGCGAAGGTCGCATCGGTGAAGCGATCGCACAGCAACGTGGTGCCGCGCGCCAGCGCCGGCGCGATCACGCGTTGCAGGTGGTCGCGGCGCGCGGCGAACACCAGCAGCGCCTCGGTCAGCGCGTCCATCGGCTCGTGCAGCACCAGTTCGCGCAGGCGCTCGGCCAGCGGCGTGCCGCCGGGTTCGCGGCTGACGAGCACCGCCCTGCCGCGTCGGCGCAACCGCTCTGCGAGGGCCTCGATGTGGGTCGACTTGCCGGCGCCGTCGATGCCTTCGAAGGTGATGAAGTGGCCGCGGGTCACTGGGCGTCACGGTGCAGCCTTGCCGCCGCGCTGGAATGTGTTGACCGCACGATTATGGTCGGCCAGCGTCTCGCTGAACTCGCTGCTGCCGTCGCCGCGGGCCACGAAGTACAGCGCCTTGGTCGGGTCTGGTTGCACTGCGGCGAGCAGCGACGCCGTGCCGGGCATCGCGATCGGCGTCGGCGGCAGGCCACGGCGGGTGTAGGTGTTGTACGGCGTGTCGGCGAGCAGGTCGCGCTTCCTCAGATTGCCGTCGAAGGTCGGACCCAGACCGTAGATCACGGTCGGGTCGGTCTGCAGCGGCATGCCGATGCGCAGCCGGTTGACGAACACGCCGGCCACCAGCGCGCGGTCCGCTTCGCGGCCGGTCTCCTTCTCGACGATCGATGCCAGGATCAGCGCCTCGTCGATCGACTTGCAGCGGCAAGTCGGGAACGCGCTCGGCCCAGGCGCTGACCAGCCGCTGCTGCATCGTGGCGTACGCGCGCTTCAGCACGGCGACGTCGCTGACGCCCTTGCTGTAGGCATAGGTGTCGGGAAAGAAGCGCCCCTCGGGCGCCAATGCGGGCGCGCCGATCGCGGCCATCACCTGCGCGTCACTGAAGGCGCGCGTCGTCGGCTTGAGTGCCGGCGCCTGGGCCAGATCGGCGCGCAACTGGCGAACGTCCAGCCCTCGATGAAGCGCACGGTCGCCATCATCTCGTCGCCGCGCACCATCTTGTCGAGCAGATGGCGCGGCGTGATGCCGGCCTCGATTTCGTAGCTGCCGGCGCGGATCTGGCGCGCCTGGCCCGACCAGCGAAACCATTCGTAGAGCCAGCGCGGTGGCACCTGTACGCCGGCCTCGACCCACAATTCTGCGACGCGGCGCGGCGTTTGCCCCGGTTCGATCGACACCTCGACGGTGGCGGCCGCCAGCGGCAACGGCCGGTTCAACCACCACCAGATTGCACCGGCGGCAAGCCCCGCGGCCAGCAGCGCGGTCAGTAGCCCAAAGACCAGCAGTCGGCGCAGCCAGCGCATCACCCGGTGAGCATGAGGTTCATGTCCGGCCCATGATAATGGCCGCATGAACGAACCCGATTCCAGCGCCTTGCAGGGCAGCCTGCCGCTCGCCGATTGGGGCGTGATCCGCGCCCACGGCGCCGATGCGGCGAGCTTCCTGCACGGCCAGCTGACGAAGGACGTGCAGCACCTCGGCGAGCGCAACGCCGTTCTGGCCGGCTACTGCACGGCCAAGGGCCGGCTGCTGGCCAGCTTCGTGGTCTGGCGCACCGGCAGCGACGAGTTGCTGCTCGCGTGCAGCGCCGACGTGCTGCCCTCGACGCTCAAGCGCTTGTCGATGTTCGTGCTGCGCGCGCAGTGCAAGCTGAGCGACGCCAGCGCGACGCTGGCCTTGCACGGCCTGGCCGGGCCCGCCGCCACGGCCTGGCTCGGGCCGAACGCCCGCGTCATGTGGCAGCGCAGCGAGCTGCTCGGCGGCCACGCCATTCGCCTGCCCGACGCCGCGGGCCTTGCGCGCTACCTGCTGGCCCTGCCCGCAGGCAGTGTCGGGCCATCACTGCCTGCGCTCACACCCGATGCCTGGCGTTGGCTCGAGGTCGGCAGCGGTGTGCCGCGCATCGAGCAGACGACCGTCGAGCAGTTCGTGCCGCAGATGGTGAACTTCGAGCTGGTCGGTGGCGTGAACTTCCAGAAGGGCTGCTATCCGGGCCAGGAAGTCGTGGCCCGCAGTCAGTACCGCGGCACGATCAAGCGACGCGCTTTCGTCTTTACGTGCGCCAATGCAGCGCGACCCGGCCAGGAGGTGTTCAACAGCGCCGACGCCGAGCAGCCGGCGGGCATGGTCGTCAACGCCGCATCGCTCGCCGGAGCGCACCTGGCGCTGGTCGAAATGAAGCTGGCTGCGCTCGACGACGGCACGCTGCACCTGGGGTCAGCCACTGGGCCCCTGTTCGAGCGTGTGGCGCAACCCTACGCCGTGCCGATCGAAGCCGCAGCGTAAGCGCCGCTGCACGGTCGACTGGTTCTGCGGCCCGCGCGCCATGTGCCTGATCGCCCTCGCGCTCGAACAGCACGCACGTTTCCCGCTGGTGATCGCGGCCAACCGCGACGAATTCCTGGACCGTCCCAGCGCCGCGCTCGACCAATGGAGGGCGGCATCGACGGGCGGACTGCTGCTCGGTGGCCGCGACTTGCGCGCTGGCGGCACCTGGATGGGCCTGGCCGGCAATGGCCGGCTGGCGATGGTGACCAACGTGCGCGACCTGCCGCGGCACAACGCCGCGGCGGCATCGCGCGGGGCGATCGTGCCGGAATGGCTGGCGACGCCGCTGCCCATCGATGCGTTCTGGCGCGTGACGGCGGCACGCGAACACAACCCGTTCAACCTGCTGGCCGGCGACATCGAGCAAGGCACATGGTGGTGGGCCGACGACCGCGCCACTGCACCGCACGCGCTCGGGCCGGGTCTCTACGGGCTGTCGAATGCCGCGCTGGATACCCCCTGGCCCAAGGTCCGGCGCCTCAAGCGAGCGCTTGCCGAAGCACTGGCCACGGCGCCCTCGACGTCCGAACTCGAAGCGGCCCTGTTCACCGCGCTGGCTGATCGCGGGCCCGTGCCCGACGCCGATCTGCCCGACACCGGCGTCGGCCTGGACCGCGAGCGCTGGCTGGCACCGGCCTTCATCCGCACACCCGACGCCCGCTATGGCACGCGCTGCTCGACGCTGCTGATCACTGAGCGCCGCGGCGCCGTCGTGCACCGGCGCATGGTCGAGCGCCAATTCGCCGCCGACGGCAGCGCTGCCAGCCAGCGCAGCGCATCGTGGACGCAGGTTTTCGGCGCGCGCAGCGAATTGCCGGCCGTGGTCGACGAGCCGCTCAGCGCAGCGTGAGCGACATCGCCTGGTGCGCGATGCCGGCCTCCTCGAACGGCGCACCCTGCGGCGCAAAGCCGGCCCGCAAGTAGAAGCCCACTGCGCTCGATTGCGCGTGCAGCATGACCTCGCGGTCACCGCGCTGGCGCGCCGCCTCCACCAGCGCCTTGAGCAAAGGCCGGCCGATGCCCGCACCGCGCACGCTGGCCAGCACCGCCATGCGGCCGAGCTTGGCCACCCCGGGCGCCACCGTCACTAGCCGCGCTGTGCCCAACGCGCGGCCCAGGCGGTTGAACGCGACCACGTGCAGCGCTTCGCCGTCCGCGCTGTCCTGCTCCAGCGCGGCCGGAACGCCCTGCTCCTGGATGAATACCGCTTCGCGGATCGCGCGGGCTTCGCTGCCGAACGTGGCCCAACTGCCGCTGCGCACCTCGACCATCGCCTGCCCGGCCTCGAAGCCCTCTAGCAACTCGCGCAACGCGTTGGGCACCGGGCGCGAGGTCTGAGATGCCGGGTCGGCGAAGACATAGACCAGCTCGCCGTGCACCAGCCGCTGCTCGCCGCGAAACACCGCCGCCTGCAGCAGCATCGACGAGTTGCCGATGCGCTCGCAGCGGATGCCGACGTCGAGCAATTCGTCGTAGCGCGCCGAGCCTTCGTATTCGAGCGTGGCCTTGCGCACGTACAGGTCGCCTCCGAGCGCGGCCATCGACTCGTGATACGGCAGCGCCAGCGCGCGCCAGTAGCCGGCGATCGCCGTGTCGAAGTACATCAGGTAATGGCCGTTGAAGACGATCTGCTGCAGGTCGACCTCGACCCAGCGCACGCGCAGGCGCTCGAAGTGGCGAAAGCGGCTGCGCAGCAGCGGCGGTGTATCGGGGTTCATGGCGTGATTCCTCTTTTCAGGCGAGTTGCGGGCCGGCATCCGCCCTCCGACTCGGCGCAACGTGTGCCAAGCATACTGAGGACTCCCGCCATCCCTGCCCCGCTGCACGATGGCCCATATCCTGTACCTGACCCAGATCCACCTCGCGCCCGCGCGAGTCACGCAACGGGCGGCGTTCGGCCAGTTGTGGCCGTACGTCCTATTCGGCCGCGTGACCGCTGAAGACTGACCTCGGATGTCCGAGGGTTTCGGTCGGTCGTCCGCAGCGTCAGGAACCGGTCGTTCGTAGGTCAAGGCCACGATTGACTGGTCGACCTTCCTCACCGGTTACTCGGCCGCTATCGGACAGGGCGCCACTCGCGAACGACTCCTTGTGCCCAAGTCGATGGACCGGGCCCGACCCAGACCGTGTGAAAACGCAGCTCGCCGCGTGAATTGATCGCATCGTGATGTCGAGGCTAGGACATGAAGCGATTCATCGAAGGCGAGGATCGAACGCAGATCACGCTGCTGCCCGAGTGCCTGGACGACTACGTCGCTGAGGACAACCCGGTCCGCGTAGTCGAGGTCTTCGTCGATGAACTCGACCTCGGCGGTCTGGGCTTCGAAGGTGTTGACCCCGCGGCCACAGGTCGACCGGCCTATCACCCCTCGGTGCTGCTGAAGATCTACATCTACGGCTACCTCAATCGCATCCAGTCCAGCCGACGCCTGGAGCGCGAAGCCCAGCGCAATGTCGAGCTCATGTGGTTGACCCAGCGCCTGACGCCGGACTTCAAGACCATCGCCGACTTCCGTCGAGACAACGGTCGCGCGATACGCAACGCGTGCCGCCAATTCGTCGTGCTGTGTCGCAAGCTCGATCTGTTCTCGCAGTCCATCGTGGCCATCGACGGCAGCAAGTTCAAGGCGGTGAACAACCGCGACCGCAACTTCACCGACGCCAAGATCAAGCGGCGCATGGAGCAGATCGAGCAGAGCATCGAGCGCTACCTGGCGGCGATGGACACGGCCGACCGCACGCAGTCCGAAGTTGCCGAAGCCCAAGGCCGTGCGGCTGAAGGACAAGATCGAGAAGCTCAAGGCGCAGATGCAGGGCCTCAAGGAGATGGAGCAACGTCTGCGCGACGCGCCCGACGGCCAAGTCTCGTTGACCGACCCGGATGCTCGCTCCATGGCCACCAGCGGCCGTGGCACCGGCGTCGTTGGCTACAACGTGCAGACCGCGGTCGATGACAAGCATCACCTGATCGTCGCGCACGAGGTCACCAACATCGGCAATGACAGAACCCAGCTGGCGTCGATGGCGCAGCAGGCCCGCGAGGCCACGGGCATCGACAGACCTCACAGTCGTTGCCGATCGCGGCTACTTCAAGGGCGACGAGATCCTGAAGTGCGAGCAGGCCGGCATCACCACCTACGTGCCGAAGCCGCTGACCTCCAACAGCAAGGCCGACGGGCGCTTCGGCAAGCAGGACTTCGTCTACGTGCCGGAGAAGAACGAGTATCGCTGTCCTGCGGGCCAGAGCCTGATCTATCGGTACACGAACCTCGAAGCCGGCCTGACCACCCATGCATACTGGACCTCAAGCTGCCAGCAGTGCGCGATCAAGGCGCAGTGCACCAACCTCTCGTACCGGCGCGTGCGGCGCTGGGAGCACGAAGACGTGATCGATGCGATGCAGCGACGACTCGACCGTGAGCCCGAGAGGATGCGACAGCGACGGCAGACGGTCGAGCACCCGTTCGGAACCATCAAGCACTGGATGGGTTCGACGCACTTCCTGACCAAGACGCTCGCGCGCGTGAGCACCGAGATGAGCCTTCATGTGCTCGCATACAACCTCAAGCGCGTGATGAGCGTGCTCGGCATCGCTGAAACGATGAAGGCGATGCAATTGGCGGGGGCGTGAGCCCTCTTGCCACCTTCAAAAGGGCCCTCGCCGGGTCAGTGAGCCACCAAAAGCCTGGTAGCTCAAGCGGTGACCACTGTGCGAGGTCGTCGGCCCGAAAGCGCTGATCGCGCCCGAACGGGGGGCCGGTTCATCCGAATTGCGTTCTCACACAGCCCGGACCCAAAGCCGTCCCTCAACAGGTGCGGCCTGAATGAGCGAACGATTCAGGTTTGCGACATTGCCTCGTTGCCCCGCGAGCGAACACGTCCAGCCTTATGTCACTGGCGTTCCATCGACCTGCCGCCGCACAAGTGCGGCGATCTCCGCTGGGTGGCTGCTCGGAAGAAAGTGGCTCCCGCCTTCGAGCGTGACGAGCTGCGCCGCAGGAATCGAATCGTGCAGAAGCTCGGCGATTCTGCGCATGGCGGGGTGGCTGTTTCCTCCGCGAACCACCGTCGTCGGAATGTCGATCGACTGCAGCGTCTCCTTGCTTGGTTCGAATGGCGTTCCCGAGGACCAGTCGCGCACGTTCACCGCCGTGGTCGCGACGATGTAGCTGCGGACTTTCGGCGGCATCGAGTCGAAAGTGCCCGGACCGCCGTAGAAGTCGATGACGTGCCGGGCCGCCTCGGCATCGCCCCGGGCAAAGTCGGCGAAGTACAGGCCCGTCATCGACTCGAACATTCCGTAGTGTTCCAGGTCTCCCGACGTGCGCAGCAAGCCCAGAGGGTTCGCTTCCACGAGCAGCAGGCTCGCGGGCCTGTGTCGGCCGGTCAAGGCATACACGATGGCGGAGAGTCCGCCGTACGAGTGCCCCACGACATGGGGGGACGTGCCGATCCGGTCGATGATCCGGTCAATGAGGCCGACTTGCTGCGCCATGGTGGCATTGCCGTCAGGTCGAATGTCTGGCGTGGCTCCGTAGCCCAGCAGGCTGGTCGTGACCATGCGGTAGCCGTCACCGAGATACCCCATGACCGCTTTCCAGCCCGTGCCCGCGCCGAAGCTCCCGGGTAGGAACAGCAGGGTTGGGCCGGAACCCGTCTCGGCATAGTCGAACGCAACGGTTTGCTCGGTCACGACTTCCTCTAGGTGATGTGTACACGGTCGCGTGTTGCGGCGCTGTGCTCGCGCGGCGGCACATCCCTGGCCTCGCATGCAGTGATCAATCCGGAGCGAACCTGCCCGGTGCGCCGCTTGCCAATGTACAGCGTGGTCGTGCCGCCCGGTCGACCCAGCGAATGCCCGCCTTCCGCGCATTCGCGGGCGCCTAGGGAGCGCGATGCGACGGTCCGCTCCTGGCCGGCAGCGCCAGTTCGCAGTTCCCCCAGGAAGCTGCCGCTCGGCGCGAGCGGTCATTGCCTGCCAAGGTCAGCTTGCGGCGACAACGCCGACTACACACTGCCGGCCGCTTGCGGGCACTCGTGACGGGCGGCGGTCGGGCCACCCAGCTTTCGTGATCAAAGCTGGTCGGCACTGTCGGTGGGAAATCAACGTCAGTCTACTTTCGGCTGAGAATTCGATCTCTCGAGTGGCACATTGATCTTGGCCGCTTATCGCTAAGGCCGAAGAACTCCACCGCGGTGGGGTTGATGACGGCCCGCGGTCCCATGCGCCCATGCTCGCCCTGAGGCTGTAGTCTTCGCCCGTGGAATCTTTCATCTTCGCCGCCGCCCGCGCCCTGGCCGCCGGCGACGCGCTGCAGGCGCTCAAGCATGTCGCGCTGCGCGACGACCCGCCGGCGCTGGCGCTGCGCGGCATCGCGATGGCGCAACTCGGCGAGCATGCGCGCGCACGCGAACTGTTGCGGCGCGCGGCGCGCGGCTTTGGCCCGCACGACGCGCTGGCGCGCGCACGCTGCATCGTGGCCGAGGCCGAGGTGGCGCTGGCGATGCGCGATTTCAGCGCCTCGCCCCGCGCGCTGGCGGGCGCACGGGCCACGCTCGAGGCGCGGGGCGATCACGCCAACGCCGTGCAGGCGCGGCTGATCGCGGCGCGCCAATGCCTGCTGCTCGGACGGCTCGAAGAAGCTTCGGCGGCCTCGCGCCGGTCGACGTCGACGCGCTTGCCGCCGTCTGCTGCAGGCCGTGGCCTCGCTGACGCGGGCCGAGCTGGCATTGCGCACGCTGAACATCGCGGCGGCGCAGGCCGCGCTCGCACGCGCACAGGCGGCCGCCGAACGCGCTGGCGTGCCGGCCTTGCAGGCCGAAGTCGCGGAGTCACGGGCCGCACTCGACCGACCTGCGGCGCGGCGCTGGGTCGCAGGCGACGTGGCAGCCTGCTGCGCCTGCACGAGGTCGCCGCGCTGATGGACTCGGGCGCATCTCGTCGTCGACGCCTGCCGGCACGGCCTGCGCGCGGGCGCAACCTGGCTGCCGCTGGCGCGCCGGCCGATCCTCTTCACGCTGCTGCGCGCCCTGGCCGAGGCCTGGCCGGGCGACGTCGACCGCGAGGCGCTGATCGCCCGCGCCTTCCGCATGCGCCAGCCCGACGAGACGCATCGCGCGCGCCTGCGCGTCGAGATCGGCCGGCTGAGGGCCTTGGTCGTCGCGCACGCCGCGCATCGAGGCCACCGCGCGCGGCTTCGTGCTCGCAGCCGCGCGACGGTCGCGCGGCGGCCGTGCTCGTACCGCCGATCGACGGCGAGCAGGGCGACGCTGGTGGCGCTGCTGGCCGACGGCGCCGCCTGGTCGACCTCGGCCTTGGCGCTCGCCCTCGGCGACAGCCAGCGCACCGTGCAGCGCGCGCTCGCCGAGCTCGAGGCCGCGGGCCGCGTGCGCTCGATCGGCCGGGCGCGGGCGCAGCGCTGGCTGGCGCCGCCGCTCGCCGGATTCACGACGATCTTGTTACTCCCCGCTGCGCTGCCGCTCGGGTAGATTGCCTGCCATGCGCCGCACGGTGCCCTTCCAGCACGGCGCACCCGCAAGGAGTCAGACGATGAGCCTCAGACAACGCCTGGAAGCCGAGCACCCGCGCGATGCCGAGATCGTGCGCGAGTACGGCCCCTTCCCCGGCGCGAACAAGGTCGCACGGCGTGAGCCACGACGGCCAGCAGCGTCTGGGTCGCCACCGGTACCCGGCTGATCGCCTTCGACCCGGCAAGCGGCGACGACGACGCGCACGCTTCGACCGCGCCGGCGACGCCGGCACCGCGTTCGACGGCAAGCACCTCTACCAGATCGCCGAGGCGCGCATCGACAAGATCGATCCCGCCACCGGCCGCGTGGTGGCCTCGATTCCCGCGCCCGGCCAGCGGCAGCGACTCGGGCCTCGCCTGGGCCGAGGGCAGCCTGTGGGTCGGCCAGTACCGCGACCGCAAGATCCACCAGATCGACCCCGCGACCGGCAAGGTGCTGCGCACGATCGAATCGAACCGCTTCGTCACCGGCGTGACGTGGGTCGACGGCGAGCTGTGGCACGGCACCTGGGAAGACGACGCAGAGCGAGATCCGCCGCATCGACCCGAAAAGCGGCGCCGTGCTCGAGCGGCTCGAGATGCCGCCCGGCATCGGCGTGAGCGGTCTCGAGTCCGACGGCGCCGATCTGTTCTATGCCGGCGGCGGCGGCAGCGGCAAGGTGCGCGCCGTGCGCCGCCCGAAGCGCCGCCTCCGCCTGAACAGTCCCCATGTGCGATGTCCCGTCGGCAGGAGCAGCTCGCATCATGAACACCGCCCACTGCACCGCAAGGCCACCATGGCCATCGACACCCCGACATCGAACTCGACCACCATCCGCGTCGTCCGCCGCAGACCTCTGGGTCGCCGAGCGCAAGGCGCTGCTGGCGCGCGAGAAGGAGCTCGTCCCGCCTGCGCGACGAGATCGCCCGCGAGCGCCGCGCGCTGCCCTGGGAGCGCGTCGAGAAGGACTACGTCTTCGACGCGCCCGAGGGCCGGCGCTCGCTGGCCGACCTGTTCCAGGGCCGGCGCCAGCTGCTGGTGCAGCACTTCATGCTCGGCCCGGGCTGGGAGCAGGGCTGCCCGAGCTGCTCGTTCATGGCCGACCACCTCGACGGCATGACCGTGCACCTGGCGCAGCGCGACGTCTCGTTCGTCGCCGTCTCGCGCGCGCCGCTGGCCGAGATCGAGCGCTTCAGGCAGCGCATGGGCTGGAAGTTCGCGCTGGGTGTCGTCGTCGGCAACGACTTCAACCACGACTTCCACGTCAGCTTCGCGCCCGAGGATCGCGTCGACGGCGAGGTCTACTACAACTACGGCCTGACGCGCCTTCCCGGCCACGGAAGCGCCGGGCATCAGCGTCTTCTGTCAAGGACGACGCCGGCGAGGTCTTCCACACCTACTCGACCTTCGGCCGCGGCGTGGAAGTGATGATGGGCACCTACAACATGCTCGATCTCGTGCCGAAGGGCCGCGACGAGCGCGACGTGCCGAACAAGATGGAGTGGGTGCGCCACCACGACCGCTACGAGCCCGCGCCTGCCGCCGGCGCGTGCTGCGGCCAGAAGGCCTGAGGCGCGTCGACCGCCGAGCGCGAGCGACGTCATGGCGAGCCTCTGGCCCTGGCTGGCGGTCGCGGGAGTCGGCGCCCTCCATGGCCTGAACCCCGCCACCGGCTGGCTCGCTCGCCGCCGCGTGGCGGCGTGCGCTCGCGCGATCGGCGCCAGGCCCTGCGCGCGCTGCTGCCGATCGGCGTGGGCCACGCGGCGTCAGTGGTTATGGTCGCTGCGGCGGTGGCGCTTGGGCACGTGATGGAGGATTGGGCGCGTCCCGTGATGGGCGCTGCCGTCCTCGTCTTCGTCTTGATGCTCTTCTTCCGCGGGCCGGGTCGTCGCGCCATGCTCGGCAAGCCATCCGATTCGACCACGGCGACCGGCCGCATCGGCATGGCGCTCTGGTCCTTCGTCGCCTCCACCGCGCATGGCAGCGGAATGATGCTTGTGCCTGCTCTCGTGCCACTGTGCCTTAGCAACTCACCGGCGCGCGAGATCACGGCTTCAGGGTCGCTGCTGCTCGCGCTGGCGGCCGTGGCAGTTCACGCGTTGGCCATGCTCGGCACCCTCGCGCTCGTCGCAGTGGGGACTGTGTGCGGCTTCGCCAAGGTGCGCCGCTGGTGCACTCATCGCTCAACAAGCGACCGCGACGGCCGTTGGGCCCGGCCTATGGCGTCAAGTGACGGCATTACGTTGGGCAAGTAGCGCCGACAACGGACGGCGTGGTGTCGGCAGCGCCAGTTCGGCTGATCGAACCGTGGACCTACGGCCTGCATCGCGTTCCGACCAGCGCCACGAGATGGTGAGCGACTGATTTGGAGAACAGTCGCGTTTGAGCGGCCGTCGCTCTATGGCGGCTGCACCATGACACCGGTCATCGGCGTCGCGATCTTCCGATCAGTCCAATGACTGGAACTGGCCGCGAGCGTGAGTACGAAACGGCGCCAGGAAGCTGCCATCCGGCCTGAGATGCTGCCCACTTGAGCAGTGGCAAATGTCGCCGTGTCGCACGGGTGCATCTTCGTTGGCCCTCAACTTGATGGGAGTCCATCATGGGATCCGTATGCCAACGCTGTTCATCGCGAGCCATGGAACAAGGGCAAGATCGTCGGCCAGAAGGCGCCGTTCAAGCTCAAGGACATCTGGGCGCTCCGAGTCCGCCTCCAGATGGAAAACCGGGTGCGCGAGCTTGCACTCTTCAACCTGGGAATCGACAGCAAGCTGCGCGGCTGCGACCTGGTCGGCCTCAAGGTCCGGGACATCTGCCACGGCGACCAGGTGGCATCTCGCGCCGTGGTGATGCAGCACAAGACCCAGCGCCCGGTGCAGTTCGAGATCACGCCGGCGACCCGCGACGCCGTGCAGAAGTGGATCAAGCAAGCGCGGGCTGAAGTCCGAGGACTTTGTGTTCCCGAGTCGCATTCACGACTCGCCACATCTGGGGACGCGGCAGTACGCTCGAATCCTCGAAGGCTGGGTCGAGGAACTCGGACTTGATCCCGCAGACTACGGCACGCACTCGATGCGGCGAACCAAGGCGACGCTGATCTATCGGCGCACGAAGAACCTGCGTGCCGTGCAGTTGCTGCTCGGGCATCGCAAGCTTGAGTCGACCGTGAGGTACCTCGGCATCGAGGTGGACGACGCCTTGGAGATCTCCGAGCAGACTGAGATCTGATCGCCACGCGTTTACTGCCGCCCGGCAGGAGATGTCCGCCTGCCGGGCGACACAACCCTTTGCGGCGGCCCGGGCCGCGTCCGACAACCGGGGCATATCGGCTGGACGGCTGTCAGCTTCCTGGCGCCGTTTCGTACTCACACTGCCGGCCACTGGCGGACACCCCTGAAGGGCGGCTCTTCGGACGTGCGAACTGCGCACGCGCGATCAGTGCGCGTCCCCAACGAAGACGCTGATCAATGGCCCGATGGGTCAGCGTCGGGCGCTCCGGCCAGCGCTGCGTGGTCTTGCAGGCGTTGCCGCTGCCGGTCCCAAGGCGCGACGTCACCGCCAAAGCGTTCGGCCAGAAAGTCGATCAACAGCTTGAGCGGCAGGGGCTGGTGCTGGCGCGACAGGTACACGGCGTGGATGCCCAGCGGTTCGGGCTCGTGGTCCGGCAACACGCGCACCAGCGTACCCCGCGTGAGTTCGTCGCCGACGAAGTAGGTGGGCAGCATCGCGATGCCGGCGCCGGCCAGCGCTGCCTGCCGCAGTACCGCGGTTTCGTTGCCCGACAGCGGGCCCGTGACGGCCAGGGTCGTCAAACGGCCCGCCTGACCGAGGCGGTACTCGGCGCGGGTGCCAAAGGCGTGGGTGATGCAGTCGTGCGACTTGAGGTCTTCCGGTCGCTTCGGGTGGCCGCGCCGCTTCAGGTAGGCCGGCGACGCACAGAGCACCGAACGGCAACTCGCGAGCCTGCGCGCCACCACGCCATCGTCCAGGCGATTGGTGATGCGAACGGCCAGGTCGATCCGTTCGCCGACCAGGTCGACCGCCCGGTCCACGGTCAACGAGTTCGACCTCGATGCGCGGGTGCCGACCCTGAAAGTCCACGATCGCCTGCGTGAGGCACGACATCGCGAACGACAGGCTGGTCGTGATGCGCAGCTTGCCCGTGGGCTCGGTCCGGCGCGCACCCGACACGGCCTGCAGGTCGGCGGCCAGTTCGAGCATCTGGCGCAGGCGGGGCAGCGCCTCCATGTCCGGCCTCGCTCAGGCTCACGCGGCGCGTCGTGCGATGCAGCAGCCGCGCACCCAGCCACCGCTCCAGGCCTTCGAGATGGCGGCTGACCATGGCGCGCGACAGGTCCAGCGTGTCGGCGGCGCGGGTCAGGCTGCCCTGGTCAGCGATCTCGATGAAGGTGCGGATGGCGCTCAGATGGTCCATGGATTGAATCGATCGAAGTTGACAATCTATTGAACGAAGCGGAGTTTATCCACTTCGTTCGATTCAATAGAGTCTGCCCATCGACAACCGACCCCGATGGAGCACCCGATGAAGACCTTCAAGACCTTGTCCCTGGCCCTCCTGCCCGCAGCGATGACGCTGGGCATCGTCGCGACCGACGCGGCCGCGCAGTCGGCCCCGCCGCTGACCGTGCAGGTCTACAACGCGGACGGCGCGAGCTTCCACGTCAACGCCGTGCTGGTGGCCGGCAAGACCGATGCGGTGCTGCTCGACACCGGCTTCACGCGTGCCGACGCGCTGCGCATTGCCGCGATGGTGCTGGACAGCAAGAAGACGCTGAAGACCGTCTACATCAGCCAGGCCGATCCCGACTACTACTTCGGCATCGAGGTGATCAAGCAGTACTTCCCCGACGCCAAGGTCGTGACCACGGCCCCCACGCTGAAGAAGATCGAGGCGACGCTGGCCGACCAAGCTGCAGGTCTGGGGCCCGCGCATGGGCGCCAACGCGCCGAAGAGCGTGCCGCTGCCCGAGGTGCTGGCGGGCAACACGATCGCGCTGGAAGACCAGACCCTCGAGATCCGCGGGCTGGACGACAGCCAGCCGCACCGCAGCTACGTGTGGATCCCGTCGATCAAGACGATCGCCGGCGGCGTGAACGTGTACGCCGGGCTGCACCTGTGGACCGCCGATGCGCAGAGCGTGCAGGAGCGCGCCGACTGGGCGAAGAAGCTCGGCACCATGGCCGCGCTGCAACCCGTGACCGTGATCCCGGGCCACAGCCTTCCGGGCCAGAAGCACGACGCCTCGCAGCTCGCCTGGAGCCAGGCCTACCTGGCGCGCTATGAGCAGGAACTGCCCAAGGCCGCCAACAGCGGCGCGCTGATCGAAGCGATGAAGAAGGCCTACCCCGACGCGGGCCTGGGCATCGCGCTGGAGATCGGCGCCAAGGTGAACAAGGGCGAGATGAAGTGGTGAGTGGCCACCACAGGTGACGATCGACCCTCGTGAGGCCGTGACCGCATCATTGAGATCGGCGTCACGCGGTGCGGCGCCTGCGGGGCCGCGCGCATGACAGAACCCGGTCGAAGGAGGGCCCTATCACCGCGAGGCCAAAGGAAAGGCCTTGCGGCCAGGCGGCAATGTCAGCTTTGCCGCCAGCATTTCGATCCGCCGACTGGCAGCAGGGGGTCGGGACTGCGAGTTCGCGCGGCAGGGAAGCAGTCAACGGCGTTGCGCGACTTGCCGCTCAGGCACCCGGGGTCGGCTGTACCTCGTAGAGCCGCCGCTTGGATCTGCGCTGGTGGCCAGGCCGAACGACCGCTTGATGGCGGTGAGCGTGAATACGCCCGCCAGCCGCGACCGGCAGCTCACGCTGCGTAGCTGTCATTGAACGGGCAATGCTGGACGATCGCGCTGGTTCGATATCGAGCGGTTATCCAAAGAGTGATGCGACATTCCAATTCTCAGCATTGACCGGGTCGGGGAGCCGGTCAGAACTCGAAGCAAGTACTGAGGCGGCTCAGCGCACTTGATGCGGCAATTTCTTGTGCCTGCCAGAATTGCGCGCTACGTAACCGTGCGCCACGGTGGCCAGCGCTGCCGCCACTTTGCCTTGCGCAACAACGCAACGCCCTGCGCAGTATTCCCGAGTCCGCGGTCAGCGCGTGTGTGGAACTGAATTTCAATATCAAGGTCGTCCAACAGCACGGCCGCCATGTCGCAGATCAGCTGGTTCACGCTGATGCCATGCCGCGTTGACGTCGCCTTCAGGCGCTCGTACATATCGTCAGGTAAGCGGATCGTCAATGCGTGCACGCCGTTGGCTCCATTGCAAGCACTTGACTTGGCGTTGCAAGCGCAAGGCTGGGAAACGCCGTGCCATGACTAGGCAACTGCAGAGGTTGTCCCGGACAATCTTAACGAAGGTAGGCAGCGCCCCGCGCCGCCGCCCACCCCCTCTACGTGTGCGCGCTCAGCCGTGCTTCTGGTCGAAGAACTGCTCGTCTTCGGTCGAGCCTTTCAGCGCGGCGGTCGACGACTGCCGCTCGATCGTCGTGGTCACCGCGTCGAAGTAGCCGGTGCCGACTTCGCGCTGGTGCTTCACGGCGGTGAAGCCCTTCTCGGCGGCGGCGAACTCCTTCTCCTGCAGCTCGACGAAGGCGCTCATGTTGTTGCGCGCGTAGCCGTGGGCCAGCTCGAACATCGAGTAGTTCAGGCTGTGGAAGCCGGCCAGCGTGATGAACTGGAACTTGTAGCCCATGGCGCCCAGCTCGCGCTGGAACTTGGCGATCGTGCGCGTCGTCGAGGTTCTTCTTCCAGTTGAAGCTCGGGCGAGCAGTTGTAGGCCAGCAGCTTGCCCGGGAACTTGGCGTGGATCGCGTCGGCGAAGGCCTTGGCGAAGGCCAGGTCGGGCTTGCCGGTCTCGCACCAGATCAGGTCGGCGTATGCGCGCGTAGGCCAGGCCGCGGCTGATCGCCTTGCTCGAGGCCGTTGCGCGTGCGGTAAAAGCCTTCGACGGTGCGCTCGCCGGTCAGGAACGGCTTGTCGTTGTCGTCGACGTCGCTGGT
The DNA here is from genome assembly GCA_963779435.1 of uncultured beta proteobacterium. GTDB lineage: Bacteria > Pseudomonadota > Gammaproteobacteria > Burkholderiales > Burkholderiaceae_C > CADEEN01. The sequence goes on along the minus strand of CAVZYL010000032.1, from coordinate 54,244 downwards.
CACCAGATCGGCCGCTTCGGCATCGGTGCGCGCCAGCAGGATCGTCGGCATGCCCATCACGTCGGCCGCCAGGCGCGCCGCCACCAGCTTGGCCACGGCTTCGCGCGTCGGCACCAGCACCTTGCCGCCCATGTGGCCGCACTTCTTCACCGAGGCCAGCTGGTCTTCGAAGTGCACGCCGGCGGCGCCGGCATCGATCATCGCCTTCATCAGTTCGAAGGCGTTGAGCACGCCGCCGAAGCCGGCTTCGGCATCGGCCACGATGGGTGCGAAGTAGTCGATGTCGTTCTTGCCTTCGCTCCACTGGATCTGGTCGGCGCGCGCGAAGGTGTTGTTGATGCGCTTGACGACCTTGGGCACCGAGTCGACCGAGTACAGCGACTGGTCGGGGTACATCTCGCCGTTGCTCGTTGGCGTCGCCGGCCACCTGCCAGCCCGACAGGTAGATCGCCTTCAAGCCGGCCTTGACCTGCTGCATGGCCTGGTTGCCGGTCAGCGCGCCGAGCGTGTTGACGAAGGGCTCGGTGTTGACCAGGTTCCACAGCTTCTCGGCGCCGCGTTGCGCCAGCGTGTGCTCGATCGGCAGCGAGCCGCGCAGGCGCACCACGTCGGCGGCGCTGTAGCCGCGCTTGATGCCCTTCCAGCGCGGGTTCTCGGCCCAGTCCTTTTCGAGGGCGGCGGCTTGCTGTTCACGGGTCGGTTGCGTCATCGAGGGCTCCTTGAGGGTGTTGAAAACGCGAAATCGATGAGCACAGCGTAACCCGGCTTTCCTTACTGTGATGACTTATGTCTTATAGAAGACAAAAAATGTTTGTCTTGTAAATCATGTACTTACGCATTGTATACCACGATATGAGACGCACTTTTCATGTACAAAACGGCAGGGCGCGGCTGCGGCGGCAAGCCTTTCGCAATATGAAACGCGTATTCGTGCACGCGAAATCCAGTGCCTCGTGAACGCGCTGCGTATGATCGCCGCGCCCTCACCTGCACGCCCGCGCTGCCCATGACCGGTTTTGCCTTCACCGCCGACAACACGTTCATGAAGGCCCCGGACGCAGCGCGCCAGCCCTACGCCGTGGCCGGCATCGCCTGGGACGGCTCGACCACAAACCGCCCGGGAGCACGCTTCGGGCCGCGCGCGATCCGGCAGGCCAGCCACATGCTGTGCGACGGCATCCACCCGCACTTCAACGTCACGCCACTCGGGCAACTCGGCGATGCGGGCGACCTGCCGCTGCCCAACACCAGCCTGACTGCGATGCGCGAAGCGATGGCGCCACTGCTTGCGCCGCTGCTGGCCAGGCACCACATGGTCTGGCTCGGCGGCGACCATTCGATCACGCTGCCGCTGCTGCGTGCCTACCGCGCACACCTGGGTCGGCCGCTGGCGGTGCTGCACTTCGATGCCCATTGCGACACCTGGCGCGACCACTTCGGCGAGCCCAGCGGTCATGGCACCTGGGTCCATGAAGCGATCACCGAAGGGCTGGTCGTCAAGGAGTGCTTCATGCAGATCGGCCTCCGCTCGGCCGGCGAGCGCGAGGCGCGCGAATACGTGCGCGACCAGGGCGGCCTGATCTACACCGCGCGCGACCTGCGTGGACTGGAAAGCCCGGCGCAGCTGGCACCCGTGCTCGATGCGCTGCGTGCACGCCTTGCGGCGCATGGCGCGCCACCGCTGTACGTCAGCCTCGACGTCGATTGCCTGGACCCGGCCTTCGCGCCCGGCACCGGCACGCCCGAGCCCGGCGGCATGACGACCAACCAGGTGCTGAGCCTGCTCGAAGGCTTGCATGGCGTTCACTGCGTGGGCATGGACTGCGTCGAAGTGGCGCCGCCCTACGACCACGCCGAGCTGACGAGCTATGCCGCGGCCAGCTTCGTCTGGACCTACCTGTGCAGCCGGATCGCGGTGCCTTGAAGCAGTCGCTATAGCCGCAGCGCGGTGGTCTTCTTCACCGTGCGCAACACCAGCATCGAGTTCGAACGCATCACGCCGGGCAGGCGCATCAGCACCTCGGTGTGGAAGCGCTCCAGGTCTTCGGCGTCGCGGTACGTGAAGCGGATCAGGTAGTCGTTGCTGCCGGCCACGTAATAGCAGTCGAGCACGCGCGGCTCGTCACGAACCGCGCTTTCGAAGGCTTCGAGCATCGGGCTGGTCAAGGTCTCGAGGTTGACGATGGTGAAACTGGTGCCATGCTGGCCCACGGCTTTGGCGTTCAACAGCGCGACGTAGCGGGCGATCACGCCGGCCTCTTCGAGTTGCTTGACGCGCCGCAGGCAGGCCGAAGTGGACAGGTGTACCCGCTGCGCCAACTGCAGGTTGGAGAGCCGGCCATCGGCCTGCAACTCGTTCAGGATCGCGATGTTTATCGCATCCAATTGCACCGATTTGCCGGTTGATCGCATTTAATGTCTCCAGCGAGTTCTATATTCGCATTATGTTGCGAATCAGCGGGAAAGCCCGCGTCGATTGCGCAACCTAATTGCGCATGCCATTGCATAGACTGTTAGGGTTGCAGGGCGCAGTGCACGGCACCCGCTCGCGTGTCGAAATTCACGGAGAACCCCATGGCCAAGAACATGGACGCCTACTGGATGCCGTTCACCGCGAACCGCCAGTTCAAGAAGGCGCCACGCATGCTGGCCAAGAGCAAGGGCATGCACTACTGGACCCCCGAGGGCCGCCAGATCCTCGACGGCGTGGCCGGCCTGTGGTGCGTCAACGCCGGCCACGCGCGGCCGAAGATCGTGCAGGCCATTGCCGAGCAGGCGGCCGAGATGGACTTCGCGCCGCCGTTCCAGATGGCGCACCCGAAGGCCTTCGAGCTGGCCGAGCAGCTGGTCAAGATCACGCCGCCGGCCTGGACAAGGTCTTCTACACCAACTCGGGCTCCGAGGCGGTCGAGACGGCGCTGAAGATGGCCATCGCCTACCACCGCGTGCGCGGCGAAGGCTCGCGCACCCGGCTGATCGGCCGCGAGCGCGGCTACCACGGCGTCAACTTCGGCGGCATCTCGGTCGGCGGCATCGTCGCCAACCGCAAGATGTTCGGCACCCTGCTGGCCGGCGTCGACCACATTCGCCACACGCACGACCTGGCGCGCAACGCCTTCTCGGTCGGCCTGCCCGAGCACGGCGCCGAACTGGCCGACGATCTCGAGCGCCTGGTCGCGCTGCACGATGCATCGACCATCGCCGCGGTGATCGTCGAGCCGGTGGCCGGCTCCACCGGCGTGCTGCTGCCGCCCAAGGGCTACCTGCAGCGCCTGCGCGCGATCTGCGACAAGCACGGCATCCTGCTGATCTTCGACGAGGTCATCACCGGTTTCGGCCGCATCGGCCCGCCGTTCGCGGCGCAGACCTTCGGCGTCACGCCCGACCTGATGACGGTGGCCAAGGGCATCACCAACGGCTGCGTGCCGATGGGCGCGGTGTTCGCCAGCAACAAGATCCACGACGCGTTCATGAACGGGCCCGAGCACCTGATCGAGTTCTTCCACGGCTACACCTACTCGGCGCACCCGCTGGCCTGCGCCGCGGCGCTGGGCACGCTCGACACCTATGCCGACGAAGGCCTGCTGACGCGCGCGCGCAACTCGATGGGCTACTTCGACGACGCCCTGCATTCGCTGAAGGGCCTGCCGAACGTGATCGACATCCGCAACATCGGCCTGGTCGGCGGCATCGAACTGGCCCCGATCGCCCGGCGAGCCGGGCAAGCGCGCGTTCGACGTCTTCCTCGACTGCTGGGAGCACGGCGTGCTGATCCGCACCACCGGCGACACGTCGCGCTGTCGCCGCCGCTGATCATCGAGAGCACGCACATCGACCAGATCGTCGGCACGTGCTGGGCGCGGCCATCAAGCGTTGTGCCTGAGACGCCACCTACGACCCCCCTACCCACGAAGGAAGCTTGCCTAGCGCATACCTTATGTCCCTGCTCGACCCGATCGCGACCTGACGCGCCACTCGTACTACGCCGCCACTGCGCCGCGCACGCAGGGCTATTCGGCCCTGCAAGGTCGACATTGGCGAGTGCGACGTGGCCATCGTCGGCGGCGGACTGGCCGGGCTGTCGGCAGCCATCGAGCTGGCCGATCGCGGCTTCTCGGTGGTGCTGCTCGAGGCGCGCGAGGTCGGCTCGGGCGCCTGCGGGCGCAACGGCGGGCAGGCGATTGACGGCCTGGCCTGCGACCAGGACGTGATCGAGCCGCAACTCGGCCTGGATGCCGCACGCCGAGTGTGGGACATGACGATCGAGGCCCTCGACCTGATCCGCCAGCGCTGCGCACGCTTCGCCATCGATTGCGACTGGCGCGACGGCTACCTCGGCCTGGCCGTCAACGCGCGCAAGGCGCGCGAGCTGCGCCGCTGGCGCGACCGCATGGCCGAGACTACGGCTACCCGCTCGAGTGGATCGACGCCGCCACGATGCCGCGCTGGATCGCCAGCCCGCGCTTTCACAGCGGCGTGCACGACCCTCGCTCCGGGCACCTGCATCCGCTGAAATACAGCCTCGGCGTTGGCGCGCGCGGCGGCCTCGCTCGGCGTGCGCATCTTCGAGGACTCGGCGGTCAGGGCGATCGTGCACGGGCCGGTGGCGACCTTGCGCAGCGAACATGGCGCAGTGCGCGCCCGGCATGTGCTGCTCGCCGGCAACGTCTACCTGCACGGCCTGGCGCCGATGCTCGAGCGCCGCATCATGCCGGTCGGCACCTACATCGTCGCCTCCGAGCCGCTCGACCCGGCGCTCGCGGCATCGCTGATCCCGTCGGGGTCGGCCGTCTGCGACACCAACTTCGTGCTCGACTACTTCCGCCCCACGGTCGATCACCGCATGCTCTACGGCGGGCGCGTCAGCTACAGCACGGTCACGCCGCGGAACCTGGCCGACAGCATGCAGGCGCGCATGGTGCGCACCTTCCCGCAACTGGCAGGGCACCAGGATCGACTTCGCCTGGGGCGGCTTCGTCGACATCTCGATGAACCGCGCGCCCGATTTCGGCCGCCTGCCTGCCGATGGCGAGCGCGCGCCCAACGTCTACTACCTGCAAGGCTTCTCCGGCCACGGCCTGGCGCTGACCGGCCTGGCCGGCAAGCTCGTGGCCGAAGCGATCGCCGGCGATGCCGAGCGCTTCGACACCTTCGCCCGCATCCGCCACCGGCCGTTCCCCGGCGGCGCTGCTGCGCACGCCGGCGCTGGTGCTGGGCATGGCGTACTACCGACTGAGGGACATGCTGTGAGCACGCGCACCAGCACCGCCAAACCCGATCGTGCTGGTGCCGGCCTGCAACCGCAGCTCGGCGAGCACCCGTTCCACGTCGCCGGCAAGAAGTACATCGATGCGGTGCGCCTGGCCGGCTGCCTGCCGCTGGTCGTGCCCAGCGCCGACGCCGACGAGATCGATGCGCTGCTCGACCTGGCCGACGGCGTGCTGCTGACCGGCTCGCCGTCCAACGTGCACCCGCAGCCACTTCGGCGAAGACGTGCACGACCCCGAGTCTGCCGCTCGACCCCGAGCGCGACGACTGGACCCTGCCGCTGATCCCGCAAGGCTCTGGCGCGCGGCATGCCGCTGCTCGCCATCTGCCGTGGCTTCCAGGAAGCCAACGTCGCGCTCGGCGGCACCCTGCACCAGGCCGTGCAGGAGGTGCCGGGCCGACAGACCACCGTGCCGACGATGATGCGCCGGCCGCAGTGCAGTACGGCTGCGCGCACGAGTGTCACCGTCGTGCCCGGCGGCGTGCTCGCGCATCCTCGACCGCGAGCACTTCGAGGTCAACTCGGTCCACGGCCAGGGCGTGAACCGGCTGGCCGACGGCCTGCGCGTCGAGGCGCGGGCGCCGGACGGCCTGGTCGAGGCCTTTTCCCGATCCGGTGCGCCGGGCTTCAATCTGTGCGTGCAGTGGCACCCCGAGTGGCAGGCCGCGGAGAACCCGGTCTCGATGCAGCTGCTGCGCGCCTTCGGCGCCGCCTGCCAGGCCAGATACCGAACCGACGAGACAGGACCCAACGAGGTCCGACGCGCCATGGCCGTGCGAGAACACTTCACATTCAGCGACCTCGAGAACTGGTTCAACGAACGCCGCGTGACCGAGATCGAGTGCCTCGTGCCCGACCTCACCGGCGTGGCGCGCGGCAAGATCCTGCCGCGCGAGAAGTTCACCGAAGACCGCGGCATGCGCCTGCCCGAAGCGGTGGTGGCGATGGGCGTGACCGGCGAGTTCCCCGAAGAAGGGCCGTACTACGACGTCATCAGCCCGACCGACCGCGACATGCACCTGCAGCCCGACCCGAGCACGGTGCGCATCGTGCCCTGGGCCGCCGACCCGACGGCGCAGGTGATCCACGACTGCTTCGACAGGGACGGCAAGCTGGTGCCCTTCGCGCCGCGCTCGGTGCTGCGCCGCGTGTGCGACCTGTACGACGCCGAAGGCTGGAACCCGGTGGTGGCGCCCGAACTCGAGTTCTACCTGGTGGCGCGCAACACCGACCCCGACATGCCGCTGAAGCCGCCGATCGGCCGCAGCGGCCGCGCCGAGACCTCGCGCCAGGCCTACTCGATCGACGCGGTCAACGAGTTCGACCCGCTGTTCGAGGACGTCTACGACTACTGCGAAAAGATGGAGCTCGAACGTCGACACGCTGATCCACGAGGTCGGCGCCGGGCAGATGGAGATCAACTTCTTCCACGACCACCCGCTGGGGCTGGCCGACGAGGTGTTCTTCTTCAAGCGCACCGTGCGCGAGGCGGCGATGCGCCACGACATGTTCGCCACCTTCATGGCCAAGCCGATCGCCGACGAGCCGGGCAGCGCGATGCACATGCACCAGAGCATCGTCAACAAGCAGACCGGGCAAGAACATCTTCAGCAACGACGACGGCACGCCGAGCAAGGAGTTCTACTGGTACATCGGCGGCCTGCAGAAGCTACGTGCCGGCGGCGATGGCGCTGTTCGCGCCGTACGTCAACTCGTACCGCCGCCTGGTGCGCTCGAACGCGGCACCGATCAACATCCAGTGGGGCACCGACAACCGCACCGTCGGCATCCGCTCGCCGGTGGCCACGGCGGCCGCGCGGCGCATCGAGAACCGCGTGATCGGCGCCGACGCCAACCCGTACGCTGGCGCTGGCCGCCACGCTGGCCTGCGGCTACCTCGGCATGAAGAACCGCATCGAGCCCGTCGGCCGAATGCAAGGGCGACGCCTACCTGGGTGACTTCCAGCTGCCGCGCAGCCTGGGCGAGGCGCTCGGCCTGCTGCGCGACGAGAAGGATCTGGCCGAAGTGCTCGGCGACTCGTTCGTCACCGTCTACACCGAGGTCAAGGAGATCGAGTACGCCGAGTTCATGAAGGTGATCTCGCCCTGGGAGCGCGAGCACCTGCTCTTGCACGTTTGAGCGACCAGCGACCATGAGCGCCATCGACCGCACGACACCACGCAGAATGGCAGGCGGCCGACGCGGCGCACTTCCTGCACCCGTTCACCGACTTCAAGGCGCTGGCCAGCAAGGCTCGCGCGTCATCACGCGCGCCGACAACATCTATCTGTGGGACAGCGACGGCAAGAAGATCCTCGACGCGATGTGCGGGCTGTGGTGCGTCAATGTCGGCTACGGCCAGCAACGAGCTGATCGACGCGGCGACGCGGCAGATGAAGGAGCTGCCGTTCTACAACAGCTTCTTCCAGACCGCCACGCCGCCGGCGATCGAACTGGCCGAGCTGCTGGCCGAGGTGACGCCGCCGCAGTTCCAGCATGTCTTCTTTTCCGGCTCCGGCTCGGAAGGCAACGACACCATCGTGCGCATGGTGCGCCGCTACTGGGACGTGCTGGGCCAGCCCGCAGCGCAGGTGATCATCAGCCGCAACAACGCCTACCACGGCTCGACGATGGCCGGCGCCTCGCTCGGCGGCATGAGCGGCATGCACGCGCAGGGCGGCCTGCCGATTCCGGGCATCGTGCACATCGAGCAGCCGTACTGGTTCGAGCACGGCCAGCCGGCATGACGCCGCGACGCGTTCGGCCTCAAGGCCGCCGGCTGGCTCGAAGCGAAGATCCTCGAGATCGGCGCCGACAAGGTCGCCGCCTTCATCGGCGAGCCGGTGCAGGGCGCCGGCGGCGTGATCGTTCCGCCCGCCACCTACTGGCCCGAAATCCAGCGCATCTGCGACAAGTACGGCATCCTGCTGGTCTCCGACGAGGTCATCTGCGGCTTCGGCCGCACCGGGCACTGGTTCGGCTGCGAGACGCTTCGGCTTCAAGCCCGACCTGATGACCTTCGCCAAGGGCGTGACCTCGGGCTACATCCCGCTCGGCGGCGTGATGGTCGGCGACCGCGTCGCCAAGGTGCTGATCGAGCAAGGCGGCGAGTTCAACCACGGCTACACCTACTCCGGCCACCCGGTGGCCTGCGCGGTGGCGCTGGCCAACATCCGGCTGATGCAGCGAGCAGGCCTGGTCGAGCGGGTGCGCGACGACGTCGGCCCCTATCTTGCGAAGGCACTTCGAGCAGCTCGCCGAGCACCCGCTGGTCGGCGAGGCGCAGACCTGCGGCCTGATGGGCGCCGCTGCTGCTCGTGAAGGACAAGGCCGGCGGTGACGGCCGCGGCACACCGTTCGCGGCCGAGCTCGAAGTCGGCATGGTCTGCCGCGGCCACTGCTTCGGCAACGGCCTGATCATGCGCGCCGTCGGCGACCGCATGATCATCGCGCCGCCGCTGGTCATCACGCACGCGCAGATCGACGAGATGGTGGCGCTGATCCGCGCGTTGCCTGGACCTGACGCTGGCCGACGTGCGCGCGCGCGGCTGGTGAGCGCTGACGCGCACCCTTGGCACGGAGTTCGCCCCAATTGCCGCCCGACGGACACTGCCTAGACTGCAGCCATCACTTTCGCCCCCCATCCCCATACCCTGGAGGTTTCTCGATCATGGTCAAACGCATGTCTCGTTGCGTGCCCTTGGCTCTCGCTGCGGCGTACTGGCGCTCGCATCTTGCCGGCACCCTTCGCGCGCAGGAGGAGGAGAAGGTCCTCAACATCTACAACTGGTCGGACTACATCGCCGACGACACGATCGCCAACTTCGAGAAGGAAACCGGCATCAAGGTCCGCTACGACAACTTCGACAGCAACGAGATCCTGCACGCCAAGCTGGTGGCCGGCAAGACCGGCTACGACATCGTCGTGCCCTCGTCCTACTGGGCCAAGATCCAGATCGACGGCGGCCTGCTGCGCAAGCTCGACAAGGCGCAGCTGCCGAACCTGAAGAACCTCGACCCGGCCATCACAGGCGCAGCTGGCGCAGATGGATCCGGGCAACCAGTACCTGGTCGACTGGATGTGGGGCTTCACCACGGTCGGCATCAACGTCGACAAGGTGAAGGCGGCGCTCGGCGACATGCCGATGCCCGACAACGCCTGGGACCTGGTCTTCAAGCCCGAGTACATGTCGCAAGCTCAAGTCCTGCGGCGTGTCGCTTCCTCGACTCGGCCACCGAGATCGTGCCCGGCCGCGCTGCACTACCTGGGCAAGCCGGCCTATCAGCAAGAACCCGGCCGACTACGCGGCGGCCGCCGAGCTGCTCAAGTCGATCCGCCCCTACGTCACGCTGTTCAGCTCGTCCGGCTACATCAACGACATGGCCAACGGCTCGATCTGCGTGGCGCTCGGCTGGTCGGGCGACATCAACATCGCCAAGCAGCGCGCCATCGAAGGCAAGACCGGCCAGAACATCGCAGTGCCTGATGCCCGAAGACCGGCGGCATCCTGTTCTTCGACACGATGGCCATCCCGGCCGACGCGCCGCACCCGGGCAACGCCCACAAGTGGATCAACTACATCCTGCGCCCCGAGGTCGATGCCAGCCTGACCAACAAGGTCTTCTACGCCAACCCGAACAAGGCCTCGAAGCAAGTTCGTCAAGCCCGAGGTGGCCAACAACCCGACCGTCTTCCTGCACCGACGACGACATGAAGAAGATGGGCCTGCCCGGAGCGCTCACCAACGACTCGCGCCGGGCCATGACGCGCATCTACACCACCTTCAAGACCGGCCTCTGAGGCCGCCGCGCCGTACGACCCGAGCGACTCGGAAGCACCGATGCAACCAGGCAGCGGCCGCCCCGGCCTACCTGCAGATCCAGCGACGTCGTCAAGGACTTCGGCAGCGGCTACGATGGCCGTCAACCACGTCAGCCTCGACATCGCACAAGGGCGAGATCTTCGCGCTGCTCGGCTCCTCGGGCTGCGGCAAGACCACCCTGCTGCGCATGCTGGCCGGCTTCGAGACGCCGACCTCGGGCCGCATCGTCCTCGACGGCCAGGACCTGGCCGGGCTGCCGCCCTACGAGCGGCCGATCAACATGATGTTCCAGTCCTACGCGCTGTTCCCGCACCTGACGGTGTGGGACAACATCGCCTTCGGCCTGAAGCGCGACGGCATGCCCAAGGACGAGATCGCCGAGCGCGTCGAGGCGATGCTCAAGCTGGTGCAGCTGCGGCAAGTACGCCAAGCGCAAGCCGCACCAGCTCTCCGGCGGCCAGCAGCAGCGCGTGGCGCTGGCGCGCAGCCTGGCCAAGCGGCCGCAGCTGCTGCTGCTCGACGAGCCGCTGGGCGCGCTCGACAAGAAGCTGCGCGAGGAGACGCAGATCGAGCTGGTCAACATCATCGAGCAGGTCGGCGTCACCTGCGTGATGGTCACGCACGACCAGGAAGAGGCCATGACCATGGCCTCGCGCATCGCCGTGATGAGCGAGGGCAGCATCCTGCAGGTCGGCGCGCCGAGCGAGATCTACGAGACGCCGGCCACCCGCTTCGTCGCCGACTTCATCGGCAACGTCAACCTGATGGACGGCACGGTGGAGGTGGACGAGCCCGACCACGTGGTGATCGACTGCGCCGACTGCCGCCACTACGTCGGCCACGGCATCACCGGCACCGAAGGCATGGCGGTGGCGGTGGCGGTGCGGCCGGAGAAGATCCGGCTCTGCACGCGACGCAAGCCGGCGGGCGACCGCCGTCAACCAGGTCGCAGGGCACGGTCAAGGACCTGTCCTACTTCGGCAGCTTCACCGTCTACCACCTGGAGCTGGCCAGCGGCGCCGATCCTCAAGGTCAGCGAGAGCAACGTCGCAGCGCCACCGCGACGACGCGCTCGACCTGGGGCGACGCGGTCTGGGCCACGCTGGTCGCCGCACCGCGCAGGTCGTGCTGACCCAGTGAGCGCGCATGAGCCGCCCAGCGCTGATCCCGCAGCGCACATCCGGCGGGACCGGACTGCACGCTGATCCGCCTCGCCGCTAGCACGGGCGCAAGGCGGTCATCGGCATCCCCTACGTCTGGCTGCTGATGTTCTTCCTGCTGCCGTTCCTGATCGTCGCTGCAAGATCAGCGTCTCCGAGATGGAGGACGGTGCGCTTCAAGGACCTGCTCACGCTTCACGGACGGCGTCGCTGCAGCTGACGCTGAAGCTTCAGCAACTACCTCTTCATCACGCAGGACGCGCTCTACTTCAAGACCTACCTGGCGCAGCCTGAAGTACGCGGCGGTCACCACCGTGATGTGCCTGGTCATCGGCTACCCGTTCGCCTACTTCATGGCGCGCGCCAAGGCCACGCATGCAGCCGGCCCTGCTGATGCTGGTGATGCTGCCGTTCTGGACCTCGTTCCTGCTGCGCGTCTACGCCTGGAAGGGCCTGCTCAGCGAAGGCGGCTGGGTCGCCGACCTGATCGTCGGCCTCGCACTCGACCACCTGCTGCTCGCGGCCGGCCTGATCCCGGCGCCCGGCAAGATGCATGAACACGCCGTTCTCGCTGGTGCTCGGCATGGTCTACACCTACCTGCCGTTCATGATCCTGCCGCTCTACGCCAACCTGGCCAAGATGGACCTGCGCCTGCTCGAGGCCGCGGCCGACCTCGGCGCCACGCCCTGGGTCGGCGTTCTGGAAGATCACCGTGCCGCTGTCGAAGGCCGGCATCATCGCCGGCTCGATGCTGGTCTTCATTCCCTGCGTCGGCGAGTACGTCATCCCCGAGCTGCTCGGCGGCCCGCAGACGCTGATGATCGGCCGCGTGCTGTGGGACGAGTTCTTCAGCAACAACGACTGGCCGATGGCCTCGACGCGTGGCCGTCGTGATGGTGCTGCTGATCATCGTGCCGCTGGCGATCTTCAACAAGTACCAGGCCGAGGCCCAGGAGGCGCGCAAGTGACGATCGCCAGCGTCGCCTTCAACCGCTGGTTCGGCCGCGGCTGGCTGGCGGCCGGCTACGTCTTCCTCTACCTGCCGATCGTCGCGCTGGTGATCTACTCGTTCAACGACTCGCCGATCCCGAACGTCTGGCGCGGCTTCACGCTGCAAGTGGTACGCCGCGCTGGCCAGCGACAACGAGATGCTCGCCGGCCTCTGGCTGAGCCTGAAGATCGCCTTCTTCACCGCCTGCGGCTCGGTGGTGCTGGGCACGCTGGCCGCGTTCGCGCTGGTCAAGTACAAGCGCTTCATCGGCCGCACGCTGTTCTCCGGCATGGTCAACGCGCCGCTGGTGATGCCCGAGGTCATCATCGGCCTGTCGCTGCTGCTGATGCTGGTCTCGTGCAGCGCGCCATCGGCTTCCCCGAGCGCGGCCTGCTGACGATCTGGTTCGGCCACCTGCTGCTCGGCATGGCCTACGCCACGGTCGTGATCCAGGCGCGGCTGCAGGACCTGAACCCGCAGCTCGAAGAAGCCGCGATGGACCTGGGCGCCCGGCCGCACCAGGTGTTCTACGCTGGTCACGCTGCCGATGATCACGCAGTCGCTGATCTCGGCCTGGCTGCTGACCTTCACGCTGTCGCTCGACGACGTGGTGCTCTCGGCCTTCCTGTCCGGCCCCGGCGCGACGACGATGCCGCTGGTGATCTTCTCGCGCGCCCGCCTGGGCCTGAACCCGAGCGTCAACGCCGTGGCCACCATCATCGTCGCCGTGGTCGTCCATCGGCGTGCTGGTCGCCAGCTACTGGATCGCCCGCGCCGAGCGCCAGCGCGCGCTCGAGATGGCGGCGGCCACACGCGCCTGATTGCCCATTCACACGACTGTCATTCCACACCCGAGGAGAACCAGAATGATGAACACGACCGCCCTGCGTCCCACCTTGCTGGCACTGGCGTTGAGCTGTGCCTTCCCGGCCGTGGCGCAGAGCAATGCCGAGGTGCTGAACGAGTTGCAGCGCCTTGCGCGAGCGTGTCAACGAGCTCGAGAACAAGCTCAAGGCGGCCGAAGCCAAGGCCGCCGCCGGCCGCAGGCCAATGGGGCATGACGCCCGAGCAGGCGAAGGAGCTCAACCGCGTCACGGTCAAGACCGAAGCCCTGGAAGACGCGCGCGACGCATCGGGCCTGCGCCTGCTCAAGATCAGCGGCTACATGGACCCGACCTTCATCTACAACAAGGCTCAGAACACCAGCAGCCTTCCAGTTCCTGAACCCGGTCGGCGACGACGGCTACAACTACGACAACTCCTACTTCGGTACGGCGGTGATCGACTTCCAGAAGGAAACCGAGAGCGGCACCCGCTGGCGCCTGACGCTGGCGCCCAACCGCGGCGTCGGGTCCGTCATCGACGGCCAGTCGATCGTGCACGAGGCCAGCGTCTCGGTTCCGCTCGGCGACCTGCAGACGCGCCTGATCGCCGGGCAGATCCCCGACTGGTCGGGCTACGAGTACCTGCCGCCGACGCAGAACAAGCTGATCACGCACAACCTGCTGTTCGACTTCACGCTGCCCACCGCCTACACCGGCGCCGGCGTGGAGATCACCGAGGGCAAGTGGATCGTCAAGGCGATGCTGGCCAACATGAACTCCGACCCGGCAAGACGTCGGGCAATACCAGCGCCGGTGATCGCCTATCCGCGTCGACTATGCGAAGGGCGAATACGACGGCTTCGGCTTTGCCGGCGTGCATGGCAAGGCAGCCAACTTCAATCTCGACCCGATCACTGGATCGCAGGCACGCCGACTCGCGAATCGACCTGTTCGAGGTCGATGCCTACTTCATCCGCGGCGACTGGACGCTGCAGGGCCAGCTCAGCTACGGCCAGCAGAAGGGCGCCGCGATCGCTCCCGACCCGATCACGGGTGCATTGCGCGACGCGAAGTGGTACGGGCCTGTCGGCCCTGGCGGCCTACAAGTTCACGCCGCGACTCGAAGGCACCGCGCGCTTCGACTACATCCACAACGACAAGAACGGCGGCGGCCTGCTCGGCTATACGGGCTATTGGGATCCGGCCAACGGCAGCCTGGGCGACACCCGCAACGGCATCGGCGTCGATCCGACGCTCGACTGCGTGACCGACCCCACCATCGCCGAGTGCAACCGCGGCGCCAACCGCAGTGCGCTGACGTTTGGCCTGTCGTACCTGTTCGACCTGAACACCACCTTCAAGGTCGAATACCGGCTCGACCGCGCCAACCTGCCGGTGTTCGCGAACGTCAAGGACGGCACGTTCCGCAAGAACAACTCGCTGCTCGGCGCCTCGGTGCTGGTCAGCTTCTGAGTCGAGATCGGGTCCATGGCCGAATCGGCAATCGACTGGCATGCGAGGGCCGCGACTGCGGCATTCGATGGCCGTGCGCTGATCGACGCGGCGCGATGCGACGCCGTGGTCGGCGAGACCTTCGTCAAGGCCTCGCCGATCGACGGCCGTGTGCTCGGCCCCGTGGCGCGCTGCCGCGCGGCCGACATCGACGCCGCCGTGCGCAGCGCCCGCGCCGCCTTCGACGACGGCCGCTGGTGCGGCAAGCCACCGGCCGCGCGCAAGAAGATCCTGCAGCGCTTCGCCGAGCAGATCCTGGCCGCGCGGGATGAACTGGCGCTGCTCGAAACGCTCGACATGGGCAAGCCGATCCAGTACAGCCTGGCCGTCGACGTGCCTGCCACCGCGCGAACTGCATCGCCTGGTACGCCGAGGCCATCGACAAGGTCTACGACGAGATCGCGCCCACCGGCTCTACGCGCTGGCGCTGATCACGCGCGAGCCGATGGGCGTGATCGGCGCCGTCGTGCCCTGGAACTACCCGATGATCATGGCGGCGTGGAAGCTCGGCCCGGCGCTGGCCACCGGCAACTCCGTGGTGCTTGAAGCCGAGCGAGAAGTCGCCGCTGACCGCGCTGCGGCTGGCCGAGCTGGCGCTCGAAGCCGGCCTGCCCGACGGCGTGTTCAACGTCGTGCCCGGTTACGGCCGCGAAGCCGGCGAAGCGCTGGCGCTGCACATGGACGTCGACGCGATCGGCTTCACCGGCAGCACGCGCGTGGGCCGCAAGATGCTCGAGTACGCCGGGCGCAGCAACCTGAAGCGCGTCTACAACGAGCTCGGCGGCAAGTCGGCGTTCGTCGTGTTCGACGACTTCGCCGACCTCGAGCGCGCCGCGAAGACGGCCGCCGGCAGCATGTTCTTCAACCAGGGCGAGAGCTGCAATGCGCCGTCGCGCGTGTTCGTGCACGAGTCGATCGCCGACGAGTTCGTCGAAATCGTCGCCGCCGAGGCGCCGAAGTACCGGCCCGGCGACCCGCTCACCGGCCGGCACGACGATGGGCGCGCTGGTCGACGAGACGCCAGTTGCGCACCGTGCTCGGCTACATCGAGGCCGGCCGCCGCGAAGGCGCGCGCGTGCGTGACCGGCGGCGCAGGTGCGCGCGCGAAGCCGGGCGGCTACTTCGTCGAACCGACGGTGTTCGACGGCGTCGCCAACGGCATGAAGATCGCCCGCGAAGAGATCTTCGGCCCGGTGATGAGCGTGATCCGCTTCAAGACCGAAGCCGAAGCGGTGGCGCTGGCCAACGACTCGACCTACGGCCTGCAGGCCAGCGTCTGGAGCGACAACATCAACCGCGCCCACCGCGTGGCCCGCGCGCTGCGCGCCGGCACGGTGCACGTCAACCAGTACGACGAAGACGACATCACGCGTGCCGTTCGGCGGCTACAAGCAGAGCGGCAACGGGCGCGACAAGTCGCTGCATGCGCTTCGACAAGTACACCGAGCTGAAGACCACCTGGCTGCGCATCGAGCCGGCCTGATTGAAATGAAGGAGGCTCAACGATGAACCACTCCAAGAACGAACAACTGATGGCCCGCAAGGCCGCGGCCACGCCGCGCGGCGTCGGCGTGATGGGCACCTTCTTCGCCGAGCGCGCCGAGAACGCCGAGCTGTGGGACGTCGAGGGCCGCGCTACATCGACTTCGCCGGCGGCATCGCGGTGCTGAACACCGGCCACCGGCCACCCCAAGGTGCGTGGCCGCGATCGCAGGCGCAGCTCGCAGCGCTTCACGCACACCTGCTACCAGGTCGTGCCCTACGAGAGCTACATCGCGCTGGCCGAGAAGCTCAATCGCGCTGACGCCGGGCACGCATGCGAAGAAGACCGCGCTGTTCTCGACCGGCGCCGAGGCGATCGAGAACGCGATCAAGATCGCGCGCGCCCACACCAGGCGCAGCGGCGTGATCGCCTTCAGCGGCGCCTTCCACGGCCGCAGCCTGTTCGCGCGTGGCGCTGACCGGCAAGGTGCAGCCCTACAAGGCCGGCTTCGGCCCGTTCCCGCCCGAGATCTACCACGCCCCCTTCCCCGCCGAAGGCGCCGACCTGGACGAGGCCGAAGCGCGCGGTGCACGCACCTCTTCAAGGCCGACATCGAGCCGAGCCGCGTCGCGGCCATCATCTTCGAGCCGGTGCAGGGCGAAGGCGGCTTCAACGTGATCCAGGCCGATGCCGTGCAGTGGCTGCGCGCGCTGTGCGACGAGCACGGCATCGTGCTGATCGCCGACGAGATCCAGACCGGCTTCGGCCGCACCGGCAAGATGTTCGCGATGGAGCACTTCGGCGTCATGCCCGACCTGATGACGATCGCCAAGTCGCCTGGCCGCCGGCCTGCCGCTGTCGGCCGTGACCGGGCGCGCCGAGATCATGGACGCGCCGGCGCCCGGCGGCCTGGGCGGCACCTACGCCGGCAACCCGCTGGCGATCGCCGCGGCGCATGCGGTGCATCGACGTGATGGCCGAAGAGCAGCTGCCCGCACGCGGCGCAGCTGCTCGGCGACGAGCTCAAGGCGCGCTGAACGGCCTGCGCGCCGAGGTGCCGCAGATCGCCGACGTGCGCGGCCTGGGCGCGATGGTCGCGGTCGAGTTCGACGAGCCCGACGGCGACGCCCGACGCCGACTTCACCAAGCGCGTGCAGGCCGAGGCGCTCAAGCGCGGCCTGATCCTGCTGACCTGCGGCGTCGACGCCAACGTGATGCGCTTCCTGTTCCCGCTGACGACGCCGCAGGCCGTCTTCGATGAGGCGACTCGACATTCTGCGCGACGTCGCTGCTGGCAGCGCGAACGATGAAGGCCCTGCTCGAAGCGTCTGATGCGGCCAGGCGTGCACACGCTGATTGCGTCCAGTTCACCGACATGCATGGCGTGGCCAAGGGCAAGCTGGTGCCGCTGGCGCATCTGCGACGCATTGCTGACCGATCGGCGCCGGCTTTTCCGGCCCGTCGATCGCCGGCACCGGCCTGCCGCGCATGGGCCCGCGCTCCGAGTACTACGGCCGCGGCGCGGCCAGCACCGCGCGTGCCGCTGCCCTGGATGCCGGGCGTACGCGCGCATCGTCGTGCGACGGCTTCGTCGCCGGCGAACCCTTCGACGCCTGCCCGCGCCAGGTGCTGCGCCGCCAGGTGGCGCGCCTGGCCGAGCGCGGCTGGACCCTGCACACCGGCATCGAGCCCGAGTTCTTCCTGCTGCGCCGCAAGGCGCAGGGCCGCTGCGCTGCCGGCCGACGCGCACGACCGCCTCGACAAGCCTTCGCTACGACCTGAAGAGCCTGCCGCGCCAGAGCGCCTTCCTGGCGCGACTCGCACGAGCGGCCTGAGCGCCTGCGGGCTGGACGTGTTCCAGATCGACCACGAAGACGCGCACGGCCAGTACGAGGTCAACTTCCAGCACGCCGACGCGCTGACCAGCGCCGACAACCTGATGCTGTTCAAGCTCGCCGCGCAGGCGCTGGCCGAGCGCCACGGCATGGTGTTCTCGATGATGCCCAAGCCGTTCGCCAACCAGCCCGGCAGCGGCATGCACTTCCACGTGTCGCTGTGGGAAGGTCGAGCGACAACGCCCGCAATGTCTTCGTGTCGCATCGCAGCGACGGCTCGATCGATGGCCCTGCACGTTGTCGGCGCTGGGCCGTCACTTCATCGCCGGCGTGCTGGACCACGCCGCTGCGCTGTGCGCGATGGCGGCGCCGACCGTCAACTCCTACAAGCGGCTGATGGTCGGCGAATCGCTGTCGGGCACGAGCTGGGCCCCGGCCTACGTGGCGCACGGCCCGAACAACCGCACGGCGCTGGTGCGCACGCTGCCCGGCCGCTTCGAATGGCGCGCTGCCCGATGCCAGCGCCAACCCGTACCTGGTCACTGGCCGCGCTGATCGCCGCCGGGCTCGACGGCATCGAGCGCCAGCTCGATCCCGGCCCCGCCTGCAGCGACGACCTGTTCGACGCTGTCCCTGGCGCAGATCGCCGACGCGGCATTGCGCTGCTGCCGCAAGACCTGGCCGAAGCCGTCGACGCCCTCGAGGCCGATGCCGCCATTTGCGGCGCCCTCGGTGAGACGCTGTCGCGTGAATTCGTCGCCGCCAAGCGCGACGAACACACGGCCTACGCGCGCCACGTCAGCGACTGGGAACTGCAGCGCTACGTGACCGCATTCTGATGGCCGGCCGCGTTCCATTCGCGGCCTACCTGTGTCTGGCTGCCAGCATGGCGCTGGTCGGCAGCTATGTCGGGCTGTCGAAGTTGCTGCTCGCCGTATTGCCGGTGTTCCTGCTGGCCTGGCTGCGCTTTGTCATTGCGGCCGCCGCGATGTTGCACTGGATCCGGCGCAAGGACGGCGAGGTGCGCCTGTCGCGGCACGACCGCGCGCTCCTGTTCTGGGAGAGCTTTCTCGGCAACTTCCTGTTCTCGATCTGCATGCTCTTCGGCATATCGCAGTCGACTGCGCTGGCCGCCGGCGTGATCATGGCCGCCATGCCCGCGGTCGTGGCATTGCTGTCCTTGGCCTTTCTTCGCGAGCGAATCACGCCGCGCGTGGCCGCTGGCATCGCCTTTGCGATGGCGGGCATCGCACTGGTGTCGGCAGCCCGCGCCGATGCCGGCAGCGGCGCCGGCACGCTGCTCGGCAATGCACTGCTGTTCGCTGCCACGGTCTGCGAAGCCAGCTACGTCGTGATCGGCAAGAAGCTCACCGGGAATGTCTCGCCGCGGCGCATCAGCGCGCTGGTTAACCTGTGGAGCCTGGCGCTGCTCACACCCATCGGACTTTGGCAGGCCCTGCGCTTTGATTTCGCGGCCCTGCCCGGCCCGATCTGGCCGCTGCTCTTGTTCTACTCGCTGGCAGCCAGCATGTGGACGGTGTGGCTCTGGATGACCGGGCTGAAAGCGGTGCCCGCCTCGCGCGCCGGTGTCTTCACGGTGATGCTCCCGATCACCGCGGCCAGCGTCGGCATCGTATTCCTCGGTGAGCGCCTGAGCGGCGTGCAACTCGCCGCGTTTGCGCTGTCGCTGACCGGGCTGCTGCTGGCCACCTGGCCCGCGGCATCGGTGGCCAAGGCGCGTGCGTGACTAAGCGCATGCGCTGCGTATCATGGCTTTTTGGTGCCAAACACTGTTCGTTTTGGCAGAACACGTGAACGCCGCACCGCAGCGTGACTCGACAGCGCTGAGCGGCTCGCACTCCAGCGCTCACCGTCAAGGAGATGACCATGAAGATCAGCAGGCTCGTGAGGACCGCAGCGGCCCTGGTCGCAGCGGCGATCGGGTCTGGCGTTGCCGCCCCCGCGGCCACGCGCAATCGGTGGTCGTCTACAGCGCGGTGAGCCCGAAGGTGATGTCGGCGTTCGTCGAGGAGTTCCAGAAGCAGAATCCCGGCATCAAGGTCGAGCTCATCAACGGCGGCAGCGGCGAGCTGTTCACGCGGCTCAATGCCGAGAAGGCCCGCCCGCGCGCCGACGTGCTGGTCGGCCCCGACGCCGACAACTTCGACGCGTACCATCGACCTGTTCGAGCCGTACAAGTCGAAGGAAGACGCGGCGTTTCCGCGCTCCGCCATCGGCCCCGACAACAAGTACTACGGCTTCTCGACCAACTTCCAGGCGTTCATCGTCAACACCAAGATGATGCCGGCCGACAAGGCGCCGCAGACGTGGAGCGACCTGACCAAGCCGGAGTACAAGGGCAAGGTGGTGATGGCCAACCCGGCGCAATCGGGCTCGGCGTACTCGCAGATGCAGCAGATCCTGCAGCTCTACAACTGGGACACGATGGACAAGATCATCGGCGTCGGCCACGTTCGTGCCGAGCTCGCGGCTCGCCTACCAGAACGTCGCCAAGGGCGAGATGCCGGTCGGGCTCACCAGCGAGTTCAACATCGTCGCCAGCCAGGCCGACGGCTTGCCGGTGGTCGCCATCTATCCGAAGGACGGCACGGCGCTGATCAACGACGCCAGCGGCATCATCAAGGGCGGGCCCAATCCGGACAACGCGAAGAAATTCCTCGACTTCGTCAACTCGAAGCAGGCGCACCAGATGATCGTCGACATCGACAAGCGGCGCAGCGCGCGCAGCGACGTCGCGCCGCCGCGCCGGCCTGCCGCCCGCGGCGTCGCTGAAGACATTCCCGTACGACAACAAGGCGGCGACGACGCACCGCAAGGCGAACCTCGAGCGCTTCGACAAGGCCTTCGCCAACAAGTAGCCACGACCGTTCGCGTCGCATCGCGACCGTCGGCGGCGCTCGCTGGCACCGCCTGGTCGGAGACAAGCCGTGCCATCTTCCCCTACCGCGCTCGGAACCGCCGCACGATGACCTCCGCAGCGCTGCAGGTCCGCGACCTCACCAAGCGATTTGTGCCGGCCGACGCGCGAAGTCACCGCCGTCGACCGCGTGTCGTTCGACGTCGCCGGCGGCGAGTTCTTCACGATGGTCGGCGCGTCCGGCTGCGGCAAGACGACCACGCTGCGGATGATCGCCGGCCTCGAGCCGCCGACGCTCCGGCACCATCACGATCGACGGCCACGACTTCGTCGCCGTGCCGCCGCAGCAGCGCAACATCGGCATGGTGTTCCAGTCGTACGCGCTGTTTCCGCACCTGACCATCTTCGAAAACGTCGCGTACGGCCTGCGCCTGCGCGGGCTCGCGCGCGCCGAGATCGAGCGCCGCGTCGCCGCCACGCTCGCGTTGCTGCAGCTGGAGCCGTATGCGCAGCGCCATCCGGCCGAGCTGTCGGGTGGCCAGCAGCAACGCGTGTCGATCGCCCGCGCGCTGGTCTACGAGCCGCGCTGCTGCTGCTCGACGAGCCCCTCGCCAACCTCGATGCCAAGCTGCGCGTGCAGATGCGCGAGGAACTGCGCGCGCTGCAGCGCCGGCTCGGCATCACGACGCTGTACGTCACGCACGACCAGGAGAAGCGACCGCGGTGTCCGACCGCGTCGCCGTGTTCAATCACGGACGCCTGGTCCAGCTCGGCACGCCGCAAGCGATCTACACGCAGCCGCAGCGCTGTACGTCGCCGACTTCATCGGACGCGCGAATTTCCTGCCGGCGCGGCTCGCCGACAACGCCGGCGCCGGCGTGACGCTGCGCAATGGCGTTGCCGTGCGCGCCGCAACACGTGGTCGCGCTGCAGGGTGACGAGGCGCGCACCTTGGCCGACGCCCGCGACGCCCTGCTCATGATCCGGCCCGAGCACCTGACGCTGGGCGTTGCCGACGGCGACATCGCCTGCCGCGTGCGGCGCGTCGCAGTTGCTCGGCGGCCTGCTGCGCTATACGGTCGGCGCCGAGGTCACGGACGCAGCCGATCCTGGTCGAGACCACGCGGCCGCTTGCCGGCGTCGCCGAGGGCAGCGCGGCTTGGTTGTCCCTCCCGGCCGCCGACGCGTCGCTGTTTCACCGCTGACGTGATGCTGCCCGGCCCGTCCTTGCGCCGCAACCGCGACTGGGGCCCGCTGCTGCTCGGCGCCGCCGTCGCGCTCGTCGCCATCGTGTTCCTGATCTATCCGCTGGCCAACGGCATGCTGCTGGCGTTCGTGAAGAACGGTGAGGAGCCGGGCTGGGCCAGCCTGACGTTCGCCAACTTCGCCCGTTTCTCCACGGCCGCGAGCTACCAGCGCGCGCTGTGGAACTCGGTCTACTCCGGCCTGGCCGCCACGCTGCTCGCCACCGCGGTCGCGCTGCCGATGGCGTACGCGGTCGCGCGCGTCGAGCTGCCGTTTCGCGGCCTGCTGTGCGCGATGAGCGTCGTGCCGCTGATCTCGCCGCCGTTCATCGGCGCGTACGCGTGGATCATCCTGCTCGGCAAGCAACGGCACGATCACCCAGTTCGTCGCTGCATGGCACCGGCTGGACGCTGCCGACGATCTACGGCCCGACGGGCGTGATCCTCGCGCTCGCGCTTGTCGTATTTCCCGTACGTGTTCCTGATCGTGCAGGGTTCGCTCGCCGCCGGCGATCCGCACGTCGAGGAAGCCGCACGCATGGCCGGCGCGAGCCGCGCGACGATCATCCGCACGATCACGCTGCCGCTCGCGGTGCCGGCGATCGCCGCGTCGATGCTGATCGTGTTCATCAAGGCCGTCGGCGACTTCGGCGTGCCGTCGATCCTGGGCGGCGAATTCCAGGTGCTGCCGACGCTCATCTACTACCAGATCCACGGCTTTTTCAACCTGAACGCCGCGGCCGCGATCGCGATGGTCAACGTCGTGCTGACCGTGGCCGCGATGCTGCTGCTCGCGTGGGTCAACCGCAAGCGCGCCACGCGACGATCGGCGGCACCGCGAGCGCGTCGGCGCGGATGACGAGCCCGGGCGCGCGCCTTGCCGGCAACGTCTACTGCTGGCTGCTGATCTTCATCGCCGTCCTGCCGCAGCTCGTCATCGCGCTGGCCTCGTTCGCCGACAAGCTGGCCGGGTACGATGCTGCCGGTCAGCTACACGCTCGATCACTACCGTCGCGTCGGCTCGCAGCTGCTGCAGCCGATCGTCAACAGCCTGATCCTGGCCGGCGTCGCGACGGCGCTGTGCATCGCGTTCGGCACCGTCACCGCGTACGCGAGCGCCCGCGGCCGGATGCGCGCGCGCTGGGCGCTCGACCCGACGATCATGCTGCCGTTCGTGCTGCCGGGCCTGGTCATCGGCGTCGCGTACCTGACCGCGTTCAACAGCGGGCCGATCGTCCTGACCGGCACCGCGCTGATCCTCGTGCTCGCCTACTTCACGCGCCGCGTCGCGTTCGTGTTCCGCACCGTCGCGACCGCGATCGCGCAGATCGATCCCGAAGCTCGAAGACGCGTCGAAGATCTGCGGCGCCGAGCTGGGCGACGACGATGCGCCGCGTGCTGGTGCCGCTTGCCGCGCCGGCCGTGCTGTCCGGCGCGATCCTGGTGTTTTCGACGCTGATCGGCGAGATCAGCGCCACCGTGCTGCTGTACTCGGCGCAGTGGAAGACGATCTCGATCGCGATCTACGAACTCGTGCTCGGCGACCAGCTTGCCGAAGCCTGCGCCATCGGCACGATCACGACGCTGATGACCCTGGCGCTGGTGCTGCTGGCGAGCCGCCTCGCCGGCAAGAACATGTCCGACCTGTTCCGCTGATGGCGCTGCGCGTGTCAGCGTTCTTCCAGAGCGTCGGACAGCGTCGCGTACAGCGCCGGCGTGGCCGCGATCGTGCGCGTTGCCCTGCCCGAGGCGCGTCGCCGTCGAGAAACGCGTTGACCCGGCCGCCGGCCTCCTCGACCAGCAACAGGCCGGCCAGCACATCCCACGCGTAGAGATGGCGTTCGACATAGCCGTCGAGGCGCCCGTCGGCGACGCGCGCGAGCCCGAGCGCCGCCGAGCCGCAGTTGGGCGACGCTGATGCCGCGCAGCAGCAAGTCGACGGTGACGAGCTCGCCGTACGCCGCTGCCGGCGTGCGGCTCGCAGTAGCCGGCGTCGACGATCGCGCTCGCCCGCGTCGACGGTCGTGCTCACCGCCAGCGCTCGCCGTTGCGCCAGTCGCGCCGCCGCCGCGCCGTCGCGCGGATACATCGCGTCGGCGACCGGGGTCGCAGATCACGCCCAGTTCGGTGCGGTCCGGCAACGACCAACGCAATCGCCACGCACCAGGTCGGCAGCCCGCGCGCGAAAGTTCGCGGTGCCGTCGATCGGGTCGATCACCCAGCACGCCGCATCGTGCACGCCGCCCGCGACGCGCCCGCCTTCCTCGCCCAGGAACGCATCGTCGGCAAACGCTGTGCGCAGCGTGGCGACGATCAGCCGCTCGACCGCCCCGTCCGCCGCGGTGACCATGTCTTGCGCGCCCTTCAGGCGCACGTCGAGCGCTGCGGGGTTGGACAGATAGCGCATGGCGAGGCTGCCCGCCTCGCGTGCAACCGCTTCCGCGGCACGAAGCCGTTGCATTGTTTGCGGTACGTTCATTCGGCGCGTTCGTGCGATCCGGGTCTGGTGCCTGGCGGCAAGCGGAGCATACGAGACCGGCGCGGCCGGCCGCTTGACACCCCGTCCGTGCTGCGTACGATATTCTGCATTGGCAAACATTGTTCTGCATCTTCGAATGCTCGCCGCGGCGAGCAGGTGGCCTGTCGCATGACGGTCGAGGCATTCGCATTCGGCACGCACGGCGGCGTGCCCGTACCTGGTTTTGTGCTGCGCAACCGCCATGGCGTGATGATGAAGGTCGTCGCTTATGGTGCGCGCCTGACCGAACTGCACGTGCCCGATGCCAGCGGACGGTTTGCCGACATCGTGCTCGGATTCGACACGCTCGGCGAATATGTGGCGTCGGACGCCTACATGGGTGCGACCTGCGGTCGTTACGGCAGTCGCATCCGTGACGCTGCGTTCGTGCTGGATTGCCGCATGGTGCAGTTGAGCCGCAACGAAGGCGCACACCATGCGCACGGTGGACGCGAAGGCTTCGACCGCAAGGTGTGGCACGCACGCGCTGACGCACAGGCCAACGAGGTGCTCTTCACGCACCATTCGCCCGATGGCGACGAAGGCTATCCGGGCGCACTGACCGCGACCACGAGCTACCAGCTCACCGACGCCAATGTGCTCGAGATCGTGATGCGCGCACAAAGCGACCGCGCAACCGTCGTCAACCTGGTCCATCACAGCTACTGGAACCTTGCCGGCCACGACAGCGGCGATGTGCTGGCGCAGCAGCTGCTGGTGCCCGCCGACTTCTACTTGCCGATCGACGCCGACCTCGTGCCCACCGGCGAAGTCCGCAGCGTGACAGGCACGCCCTTCGACTTTCACGACGCCAAGGACATCGGCCGCGATCTGGCAGCCGTGGCCACTGCCAGCGGCGGCTACGACCACCATTGGTGCGTTCGCGGCAACGAGGGCGAGTTGCGCCTGTGTGCGGCGTTGCGGGACCCGGCATCAGGCCGCGCGGTCGAATTGCATGCCACGGCGCCGGGTCTGCAGTGCTATACCGCAGGCCACTTGCGCAATGCCGTCATTGGCAAGCGCGGCGCCCGCTACGGCCAGTACGCCGGTATCGCGCTCGAGACGCAGCGCTTTCCCGATGCACCCAATCTCGGCCACTTCCCGAGTGCGCGCCTCGCAGCCGGGCAGCCCTACGAGCAGCGGATGCAAGTGCGCCTGCTATCGCCAACCTGACTTGCGCGCCCGATTCGCAACAACCGAGGAACACCATGGCCACCGATCCGAACGATGCGTTGATGCCCGGCCGCGCAAGCTATCCGAGCCTGAAGGATCGAACTGTGTTCATCACCGGCGGCGCGTCGGGCATCGGCGCCAGCCTGGTCGTGCATTTCTGCGACCAAGGCAGCCGCGTCGGATTCGTCGACCTGCGCGCCGATCTGGCCGCCACGCGCTGATCGCCGACATCGCGGCGCGCGGCATGCCGGCGCCGTGGTTCCGCCGTGCGACCTGCGCGACATCGACGCCTTGCGCGCCGCCATCGCCGAGGCCGGCCGCGCCCTCGGTCCGATCCGCGTGCTCGTCAACAATGCCGCCAACGACGACCGGCACAAGCTCGACGAGGTGACCCCCGCCTACTTCGACGACCGCATCGCGGTCAATCTGAAGCACCAGTTGTTCGCCGCGCAGGCCGTACGCCCGCAGATGCGCGATGCCGGCGGCGGCTCGATCATCAACCTCAACTCGATCTCATGGACCGTCGCCGACGGCGACTGCATCTGCTACGTCACCGCCAAGTCGGCGATCACCGGGCTGACGCGCGGGCTGGCCACCGAACTGGGACCGGAGGCGATCCGCGTCAACAGCATCACGCCGGGCTGGGTGATGACCGAGCGGCAGGTCAAGCTTTGGCTGACGCCCGAGGGCGAGCGGCAGATCGACGAGCGGCAGGCGCTGAAGGGCCGCCTGTATGCGCCGGACATCGCGCGCATGGCGCTGTGGCTGGCCGCCGACGACAGCCGCATGTGTTCCAAACAGACGTTCGTCGTCGACGGCGGCTGGATCTGAATGCCAAGGAGAGTCGGTCATGCGTCTGGTGCAATTCCGCGAAGCTGGCAACGCCCCCGCCGTCGCCGTCGTCGACGGCTCCACGCTGCGCCCGGTCCAGGGCGTGGCCAGTCTGTATGCACTCGCACGCGCAGCGCTCGCCGAGCGCAGCAGCCTGGCTGCTGCGACACAACGGCGAACGACCGATCAGACGCTCGACTACGCGCGCATCGAGCCCGACGGCCGCCTGCTGCCGCCGATCTCGCACCCCGATCCATCGCGGCTGCTCGTCACCGGTACGGGGCTCACGCACATCGGCAGCGCACGGCGCGCGACCACATGCATCACGAGCCGGCGCAGACCGCCGTGCCCGAGAGCGATTCGATGAAGATGTTCCGCCTGGGCCTGGCGGCGGGCAAGCCGGCGCCGGGCCAGATCGGCGCCCAGCCCGAGTGGTTCTACAAGGGTGACGGCGATTGCCTCGTTGCCACCGGGCGCACCGATCACGATGCCGTCGTTCGCGCTCGGCGCGGGCGAGGAGCCCGAGATCGCCGGCGTCTACATCGTCGACGACAGCGGCGCGCCGTGGCGCATCGGCTTCGCGCTGGCCAATGATTTCTCCGATCACATCACCGAGCGCAAGAACTACATGTACATCGCGCATTCGAAGTTGCGCCAATGCCCGATCGGGCCGGAACTGCTGGTCGGCGAACTGCCGCCTGACATCCGCGGCGAATCGCGGCTGTTGCGCGGCGGCAACGTCGATCTGGCGCGGCGCGTTCGCCAGCGGCGAGTCGAACATGTCCGTACTCGATCGCCAACCTCGAGCATCACCACTTCAAGTACGCGACGTTCCGCCGGCCCGGCGACCTGCACGTCCATCTGTTCGGCTGTCCGGTCCTGAGCTTCGCCGAAGGGCAGCGCGCCGAACCGGGCGACGTGTTCGAGATCGAGGTCCCCGCCTTCGGCCGGCCGCTGCGCAATGCGCTGGTCGCCGACACCCGCGCCGATCTCCCGGTCGAAGTCGGCGTGCTGTAGGCTGCAGGCACCCGATGAACCTGCGCGTCGTCGCCCGCACGGCCGACGTCCTCGCCGAGTGTCCGGTGTGGAACGCCGCCACCGGTGCGGCTGCGCTGGATCGACATCGAGCGCGGGCTGCTGCATGCGGCCGACGTGCGCGGCGCGAACCTGCGCAGCGTCCGGCTCCCCGAGCGGATCGGATCGTTCGCCTTTGCGCCGACGGCGGCTTGGTCGTCGCGCTCGAGCATTCGCTGTCGCTGTGCGACGAGAGAGGCGGCGCGCTGCGACCCGTGTTCGCCAATCCCGAGCCTCGCGGAACGACCCGCTTCAACGACGGCAAGTGCGATCCCGCCGGTCGCTTCTGGTCGGGAACACTCGACCTCGCATTCCGCCGGCCGCTGGGCGCGTTTTACCGCGTCGATCGCCGACCTGGGCCCGCGGCTGCGTCGATACCCGACGTCTGCATCAGCAACGGCCTCGCGTGGTCGCCCGACGCCACGTGCATGTACTTCG
The DNA here is from genome assembly GCA_963779435.1 of uncultured beta proteobacterium. Taxonomy (GTDB): domain Bacteria; phylum Pseudomonadota; class Gammaproteobacteria; order Burkholderiales; family Burkholderiaceae_C; genus CADEEN01. The sequence continues at coordinate 26,189 of CAVZYL010000032.1, read as the reverse complement.
CCGACTCCTACCCGCCGCGTCGACCGCTACGCCGTTCGACGTCGCGACGGGGATTCGCTCGGCGGTCGACGAACCTTCGTCGACACCTCCGCGCATCCGGCGGGTAACCCCGACGGTGCGACGGTCTGCGCTCGACGGTCGCTACTGGGTGGCGCATGTACGACGGCGGTTGCGTGCTGGTCGTCGCGGCCGACGGGCACATTGCTCGAGCGGATCGCGCCTGCCGGTGCAGCCGCCCGACGTGCTGCGCGTTCGGCGGCAGCGACCTGCGCACCCTGTTCGTCACCTGCGCCGCCGACGAGCCCGGTGAACGCGATCCTGCCTTCGACGGTGCCAGCGTGTTCGCGCTCGACGTCGAAGCCGCAGGGCTTGCCGGCCGCCGTTTCGCGGTGTCTGCCTGCGGCAACGAGCGGCACGTCGCGCCATCACCGGACAACACCCGCAGGGAGGCCATCATCGACGAGCGTTACCGCGTCCGCAGCCTCGAGCGCGCGCTCGACGTGCTCGAGGCGCTCGCGCAGGGCGGCCGTGCGGGGCTGTCGCGTGTCCGAACTGTCGCGCCGCGCCGGCGATGTCCAAGAGCAATTCGTTCTCGATCCTGCAGACGCTTCATCGCCCGCGGCTACGTCGCCGACGAAGGCGGCGGCATGACCCGGCGCTATCGGCTGACACCCGCGCTCGCGCACCTGTCAGACGGCGTGCTCGAGTACCGATTCCGTCACGACGATCGGGCAGAAGGTCCTCGAGGCGCTGACCGCGCGCACCGGGCTTACGTCCGGCTGGCCGTGCTCGACGATGGCTACGTCGTCGCCTTGCTGCGCGTCGACGGGCCCGGTCCGGTGCAGCTCTCGACCTATCTCGGGCGGCGCGAATTGCCGCATTGCTCCGGCGTCGGCAAGGCGATCCTGGCCACGCCTGTCCGGCCCCGAAGTCGACGCAATCGTGCAAACGGATCGGCCTGCCCGCCGCACACCGACACACGATCACCACGCCGACGGCGCTGCGCCGCCAGCTCGGCATCGTGCGCCAGCAGGGTTACGCGTTCGACGACGAAGAGGATCACGAAGGCGTGTTCTGCGTCGGCGCCGCGTTCTTCGACCGCGACAACGTGCCGGCCGGCGCGATCAGCGTCAGCGGCCTCAAGTCCGGACGCAGCGACGCCGACCTGCATCCCCTGGGCGAGATCGTGCGCGCGCACGCGAACCGCTTGTCGAGGGAGCTGGGGGCGACCGTTCAGGCGGGTTGAAGTGTTCGCCAGGCAACGACACCGCTCAGGTGTCGCGCAAATAGGCCACCGCCTCGCCCTCGGTTTCGAAGATCGGCGCCGTGGGCGTACTGAGCAGACGCTGCAGTTGCATGCGCTTGAATGCGCCGCTGGCGTAGCGCGAGACCCGGCTGTAATAACAAGCCTCCAGTTCGTGCACCATCTGCGCGTAGGCGTCGGCCATGTCGGCATCGATCTGGAAGCCGTCGTAGTTGACGATCGTCGCGACGCGCCGACCGAGTTGCTGGCAGCGGGCCTCGACGGCCTGGCGGATGCGGGCCACGTCTTCCGGCCGCCGCACGTGCAGGTGACTCAGGTCCAGGAACAGCATCGCGCGCTCGGCGTCGTAGCTGACGCGGCGCTCGAGGTCACGCTCGAGAAGGCGCCGCCGCAAGTCCATCTTGGCGTCGTTGAACAGGTAGGCGGGCATCAACACCGGAGCCGGCTCGAGCAAGGGCACGAACTCCATCTGCGCCAGGATGTCGCGCTCGATGTCGATACCTGGAGCCACCTCGGCCAGGCGCAGCCCGCGCGGTGTGAGTTCGAAGACACAGCGCTCGGTGACATACAGCACCGGTTGGCCGAGGTCGGCCGCACGCCGGCCTGCGAACGTGATCTGCTCGACAGCAGCGCGAAACTTGCGAGAGCGCCCCTCCTGCACGATGCGCAGGCAGCCGTCTTCGGCCAGTACCTGCAGGCCGCCGGCAGTGAAGGTCCCGGCCAGCAGCAGTTTGCGCGCGTTTTGCGAGATATTGATGAAGCCACCCGCCCCGGCCAACCGCGGCCCGAAGCGGCTGACGTTGATGTTGCCGTCGGCATCGCACTCGGCCATGCCGAGCACCGCCAGGTGCAGCCCGCCGCCGTCGTAGAAGTCGAACTGCTGGTTCTGATCGATGACGGCTTCGACGTTGTAGGCGGCACCGAAATCCAGCCCGCCGGCCGGCACACCGCCAACGACACCAGGCTCGGCCGTCAGCGTGATCAGGCCCAGCACCTGCTCTTCGTTGGCCACCGCCGCCACGCCCTCCGGCATGCCGATACCGAGGTTGACCACGCCTTCGAGCGGCAACTCCATGGCGCAGCGCCGGGCGATGATCTTGCGTTCGTCAAGCACCATCGGCCGCAGACTGTCGAGCGGGACCTGGATCTCGCCCGAAAACGCCGGCGAGTAAGGGGTGGCGTAGGTCTGGCGGTGGTGTTCGGCCGAGGCCACGACGACACAGTCGACCAGCGTGCTGGGCACTTTCACCAGCCGCGAGTTCAGTCGAGCCGGCCTTGGCGATGCGCTCGACCTGCGCGATCACCACGCCACCCGAATTGCGCGCGGCCATCGCCATCGCCAGGTTGTCCAGCGTCAGCGCCTCGCGCTCCATCGTGATATTGCCGTGGGTGTCGGCGGTCGTGCCGCGAATGAAGGCGACGTCGATGCGAAAGGCTTTGTAGAACAGCCACTCCTGGCCGTCGATGAGCATCACCCGTACCAGGTCCTCGGTCGTCACGGCGTTGATCTTGCCGCCGCCCAGGCGCGGGTCGACGAAGGTGCCCAGGCCGACCTTGGAGAGTGTGCCCGGCTTGCCCGCCGCGATGTCGCGGTACAGGTGCGAGATGCAGCCCTGCGGCAGGTTGTAGGCCTCGATGCGGTTTTCCAGCGCGAGCAGGCCGACTTTCGGGATCAAGCCCCAATGACCGCCGATCACGCGCTTCAAGAGGCCATCATGGCCGAGCCGGTTCAGGCCCTGCTCCTTGCCGTCGCCCTGGCCGGCAGCAAACACCAATGTCAGATCACGCGGCTCTCCGCTCTCGATGAACCGTGCCGACAGCGCGGCGAGCAACTCGTCGGGCGTGCCGATACCGACGAAGCCTGACGTGGCCAGGGTATCGCCGGGGCGGATGATGGCCACCGCGTCGGCGGCCGAGACGATCTTGTTGCGCATCGGAGTGCCCTCTCTCTTCTCAGAGCGGAATGCGAAAGCGCAAGCCGGGTGTGCTGCCGAAGGCGACCGGCTTGGTGAACGACTCGATCAGCACGCCACCGTTGGCGGTAATCACCTTTTGCGACGCGAGGTTGTCGGGGTCGGTGGTGACCTCGACATAAGGCAGGCCCAGCGCCCGTGCGTGAGGCAGCACCGCGCGCAGCGCCGCGGTCGCGCAGCCGCGGCCCTGCTTCCACGGCACGACCGAGTAGCCGACATGGCCCAGCACATGCGCCGGCAGCGCCGCCGTGCCGTTCTGCCACCGCAAGCCCAGTGCGCCGCAATACTCGCCGTCCCAGATCCAGAAGTGGCGGCCCGGCAGGCGTGTCACCGTCGAGCCGTCGGGCAGCGTCACCGGCGAGCCCTTGCCTGCAAGGTCGGTCTGGCGCGCAACGAAGCCCGCGGCGTCGGCTTCGATCGCGGCCAACGCCTCCTCGGCAGCAACCCGGCCACGCACGCTGTCGGGCGACCAGCCACGCCGCAGCGCGTCGGCGAACTGCGGCAGGCGCTCGATGGAGGATGTCGCCAGTTCGATCATCCGGCCACCTGAGATTCGGCATCGCATGGTGTCATCGCCTCGTGCGCGCGCTGCATCACCGATGCGGGCGGCAAGTCCTTCAGTTGGTGGTCGCTCCACACCTGTCGCCAACGCCGCGCGCCGGCCAAGCCGTGGTACAGGCCCATCATGTGCCGCGCGGCGTGCGGCCAGGTGATGCCGCGCGCCGCCAGCAATGTCATGTACTTCACCATCGCACCCTCGACGTCCTCGCGCGTGGCTTCCGCGACCTCGGGGCCACCGAGAAATCGCCGGTCCCAGTCAGCCATCAGCCACGGCCGGTGGTAGGCCTCGCGGCCGAGCATCACGCCGTCGACCTGCGCGAGGTGCTCGGCGATCCGGTCGTTGCTGCCGACGCCGCCGTTGAGCACCAGTGTCAGAGCCGGAAAGTCGCGCTTGAGGCGATAGACGTGTTCGTAGTGCAACGGTGGCAGTTCGCGGTTTTCCTTCGGCGAGAGGCCCTTCAACCAGGCATTGCGCGCGTGCACGATGAAGACGCTGCAACCCGCCTCGGCCACGGTGCCGACGAAGTCGCGCACGAAATCGTAGCTTTCGCCGCGGTCGATGCCGATCCGGTGCTTGACCGTGATGGGCAGGCCCACGGCATCGCGCATCGCCGCTACGCCGTCGCGCACGAGAGCCGGCTCAGCCATCAGGCAGGCGCCGAAGGAGCCACGTTGCACACGCTCGCTCGGGCAGCCGCAATTCAGATTGACCTCGTCGTAGCCCCAGCGCTCGGCCAGCCGGGCGCAGGACGCCAGGTCGGCCGGCTCGCTGCCGCCGAGTTGCAGCGCGACGGGGTGCTCGGCGCTATCGAAATCCAGGTGCCGCGGCACGTCGCCATGCAGCAACGCGCCGGTGGTCACCATTTCGGTATACAACCGCGCGCGCTTGGTGATCAGGCGGTGGAAGACGCGGCAATGCCTGTCAGTCCAATCCATCATCGGTGCGACCGACAGGCGCCAGGGGCTGATCGAAGGGGCGGCGGCGGGGTTCACGGGCGGCATTGTCGCCGTCGCGGCACCTCGGCCGGGATGGCGACGCGGCGGCCTCGACGTGCGCCAATCACCACGCGCTTCGTGGCCGCGACGTGCCCGGGTGCACGTGACATAGATCATGCCGCCACCGCTCGACCCGAAACACGCGGTTGCTGCGCGCCCGACGCTGCGCAAACGAGAGCAAGGCCGCTGTTGATCTGTATCAGCCTCATCGGATGGGGAAAGAACAAGACTGCCGCAGCCGTGGCCTTGTGGCGCGGCATGGTCGCAACAAGTCCAATCCCGAAAGGGGACGCCAAATGACCGAGACGTTCTACGAAGTCATGCGCCGGCAGGGCATCTCCCGCCGCAGCTACATGAAGTTCTGCAGCCTGACGGCTGCGTCGCTGGGCCTGGGGCCGACCTTCGCCCCGACCATTGCCCACGCGCTCGAGACCAAGCCGCGAACGCCGGTGCTCTGGCTGCACGGCCTCGAGTGCACCTGCTGCACCGAGTCGTTCATCCGCTCGGCGCACCCGCTGGCCAAGGACGTGATCCTGTCGATGGTCTCGCTCGACTACGACGACACCATCATGGCCGCCGCCGGGCATCAGGCCGAGGCCGCGCTCGAGCAGGTGATGAAGGACTACAAGGGCAACTACATCCTGGCCGTCGAAGGCAACCCGCCGCTCGGCGAAGGCGGCATGTTCTGCATGCCCGGCGGCAAGCCCTTCGCCGAGAAGTTGAAGTACGTGGCCAAGGACGCCAAGGCCGTGATCGCCTGGGGCTCCTGCGCCTCGTGGGGCTGCGTGCAGGCCGCCAAGCCGAACCCGACCAACGCCGTGCCGATCAACAAGGTGATCACCGACAAGCCGATCGTCAAGGTGCCCGGCTGCCCGCCGATCGCCGAAGTCATGACCGCGGTGGTGACCTACATCGCCACCTTCGACCGCATCCCCGAGCTCGACCGGCAAGGCCGGCCGAAGATGTTCTACAGCCAGCGCATCCACGACAAGTGCTACCGCCGGCCGCACTTCGATGCCGGGCAGTTCGTCGAGAAGTGGGACGACGACGGCGCCAAGGCCGGCTACTGCCTGTACAAGATGGGCTGCAAGGGCCCGACCACCTACAACGCATGCTCGACGACGCGCTGGAACGAAGGCGTTTCGTTCCCCATCGCTTCCGGGCATGGTTGCATCGGCTGCAGCGAAGACGGCTTCTGGGACAAGGGTTCGTTCTACGACCGGTTGACGAACATCACCCAGTTCGGCATCGAGGCCAACGCCGACAAGGTCGGCGTCATCGCCGCCGGCGTCACCGGCGCGGCGGTCGTGGCCCACGCTGCCGCCAGCGCCATCAAGCGCGCTGCCGACCGCGGCAAGACCCGAGCCGACAACACCAACAAGACGGAGGCCTGATCATGACCGTCATCGAAACCCAAGGCTTCAAGCTCGACAACAGCGGCCGGCGCATCGTCGTCGACCCGGTCACGCGCATCGAAGGGCACCTGCGCATCGAAGTCAACGTCGACGACAAGGGCGTGATCCGCAACGCAGTCTCCACCGGCACGATGTGGCGCGGCCTGGAGGTGATCCTGAAGGGTCGCGACCCGCGCGACGCCTGGGCCTTCACCGAGCGCATCTGCGGCGTCTGCACCGGTGTGCACGCGCTGACCTCGGTGCGTGCGGTCGAAGACGCGCTGAAGATCAAGATCCCCGACAACGCCAACATCATCCGCAACCTGATGCATGCCACGCTGTATGCGCAGGACCATCTGGTGCACTTCTACCATCTGCACGCGCTCGACTGGGTCGACGTTGTCAGCGCGCTGAAGGCCGACCCGAAGCGAACGTCGGAGCTGGCGCAGTCGATCAGCAGCTGGCCGATGTCGTCGCCGGGCTACTTCCGCGACCTGCAGAGCCGCCTGAAGAAGTTCGTCGAATCGGGCCAGCTCGGGCCGTTCCGCAACGGCTACTGGGGCCACCCGGCCTACAAGCTGCCGCCCGAAGCCAACCTGATGGCGGTGGCGCATTACCTCGAGGCGCTCGACTTCCAGAAGGAGATCGTCAAGATCCAGACCATCTTCGGCGGCAAGAACCCGCACCCGAACTGGCTGGTCGGCGGCGTGCCGTGCTCGATCAACCTCGAGGCCACTGGGGCCGTCGGCGCGATCAACATGGAGCGGCTGAACATGGTGTCGAAGATCATCGACGACACCATCGCCTTCATCGACAACGTCTACATCCCCGACCTGCTGGCGATCGCCTCGTTCTACAAGGACTGGGGCGCCATCGGCGGCGGCCTGTCGAGCCAGAACCTGCTGGCCTATGGCGACTTCCCAGACATCGCCAACGACGACAGCAACACGAGCCTGCTGATGCCGCGTGGCGCCATCATCAACGGCAAGCTCGGAGAGATCCTGCCGGTCGACCTGAAGGACCTGGCGCAAGTCCAGGAATTCGTCGGCCACAGCTGGTACAAGTACGCCGACGAGACCAAGGGCCTGCACCCGTTCGACGGCGTCACCGAGCCCAACTTCGCGCTCGGCGCCGGCACCAAAGGCACCAAGACCGCGATCACCTCGGTCGACGAAAGTGCCAAGTACTCGTGGGTCAAGTCGCCGCGCTGGCGCGGCCATGCGATGGAAGTCGGGCCGCTGGCGCGTTACGTGGTGGCCTACGCAATGGGCAAGCCCGAGTTCAAGGAACCGGTCGACATGGTGCTGAAGAAGCTCGATGTGCCGCTGCCGGCCCTGTTCTCGACGCTCGGCCGCACCGCAGCGCGCGGCCTGGAGTGTTCGTGGGCGGCGCACAAGATGCGCTACTTCTTCGACAAGCTGATGGCCAATCTGAAGGGTGGCAACTTCGCCACCGCCAATGTCGACAGCTGGGAGCCCAAGACCTGGCCGGCGACGGCGCAGGGCGCGGGCTTCTGTGAGGCGCCGCGTGGTGCCCTCGGCCACTGGATCAAGATCAAGGACACCAAGATCGACAACTACCAGTGCGTGGTGCCGACGACCTGGAACGCCGGCCCGCGCGACGGCAAGAACCAGATCGGTGCCTACGAGGCGGCGCTGATGAACACGCCGATGGCCAAGCCCGACGAACCGCTGGAGATCCTGCGCACGATCCACAGCTTCGACCCCTGCCTGGCCTGCGCCAGCCACGTGATCTCGCCGGCCGGCGAGGAGATCACGCGGGTGACCATCCGCTGAGCCGGGAGGCCCTCATGAGCACGCAAGACAGCAAGCTCTTTCCGGTCTACGTCTGGGAGGTACCGGTTCGCATCTGGCACTGGGTGATGGCGCTGTGCATGGTGGTGCTGGCCGTCACCGGCTATCTGATCGGCACGCCGCCCGACTCGGTGGGCGGCGAGGCCAGCGAGCATTTCCTGTTCGGCTACATCCGCTTCGCCCACTTCGCGGCGGCCTACCTCTTCGCCGTGATGTTCGTGATGCGGGTGATCTGGGTCTTCATCGGCAACCGGTTCGCGCGCGAGATCTTCATGGTGCCACTGAAGTTGTTCGACGGGCATTGGTGGGGCGGCCTGTTCGACCAGACGCAAGTACTACCTGTTCCTGAAGCGCGCACGCGCGGCCGTGGCAGGGGCACAACCCGCTGGCGGCGGCGGGCGATGTTCTTCATGTACGTGCTCGGCACGGTGTTCATGATCTGCACCGGCTTCGCGCTCTACGGCGAAGGGCGGGCATGCGGAGCTGGATCTTCGGCGCCTTCACGTCGTGGGTCATGCCGCTGGCTCGGCAACAGCCAGAACGTGCACACGCTGCACCACCTGGGCATGTGGTACCTGATCATCTTCACGATGGTGCACCTGTACATGGTGATGCGCGAGGACATCATGTCGGGCGAGACCGTCATCAGCACGATGGTCAACGGCTGGCGGGTGGCCAAGAAGTGAGGATGCGGACGACCGTGGCGCAGAGCTCCCGCCGCGGCGCCCGCCCGCGGTGCTGGTGCTGGGCATCGGCAACCTGCTGTGGGCCGACGAAGGCTTCGGCGTGCGCGCGGTCGAGGCGCTGCACCAGCGCTATGCGTTGCCGCCCAACGTGTCGCTGGTCGACGGCGGCACCCAGGGCATGTACCTGCTCGACCACGTGTGCGCCGCCGACCGCGTGCTGGTGTTCGACGCGATCGACTACCAGCTGCCGCCGGGCACGTTGCGCGTGTTTCGCGACGACGAGGTGCCGGTCTGGTCCGATCAGATGATGAGCCTGCACCAGGCGACCTTCCAGGAACTGCTGTCGCTGGCCCATCTGCGCGGCCGCTATCCCGTCGCGCATCACGCTGATCGGCGTGCAGCCCGAGGTACTCGACGATCTCGGCGGCAGCCTGAGCCCGCTGGTGCGTGCCCGCCTCGACGAAGCGGTCGAACTCGCCGTGGCCGAGCTGGCGGCGTGGGGTATCGCGGCCCAGCCGCGCAGCGCGCCGCCCGACGAGCCGCTCGGCGCCGACCGCGCTGGCGATGGCTGCCTACGAAAGCGGCAGCGCCGCTCCGCGACCGAGGCCTGCCGCATCGGCGATGCGCGCTTCCTGAACCAGGCGCACGGCGCGGAGCCCGGCTGATGTGCATCGGCGTGCCGCTGCAGGTGGTCGACGCCGATGGCAGCTTTGCCTGGTGCGAGGCCGACGGTCAGCGCGAGCGGCTCGACATGATGCTCGTCGGCGCGCCAGCCCGCGGGCACCTGGGTGCTCGGCCTTCACGGCGCGGCGCGCCAGGTACTGAGCGAGGCCGAGGCGGCCCAGTCGCGTGCCGGCCGACGGGCACTGGCCGCGGTGCTGCGTGGCGAGTCCGACGTCGACGACTTCTTCGCCGACCTGGTCGGGCGCGAGCCCGACCTGCCTGCTGCATCTGCAACCGGTGCGCGCCGATGAGCCCTGACATCCGGCCCGAAGTGGTGCTGCATCCACTGCTGCGGCGTCTGGTCGAGCAGACCGGCGCCGCCGTGCTCGATGCCGACACTTCGACGCCTGGGCCGAGCAGGCCCGGCGCCGCGATGGTCGTCTTCGCCGACGACCCCGAGCGCAGCAAGGAGACGCTCGACCTGGCGGTGATCGTGCCCGAGCTGCACGCCGGCCGCGCGCGGGCGCTTTCGCGTCGCGCTGCTGCCGCCGGCCGCCGCCCGGGCACTGGCATCGCGCTACGGCTTCGCGCGCTGGCCGGCCTTCGTGATGCTGCGCGACGGCCGCTACCTGGGCGCGGTCGACGGCATCCGCGACTGGGACGTGTACGTCGGCGAGCTCGATCGCCTGCTGGCGGCCGCGCCGTGTCGGCCGCCGACGATCGGCATTCCGGTCACCGTCGCCGGGCGGTCGCCCGCCGTCGTCCCTGTCATTGACACGAAGGAGCGCACCCATGCGAGCCGTGAACATCCCGATCCGCAGCCTGATGCCGCGACCGAAGACGCGGTCGAGTTCATGCCGATGCCGCGCGAGATGGCGACCTTCGAGATGCCGGGCCTGCCCGAGCCCGGCCCGAACCACGACGTCGCCGGCGCACGCGATGTGCTCGAAGCTTTTCTCTCTCACGTCGACGCCTGGCTCGAAGTCGGGGGCCAAGCGCCCGCGCTCGACCTGGTGGGGTTGGCGCCCGACGCATTGCGCGTGTTGAACGAGACGCTGGGCGAAGGCGAAGTGGCCGCCATCGTCGACAGGCGAGCGGCAGATCCGGATCCAGGAGACCGTCTTCTACCGGCGTCTGGCGCGAGCAGCACGTCGACGCCGACGGCGCACTCGCAACACGACTACCTGCTCGCGGCGCCGATCCCGTCGGTGGTGGCCGCTCTGGCCCGCGAGCGTGCCGAGCCGACCTTGCGCGCGTTCGAGCTGCCGGCCGGCGCGATGAACGTGCCGGCGCTGCTGCACGAGCTGCAGGAGGCGATGGACCGCAGCGGCCCGGACATGCCGGCGCACGTGATCAACCTGACGCTGCTGCCGCTGTCGCCCGAAGACAGCGCGCACCTCGATCGCGTGCTCGACGGCGGCTCGGTCGTCATCCTGTCGCGCGGCTTCGGCAATTGCCGCATCAGCAGCACCGCGGCGCGCCACGTCTGGCGCGTGCAGTACTTCAACAACATGCAGACGCTGATCCTGAACACGATCGAGGTCGTCGAGATGCCCGAGGTCGGCCGTCGCGGCACGCGAAGACCTGGTCGAGATCGCACCAGCGGCTCGCCGATCTGGTGCAGTGGATGGGCGACTCGATCGCCGCGGCCTGAAGAGCCATGAGACCCCAACGCAGCCCTGCCGGCCGGCAGCTCGCGATCGGTCCCGACGACCCGGCTCGAATGCAAGATCTGCTGGACGGTCTACGACCCGGCCCTGGGCGACGAGGTCTGGCAGATCCCGCCGGGCACGCCGTTCTCCGACTTGCCGGCGCACTGGAGCTGCCCCAACTGCGCGGCCGAGAAGACAAGCTTCCTGGTGCTCGATGAATCTGGTTGACGACCACCCCCGTAGCGGCTTCGCCGCTCCCCCCGAGGCGACCGAAGGGGCGCCTTCGGTGCCCCGGGGCAACGCCAGCGGACCGGCGGAGCCGGATCCGCGGCGTTTGCTTGGCAATGCCGTCGTCGATGCCGACGGTATCGGTCGGTCATGCGCCGGCAAGGCCTCGCCAGCGCAGGCACTGGAGCGCGCCTTTGGCAGCATCCTGCAGCGGCAGATGCAGGACATGCCGATGCTCAACCCGGCACTGGCGGTCGAAGCGGTCGGTTTTCGCCCCTGGTGCGACCATTGGCTCGGCATCCTCGTCACGCCCTGGTTCATGAACCTGGTGCTGATGCCACGCGTGAGCGCGAAGTGGCAGCCGATCGGCGAGCGCGAAACGCGGCATTACGTCTTTCCGGCCGGTGTGTTCGAGTTCATCGGCGGCAGTGATCCGGCTCTCGGCGACTACCAGGCCTGCTCGCTGTTCTCGCCGATGTTCGAATTCGGCGACTCAGCAAGAGGCGCGCGACACGGCGGTGGCCGCGCTCGAAGCGCTGTTCGATCCGGCCCAGCGCGACGTGCGCGGGCCGCCAGTACCGGCACCGGCGTCGAGCGCTGCGGCCGGCCCTGCGCCGCCGCCGGCGCAGCGCGCTGGTCAGCAAGCGCGACTTCCTGTTCGGGTTGTCGCCGCGAGCCGACACGTGGCCCTTGAAGGCGAGCTGCGCATCGGCCTGTGCGTGAGCGACGGCCGCGTCGCCCGTGTCCGCATCACCTCGACGCGGCCCGACGTGGCGCATGCCCTGCTGCAGGGGCGCACGCGTGCCGAGATCCGTGCCGTGGTGCCGCGCCTGTTTTCGATCTGTGGCCACTCCCAGTCGGCGGCCAGCGAACTGGCCTGTGCCGCAGCCGCCGGTGAAACCATCGATGCCGAGACGCTGGCGCGCGACAGCGCCGACGGTCGTCGGCCGAAGTCGTACGCGAAAGTGCCTGGCGAATGCTGCTCGAGTGGCCACAGTGGATCGGCGAGTAGCCCTGTGCCGCTGCGGCGGCGGCCGCGCGCGGTGTCGCTGGCAATCCAGCCTGGGCAGGTCGCCGGCCCTGCCAGCGTGGCCATCGCGCGCGCGGCCTTCGGCGTCAGCGCCGAAGAGTGGCTGGCGCGGTCGCTCGCTGACCGAGCTCGACCGCTGGATCGACGGCGGGCAAACTGCCGTCGCACGGTTCATCCGGCAAGTGCGCGACGACGACGCGGCGAGCCTACGCATGTTCGGCCGCACAACCGTCGAGACGCCATTGCTCGACACCGGATACCGCTCCTCGGCGATGGCCGAGCTGGCCGCCGCGAGCGGCAGCGACCCCGAGTTCGCGCGACACCCGACCTGGCGTGGCGCGCCGGCCGAGACCGGCGCGCTGGCGCGGCGCCGGGCCGACCCGCTGATCGCCGCACTGTTGCGGCGCTCCGCCTCGCGCGTACCCGCCCGATTCGTGGCGCGACTGCGCGAACTCGCGCTGCTTCTGGCCGGGCGCACCGCGGCCGTGGTCGGCGCGCAGACACTGCCCGGCGGAGCTGGCATCGCCTGGGTCGAAAACGCGCGCGGACTGCTGATACACCAGGTTCGCTTCGAAGCTGGACGTGCGGCCGTCTACCGCATCGTCGCCCCGACCGAGTGGAACTTCCACCCCGACGGTGCGCTGCCACGGGCGCTGTTGGGGGCCCCGGCGGATGACTTGACCACCGTCAAGCGTTGCGCGTCGCGATTGGTTCAATCGCTGGATCCCTGTGTCGACTGCCATGTCGAGTTCGAAGATGCATGAGATGTCGTTGGCCGAAAGCGTGCGCGAGATCGTCGACGAGACGGCGCGCGCCAACGGCGCGCGGCGCGTCGCCGCCGTGCGGCTTGAAATCGGCAAGCTGGCCCAGGTCGAGATCGACGCGATGCGCTTCGCCTTCGATGTGGTCACGCGCGGGTCGGTGGCCGAGTCGGCACGGCTCGAGATCGTCGAGACCGACGGCAGCGCCTGGTGCATGCGCTGCGCCAAACCGGTGACCATCACACGCCGCGGCGATGCCTGCCCAGCCTGCGACAGCTACCAGCTGCAGGTCACCGGCGGCGATCGCATGCGGGTCATGGACATCGAAGTCGCATGAGCCGACGAGCAACCGGAGACTCGAAATGTGCGTGACCTGCGGCTGCGCCAGCGGCGAAACCCGTGTCGAGGGCGTGGAACCGGCTCATGTGCACACGCACGCCGACGGCACGACGCACTCGCACGCCCACCATCACCCGCATGACCATGGCCCCGACGCCTGGCACGCAGCCGCCGCTGCGGCAGGCAGCGCGGCACGCGACGCGTCGCAGGTGCGTCTGGTGCAGGTCGAACGCGACATCCTGGCCAAGAACGATACCTTGGCGCAGCACAACCGCGAATGGCTGGCGGCACGCGCCATCTTCACGCTCAATTTGGTGTCGAGCCCGGGCTCGGGCAAGACAACGCTGCTCGTACGAACGATCGAGCAACTGGCCGGCAAGCTGGGGGTGGCGGTGATCGAAGGCGACCAACAGACCAGCGTCGACGCCGAGCGCATTCGCGCGACCGGCGCGCCGGCGCTGCAGATCAACACCGGCAAGGGCTGCCATCTCGACGCGGCGATGGTCCAGACCGCACTCGTACGCCTGGCGCCGGCCGAGGAATCGGTGCTGATGATCGAGAACGTCGGCAACCTGGTCTGCCCGGCCGGATTCGATCTCGGCGAGGCGCACAAGGTGCTGGTGCTGTCGGTAACCGAGGGCGAAGACAAGCCGCTGAAGTACCCCGACATGTTCCATGCCGCCTCGTTGATGCTGCTGAACAAGGTCGACCTGCTGCCGTACCTGACGTTCGATGTCGAGCGCTGCATCGCCAATGCGCGCCGCGTCAATCCGGCGATCGAGGTCATCCGCGTTTCGGCCACCAGCGGCCAGGGCATGAACGACTGGCTGGCCTGGCTCGAGCGCGGCGCACGTGCGGCGCGGCAGCAGCGCAGCGACCGCCTGGCGACGCTGCAGACGCAATGACGCTCGTCGCCATGCCCGCCCGAGCCGACACCACGGTCGAACGCCACGCCATTCGCGTGCACGGCCTGGTCCAGGGCGTCGGGTTCCGGCCGTTCACCTATCGACTCGCGCACGACCTGGGGCTGGCCGGTTGGGTGTGCAACGATGCCGACGGCGTGTCGATCGAAGTCCAGGGCGCGGCGGCGGCGCTCGCGCGCTTCGAACATCGGCTCGCCACCGACGCCCCCGGCATGGCACGCGTTGCCGGCGTCGAGACGGTGGCGCGCCCGTGCAGCGAAACCGTGGCGGGCTTTTGCATCCTGCCCAGCCAACCGGGCCGGGTGACGACGGCGATGGCGCCCGACGCCGCCACTTGTGACGATTGCCTGGCCGAGTTGTGCGATCCGGCGGACCGGCGTTACCGCCATGCTTTCATCAACTGCACCCAGTGCGGTCCGCGCTACACGCTGACGCGCAAGCTGCCCTACGACCGCGCGCAGACCAGCATGGGCCCGTTCACACAGTGCGCATCGTGTCTGCGCGAGTACACCGACCCGGCGCACCGGCGCTTTCATGCCGAACCCAATGCCTGCCCGGTGTGCGGCCCCAGGTTGGCGCTCGTCGATGCACAGGGCCGCACCATCGCCGGCGACCCGATCGCGGCCGCGGTGGACCTGCTGCGCGCCGGACGGATCGTCGCCATCAAGGGCCTGGGTGGCTTCCACCTCGCCTGCGACGCGCGCAATGCCACCACCGTGGCCCTGCTGCGCGAGCGCAAGCAGCGCGAGGAAAAGCCGTTTGCGGTGATGAGCGCGAACCTCGCGTCGGCCCGGCAATGGGTGCATGCGGGCGTCGCCGAGCAGTCGCTGCTGCAGTCCGGCGAGCGGCCGATCGTGCTGCTGACGCTGCGCGACGGCCGCACTGAGCAACTCACCGGGGTTGCACCGGGACTGAACCGGGTGGGCATGATGCTGCCCTGCACGCCGATCCAGTTCCTGCTGTTCCACGAGGCCGCCGGTCGGCCGGCGGGCACCGCCTGGCTGCACCAGGCGCAGGACTTGCTGCTGGTGATGACCAGCGCCAATCCGGGCGGCGAGCCGCTGGTCATCGCCAACGACGAGGCGCTGACGCGGCTGCGCTGGCATCGCCGACGCACTGCTGATGCACGACCGCGACATCGTCGCCCGCTGCGACGACAGCGTGCTGCGCATCGGCGCCACCGGCGCAGCGCAGTTCATCCGGCGTGCGCGCGGCTTCACGCCGCGGCCGATCAAGCTGCCACGCGCGGGCCCGTCGGTGCTGGCCACCGGCGCCTGGCTGAAGAACGCCATCTGCATCACCCGCGGCGACGAGGCGTTCCTGTCGCCGCACGTCGGCGACCTCGACAACGCAGCCACCTGCGATGCGCTGGTCGAGGTTGCCGAGCACCTGTGCGCGGTGCTCGACGTCGCGCCACAGGCCGTCGCGCACGACCTGCACCCCGACTTCTTCAGCACGCGCTTCGCGCTCGAGTACGCTGCCGAACGCGGGTTGCCGCTGCACGCCGTGCAGCACCACCATGCACACATCGCGGCGGTCGCGGCCGAGCATGGCGTCGACGGGCCGCTGCTCGGCCTGGCGCTCGACGGCATCGGCCTCGGCGACGACGGCGCGGCCTGGGGCGGCGAGCTGCTGCGCGTCGAAGGCGCCACCTTCGAGCGGCTCGGGCATCTGGCGCCGATCGCGATGCCCGGCGGCGACGCCGCGGCGCGCGAGCCCTGGCGCATGGCCGCCGCCGCCTTGCACCGTATCGGCCGCGGCGCGTCGATTGCAGGGCGCTTCGCCTCCCAGCCCGCCGCCGATGCCGTGGCGCAGATGCTGACGCGCGAGCTGCGCTGCCCGCCCACGCACCAGCATGGGCCGCTGGTTCGATGCCGCGGCCGCGCTGCTGCGGGTGCGCGAGACCAGCGCCTACGAGGGTCAGGCGCCGATGCTGCTCGAAGCCCTGGCTGCTGCCGGCCCGTCCGGTGCTGCCGAGCGCGAGCTGAGCGCGCTGGTCCGCATCCTGGCCGACAACACGCTCGACCCGAGCGCGCTGATCACGTGCCTGGCCGACGAGCCAATCCCAGCGTACGGCGCGGCACTCTTCCACGAGGCACTGGCCGATGGCTTGGCTCGCTGGGTCCTGCGCGCCAGGCAGAGCACCGGCTTGCACAGCGTGGCGTTGGGTGGAGGCTGCTTTCTGAACGCGTTGTTGACCGCCCGCTTGGTCATGCGATTGACGGCCGCGGGCGTGCGCGTGCTCGAGGCGCGTCAGGCACCCCCGAACGACGGTGGCATCGCGCTCGGCCAGGCCTGGGTGGCAATGTGCAGGTCATCCACGGGAGCGTGAGACATGTGTCTGGCCATTCCGGTGCGGGTCGTCGAACTGCTGGGCGAAGCGACGGCAATGGTCGACCTGGACGGCATCCGCAAGGAGATCTCGCTCGCATTGCTCGACGGCGTGGCGGTCGGTGATTACGTGATCATGCACGTCGGCTATGCCCTGGCGCGCCTGGATCCCGAGGAGGCTGCGCGCACCCTGGCGTTGTTCGCTGCCGTGCCCACCGGGCAAGCGACATGAAGTACATCGACGAATTCCGCGACGGCGTGCTGGCGCGCAAGCTCGCCGCGGCCATCGCCGCCGAAGTCGAGCCCGGCCGCACTTACCACCTGATGGAATTCTGCGGCGGGCATACGCATGCGATCTCGCGCTATGGCATCACCGACCTGCTGCCGCCGTCGGTGCGCATGATCCACGGGCCGGGCTGCCCGGTCTGCGTGCTGCCGATCGGGCGCGTCGACCTGGCGATCGGGCTGGCGCTCCAACAGCGCGTGATCCTTGCCACCTACGGCGACTGCCTGCGCGTGCCGGCGTCGAACGGCCTGTCGCTGCTCAAAGCCAAGGCGCGCGGCGGCGACGTGCGCATGGTCTATTCGCCCGCCGATGCGCTGACCATTGCACAGTCCAACCCGGAACGCGAGGTCGTGTTCTTCGCCATCGGCTTCGAGACCACCACGCCGCCCACGGCGCTCGTCATCAAGCAGGCCGCGCGGCTGGGCTTGACGAACTTCAGCGTCGTCTGCAACCACGTGCTGACGCCAGCGGCGATCACCAACATCCTCGAGTCGCCCGAGGTGCGCCAGCTCGGCACCCTGGCGCTCGACGGCTTCATCGGCCCGGCGCACGTGTCGACGATCATCGGCAGCCAGCCCTACGAGTTCTTCGCCGAGGAGTACCGCAAGCCGGTGGTGATCGCGGGCTTCGAGCCGCTCGACGTGATGCAAGCGATCCTGATGCTGGTGCGCCAGATCAACCAGGGCCGCGCCGAGGTCGAGAACGAGTTCACCCGCGCCGTCAGCCGCGAGGGCAACATCAAGGCGCAGGCCCTGGTGTCCGAGGTGTTCGAGCTGCGCCGCTCGTTCGAGTGGCGCGGGCTGGGCCAGGTGCCGTACAGCGCGTTGCGCATCCGCGAGGCGTTTGCCGCCTTCGACGCCGAGCGGCGTTTCAGCCTCGAAACACGCTCGGTCGCCGACAACAAGGCCTGCGAGTGCGGCGCCATCCTGCGCGGCGTGAAGCAGCCGCGCGACTGCAAGGTCTTCGGCACCCTGTGCACGCCCGAGAACCCGATCGGATCGTGCATGGTGTCCTCCGAAGGTGCCTGCGCGGCGTACTACAGCTATGGGCGCTTCCGCGAGGCGCCCGCGGGTGGCGGCGGTCGCATGAGCAGCGTTCGCACGGACTACATCCGGCCGCTCGACCTCAAGCACGGCCGGGTCGATCTGTCGCATGGATCGGGTGGACGCGCGATGGCGCAGCTGATCGAGCAGCTGTTCGCGGCGGCGTTCGACAACCCCTGGCTCGCGCAGCGCAACGACCAGGCCCTGCTGCCGCGGCCCGAGGGTCGCATCGTGATCGCCACCGACAGCCATGTCGTGTCGCCGCTGTTCTTTCCCGGCGGCGACATCGGCTGCCTGTCGGTACACGGCACGGTCAACGACGTGGCGATGTCGGGCGCGCGCCCGCTCTGGCTGGCCGCGGCCTTCATTCTCGAAGAAGGCTTCCCGCTGGCCGACCTGAAGCGCATCGTCGATTCGATGGCCGCAGCGGCGCGCGAGGTGGGCGTGCCCATCGTCACCGGCGACACCAAGGTCGTCGAGACCGGCAAGGGCGACGGCGTATTCATCACCACCACCGGCGTCGGCGTCGTGCCGCCGGGCATCGAGATTTCGGGTGACCGCGCGCGGCCGGGCGACAGCATCATCGTTTCGGGCACCATGGGCGACCACGGCATGGCCGTGATGTCGCAGCGCGAATCGCTCGCCTTCGGCACCGATCTGCGCTCCGACACCGCGGCGTTGCACGGCCTGGTGGCCACGATGATCGACGCCGTGCCCGGGCTGCGCGTGCTGCGCGACCCGACACGCGGCGGCTTGGCAACCACCTTGAACGAGATTGCGGCGCAGTCCGGCGTCGGCATGCTGATCGAGGAGGACGCCGTGCCGGTGCAACGCCAGGTGGCGGCGGCCTGCGAATTCCTGGGGCTGGATCCGCTCTACGTGGCCAACGAGGGCAAGCTGGTGGCGATCGTGCCGCCCGATTGCACCGAGCGCCTGCTGCAGGCAATGCAGTCACATCCGCTGGGGCGCCAGGCCGCGCGGATCGGTGTCGTGACCGAGGACAGGCACCACTTCGTGCAGATGCACACCCGTTTCGGCGGCAAGCGCATCGTCGACTGGCTGGCCGGGGACCAGTTGCCGCGCATCTGCTGAGACGCCGTGCGCATCCTGTTCCTGACGCGCAGCTTCAACGGCCTGGCGCAACGCCTGTACCTCGAACTCACGGCGCTCGGCCACGAGGTCTCAGTCGAGTACGACATCTCCGACGCGGCGACCATCGAAGCGGTGGCGCTGTATCGACCGGCATTGATCGTGGCGCCCTTCATGCAGCGGGCCATCCCCGAGAGCGTCTGGCGTCACACGGCGTGCCTGGTCGTGCATCCGGGCATCGTCGGCGACCGCGGGCCGTCGGCGCTGGACTGGGCGATCGAAGAAGGACAGCGCGAATGGGGCGTGACCGTGCTGCAGGCCGAGGCCGCGCTGGACGCGGGGCCGGTGTGGGCCAGCGCGCCTTTCACCATGCGTGCAGCGAGCAAGTCGAGCCTGTACCGCAACGAGGTCACCGAGGCCGCCACCCGTGCGCTGCTCGCCGCGGTACGGCGATTCGGCGATTCGCGCGAGAGCGCCGCACTCTGCGCACGAGCCGAGGCGCCAGGCCACTGGCGAGCGCAGATGGTGCAGGCGACTCGCCGAATCGACTGGGCGCAAGACCGCACGCAAACCGTGTTGCGCAAGATCCGCGCCGCCGACGGTGCTCCCGGTGTGCTCGACGAGTTGTTCGGAGTGCCCTGCCTCCTGTTCGACGCACACGCGCAGGCACTGGCCCACGGCCACGAGGGCGGCCGCGTGATCGGCCAGCGCCACGAAGCGGTGTTGCGCAGCACGGTCGACGGCGCCGTCTGGATCGGGCATGTGCGCCGCGCCGACCGCAAGGACAGCTTCAAGCTGCCGGTCGCGCTGGCGTTCCCAGCGCAATGCCGCGATCTGCCCGAATGGCCGATCGCGATCGACGCACCGCTGGCGGACTCGGGGTACCGCGAGATCCGCTACGAGACCGAGGGCGGCGTCGGCTACCTGCACTTCCCGTTCTACAACGGCGCGATGAGCACGGCGCAATGCGTGCGCCTGACCGAGGCGACCCGTTTTGCCCTGTCCCAGCCCGCCTCCGTGCTGGTGCTGCTCGGCGGCCACGACTTCTGGTCGAACGGCATCCACCTGAACGTGATCGAAGCCGCCGACAGCCCGGCCGACGAGTCGTGGCGCAACATCAACGCCATCGACGACCTGACACGCGTGCTGATAGCGGCCACCGACCGGGTCGTGATTGCCGCCATGCAGGGCAACGCCGGTGCCGGCGGCGTGTTCGTCGCCCTGGCCGCCGATCAGGTCTGGGCGCGACGCAGCGTGGTCCTGAACCCGCATTACAAGAACATGGGCAATCTGTATGGGTCGGAGTACTGGACCTACCTGTTGCCGCGTCGGCTGAAGGCCGGCACCGCAGATGACGTGATGGGCCGGCGGCTACCGATGGCGGCGGGCGACGCTGCGCAGCTCGGCCTGGTCGATGCCGTCTTCGGCGACGACGCGGATGATTTCGTCGACCTCGCTCGCCAACGGGCGCGGGCGCTCGCCGTCAGCGGGGAGCTGCCGGCACTGCTGCGCGAAAAGCAGGCCCGGCGCCTGGCCGACGAAGCGCGGCGGCCGCTGCAGGCCTACCGCGACGAGGAACTCGCGCGCATGCATCGCAACTTCTACGGCTTCGACCCGAGCTATCACATCGCGCGCTCGAACTTCGTGCACCGCGTTGCGCCGTCGTGGACGCCACGCCACCTGTGCCTGCATCGCCGCACCAACGGCGCTGGGCCATCGCCGCCCTGAAGCCGAACCCGTCGTTAGTGCTGCGGCTGCACCCGCTTGTCGGGCCCAGCCGCCGCGGGCCTCACGCCGCCGCGTGGCCGCCGGCCGAGCGGCCGGATTGCGCCAGCGGCTCGCGCGCGGGGGCCAAGCGCGGCTCGGCGCCGAGCCAGTACAGGCCATTGGCCATGATGCAAAAGCCCGTGGCAGCGAACCAGACCATCGCCGTGCCGACGAAGCCGGTGAATGCGAGCCACCAGGGGCTGTGCACCAGCGAGAGCGTCGAGGCGATCAGCAGATTGATGCCGACCACGAGGTAGATGCGCCGCTCGAGGTACCAGCGATCGGTTTGCATCAGATAGACCTGGCCCGGCTTCCAGCCGGGACGTGCCAGCATGGGCATGAACCCGAGTCGCGCCAGCACGTTGCCGACCACGCAAAAGCCGGTCAATGCGACCACGATCGAGGCTGCGGCGGTGGCTGCCACGGCCAGTACCCACAGCGGATGCACCAGTGCGGCCAGGCCGGTCGCCACCAGCAGCACAGCGCCTGCCACGAGCCAGACAGTGCGCTCGATGTACCAGCGGTCGGTGGGAACGATGTAGAGTTTCGAGGTGCTTGCGCCATGGCCGGGTTCCTTTCCTGAGTGCAATGGGTGTCAGGTGAATGCGCCGCGCGTCACGCGGTCGGAATCAAGCCTGAACTGGCCCACGACCCGGCCGCTGCCGCTGACTGCAGCCATGTTCGACCCGTCGCACGAATCGTGCCTTGTCCTGGCTCAGTTTCCGCGGCATGTGTCCGCGCACGCCGCGTACTGCGCATCCAGGCCGGGCGCCGGCCCGCGCCAGGCTCAGCGGGCGCTGGCGCCGAAGAAGTGGCGAAACACGTCCGGCTCGATGATCTCGCGGGCTTCCAGCCCGCCGAGCTCGGTCTCGCGCAGCGGCCCCGACGGCGTCAAGGGGTCGAATTCCGAGGGTTCGGTTTCGACCCACGCCCGTCCGATCGAGGGCTGCCCGCCCATGCGCGCGCGGGCATCGGCAACCAGCTTGGCGGCCAACGTATACGACTCGTTGGACACCGGGTGACGCATCAGTGCGTCGGTCAGCCACAGCAATTCGTCCCAGTCGAAGGGCGCGGCCGGATGGTGCTCGGTGTCGTGGTTTGCGTAGACAGTCATTGCGGCCCTCATTGGCTTCAGGACGATGTCGAGGCTAGCGCTTGCAGCGCCGGGGCATGGACCCGATAAGCCGTGCAAGCGCGGGCCAGTTTCGATCCTGGCAAGCCCGGCGTGACATGCGCCACGCCGCGCTCGCGCCAACTGTGTCGGAGGCCGCGCTGACAACGCAACCTTGCGTCGGCCACAGTGGACGTCGGGTCACGCAGGCAGCATGAAGCGCGGCCCGGCGCAGGCCAGTCACCGCACGCGATCGCGGGCCCGTCCGATGGGGTCGGCATTGACTTGCAAGCTTCGCCTCAAGTCGCCCGTGGGCGCGCCGAAATTGCGCCCTTGACAGTTCAAGCTTTCGCCAGCGGGTCACCCAAGCAGGGCGTGAAAAGGCAACGCTGGAATGCAACTGGGGCTCAAGTCACGGCAAACCCCAACCGATAAGCCAACCAACGGCCAGGAGAAATCCGAACCGTGGTCCGGACAGCCGGCCGAGCGGGTGAACGAAAGCACCCATCGAATGGCGTCGGGCGAGTTCGAGGAAGACCGCCTTGAACGATCTCAACGTCCGGCGCTGTTGCCGGCGGTCCATTAACCCCAAGGAGTCTCAAAATGGCAATGACCATCAACACCAACGTGGCATCGCTGAATGCGCAGCGCAACCTGTCGACGTCGCAATCGCACTCGCCACTGTCGCTGCAGCGTCTGTCGTCCGGGCTGCGCGTCAACTCGTCAAGGACGACGCCGCCGGCCTGGCGATCGCCGAGCGCATGAATGCGCAGATCCGCGGCATCAACGTCGCCGTGCGCAACGCCAACGACGGCATTTCGCTGGCGCAGACCGCGGAAGGCGCGCTCGGCAAGGTCGCCGACGTGCTGCAACGCATGCGTGAACTGGCCGTGCAGTCGTCCAACGCCACCAACACCCAGATCGACCGCGACGCGCTCCACGCCGAAGTCACCCAGCTCAAGGCAGAAATCGACCGCGTCGCGACGCAGACCGTTCAACGGCGTGAAGCTGCTCGACGGCTCGTTCAGCGGCGCCAACTTCCAGGTCGGCGCGAACGCCGGCGAGACGATCACATTGGCCAATATCGCCAACGCGCAGCTCGCCGGCCTGGGTTCGCTGACGCCGCCGCCGACGACGACCTACACCCAGACGCTGACCGCTGCGACTGCGACAGCATTCGCCACCGGCATCTCGATGAGTGTCAACCGGCGTGACCTTCACCACGGCAAACGGTGCAGCTAACGCGGGGGCGGCCACGACGGCCCTCGTCGCTGCCTTCAACGCCGCCAAGGCCGGCGGCGGCACCCCGCCCGCCGCGCTCGCGAACGTGACCATGGACGCCACCGGGGCCATCACGTCGACCGACGCTTCGCTGACGATCGCCGGCCTGGTCAATGTGTCTGGCGTCACCGCCGGCACCACGGCCGGCACGGCCACCGTGGTCCCGGGTGTGGCCCAAGCCGGCATCGCCGCCTTGACCGTCGCGACCGCTGCCGACGCCGCCTCTGCCATGGATGCCATCGACACCGCGCTGACACGGTCAACACCGCCGCGCCACGCTACGGCGCGGCGATGAGCCGCTTCGAGTACGCGATCGGCAACCTCCAGATCACGGGCGAGAACCAGTCGGCCGCCCGCGGCCGCATCATGGACGCCGACTTCGCGGCCGAAACCGCCAACCTGTCGCGCGCGCAGATCCTGCAGCAGGCCGGCACGGCGATGGTCGCGCAGGCCAACCAGTTGCCGCAACAGGTGCTGGCGCTGCTGCGCTGATCGCAGCAGTCCGTCCGCGGCGCACTCCGCCGCCCCGGGGCGGCCTGTGCCGTTCCGGTCCGGCGCTGGCGTCGAACTGGGCCGCATTCGGCTGCTTTTCCGACGATCCCGCCCCTGGCACGCCGCGCGAACAATCCGTCCATCGACGCTCCAATGGCCGGCAGGTCAAGCCCGGACCGGCGTATGCCGAATTCTTCAGGAGTGCACCATGCCCCAGACGATCAACACCAACATCTCGTCGCTGAACGCGCAGCGCAACCTCAACCGTCGCAGACGTCGCTGGCGACCTCGATGCAGCGCCTGTCGTCGGGCCTGCGCATCAACAGCGCCAAGGACGACGCCGCCGGCCTGGCGATCGCCGACCGCATGAACGCGCAGATCCGCGGCATCAACGTCGGCGATCCGCAACGCCAACGACGGCATCTCGCTGGCGCAGACCGCCGAAGGCGCGCTGGGCAAGATCGGAGACACCCTGCAGCGCATGCGCGAACTGGCGGTGCAGTCGGCCAACGCGACCAACAGCGCCACCGACCGCGCCGCTCTCGACACCGAAGTCGGCCAGCTGACGGAGGAAATCACCCGCATCGCGCACGCGACCAAGTTCAACGGCACCACGCTGCTCGACGGCACGCTTCCGGCGCCAGGTGTTCCAGGTCGGCGCCAACTGCCGGCGAGACGATCACCGTCGGCCCGATCGCCAACGCGCAGCTCGCCGGCCTGGGTTCGCTGACGCCGCCGCCGACGACGACCTACACCCAGACGCTGACCGCTGCGACTGCGACAGCATTCGCCACCGGCATCTCGATGAGTGTCAACGGCGTGACCTTCACCACGGCAAACGGTGCAGCTAACGCGGGGGCGGCCACGACGGCCCTCGTCGCTGCCTTCAACGCCGCCAAGGCCGGCGGCGGCACCCCGCCCGCCGCGCTCGCGAACGTGACCATGGACGCCACCGGGGCCATCACGTCGACCGACGCTTCGCTGACGATCGCCGGCCTGGTCAATGTGTCTGGCGTCACCGCCGGCACCACGGCCGGCACGGCCACCGTGGTCCCGGGTGTGGCCCAAGCCGGCATCGCCGCCTTGACCGTCGCGACCGCTGCCGACGCCGCCTCTGCCATGGATGCCATCGACACAGCGCTGAGCACGGTCAACAGTGCACGCGGCACGCTCGGCGCGGTGCCAGCCGCTTCGAGAACGCGATCACGAACATCCAGGTCACTGCGGAGAACCTGACCGCGGCCCGCGGTCGCATCATGGATGCCGACTTCGCTGCCGAAACCGCCAACCTGTCGCGCTCACAGATCCTGCAGCAGGCCGGCACCGCCATGGTGGCCCAGGCCAATCAGCTGCCGCAGCAAGTGCTCCAGTTGCTGAAGTGATTGACGGCTCGCCCGTGACGAGCAGCTGCGCCACGTCTCGCCCGGGCTCAAGATTCGCCGCTGGCAGCCGATAAGATCTGGGCAACCGAGCGCAATTCCATGTCCATCTCATCACCCGGCATCGGTAGCGGCCTCGATGTGAAAACCATCGTGGCCCAGTTGGTCGCGATCGAACAGCAGCCGATCACGGCGCTACAGACGAGAAAAGACAAGCTGACGACCCAGCTGTCGTCGTTCGGCTTGCTGCAAAGTCATGTCGCCAACCTGCAGTCGGTGGCCGATCCAGCTGGCCACGCCCGACTTCTGGGGCAGCGTCACGGCCACCAGCAGCGATACCTCGGCGGTGTCTGTGACGGCGCCGGCCTCGACTGCAGCCGCCAGTTACAACCTCGACGTTGTCAGGCTGGCCTCGTCGCAATCGCTGTCGAGCGCCGCGGGTGCCATCACCCACGCCAGCAACATGGGCGCAGGCACATTGACTATCACCCGCGGCGGGACCGCGGTGGCGATCGCCATCGTCGACGGCACCAGCCTGAGTGCGATGCGAGACCAGATCAATGCGGCGAACACCGGCGTCAGTGCGGAAGTCATTCCGGATGGTTCGGGCCCACGCCTGGTGCTCGCGGGCACCGAGACAGGCTTGGCGAACGCCTTCACGGTGCAAGTCAGCGGCGCCAGCGGCCAGCTCACTGCATTGGCCTACCCGGGCAACCTGACGCAGGACCGCGCACCCGCCGACTCGCTCCTTAAAGTCAACGGGCTGCAAATCAGCTCGGCGAGCAACACGCTCACCAATGTCGTCGGCAACCTGACACTGACGCTGTCCAAGGTCACGACCAACCCGGTGCAGATCAGCGTCGGCACGGACACCGTCACGCTGCGCAAGGGCATCACGGACTTCGTCGGTGCCTACAACGCGATCAATAGCTTCCTCGCAACCCAGACAAGATACGACGACACCAGCAAGACGGCCGGCGCACTGCAGGGCGACAGGACGGCGATCGGCCTGCAGGCCCGATTGCGCGGGCTGCTGCAACAGTCGTCACCGGCATCGGCTAGCTATTCGCGCCTGTCCGATCTCGGCCTGGAACTGCAACGCGACGGTTCACTCAAGGTCAACGAC
>CAVZYL010000031.1:0-33862 GCA_963779435.1 uncultured beta proteobacterium | reverse complement strand
TGAACTGCAGCTCGGCGATACCAAGCAGCTCGGTGTCGAGATCTATACCAACTACCTGTATCCGCTGCAGCTGGCTGCGGTGTTGCTGCTGGTGGCGATCATCGCCGCCATCGCGCTGACGCTGCGCGAACGCAAGGATTCGCGCCACGTCGACGCTTCGCAGCAGGTACGGGCGAAGAAGGCCGACCGCGTGCGGCTGGTGAAGATGACGGCCGTCGCCGACGATCGGCGGGAAGGAGCTGATGTCCGGCACGCTGACCCTGTCGCACTTCCTCGCGCTCGGCGCGATCCTGTTCGCGCTGGCGGTGATCGGCATCTTCCTCAATCGGCGCAACCTGATCGTGCTGCTGATGGCCATCGAACTGATGCTGCTGGCGGTCAATCTCAATTTCATCGCCTTCTCGCATTACCTGGGCGACATGGATGGCCAGGTCTTCGTCTTCTTCATCCTCACCGTGGCGGCGGCCGAATCGGCCATCGGCCTGGCGATCCTCGTCGTGCTGTTCCGCAATCGCGAGTCGATCAACGTGCAGGAACTCGACCGCTTGAAGGGCTAAGACATTGAACCCCCACGCTCACATTCGTTCGCTGCCCCCGGGGCTCTGCCAAGGGCCCCTTCGTGGCCCATGGGGCGCAGGCCACCCTCGGGGCGGCCATGCGGGCGGCCTGATCGCAACATGACGACCCTGTCCCAATCCCTCCTGCTCGTGGTGCCGCTGGCACCGCTGCTCGGCTGCCTGGTCGCCGGATTCTTCGGCCAGGCCATCGGCCGTCGCGGCGCGCACACGGTCACCATCTTCGGCGTGCTGGTCTCGTTCATCGTCTCGGCGCTGGTGCTCAAGCGCGTCGCGCTCGACGGCGCCAGGTTCGACGCCACCGTCTACGAGTGGATGGTGCTGGGCGGCCTGAAGATGGAGGTCGGCTTCCTGGTCGACGGCCTGACGGCGATGATGATGGCGGTGGTGACCTTCGTCTCGCTGATGGTTCACATCTACACCATCGGCTACATGGAGGAGGACGACGGCTACCAGCGCTTCTTCTCCTACATCTCGCTGTTCACCTTCAGCATGCTGATGCTGGTGATGAGCAACAACTTCCTGCAGCTGTTCTTCGGCTGGGAGGCGGTCGGCCTGGTGTCGTACCTGCTGATCGGGTTCTGGTTCAAGCGGCCCAGCGCGATCTTCGCCAACATGAAGGCCTTTATCGTCAACCGTGTCGGCGATTTCGGCTTCATCCTCGGCATCGGCCTGATCGTCACCTACGCCGGCACGCTGAACTATGCCGAGGCCTTCGCCAAGGGCGCAGAGCTGTCGCGGATCGTGTTCCCGGGTAGCGACTGGATGCTGATCAGCGTGGCCTGCATCTGCCTGTTCATCGGTGCGATGGGCAAGAGCGCCCAGTTCCCGCTGCACGTCTGGCTGCCCGATTCGATGGAGGGCCCGACGCCGATCTCCGCGCTGATCCACGCCGCGACCATGGTGACGGCCGGCATCTTCATGGTGGCGCGCATGAGTCCCGCTGTTCGAGTTGTCGGACGCGGCGTTGTCGTTCGTGCTCGTCATCGGTTCGATCACTGCGCTGTTCATGGGCTTTCTGGGGGTGATCCAGAACGACATCAAGCGCGTGGTCGCCTATTCGACGCTGAGCCAGCTCGGCTACATGACGGTGGCACTGGGCGTGTCGGCCTACTCGGTCGGCGTCTTTCACCTGATGACGCACGCCTTCTTCAAGGCCCTGCTGTTCCTGGCCGCCGGCTCGGTGATCATCGGCATGCACCACGACCAGGACATCCGCAACATGGGCGGCCTGCGCAAGTACATGCCGATCACCTGGATCACCTCGCTGGTCGGCTCGCTGGCGCTGATCGGCACCCCGCTGTTCGCCGGCTTCTACAGCAAGGACAGCATCATCGAGGCGGCGCACGCGAGCCACCTGCCGGGCGCGGGCTTTGCGGCCTTCGCCGTCACCGCCGGCGTGTTCGTCACCGCGTTCTACTCGTTCCGGATGTACTTTCTGGTCTTCCACGGCGCGGAACGCTTCCGCCACAAGCCGTTTCCGGCCGAACACGACCACCACGACGACGCGCAGCATCATGACGCGACGCCGCACGAGTCGGCCTGGGTCGTGACCGCGCCGCTGGTGCTGCTGGCGCTGCCGTCGGTGTTCATCGGTTACGTGACGATCGGGCCGATGCTGTTCGGCGACTTCTTCAAGGATTCGATCATCGTCGACGCGGTGCGCCATCCGGCCATGCGCGAGCTGGCTGAAGGCTTTCACGGCGCCGCCGCGATGGCGCTGCACAGTCTGACCTCACTGCCGTTCTGGCTGGCCCTGGCCGGTGTCGTCACCGCGTGGTGGTTCTACCTCGTGCAGCCGGCGGTGCCGGCGGCGATCAAGACCCGCTTCGCCTGGATCTACACGCTGCTCGACAACAAGTACTACATGGACTGGTTCAACGAGCACGTGCTCGCCGCCGGCGCGCGCCTCGCGGGCGTCGGCCTGTGGAAGGGCGGCGACGGTGCGGTGATCGACGGCGTGCTGGTCAACGGCTCGGCACGGGTGGTCGGCGCCGTCGCGCAACTGACCAGGCTGCTGCAGACCGGCTACCTGTATTTCTACGCGCTGGTCATGTTGCTGGGCCTGTTCGGCCTGATGACGTGGCAGTTGTGGCCGCAGGTGCGCCATCTGTTCGGTCAATAAGAAGAGCATTCGAAAGAGACGACGATGGGCTTGTTGAGCGTTGCGATCTGGCTGCCGATTCTGGTCGGCTGCGTCCTGCTCGCGCTCGGCCGCGACGAACACGCCGGCACCGTGCGCTGGATCGCGCTGGCCGGCGCGGTGGCCGGCCTGCTGGTCACGGTGCCGCTGATCACGCAGTTTGACGTCACCAGCGCCGCGATGCAGTTCCAGGAAAAGCTGCCCTGGATCGACCGCTTCAAGGTCTTCTACCACGTCGGCGTCGACGGCATCGCAGTCTGGTTCGTGCCGCTCACCGCCTTCATCACCGTGGTCGTTGTGATCTCGGCCTGGCAGGTGATCACCGAACGCGTGAACCAGTACATGGGCGCGTTCCTGATCCTGTCGGGGCTGATGGTCGGCGTCTTCTGCGCCCTCGACGGCCTGCTGTTCTACGTCTTCTTCGAGGCCACGCTGATCCCGATGTACATCATCATCGGCGTCTGGGGCGGGCCCAAGCGCGTCTACGCGGCGTTCAAGTTCTTCCTCTACACGCTGCTCGGCTCGCTGTTGATGCTGATCGCGCTGCTGTACCTGTACTTCAAGTCGGGTGGCAGCTTCTACATCCTCGAGTGGCACAAGCTGCCCCTGCCGCTGTCGGCGCAGAGCCTGCTGTTCTTCGCCTTCTTCGCCGCCTTCTCGGTCAAGGTGCCGATGTGGCCGGTGCACACGTGGCTGCCCGACGCCCACGTCGAAGCCCCCACCGGCGGTTCGGTGGTGCTGGCGGCCATCATGTTGAAGCTCGGCGCCTACGGTTTCCTGCGCTTTTCGCTGCCGATCGCGCCCGACGCCAGCCGCGAATGGGCCTGGTTCATCATCGCGCTGTCGCTGATCGCGGTGGTCTACATCGGCCTGGTCGCGCTGGTGCAGCAGGACATGAAGAAGCTGGTCGCCTACTCGTCGATCGCGCACATGGGCTTCGTCACGCTGGGCTTCTTCATCTTCAGCGAACTCGGGGTCTCGGGCGGCATTGTGCAGATGATCAGCCACGGCTTCATCTCGGGGGCCATGTTCCTGTGCATCGGCGTGCTCTATGACCGCGTGCACTCGCGCCAGATCGCCGACTACGGCGGCGTGGTCAACACCATGCCCAAGTTCACGGCCCTGGCCCTGTTCTTCGCCATGGCCAATTGCGGCCTGCCCGGCACCAGCGGCTTCGTCGGCGAGTGGATGGTGATCCTGGGCACCGTCAAGACCAGCTTCTGGCTCGCCGGGCTGGCCGCGACGACGCTGGTCTTCGGCGCCGCCTACACGCTGTGGATGGTCAAGCGCGTCTACTTCGGCGAGGTCGCCAACGCGCATGTCAAGGCGCTGGCCGACATCAACGGGCGCGAGATGCTGATGCTCTCGCTGCTGGCCGTGGCCGTGCTGTGGATGGGTGTCTACCCCAAACCGATCACCGACGTGATGCACGTGTCGGTGACCGAACTGCTGCAGCATGTGGCCCACAGCAAGCTCAACTGACCGGTGACGCAAATCATGAACTGGCAGGTGATTTATCCCGAGATCGTGTTGCTGGCGATGGCCTGTGTCATCGCTGTCGTCGACCTGTTCGTCAAGCACGCGGCGCATCACCTTCTGGCTGACCCAGGCCACGCTGGCCACCGTCGGCCTGCTGCACCTGGCGGCGCTCAGCGCCGGCCAGTCGTTGTACGGCATGCAGGGCATGGTCGTGGCCGACCCGCTCGGCCACCTGCTGGCCTTCTTCGCCGCACTCGCGGTGATGGTCACGCTGGCCTATGCCCAGCCCTACATCACGCCGCGTGAGCTGCAAAAGGGCGAGCTCTTCACGCTGTCGCTGTTCGTGCTGCTCGGCATGTCGGTGATGATCTCGGCCAACAATTTCCTGGTCGTCTATCTCGGCCTGGAGCTGCATGAGCCTGTCGCTGTACGCGCTGACGGCCCTGCGTCGCGACCACGCCGTGGCCACCGAGGCGGCGATGAAGTACTTCGTGCTCGGCGCGCTGGCCTCGGGCTTCCTGCTCTACGGCCTGTCGATGATGTACGGCGCCACCGGCACGCTGGAAATCCCCAAGGTCTTCGACGAGATCGGCACCGGCCAGGCCAACAAGCAGGTGCTGGTCTTCGGCCTGGTCTTCATCGTCGCCGGCCTGGGCTTCAAGCTCGGCGTCGTGCCGTTCCACATGTGGGTGCCCGACGTCTACCACGGCGCACCGACGGCGGTCACGCTGCTGATCGGCGGCGCGCCCAAGCTGGCGGCCTTCGCGATCACGATCCGCCTGCTGGTCGAGGGCATGCTCGGCCTGGCCGTCGACTGGCAGCAGATGCTGATCGTGCTGTCGCTGGCTCGCTGGTGGTCGGCAACCTGGCCGCCATCGCGCAGACCAACCTGAAGCGCATGCTGGCCTACTCGACGATCGCGCAGATGGGCTTCGTGCTGCTGGGCCTGACCGCCGGCGTGATCAGCGGCAACACGCTGTCGGCCGCCAATGCCTACAGCTCGTCCGATGTTCTACATGGTGACCTACGTGCTGACCACGCTGGGCACGCTTCGGCGTCATCATGCTGCTGTCGCGCCAGGGCTTCGAGAGCGAGGAGATCAGCGACCTCGCCGGCCTCGACCAGCGCAGCCCGTGGATGGCCGGCGTGATGACGGTGTTCATGTTCTCGCTGGCCGGCATGCCGCCGCTGGTCGGCTTCTACGCCAAGCTGTCGATCCTGCAGGCGCTGGTGGCGACCAACCTGCCTGGCTACATCTGTGCTGGCGGTGATCGCCGTGCTGATGTCGCTGATCGGCGCGTTCTACTACCTGCGCGTGGTCAAGGTGATGTACTTCGACGAGCCGGCCGCCGATGCCCGTCGGATCGACGGCGCACGCGGCGTGCAGGCGCTGCTGGCCGTCAACGGCGCCGCCGTGCTGGTGTTCGGCCTGTTGCCCGGTGGCCTGATGGAGATGTGCCGGAGCGCCATCGTCGGCGCTGGCCACTTGACGACCCGAGCTCGCGTGCCGCGGCCCCTGGGCCGGTAGCGGCCACGCCGTGGCCCTGGGCGTCAGGCCGCTGGACGGCCCGGCGCGGCCTGAGTTCACGCCGCGATGGTCCGAGCGCGACCACAGCTGACGGAGACGCTGGTCAGCGCCGAGCAGGTCTGGCAGGGGCGGTTCCTCGACGTGCGCCGCGACACCGTGGCGCCTGCCCGACGGCGCGCAGGCCACGCGCGAGTACATCGTCCACCCCGGCGCGGTGATGGTCGTGCCGCTGCTCGACGATGGGCGCCTGGTGATGGAACGCCAGTTCCGCTATCCGATCGGGCGCACGTGCTGCTCGAGTTTCCGGCCGGCAAGATCGACGCCGGCGAGGCGCCGCTGGCCTGCGCGGTGCGCGAACTGGCCGAGGAAACCGGCTACCGCGCCCGCCAATGGGCCTGCGCCGGCATCGTGCACAACGCGATCGCCTATTCGACCGAAGGCATCGAGATCTGGTTCGCGCGCGAGCTCACGCTGGGCAGCGCCCGACTCGACGACGGCGAGTTCATCGAGGTCGTGACGCATGCCGCGTCCGAGCTCGAGGCGATGTGCGCGAGCGGCGAAGTGACCGACGCCAAGACGCTGATCGGCCTGCTGTGGTTGCAGAAGTGGCGCGCCGGGCAGTGGCCGCTGACCTGGCAGGCAGCGCCGTGACGGCGCGCGGCCTATGATGACCCCGCCATGAAAGTGCTCAACCTGCGCTGCGCCAACGGCCACGGCTTCGAGGGCTGGTTCGCCTCCGACGACGAGTTCATGGACCAGAACGGCCGCGCGCATGATCGACTGCCCGCTGTGTGCCGACACCGTGATCGCGCGCCTGCCCAGCGCGCCGCGGCTGAACCTGTCGGGTGCGCGCGAGGCCGAGGCGCCGGCGCAAGCTGCCGCGAGCCCCAGCGACCTGCAGGCGCTGTGGATGAAGGCCGTGCGCCACCTGCTCGCCAACACCGAAGACGTCGGCGAGCGCTTTGCCGAAGAAGCGCGCCGCATCCACTACGGCGAGGTGCCCGAGCGCGGCATCCGCGGCCAGGCCAGCCGAGCAGGAGCGCGAGGCTTGCGCGACGAAGGCATCGAGATCATGGCGCTGCCGCTGCCCGCGCGTTGAAGGAGCCGCTGCAATAGCGGCGGCACGCGTGCGCTCTGCCGGCCTCCAGGGCAGGCGGCGCTATAGCACGCGGCCCGGGTTCAGCACTCCCTGCGGATCGAGTGCGTGCTTGATCGCGCGCATCATCGCCAGTGCCACCGGGTCCTTGCGCTGCGCCAGTTCGATCGCGCTTCAGCACGCCGATGCCGTGTTCGGCCGAGATCGAGCCGCCGTGGGCGACGACGGCGTCGAAGACCAGGCGGTTGACTGCGCTGCTCGTCGTCATGCAGAAAGGCCGCCGCGTCACGGCCCTCGGGCGCCTGCACGTTGTAGTGCAGGTTGCCGTCGCCCAGGTGGCCGAAGTTGACCAGCGCACGCCGGGCACAGCGCGCCGCAGCGCGGCATCGGTGCTGGCGCACGAACGCGGCGATGCGCGAAACCGGCAAGCGAGATGTCGTGCTTGATGTTCAGGCCTTCTTCGGCCTGCGCCAGCGGAATCGACTCGCGCAGGTGCCACAGCGCCGCGCGACTGCGCCAGGCTCTCGGCGACCACGGCATCGGCGATCGTGCCGGCCTCGAGCGCGGTCGCCAGCAGGCCCTCGAACATCGCGCGGGCATGGGTCTCGCTCTCGTTGTCCGACTGCTCGAGCAGCACCGTCCAGGCGTGCTATCGGCCAGCGGCTGCGCGCAGCTGCGGAAAGTGCCGCGCCACCAGGGCCAGCGACGAGCCGGTCCATCACCTCGAAGCCGGTCAGGCCGGGCCCGAGACGCTGTGTGCGCCAGCCTCGAGCAGGGCCACGCACGCGTCCAGCGACGCGCACGCGGCCAGCGCCGTCATCGTCGCGGCCGGCAGCGGGTACAGCTTCAGCGTTGCCGCGGTGATGATCGCCCAGCGTGCCTTCGCTGCCGATGAACAGGTCGCGCAGGTCGTAGCCGGTGTTGTCCTTGCGCAGGCCGGCCAGGCCGTCCCAGACCTCGCCCTGCGCCGTCACCACCTCCAGCCCCAGGCACAGCGTCGCGCGCATTGCCGTAGCGCAGCACCTGCGTGCCGCCGGCATTGGTGGCCAGGTTGCCGCCGATGGTGCAACTGCCTTCGGCGGCCAGGCTCAGCGGGAACAGCAGCCCCGCTTCGGTCGGCGGCCTGCTGCACGGCCTGCAGCACGCAGCCGGCCTCGACGGTCAGGGTCAGGTTGGCGCGCGTCGATGCTCGCGCACCCGGTTCAGGCGCGCCAGGCTGAGCAGCACCTGCGTGCCGCTGGCGTCGGGCACGCCCCCGCCCACCAGCCCGGTGTTGCCGCCCTGCGGCACGATGGCCGCGCCGGCCGCCGCGCAGGCGCGCACGCACGGCCGCCACCTCGTCGGTCGAGCCCGGCCGCACCACCGCCAGCGCCTTGCCGCGCCAGCGCTTGCGCCAGTCGAGCTCGTAGGCCGTGAGGTCGCCGTCGGTCAGCACCTGCGCCGCGCCGACGACGTCGCGCAGCAGGGCGATCAACGCCGCGTTCACGGCGCGACCCTGCGCGCCGCGCGCTCCGGGACGAGCGCCGTGGAGCGGCGATGCGCACTCATGCGCCTGCCCCACCGTCGCAGCCGCCGGCGCACGTGCAGGACGCAGGCCGCAAACAGCAGCAGGCACAGCGCGATCTCCGCCGCTGCCAGCGCCGCCGAAGCGCCGCCGCTCGCTGGTCGCGCGCACCACGCCCTCGGTGAAGTAGAGCCACACCAGCAGGCTGACCCAGCGGTAGGTGTACAGCCGGAACTTCAGCAGGCCGGCCAGCGGGCCGCCAGCGGCAGCACCTTCAGCGCCAGCGTGCGGTTGCCGGTCGGCGCCAGCCAGAGCTCCCAGGCCAGGCCGAGCGCGATCAGGGCCAGCAGGCTGGCCACGGCCAGCGCGCGAGTCACGCGATAGCATCGAATCGGCAGCGGTGGAGGCCGGCATGGTTGGCATCATAGGGCGATGACGCTGCACTTCACACCCGCCGACGCGCGCGCGCAAGCAACCGCGCTGTCCAGAACGCTGAAGACGCTGGCCCTGGCTCGACACGGCGCGAACCCTGCGCGAGCGCTTTCGCGAAGACCGCCTCGGCCTGACCGCCAGCAGCCTGACCTTCACCACCCTGATCGCGCTGGTGCCGCTGGTGACCGTGATGCTGGCGGTGTTCACGCGCCTTCCCGATGTTCGCCAGCTTCCAGGCGGCGCTGGAGAAGTACTTCCTGCAAAGCCTGGTGCCCGACGGCATCGCCAAGCCGGTGCTGGCGGCGCTGACGCAGTTCGCCGCCAAGGCCACGCGCCTGGGCACCGTCGGGCTGGTCGTGCTGGTGGTCACGGCGCTGGCGCTGATGCTGACCATCGACCGCACGCTCAACGCCATCTGGCGCGTGCGCCGGCCGCGCCCGATCGCGCAGCGCGTGCTGGTGTACTGGGCCGCGCTGACGCTGGGGCCGCTGCTGCTGGGCATCAGCCTGTCGCTGACGAGCGCCGTGCTCGGCGGCGCCCAGCTCGCCGTCGGAGCCTTGCCGGGCAGTGTCGGCGTGCTGTTGGCCGCGCTCGAATTCGTGCTGCTGGCCGCTGGCGTGGCCGCCCTGTACCACTATGTGCCCAACACCGATGTGCGCTGGCGCCACGCTGTCGCCGGCGGCCTGTTCGTCGCCGTCGGCCTCGAGCTGGCCAAGCGCGGCCTGGCCTGGTACGTCGGCCTGATGCCGACCTACTCGATGGTCTACGGTGCCTTCGCCACCCTGCCGATCTTCCTGCTCTGGATCTACCTCGGCTGGGTGATCGTGCTGCTGGGGCGCGGTGATCGCCGCCTATGCGCCGAGTCTGTCGATGCGGGTGGCACGCCTTCCGGCCACGCCGGGGCATCGTTTTACGCTGGCGCTGGCGGTGGTCGCCGAACTCGCGCGTGCCAAGCGCGGGCTGCAACACGGCCTGTTGCTGACCGAGTTGGCGGCTGCGCTCGCCACCGATCCGCTGCAGGTCGAGCCCGCCGTCGAGGCGTTGCAGGCACTGGATTGGGTCGCGCGCTTGGACGAAGAGGGCGGCCAGCGGCTGGTCCTGCTGGTCGACCCGGCCCGCACACCGGCCCGCACCTTGATCGACGCGATGCTGCTCGAACCAAGTGTCGTCGTGCGCACTTTCCGTGACCGCGCTGGGGTCGAGAGGTTGATGCTGGGCGAGTTGCTGGCCTGAGCGGCAAGTACGTGCAGGTTGAGCAGGTGCGGTTGGCCGCGTCACCTTGCCGGGGCGGGACCCGGCAAGGCACCGCGCTCAGCCCAGCCCCGCGCAGTGCATCACGCGATTCTTGCCACCACGCTTGGCGGCGTACATCGCGTGGTCGGCCAGTTGCAGCAGACGCAAGGGTTGGGTGGCGTCGTCGGGCGCCAGCGCGTAGCCGATGCTGGCGGAAACCGGCTGCCCGCCGCCGCAGCGCACGGCGCACTCCTGCATCGCGGTGAGCAGGTGCCGGGCCAGCGCGTGCGCACCGGCCGCGTCACGCACGGCAGCCAGCACCAGGAACTCATCGCCACCGAAGCGGCCGACGGCGTCGGCGGCACGCACCGCGCCTTCCAGCGACCGCGCCGACTCGATCAACATCGCGTCGCCGGCGGCGTGGCCCTGCGCGTCGTTCAGGGCCTTGAAGCCGTCGAGGTCGACGAAGAACAGGGCGACCGGCTGCACCGCGCAGGTGCTGGTCGCCACGTCCAGCCGCTCCATCATCGTGCGCCGGGTCAGCGCGTCGGTCAGCCCGTCGCGTTCGACGCTGCGCTGCAGGCGCTGTTGGGCCTCGGTAAGCTCGTGCACGTCGATGGTTGCGGTGTAGACGCCGAGTACCGCGCCGCCGTCGTCGAAATCGGGCACGTAGCTTGTGCGCAGCCAGCGCGGGCCGTGCGGCGCGCGCTCGACCAGGCGCGTGTACTGCGTCGCCGTGCCGCCCAGTGCCCGCTCGAAGTGCGTTTGCTGCGAAGCCCAATACACGGCACCGCAGGCGTCGCGGATGTGGCGGCCGACCAACTCCGCGCCGGTCAGATCGGTGGTCATCACGAAGGCCCGGTTGGCGAAGCGCAGCGTGCAGTCGCTGTCGACGTAGGCCAGCGGGTAGGGAATGTTCTCGGTGAACCTGTCGAGCCGCCTGCGCGCTGCATGCAGCGCTTCGCGCTCGACCACGTCGTCGTGGATGTCGAAGGCGATGGTGTAGACCGCTTCGATTTCGCCCGCGTCATTGCGATCGGGGAAGACCAATGCCCGTGTCCATCGCGCGCTCGCGCCCTGATGGGTGAGGCGCCGCTCGTAGCTCACGGCGCGCCCCTCGAAGGCGGCGGCGAAGCTGCTCCTGGCGATGGCCCAGGCCTGCGGGCCGTACAAGGATTCGAGGGTGCGACCGACCAGTTCGAACTCCGGCCGCCCGGCCCACTGCGTGTAAGGCGCGTTGCAGTACAACAGCCGCGCGTCGCGGTCCCAGCGGCCGATCGGCAGCGCAATCGAGTCGGCCAGACGCGACGCCGGGCTGGCACTCAGGCATTCGGCAGGGGGGTCGTTGAGCTTCATGGCCAGGATCGTCGCAGCGGCCCGGCACCGAGTCATTCACCCATAAGGGGGAATTGCTGCGGCTGCTTTGCGGTCGCCAGGACTCCATAGGCATGAAAACGCACCACGCGAGTGCATTGGACGACGATCCCACTGCGCGCCGCGCCGAGCGCGATGACCCTAGGGATGAAGTACGACCAGCCAGGCCTGCGCCACCGAGCGTCCTGGGTTGTGGATGCTGTGCGGCACGTCGACGGCATAGCGCGCCGTCTCGCCATGGCGCAGGCGAACCGACTCGGCACCGGCACGAACTTCGAGCGCGCCCGCCTGCACCGAGAGGTGCTCGCGTGAGCCGGGCTCGTGCGGCTGCGACGCCAGCGTGCCGCCGGGCTGAACGGTCAGCGCGTACCACTCGAAGTGCCCGGCCAACTCGATCGGGCCCAGGATGCGCAACTCGCACTTGCCGTCGGGGCTGGTCAGCGTCGGTGTGGCGTGGGCCGGCACCGTGGCCAGCAGCGGTGCGGCGGGGCGTTCGGCGCCCAGCAGGTCGCCCACGCCGATGCCCAGCGCGGTCGCCAGGCGCCAGACCACCGCCACCGTCGGGTTGGCCTGGTGGCGCTCGATCTGCGACAGCATCGACTTCGACACCCCCGCCAGCCGCGACAATTCGTCCAGCGACAGGCCGCGCGCCTGGCGCAGCGTGGCCAGGGCGGCGCCGACGCGGGGCGGCGCTTGCTTGACGGCGATGGTCTTGGGCACGATACTGGAAACCTGTTCGATATATTGGACACATGCGGTGCGAATGCACGAAACGCATTGTGCCCCAGCGACAGCCTCAACACCATGAGCAAGACCTTCCTGGCCCACCTCGACGCCGAACTGGCGGCATTGCGCGACGCCGGCCTGTACAAGGCCGAGCGCGTGATGACCACGCCGCAGGGCGCACTGGTGCACGCTGGCCGACGGCCGCGAGGTGATCAACCTGTGCGCCAACAACTACCTGGGTCTGTCGTCGCACCCGGCGGTGATCGCGGCCGCCCACGAGGCGCTTGCGCAGCCATGGCTACGGCCTGAGCTCGGTGCGCTTCATCTGCGGCACGCAGGACCTGCACAAGACGCTCGAAGCGCGGCTGGCGCGGTTTCTCGGCACCGAGGACGCGATCCTGTACGCCGCCGCGTTCGACGCCAACGGCGGCCTGTTCGAGCCGCTGCTCGGCGAGGAGGACGCGATCATCAGCGACGAGCTGAACCACGCCTCGATCATCGACGGCATCCGCCTGTGCAAGGCCCAGCGCTGGCGCTACAAGCACAACGACATGGCCGACCTCGAGCGCTGCCTGGCCGAGGCCGCGCGCCGGCGGCGCGCGCTTCAAGCTGGTCTTCAGCGACGGCGTGTTCTCGATGGACGGCACCATCGCGCAGCTCGACGAGATGCGCGCGCTGTGCGACGCGCTACGATGCGCTGCTCGGTATCGACGAGTGCCACGCCAGCGGCTTCATGGGCGCGCGCGGCCGCGGCACGCACGAGCACCGCGGCGTGTTCGGCCGGATCGACATCATCACCGGCACGCTGGGCAAGGCGCTGGGCGGCGCATCGGGCGGCTTCACCGCCGCGCGCCGGCGAGGTGGTCGAACTGCTGCGCCAGCGCTCGCGGCCCTACCTGTTCTCCAACACCCTGATGCCGGCGATCGCCGGCGCCATCGATCGCGGTGCTCGACCTGCTCGAAGCCAGCACCGCGCTGCGCGACAAGCTCGAGGACAACACCCGCTACTTCCGCCAGGCCATCGGCGACGCCGGTTTCGACATCAAGCCCGGCGAGCACCCGATCGTGCCGATCATGGTCTACGACGCGACGCTGGCGCAGGCGCTCGCGGCGCGCCTGCTCGAGCTGGGCATCTACGTCGTCGGCTTCTTCTTCCCGGTGGTGCCCAAGGGCCAGGCGCGCATCCGCGTGCAGATGAGCGCGGTGCACGAGCGCGCGCACCTCGAGCGCGCGATGGCGGCCTTCGCGCAGGCCGGGCGCGAGCTGGGCCTGGTCAAGTGACAGCCGACAAGGCCGTTTGCCCTGAGCCTGTCGAAGCGCTGGGCCGTACACCGGGCATTGGCGGTGGCCGTTGATGGCGCCGAAGATTCTGATCATCGGCGCCAATGGCCAGATCGGCACCGAGCTGGCCGCCGAAGCTGGCGCGGCGCCACGGCGCCGAAGCGGTGGTCACCAGCGACCTCGCACCGCAGGGCCGGTGCCGGGCCTGGTGCACGAGGCGCTCGACTGCACCGACATCGGCGCCCTGACCACCATCGTCGAGCGCCACGCGCATCACCGCAGGTCTACCACCTCGCCGCGGCCCTGTCGGCGCGCGGCGAGAAGCACCCGATGTGGGCCTGGGATCTGAACATGAAGGGCCTGCTCAACGTGCTCGAAGTGGCGCGCTCGCACAAGCTCGAGCGCATCTTCTGGCCGAGCTCGATCGCCGCCTTCGGCCCCGGCACGCCGCAGGACCACACGCCGCAGAAGACGGTGATGGACCCGAGCACCGTCTACGGCATCAGCAAGCTGGCCGGCGAGGGCTGGTGCGCGTGGTACCACCGGCACCACGGCGTCGACGTGCGCAGCCTGCGCTACCCCGGCCTGATCAGCTGGAAGACGCCACCCGGCGGCGGCACCACCGACTACGCGGTCGAGATCTTCCATGCCGCGCTGGCCAACGCCCGCTACACCTGCTTCCTGAACGAAGACCAGGCGCTGCCGATGATGTACATGCCCGATGCCATCCGCGCCACGCTGCAGCTGATGGACGCGCCGGCCGACACGGTGCGCGAACGCGGCTCCTACAACCTGGCCGGCATCAGCTTCACGCCGCTGCAGATTGCCGCCGCCATTCGCAAGCGCGTGCCGGCCTTCACGATGGACATCGAACCGGATTTCCGCCAGGCCATTGCCGCGTCATGGCCACGCTCGATCGACGACGGCGCCGCGCAGCGCGACTGGGGGTGGGTGCCGCGTTACGACCTGCAGGCGATGGTCGACGAGATGCTCGACAACCTGCGCCCGCGCGTCGATCGGGTGCAGACGTCGGCCGCTCAGAGCGCCAGCAGTTCCACCTCGAACACCAACGTCGCGTTCGGCGGAATCACGCCACCGGCGCCGCGCGCACCGTAGCCGAGCTCGGGCGGGATGCGCAGCATGCGCGTGCCGCCGACCTGCATGCCGGTCACGCCCTCGTCCCAACCGCGGATGACCATGCCTGCGCCGAGGTCGAACTTGAACGGGTCGCGCCGGTCCTTGCTGGAGTCGAACTTGCTGCCGCGGCCGTTGCCGGTGCCAGGGTCGTAGAGCCAGCCGGTGTAGTGCACGGTGACTTTGCTGCCGGCTCGCGCCGCGGCACCGGTGCCGACGGCGGTGTCTTCGTATTGCAGGCCGCTCGGGGTCGTGATCATGTCGCAATCGCCTCGGGTTGGAAGGGGAGGCTGTGATGCTACACACCCGGCCCGCCGCCCTGTAGCCAACGGTTGTGCCAGGCGCCGACGGCAGCTTGCAGCCAATCGACCACGTGCATGCTGGCGGGCACTGGCAGCTCGAGCACCGAGGCAGCCGCACGCAGGGCCGCCAGCGGTTCGCGCAGGTCGACCGCTGCCGCGCCGTTGCTCTTGGAAAGCTTTTCGCCCCGCGCGTCGCGCACGAGTGGCAGGTGCAGATAGCGCGGTGTCGGCAGGCCCAGCAGGCGCTGCAGGTGAATCTGGCGCGCCGTGTTGTCGGCCAGGTCTTCGCCGCGCACGACGTCGGTCACGCCTTGCTCGGCGTCGTCGACGACCACCGCGAGCTGGTAGGCCCACGGGCCGTCGGCGCGTTGCAACACGAAGTCGCCGACGGCGTGTGTCACGTCCTGGTGTTGCGGGCCCAGGCGCCGGTCGTGCCATTCGATGCGCACCGGCGCCGAATCACTGCCGCAAACCAGGCGCCAGGCGCGCGCGGCCTTGCCGTGCAGACCGGCACGGCAGGTGCCGGGGTAGATGCGTTCACTGCGGCGTGTGGCAGGCGCGCCCATGCCGATCAGTTCGGCATCGATCTCGCGGCGGGTGCAGCCGCAGGCGTAGGCCAGTGCCGCGTCTCGCAAGCGCTGCAGCGCCTGTTCATAGAGCGCACTGCGTTGTGACTGCCAGACCGGCGGTGCGTCGGCGTCTAGGCCGAGCGCGGCCAACTGCTGCAGGATGAATCCATCGATGCCGGGCACCGTCCGTGGGCCATCGACGTCTTCGAAACGCAGCAGCCAGCGACCACCGTGCGCGCGCGCGTCGAGCCAGCTGGCCAACGCCGCCACCAGCGATCCTTCGTGCAACGGGCCGCTGGGCGACGGGGCGAAGCGGCCGACGTAAGCGGCCTCTCGCCCGGCCGGCACAAGGGAGGCCGGCGCACCAGGGGCCACTCGGGGCCCCGCATCAGGGCCCGGGGGCGGCGAGCGCCAGTGTGCATGGGGGCCCACTGCCATTCAACAATCCGCCGCCTGCGCCATGCCGCTGTGCCGCTCGAGCAAGGCCTTGCGTGTGGCCTTGCTGGCCAGGCGCTCGAGCCACCAGGCCAGCGCCAGGCCCTGCGGGGCCTTCTTTGACCGTGGCGTCGCGCCCTCGCGCCAGGCGTAACTCAGGCGCGCGCGACGCGGCACGCGCTGTACGGACTTGACCACCAGCCGGCCCGCGCGGATGTGCTCGCGCGCCAGCGGCTCGGCCAGAAAGCCGCAACCCATGCAGCGCAACTGCGCCGCGAGCTTGTCCTGCACCGAAGCCACGGTGAACACCTCCTGCCCCGGCAAGAGGTTGAAGCTGCGCGGCTCCCTGCGGCGAGCCGAATCGGCCACGGCGACCGCGCGGTGGCGCAGCAGTTCGTGATCGGGGATCGCACCGTCGTAGGCCGCCAGCGGGTGGTGCGGGGCGACGGCAAAGACGAAATCCATCTCGCCGAGCGGCTGCAACGTGATGCCCGGCGGCGCCGTGACGCCGTCGCTGCCCACACCGATGGCCAGGTCGGCCTCGCCTGACAGCAGCGCCTCCCAGGTTCCGCCCAGTACCTCGGTGCGCAGCCGCAGCCGTGTGCCGGGCCCGGCATCGGGTCGGTCGGCGTCGGGCCGCAAGGCATAGAAGGCCTCGCACAATTCGAACAGGATCAGACGCGACACCACGCCGTCGGCAACCACCGTCAGCTGTGTCTCCCAGCCGCAGGCCACGCGGCGCACGCGGTTGGCCACGGCGTCCATTTCGGCCAGCAGGCGGCGGCCCTCGTCGAGCAGTTCCGCGCCGGCCGCAGTGAGTTGGGCCTGCCCCGAGCGGCGGTCGAACAGCAGCACATCGAGTGCGTCCTCCAACTGGCGCACGCTGTAGGTCAGCGCCGAGGGCACCTTGCCGAGCTCGCGCGCGGCGGCGGCAAAGCTGCCACTCCGGGCGATGGTGTCCATCATCGACAGGGCTTCGGGGGTCAGAGCGTTGCGGCGTTCGGTCATGGGCGGGCTCCTGCCTGTTCATCTTATTTGAACGGGGCCTTCAGCGTCGACCGACCCCGCCGCCCTGGCGTCACGCGCACACTGATGGCATCGAAAGGACGGACACCATGCTGACGCTGCGCAAGGCCCGGGATCGTGGATATGCCGACCACGGCTGGCTGAAGAGTTATCACAGTTTTTCATTCGCCGACTACTACGACCCGGCACACATGGGCGTGGGCAACCTGCGCGTGATCAACGAAGACCGCATCGCGCCCGGCACCGGATTCGGCACGCACAGCCACCGCGACATGGAGATCGTCAGCTACGTGCTCGAGGGCGCGCTCGGTCACAAGGACAGCATCGGCAATGGCGCGTCGATCGTGCCGGGCGAAGTGCAACGGATGAGCGCGGGCACCGGCATCGCGCACAGCGAGTTCAACCACGCCGCCGCCCAAACCACCCATTTCCTGCAGATCTGGCTGCTGCCGGCTCGGACCGGCATCACGCCGGGCTACGAGCAAAAGGCCTTCGGCGACGCCGACAAGCGTGGCCGCCTGCGCCTGGTCGCTTCACCCGACGGCCGCGACGGGTCGGTCACGATCCACTCAGATGCGTCGATGTACGCCGGGTTGTTCGACGGCGCCGAGCGC
Source organism: uncultured beta proteobacterium (assembly GCA_963779435.1). Taxonomy (GTDB): domain Bacteria; phylum Pseudomonadota; class Gammaproteobacteria; order Burkholderiales; family Burkholderiaceae_C; genus CADEEN01. Next base: position 16,411 of record CAVZYL010000031.1, on the reverse strand, counting down.
GCCGAACTGGCGCTCGACCCGACGCGCCTGGCCTACGTGCACCTGGTGCGCGGCGAGGCCGGGGTCAATGGCCAGCCATTGAAGACCGGTGACGCGGTCACGCTCGACGGCGAGACACGGCTGGTGATCGACCAGGGCCGCGCCGCCGAAGTCATCGTCTTCGACCTGGCGCGTTGAGCGCCGCCCCATTCATCACCCCCAGGACCTTCCCATGAACAAGCAAATCGTCATCGTTTATCACAGCGGCTACGGCCACACCCGCAAGGTCGCCGAGGCGGTGGCCGCCGGCAGTGGCGGCAGGCTGCTGGCTATCGACGCCGAGGGCAATCTGCCGGCGGGCGGCTGGGAGCAACTCGCCGCCGCAGACGCCATCGTCTTCGGCTCGCCGACCTACATGGGCAGCGTGAGCTGGCAGTTCAAGAAGTTCGCCGATGCCTCGTCCAAGCCCTGGTATGGCCAGCAGTGGAAGAACAAGCTGGCTGCCGGCTTCACCAACTCGGCGTCGATGAATGGCGACAAGTTGTCGACGCTGCATTACTTCTTCACCCTCAGCCAGCAGCACAGCATGCTGTGGGTCGGCACCGGCATGATGCCGTCCAACAGCAAGACGGCCAAGCGCGACGACATCAACTATGTCGCGTCGTCGTCGGGCCTGATGACCGCCACGCCGTCGGACGCGTCGCCCGACGAGATGGTTGCAGGCGATATTGCGACTGCGCGCCAGTTCGGTCGGCGCGTGTCCGCGGCGGCTGCGCTCCTGACCTCGCCGTCAGCCCTGAAGATCCACCTCGAACCCGAGGGAGCCGTTGCATGAATTCGCAAGCCCTACCAGTCTTGATTGCGCGCCTGATGTTGGCCGCAATGTTCCTCTTCTACGGCACGCAGAAGTTCACCGGCCTCGAAGGCACGGCCGGCTACATCGCCAGCGTCGGACTGCCCGTACCCAGGCTGCTGGCGCTGGGATCGGGCACGGTCGAGGTGCTTGGTTCGCTGTTGTTGATCGTCGGTTGGCAGACGCGGTGGGCCGCCTTGGCGCTGGCCGCTTTCACCTTGATCGCGAGCCTGTTGTTCCACGCGTTTTGGGCCGTGCCGGCGGCGCAGCAGATGGTGCCGCAGCTTCTGTTCATGAAGAACATCGCTGTCGTCGGCGGCCTGCTGATGGTCTACGCGTTCGGCCCGGGCAGCCTGAGCCTCGACGCACGCCGCGCGGCCTGACGGCATGCCGACGACGCTGCCGCCGCCGTTACGCGTGCTTCTGCTGGCCGGCAGCGCCCGCAACGGTGCGTTGAGCGGCCGACTGCGCGACGCCGCCCGCCATGCCGCCAACGCCGCCGGCGCGAGCACGTCGGTGCTCGACCTTCGCGCGCTTGCGATGCCGCTCTACGACGCCGACCTCGAGGCCGCGCAGGGGGTTCCTGACGGCGCGAGGGCCTTGCGCGACGCCATCGCCGCGCACGACGCATTGCTGATCGTGACGCCCGAATACAACGGCTTCCCGACGCCGCTGGTGATCAACGCGTTCGACTGGCTGTCGAGGCTGCAGGCTGAGGGAAAGCTGCCATCGGGCCTGGCCACGACGGCCGGCAAGCCCGTGGCCTTGCTGGCCAGTTCACCCGGCCCTGTTGGTGGCCTGCGGGCGATGAATTTCCTGCGCCAGTTCCTGCAGATGGCGATTGCCATGCTGGTCGTGCCGCAACAGTACGCGCTCGGTCGGGCGAACGAGGCCTTCGACGACACCGGTGCGCTGAAGGACCCCAAGGCGGCGCAGGCTGTGGCCGGGGTGGTGGCTGCGTTGTTGCGCATCGCGGGGGCCCTGCGCTCAGCTTGAATCGCGAGCGTACCGCGCTAAAGTGCGGTGCATGATCGACACGCTGGCCAAGCTGGTCGCGGTGCTGCCCTGGTGGGAATGGGCCGCCCTCGGTTGGTTCTTCGTCACCTGGGCGGGATACGCACATTTCGCGCGGCGCCGCGCACCGGAGCAGCCTTCGTTGCTGGCCGCCGGCGATCGTGTGCGCCGCTTGTGGATGGTGCAAGCCAGCAAGCGCGAAGTGCGCGTGCTCGATGCGGTCGTGGTGCAAAACCTCTCCACCAGCCCGAGCTTCTTCGCCTCGACCACGATCCTGATCATCGGCGGCCTGCTCGCCTTGCTTGGCTCGGGTGACCACACCAGCTCGCTGATGGACGAATTGCCCTTCGCCGCGCGCACGTCGGCCATGGTGCTGGACCTGAAGCTGGTGCTGCTGACGGGCATCTTCATCTATGCCTTCTTCCGTTTCACCTGGAGCCTGCGCCAGTACAGCCTGGGTGCCATGCTGGTGGCATCGGCGCCGGGTCACGACGAATTTCCGCAGCTCGGTGAGGTCGCGCGTGCCCGCTTCGCCGACCGCGCGGGCAGCATGATGGGCCTGGCCGCCGAATCCTTCAATGACGGCATGCGCGCCTACTACTTCGCCTTTGCCGCCGCGGCGTGGTTGTTCTCGCCGCTGGCTTTCGTACTCGGCAGCGCCGGCGTGGTGTGGATCCTCTACCAGCGCGAATTCCACTCGGAAGTGCTGGCCCTGATGCGCGAGTGATGGCCAGGTCATTCGCCATCACGTATACCTGCCATGCGCAACGTCGCATGCCGGGTCGGACTGGCCGTGCGAGCATGCGCGCCAGCGCGGCGCATGGCGCCCTGCGCTCGGCGTCCCCAGCATAATCATCGTTCCAGGCGGCCTTGTCTCGTTCCACATTCGAGGAGAACCCATGATCGACAGCAAGAAGCGCAACGCCCTCGGGCTTGCGGTATTGGCGATAAGCGCCGTGGCCTTGATCGGCTGCGGCAAGAAGGAAGAGCCTGCAGCCGCGGCACCAGCGGCTGCGCCGGCGGCCTCGGCTGCCAAGCCCGAACCGCTGAAGATTGCGTTCGCCTACGTCGGGCCGGTCGGCGACGCTGGCTGGACCTTTGCCCACGACCTCGGCCGCAAGGCGGTCGAGAAGCAATTCGGCGACAAGGTCAAGACCAGCTATGTCGAGAACGTGCCCGAGGCGGCCGACGCCGAGCGCGTGATCCGGCAGATGGTCAGCGAAGGCAACAAGCTGATCTTCGGCACCACCTTCGGCTACATGGATCCGATGATGAAGGTCGCGGCCGACGAGAAGGGTGTCAAGTTCGAGCACGCCACCGGCTTCAAGACCGCCGATAACCTGCGCACCTACGACAGCCGCACCTACGAAGGTGCCTATCTGGCCGGCATCATTGCCGGCGCGATGACCAAGAGCAACACGCTGGGCGTGGTCGGGTCGATCCCGATCCCCGAGGTCATCCGCAACATCAACAGCTTCACCCTCGGCGCGCAATCGGTGAACCCGAAGATCAAGACCAAGGTGGTCTGGATCGGCAAGTGGTTCGATCCGCCCAAGGAAGGCGAGGCCGCGCAAAGCCTGATCAACGGCGGCGCCGACGTGCTGTTCCAGAACACCGACTCGAGCGCGGTGCTGCAGACGGCCGAGAAGAACAAGAAGTATGCCTTCGGCTGGGACAGCGACATGAGCGCCTACGCCAAGGAAGCGCACCTTGGCTCGGCGGTCATCAATTGGGGGCCGTACTACATCAATGCGGTTGCCGACGCGCTCGAAGGCAAGTGGAAGGGCAACGAGAGCTCGTGGTGGGGCGTCAAGGAAAGTGCGATCGACATGGTTTCGATCAGCGACAAGGTGCCGGCCGAAGTCAAGGCCAAGGTCGATGCCGCCAAGGCCGGCCTGAAGGCAGGCAACTTCCACCCCTGGAAGGGCCCGGTCGTCGACCAGGCCGGCAAGACGGTGGTCGAGAAGGACGTCATGCCCGACGACAAGTTCATGCTCGGCATCAACTTCTACGTCAAGGGCGTCGACGGCAAGGTGCCATCGGGCCAGAAGTGACCACCCCCGGAGCGGCTGCGCCGCTCCCCCATGGGCGACCGAAGGGGCGCCTTCGGTGCCCTGGGGCGGCGCCAGCGGGCCGGCAGAGCCGGATCCGCGGCGCCCGCTGAGAACTGCAGTGACCTCGGGCATCGACTTTTCCCGCATCCCGCGCGAGCGCCTGCCCGCGCTGTTGCGCACGATGCCCAAGGCCGAGCTGCACATCCACATCGAAGGCTCGCTCGAGCCCGAGTTGATCTTCAGGCTCGCCGCGCGCAACGGCATCGCGCTGGCGCATCCGAGCGTCGAGGCGCTGCGTGCGGCCTATGCCTTCACCGATCTGCAGAGTTTCCTCGACATCTACTACGCCGGGGCGGCCGTGCTGCGTACCGAGCAGGATTTCTTCGACCTGGCGTGGGCCTATCTCGAGCGTGCTGCGGCCGACAACGTGGTCCACGCCGAGATCTTCTTTGACCCGCAGACCCACACCGAGCGCGGCGTGGCCATCGAGACCGTGATCCTCGGTCTGGCACATGCCTGCCGCCGGGCGCATGCTGAGTGGGGGTTGAGCGCCAGGCTGATCCTTTGCTTCCTGCGCCACCTGAGCCAGGACGATGCGCTGGCCACGCTGGCGGCCGCGCTGCCATGGCGCGAGCACTTCATCGGCGTCGGCCTGGACAGCAGCGAACGCGGCCATCCGCCCGAGAAGTTTTCGCAGACTTTCGCGCGCGCCCGTGGCCTCGGGCTGCACCTCGTCGCGCACGCCGGCGAAGAAGGGCCGCCGGCCTACATCGAGAGCGCACTCGACGTGCTGCACGTCGAGCGCATCGACCACGGCGTGCGCACGCTCGAATCGGCAACGTTGACCGCACGCCTGGCACGCGAGCGCGTGCCGCTCACGGTGTGCCCGCTGTCCAACGTCAAGCTGCGGGTGTTCGACACGCTGGCCGGACACAACCTGCCCGCGCTGCTGGAGGCCGGCCTCGCAGCCACCGTCAACAGCGATGACCCGGCATACTTCGGCGGCTACCTCAACGACAACCTGGTGCAGACCTTCGCCGCGCTGCCCGCACTCGGCGCGCGCCAGGCCTATACGCTGGCGCGCAACAGCTTCGAGGCTGCCTTCGCCAGCACCGACGACAAGGCACGCTGGATCGCGGCGCTCGACACGCATTTCGTGCAGGCTGCGCGAGCGCCGTGACGGCCGTCATTGCCGCGACAGCACCACATGAGTGGCCCTTGGGGATGCCACATTCTGCGTACAGACGTAGCCCAAGGCGGCAAGATCGATGCCTTCGAAGAGCCGCTCACCCGAGCCAAGCACGACCGGCGAAATGGCGATGTGCATTTCGTCGATCAGGCGCTGGCGAAGAAACTGCTGGATGGTATTGGGCCCGCCGCCGACCCGCACATCCTTGCCGGCGGCGGCTTCGCGAGCACGTTCGAGTGCGGCGGCGATGCCCTCCGTGACGAAATGGAAGGTCGTGCCGCCTTCCATGACGAGCGGGGCGCGTGCATGGTGGGTCAGCACGAACACCGGCACGTGATAGACGGGGTTCTCGCCCCACCAGCCACGCCAGCTCTCGTCCGGCCAGGGACCACGAACGGGGCCGAACATGTTCCGACCCAGGATCCAGGCGCCGACGTTTCGGAAGCCACGGGCTGCGAAATCCTCGTCAACGCCCGTCTCGTCGCCATCGCTGCTGCCAAACAGATGCTGCTGAAACGTCCGCGTCGAGAGCGCCCAGCCGTGGAGTGACGTCCCACCGACGCCGAGTGGGTTGCTCAAGTCCTGGTTCGGGCCGGCGCCGTAACCGTCGAGTGAGATGGTGAAGCTCTCAACGCGAAGCTTGGACATGGTGTTCCTCTTGTGCGAGACCTTGTGCATGGCCCCTTGCTGCGTGCCAAAGGCTACACGAGCGCCTTGCGTACGTACACGCTCCCATGCTCGCCTTGGCGGTGAAACGCGAATCCCGCGTCGGTGAACAGGCTGAGCGGACCATAGTGATTCTCTGCATCGCCGGCAACTTCGGGCTTTGGTGATCCCTCCGCGACCTGCAAGCCCTGAGCCTTCAAACCGGCGCAGGCAGCATCCAGCAGCGCCCTGGCAATACCCGTTCGACGGTGCTCGCGGGCGACGACGAAGCAGGTGATCTGACCGAGGCGGTGCGCGTCGGGATCGGGCTCGTCCGCAAAGGCAGGCATCAAGTTCCTTGGCGCCGCGTTGCACCAGCCCACGACCTGGCCACCGAGGTAGGCGAGGTGCCCGTGCATGCTCGCGCCACGGATGCGGGCGCAGGCGGCGCTGCGGTTCTCTTCGCCGCTGCGCTTCGTCCAGTCGACCTTCGAGTGGTCGACGTACAGGAACTGGCAGTAGCACGACTTCCACTTCGGGTTGTCGGCGAATGCCGCTCCTTCGAAAAAGGCGAGGAAGTCGGGCAGCAGATCCGGAGTGAGGGCACGGACCTGAAACTCTTCGCGCGGCGCTTGGACCTTCATGCTTCGGCTTTCCTACGCCAATTGCCTGAGCAATGGCTTCGACCAATTACTTGCGGTTGAGCGGTGCTGGATACGGTTCGAGCCAGAACTCGGAGGCAACGAACCTCACGCGCGACTATTGCAGGAACTGGCATTGACATGGCAACGGCGGCTAAGCCCAATTGGGCCGCAACGGAACGGTGCCCGGGCGGAGCGCCACCGGCCAGGCTTGGCCGCGACAATGTCGCCGCTCGGAGGGGCCGACGTCAAGCGCATGGCCCCATCGCCGTCGCGGAGCGCGAGCGCGCGGGCCGTGCCCGGCGCCTACAATCCGACCCCCTGCGCACCGCGTGCCACCCGCTGCGCAGGCCTGTCATCCGGTGGCCATGTCGAGGACAACCATGTCAAAAAACCTCATCCGCGGGCGCCTGCTCGTGTCGATGTTCTTCTCAGCCCTCACGTTCACGGCCACGGCGGCCGGGCCGTTGCAGGTCGGCTTCGTCTACGTGACGCCGATCGGCCAGGCCGGCTGGACCTACCAGCACGATCAGGCGCGCCAGGCGATGCAGCGCGCGCTCGGCGGCCAGGTTGCGACGCGCTTCGTCGAGGCGGTGCCCGAGGGCGCCGACGCCGAGCGCGTGATGCGCGACCTCGCCGCGCAGGGCACGCAGCTGATCTTCGCCACCAGCTTCGGCTATCTCGAGCCGGCGCTGCGCGCCGCGGCCGACCTGCCCGGCGTGAAGTTCGAACATGCCGGCGGCTACAAGACCGCGGCCAACCTCAACACCTACAACGCGCGTTTCTACGAGGGCCGCTGGCTGGCGGGCTGGCTGGCGGGCAAGACCAGCCAGTCGGGTATCGCCGGCTACGTCGCGGGGTTCCCGGTGCCCGAAGTCGTCCAGGGCATCAATGCCTTTGCGCTCGGCATGCAGGCCGCCAACCCGAAGGCCAGCGTGCGCGTGCTCTGGCTCAACACCTGGTTCGACCCGGCGCGCGAGCGTGAAGCGGCGCTGGCACTGATCAACGCCGGCGCCGACGTGCTGACCAACCACAGCGCCTCACCCGCGGTGCCGCAGGCGGCGGAAGAGAGGGGCGTGAAACTGATCGCCTACCAGAGCGACATGCGCGCGCAGGCGCCCACGGCGCAACTCGCCGCCGTGACAGCCGACTGGAGCGGTTATTACACGCGGGTGGCGCAGAGTGTGATCGCAGGCCGCTGGCAGGCCAGTCCGGTGTGGGGCGGAATGAAGGACGGCATGGTCAGGCTCACGGCGGTGTCGCCCGCACTGCCGGCCGCGGTGCGCCAGGAACTCGCAGCGCGCGAGGCGATGCTCGTGGCCGGCACGGCCGCACCGTTCAGCGGCCGGTTGGTCGACCAGGCCGGGGTGGTGCGCAACGAGCGCGGTGCGCTGGCCGACGATGCCATCGCGCGGATGGACTGGTTCGTGCTCGGCGTATCGGGTACGCTGCCCAGGCCTTGAGTGAGGGTCGCAACGTGAACCATCGATGGATCGCCACGCTGTTGTGCGCACTGGCTTGCGCTGCGGTGCCGATATCCGCCGCAGCGCAGATCAAGACGCTGCGCTATGCCAGCGCGTTCGATCCACAATCGATGGACCCGCATGCGCTGGCGCTGCTGTACCAGACGCGGGTCGTGACGCAGGTTTACGAAGGCCTGGTCAATCGTGCCAAGGATTACAAGCTCGAGCCCTCGCTGGCCACGTCGTGGGAAATGGCCGACCCGCTGACCTGGCGCTTCAAGCTGCGCCCGGGCGTGAAATTCCACAATGGCAGCACATTCAGTGCCGACGATGCGGTGTTCTCGATCATGCGTGCGCTCGACAACGCTTCGCAGCGCCGCAACCAGATGCAGGGCATCAGCGGGGCGCGAAAGGTCGACGCGCTGACGATCGAGGTCACCACGTCGGCACCCGACGCGGTGCTGCCGGAGAAGCTCTTCCTTGTCGCGATGATGAGCAAGGCCTGGTGCGAACAGCACAACGTGGCCAAGCCGCAGGACTACAACGCCAAGCAGGAAACCTTCGCCGTACGCAACGCCAACGGCACCGGGCCGTTCGTGCTCGTGCGATACGAGGCCGACGTGCGCACCGTGCTGCGGGCCAACCCGGCGTGGTGGGGCAAGGGCACATCGTTTGGCGGCGGCAACCTCGACGAGGTGGTGTACCAGGTGATCCAGGCCGACGCGACAAGGCTGTCGGCGCTGGCTTCGGGCCAGGTCGACCTGGTCATCGACCCGCCGTTCCAGGACCTGGCGCGGCTGAAGGTCGACAAGTCGCTCAAGGTCGACACCGGCGGCGACATCGGGACGCAGTACTTCGCGCTTGACCAGCACAGCGCCGAATTGGCCGGCAGCGACGTCAAGGGGCGCAACCCGTTCAAGGACCTGCGCGTTCGCCGCGCCGTGCAACTGGCCATCGACACCGACCTCATCGTGCGCCAGGTGTTGCGCGGCGAGGGCAAGGTCACGGGCTCGTTCGTCTCGCCGCTGGTCGATGGCTACCTGCCCGAGTTCGAACAACGCCCGAAGGCCGACGCCGCCGCGGCGCGCGCGCTGCTGAAGGAGGCCGGCTACGAGAACGGCTTCTCGCTGCAGATGGACTGCGTCAACGTGGCGTGGCGGGCGTCGGTGTGCCAGGCCGCGGTGGCCATGCTCGAGCGGGTGGGCATTCGTGCCAGCCTGGTCACGTCGCCAAGCTCGGTGTTCTTTCCCAAGCTGAGTCAGGGCACCGGCAGCCTGATCGAGTTCGGCTGGAGCCCGAACCCGGATCCGTGGAGCGTGCTGCAGTCTGTGGTGCGCACGAACGACGGCCTGACAGCCGGGGCCTTCAACGCCGGCCGCTACAGCAACCCCAAGCTCGACTCGCTGATCGACGCCATCCGCATCGAGCCGAACCTGGCGCGGCGGCGCCAGATGGCCGGAGACGCGCTGCGCATCCTCCACGCCGAATTGCCGATGATCCCGCTCTACCGCCGGCAGCAGAACTGGGTCATGAAGCCCAACGTCGACGTGGTGCACTGGCCCAACGACGTGCTCGAATTGCGCTGGGTCACGCTGCGCTAGTTCAGCCCGGCGGCGGCGGCTTGTCGGGCGGCCAGTCCGGATTGAGCCGCGCGGTCGTGACATGGTCGCGCCAGGCGCCGTCGATGAACAGATACTCGCGTGCCAGGCCCTCGCGCTCGAAGCCCAGCCGCGCCAGCAGCGCCAGGCTGCGCGTGTTTTCGGGCCGCACGTTGGCTTGCACCCGGTGCAGTCGCACGCGCGGGCCAAAGGCATCGGCCAATGCGGCCTGCAGCGCCTCGCGCATCAAGCCGCGACCTTCGTGCGCGGTGTCGATGGCATAGCCGAGCATCGCGCTGCAGAACGCGCGCTGCACGACCTGCGAGAAGTGGATCTGACCGATCGCGATGGCAGGCGCGGCCGGCGCGAACAGCCACCAGCCGATGCGGGAGCCCGCAACGGCGCCGGCGGCCGTCTCGGTCAGCAGCTGGCGTTGGCCGTCGGCGCTGAACGTCGCCTCGCCGAGCGGTGGGTTCCAGCCGGCGTGCGCTGCACGGTTGCGGCGGTAGAAGTCGGCGGCGGGCTCGGCCAGCGCCGGCTCGCTGGCGCGCAACACCAGGCGCGGGGTAGACAGCGAAGCGAGCGGCGTCACGCCGGCATTGTGGCGCCGGCCCCTTGCATTGCGGCCGCCAACGCCGGCGCCGAGGCCCCGAATGCATAGGCGTCCATCGCCAGCGAGCCGTAGGTCACGCTGTGGTGCAGGCGCAGCGCGGGAAACTCCGGCCCGCCGGCGCCGGCAGCAATGAACCATGGCAGCAGGTGTTCGTCGGTGGGGTGCATGTCGACCGCGTGCGGAGCGCGCTGGCGGTAGGCGAACAGCGTGTCCCAGTCGCGGGCCAGGCCGCGCTCGTTCACCCAGTCGCAAAAGGCGGCGCTCTCGGCGATCTCGGGCAGTTCGGCGTCGGCGTCCAGACCACCGGCAAACACCCGGCGCAGGTTGTGCGTGATGCTGCCGCTGCCAAGCACCAGAACACCTTCACGCGCCAGTGGCGCCAGGGCCTGGCCAAGCGCGAACAGCTGGGCCGGGCTCTGGCTCGGGACCCAGGCCAGCGGCAATACCGGAATGTCGGCCGCAGGCCAGGCATAGCGCAATGGCGTCCAGATGCCATGGTCCAGGCCGCCCTGGTCGACCGACTGCGCGGCGATGCCGGCCGCGCTCAGCAATGCCTGCACGCGCCGGGCCAGTTCGGGCGCGCCGGGCGCGTCGTAGCGCAGGGTAAACAATTTGGGGTCGAAGCCGCCGAAATCGTAGACGGCGCTATGACGCGCCGCGGCCAGCAGCGCGGGTTGGCGCGCCAGGCTGTGCGCCGACAAGGCCAGGATGGCTCGCGGCTGGCCGAACGTGGCCGCGATGGCCGGGCCCAGGCGTTGCATGAAGGCGCCGGCCGCGCGCGGCTCGAGCGCAGTCATCGGCGAGCCGTGCGAGAGAAAGACTGCGGGTAGGGTGGTGTGGTTCATGCCGTCATTGGAGCGCAAACCGAGGCGGCCGGCATTGCGCTGCGTTGCACGCCGCGTACGCAAGCGGTGCACGGATCGGGTAACGTCGCGCCATGCCCCATGCCGCACGGCCCTCGATCTGGACACTGGCCTGGCGCCAGACGCAGCGCGACTTTCGCGCCGGCGAGTTGCGCCTGCTGCTGGCGGCGGTGACGTTGGCCGTGGCGGCACTGACCGCCGTCGGCTTCTTCGCCGATCGCATCGAGCGCGGCCTGGCCCGCGATGCGCGGCAGATGCTCGGCGGCGACGCCATCGTTTCGAGCGACAAACCCACGCCGCCGGCTTTCGTCGAAGAGGCGCGCCGTCGCGCCTTGTCGGTGGCCACCACGACCACCTTTCCGAGCATGGGCCGCGCGACCGACGCGCAGGGTGGCGCGTCGCGCCTGGTGGCGGTCAAGGCGGTCAGCGAGGCCTATCCGCTGCGCGGGCGCCTGAAGCTGCAGGCCGGGCCCGGTGCGCAGGTGCTCGATGCCGCCGGCGCGCCCGAGCGTGGCGCGGTGTGGGTCGACGCACCGCTGCTCGAAGCGCTCAGATTGAAGATGGGCGACGCGTTGTTGCTCGGTGACGTTGCGCTGAAGATCACGCGGCTGATCGTCGTCGAGCCTGACCGCGGCGCCGGCTTCATGAGCTTTGCGCCACGGGTGATGGTGAATCACGTCGACCTCGCAGCCAGCGGCCTGGTCCAGCCGGCCAGCCGCGTCAGCTACCGCCTGGCGGTCGCCTCGCCTGTCGGCCGCGACGCCGACGTTGCGGCCTATGTGCGCTGGGCCGAGGGCCAGGTCGAGAAGGTTCCGCTGCGCGGCGTGCGCATCGAATCGATGGAGACCGGCCGGCCGGAGATGAAGCAGACGCTGGCCCGGGCCGAGAAATTCCTCAACCTGGTGGCGCTGTTGGCGGCGCTGCTGGCTGCCGTGGCGGTGGCGATCGCCGCGCGCGACTTTGCCAACGGCCATCTCGACGACTGCGCGATGCAACGCGTGCTGGGCCAGCCCCAGCGGTCGATTGCGCTGGCCTACGGCATCGAGTTCGGACTGGTGGGGGCGCTGGCCAGCGTGGTCGGCGTGCTGATCGGGCTGGCCGTCCACACGGTGTTCGTCGGCCTGCTCGCCGGGCTGGTCAACGTCGAACTGCCCGCACCAGGTGCCTGGCCGGCGCTGTTCGGCATCGGGGTCGGCCTCACGCTCTTGGCAGGCTTTGGCCTGCCGCCGGTGCTGCAACTCGCGCGCGTGCCACCGCTGCGCGTGATCCGGCGCGACGTCGGTGCGCTGAAGGCCTCTTCACTGGCCGTGCTCGGTGCTGGTGCGCTGGGCTTTGCAACGCTGCTGCTGGCGGTGTCGGCCGACACGATGCTGGGACTGATCGCCGTCGGCGGCTTCGCCGCCGCGGCGGCGCTGTTCGCGCTGCTGTCATGGCTCGCGGTGGGGCTGCTCAAGCGCGCGGTGCCCGAAACGCGCGCTCCGCGTTGGCTGGTACTGGCCACGCGCCAGATTGCCGCGCGGCCGGCGTATGCGGTGTTGCAGGTCTCGGCACTGGCGGTTGGGCTGCTGGCGCTGGTGCTGCTGGTGCTGTTGCGCACCGACCTCGTCGCCAGTTGGCGCGCGGCCACGCCACGCGATGCGCCGAACCGCTTCGTCATCAACATCCAACCCGAGCAGGCCCAGGATTTCAGGCAGACGCTGGCCAAAGCGGGCGTCGAGCGCTACGACTGGTTCCCGATGATCCGTGGCCGCCTGGTGGCCGTCAACGATCGCATCGTCGGCGCCGACAGCTACAGCAATGACCGGGCCAAGCGCCTGGTCGAACGCGAGTTCAATCTCAGTCACAGTGCCGAACTGCCGGGCCACAACCGCGTCGTCGGCGGCCGCTGGCGTGCCGACGAGGCCGACGCGCTCAGTGTCGAGGAGGGGCTGGCAACCACGCTGGGCTTGAAGTTGGGCGACCGCCTGCGCTTCGACATCGCCGGCACACTGCGCGAGGGCCGCGTCACGAGCCTGCGCAAGGTCGACTGGGGCTCGATGCGCGTCAACTTCTTCGTCATGTTCCCGACCGCCGCGTTGCCCGGCTTGCCAGCCACCACCATTGCCGCCTTTCGGGCGCCCGAGCAGCCCGGCTTCGACAATGCGCTGGCGCGCGACTACCCGAACATCACCACGGTCGACGTTTCGCAGCAGATCGCGCAGGTGCAGCAGATCCTGGACCAGGTGGTGCGCGCGGTCGAGTTCCTGTTCGCGTTCACGCTGGCCGCCGGTCTGGTGGTGCTGTTCGCGGCTGTCAGCGCCACGCGCGACGAACGTGCGAGGGAATTTGCCGTGATGCGCGCGTTGGGCGCCGGGCGCAAGCTGCTGGCCCAGGTGCAGCGCACCGAATTGCTCGGCGTCGGTGCGCTGGCCGGTGTGCTGGCTTCGGCGGCGGCGATGGTCGTGGGCTGGGCGCTGGCGCGCTACGCCTTCGAATTCCAATGGACCGCGTCATGGTGGGTGCCGCTGGCCGGGGGCGCGGGCGGTGCCGTGCTGGCGCTGGCGGCGGGTTGGTGGGGCCTGCGCGAAGTGCTGCGCCGGCCGGTGGTGGAAACGCTGCGCAAGGCGGCGATGGAGTGAGTGTTCGTCGGCGCCCGGTCTAGCGACCAACGGGCCTCAATGCAAAACGCCCGGCGATCTGCGGACCGGCCGGGCGTTTCGCGTCCTGCGCGAGCTAATCAACTCAGAACGCGACCTTGAAGCCCACTGTCCACAACGTCGGCGCGCCGCCTGTCATCTGGCGGCCGTACGAGGCGTCGACGAAGAACTTGTCGGGGACGGCAGTGAAGCGCAAGCCGAGGTTCCACCATGCCGCGTCGCGGTCGTCGCCGAACACTTCGGCCATCGGTGCCCAGGCGCCGAAGCCGGCGTGTTCGAACGCCAGGCCCCAAGTGGTGCTGCCGGTCTTGGAGAATTCGTCGCGACTGTGGCCGAGGTTGGTGTGCAGCGTCAGGTCCCCCCCCAGTGGCCGGCTGTAGATCAGATTGAGATCGGTGGCCGCGTGGCGCCAACTGTCACCGGTGACCTTGACCGATGCCAAGGCGTAACCCAGCGTCAGTGCCGCTGCCTGGTCGTCCTTGACGGGCTTGCCCTTCCAAAGCTCGGTCTTGCCATTGACCTCGATGCCGTTGGCGCTGCTGCCATCGCCCGAGGCGTGGCTTGCAGCCAACGCCAATTGGGTCGATGCGCCGACGCCACAACTCAATTGCAGCGAACTGTCACGGGCGCTTATGCCGCTGACCTTCAGGCTCCCCGTGGCACCTTCGACTTCGCAGGCTCCGCGGTCGAGTACGCCGGCGTCATCGGTCTGCAACGGCCGGCCGGCTTGGGCTGGTGCCGCCATGCTACCGAGCAAGGCGGCAAACAGGGCCAGGGTCGGCGTATTCAGTTTCATGTCTGGTGGGTTCCTGGTTGGGCCGGCGAACGACATCGTGCGCGACGGTCTTGACCTTGACGCAAGCGACTCTAGCGGGATGCCCGTGCCGCGTATGCGAACGAATCGACGGCGCGGTGGCGGTTCGGCCCCGAATTTGGCGTCAATTGGCCGCAAAGTTGGCGTTTGGGGTCGCGGCCACGCACCGAGCACCGTGGATCCGAAATCTGCGTCATTGCAAGCCTGGGCGGGCCGCAACAGATTGCCCGCGCCGGGAGCTTGTCGCAGACGCCGAGCGCCAAGACGGTGTACCTTTGCGGCAGCGTGCTTGGCCAGCCTGACCGCAAGAACGCCAGGATTTCTCGACAATCCATTCAATATCAATCGTGTGCGGTCGATGCTCGGCTATCGTGCACGCGAGAGACTCGAACCCGTAACCCGCCTGGCCTGCAGTCTGTTTCCGATGGATCCCACAATCGAACCGCTGTCATTCACGTCGACACAAGTCGCCAGTCTGACGACCATCCAGGACCACCCAATACTGGGCCAGGTCGTGCTCGGCTATTCGCCGATGATCGATCGCGATCGCAATGTCAGCGCGACACGTTTGACGGTTTTTCCGATTCAGAGCGATGCCACCCTGGACGCGGCTGCGCTCCTGACCGCGATGGCCGACGTCTGGCCCGAGTCCGGTGGCAGGGTCTCGCTCAATGTCGCCAGCGAAACCCTGCTGCAGGACTTGCTGCGGGCGTGGCCGAGCCCCAACATCATGCTCGAGATCCCGGCGTTCATGGCCTGTGATCCGGCCCACGGTCAGGCAATCAAGGCGCTGAACGAGCGCGGCAACACGCTGCTGCTCAAGGGCCGGCCACGGACCGAACTGCCGCGCGACCTGCTGCCGTGTTTCAGACATTCGATCATCGACCTGGCCGACGAGCGGCGGGATGCCGCCCCGCCGCCGCCGGGCGTGACGCGCCAGATCACGCCAGTCCAAGCAGGCGTGCGCACCGTGGCCGAACTCGATGCCAGCTTCGAGCGCGGCGCGGTGGCCGTGCTGGGCTGGCCGATCGATGACGTGATCCAGGGCCAGACCGGGGCCGTTCAGGCCGACCGGGCGACCATCGTGGAACTGACGCGCCGCATCCACGACAAAGAGTCGGTCGATCGGCTCGAAGAAACGCTCAAGCGCGATCCCAGGCTGGCCTTCATGCTGCTGCGTTACATCAACTCGGCGGCCTTCGGCCTGCGGGTCGAGGTCAGCTCGTTCGAGTACGCGCTGCGCTTGCTTGGCGACCAGCGCCTGCGCCGCTGGCTCGACCTGCTGCGCGCCTCGGCCAGTGACGACCGCGACATGAAGCCGGTGATGTTCGCGGCTCTGCGTCGCGGCCTGCTGATGGAAGAGTTGTCACGCGCCAGCGGCGGCGGTGACGAACAGAGCCGCAGCGAGGCCTTCATGTGCGGCGCGTTCTCGCTGCTCGACCGCATGCTGCACCAGCCCTTTGCCGCGTTGTTCAAGTCGGCACAGGTGCCTGACGCGGTGCGCGAGGCGTTGGTCGACGGTGCCGGGCCGTACAAACTGTTCCTGGAGCTGGTGCGGGCGGTCGAAAACGAATCGCTGTTCGACGTCCGCGAGAGCGCCGAGCGGCTTCTGCTTGGCGTCGGCGAGATCAATCACGCGGTACTGCGTGCCTTGGCCCAGGCTGCCGAGATCCAGTGAGCCTCGAGCCGTTGCCGGCGTGGCCAGCACGCGCAGGTGCAGCGCACGACTCGCGCCGCGCGGTGAGCGATAAGAGGTGGCCATGTCTGTGTCAAACGACACGGTCAGGCTTCGGACTTGCCACCTGCGGTCGACCCCCGAGCCACGTAAACCGCATCGACGTCGGTCACAATCGGCCCAGCAGTTCCTTGCGCTGAGAGACCCATCTTGCCACTGCCGATGACCAGCGAGCCATCCGTCACCGTCCCGTCGCCGCCGGTAGCGGCTGTGCTCGACCCCGCGGCCGTCGCACGCTTGCAGGAACTCGATCCCGGCGGCAGCGCGGGGCTGCTGGCTCGCGTGCTGGCGACCTACACGCAGTCGCTGCAGCG
>CAVZYL010000030.1:0-32633 GCA_963779435.1 uncultured beta proteobacterium | reverse complement strand
TTGCCGATCGGCGCGTTGTCGCCGGGGATGCGGGCGAGGAGGTCCATGAAGGGGTGCGAGAAATGCGTTCTGCGTCAACTGGTACGGAAAGCATACCAGTGTTCGTCGCGCGTTGGCAAGTGCGGTGAAGCTTCGCCACGCCAACGTGCCGAAACCGGGGCCAGCCAGCGCGGGCCGGTCTACTGCAACCAGCGTTGCAACTGCGCGCTCACCTGCCCCGATCGAGCAGGTCGAGGTGGCCGATGCCGTAGCCGATCCACTGCGCGGTGCTCGGCGAAGGCGAGCGCGCGCGCCGGTGCTCGTGCCGGCCGAGCGCGCTGTCGAGCGGCACCAGGCCGTCGCCGAGCAGCGGTCCTTCAGGTCGCCGCCGCCTGCGCCATGGCTGGCGGCGACCGCGTAGCAGCGCACGCCGTCGGGCAGCGGCAGCGCGCGGCGGCGGTCGGCGCCGCGCGCGAAGCGATCGCGGCCCTGCCAGTCCTCGTCGAGCAGGTTGCCGTGGCGCAGGTCGGTGATGCCGGCGCTGCGCAGCTTGCCCAGGCGCGCGAACGGCGCCGCGTAGGGCGTGGCGCCGAGCAGCAGGTCGACCCAGTTGCCGCCGCGCTCGAGCGGCGCGCCGTGGTGCGGCGTGCCGAGGAAGACGAGGTCGTCGAGGCGCGGCGGCCAGCGCTGGCCGGCCTGCGCGCCGTAGTGCAGGCGCTGCGCGCCACCAGGCCGCCCATGCTGTGGCCGAGCATCACGCAGCGCTCGACCGGCACCGGCCAGGCGTCGCAGCAGCGCGCTCGAGCAGCTGCGCCAGCGCGCGCCCGTTGGTCGAGACGTGCAGGCCGCTGTTGTAGTGCAGGTAGACCGGCGTGAAGCCGAGGTCGCGCGCCAGCGCCGCGCCGTGGTCGTGGCCGGCGCGCGCCACTGCAGGTCGTTCATGCACAGGCCGTGCACCAGCACCAGCAGCGCGCCGCCGGCGTCGGGCAGCGCGCGCGCAGCGCCGCGCGCTCGAGCGTCGAGCGGCCGGCCCGTCGCGGCGCAAGCGCCATGGCGATCGCGAGCGGGTTGCCGGTGGCCGCCAGGTGGTCGCCGAGCACGCCGTTCAGCGCCGCGACGATCGCCTCGCGCTCCGGGCTGGTGCGCGCCGTCGGCGCGGGCGACAGCGCCGGCGCCAGCAGCCGAGCAGCGCCTCGACGCTGCCGCCGACGACGCGCGTGACGCCGCGGATCGTCTTGTAGACCAGGCCGGTGATGCCGCGGTGCGGCCCGTCGGCGCCGGCGCGCCCAGGCCGGGAGTGCGGGCGATGCGCTCGTGCATCGCCTCGACCAGGTCGGTCAGGCCGGCGGTCGCGTCGGTCGCCAGGCGGGCGGCACCGCGCAGATCGGCGCTGTGAAGTCGGGGCGGGCCATGCCGCAGTGTGACAGGCGTGGACGGCGCCGCGCCGAGGCCGGCGCAAGGGCATGATGCGGGCCATGAAGATCCCGCTCTCGATCCTCGACCTCGCCCCCATCGTCGAAGGCAGCGATGCCGCCACAGGCGCTGCGCACAGCGCTCGACCTCGCCCGCCACGCCGAGGCCTGGGGCTACGGCCGCTACTGGCTGGCCGAGCACCACAACATGGACGGCGTCGCCAGTTCGGCCACGGCCGTGCTGGTCGGCCACATCGCCGGCGGCACGAAGACGATCCGCGTCGGCTCGGGCGGCGTCATGCTGCCCAACCACGCGCCGCTGGTGATCGCCGAGCAGTTCGGCACGCTGGCCACGCTGTACCCGGGCCGCATCGACCTCGGCCTGGGCCGCGCGCCGGGCACCGACCGGCATGACGATGCGCGCGCTGCGGCGCGACCTGGCGCAGCAATGACGAAGAAGACTTCCCGCGCGACGTGGTCGAACTGCAGAGCTACCTGAGCGCCGGCCGGCGCCGAGCAGCCGGTGCGCGCGATCCCCGGCGTCGGCACCGACGTGCCGATCTGGCTGCTCGGGTTCGAGCCTGTACAGCGCGCAACTGGCGGCGTACCTCGGGCTGCCGTTCGCGTTCGCGTCGCACTTCGCGCCGCGACCTGCTGCTGCAGGCGCTGGAGGTCTATCGCGCGCGGCTACCGGCCATCGGCGCGCTGGCCCGAAGCCGCACGCGATGGTCGGCGTGAACGTGGTCGCCGCCGACACCGACGACGAGGCGCGCGTGCCTCTTCACCTCGATCCAGCAGCGCTTCCTGGGCATGCAGCGCGGCCGGCGCGGGCCGCTGCCGCAAGCCGATCGCCGCCGGCCGCACTCGAGTCGATGTGGACGCGCGCAGGAGAAGGCGGGCGTGCAGCGCATGCTGGCGGCCAGCGCCGTCGGCTCGCCGGAGTCCGTGCGCCCGGCAGCTCGACTGCGATCGTCGAGCGACCGCGGCCGACGAGCTGATCGTCGCCGGCGCGATCCACGATCACGCGGCGCGGCTGCGCTCCTACCAATTGCTGGCTGCGTTATAGCAACCGGCGAGTCAGATCAACCCATTTGCAGTGAGCGGGTTGACAAGGTCGCGTCCGCCAGGGAGTCCGCAGGTGTCACATGTGCGCCGGAGCCGCAACAACGCCCGGTGGGGCGGCGATCGTGTTCACGGCTCTGTCAGCTGATCGTTCCAGGATCGGACCAGTTGCTGGATTCGCTCGGCGACGACCCGCACCGCCGGCAGCATCTTTCCCTGCTTGCGGGAGGCCAGCGTCACGTGCCTGACGAGGTCGGGTCGGACAAGACGCGTCGCCTGCAGTCGACCGCTGCGGAGATCGTCGACGATGGAATACGGCCCGAGCAGGGAGTACAGCCCCTTGCTGTGGGCCACCAGTTCCTTCTGCACAGTCAGCGAATCCGCCTCCGCCACCGGCTGAAGGCTGAAGCCGAGGCTGCGCGCTGTCTCGTCCAGCGCGTTGCGCCAATGACTCGGCCGGCGCGGCAGCACAAGACGAAGCCCCGCGAGGCGGGCGAAGGGCATGGTCGGCTCGCGAGTCCTGGCGTCGCCCGGCGCGGACACCAGGTAGGTATTGGCCCTGCACAGCAGCGTCTCTTCGCGTCCACTCGGCCGGTGGAAGCGGAACAGGACGGCCAGGTCCACCGCACCGCTGTCCAGCAAAGCATCGAGCTCGGTACCCTGGGCCTCGATGATGTCCAGCTTCACGGCGGGATGCTCGCCTTGCAGCCACTCGAACACGCGTGTCATCAGTGGGTGTGCGGCCGTCGGAATGATTCCCACGCGGACGGTGCCCGTCAGCTGTGTCGACTCGGATCGCAGCTCCTGCGCGATCTGTTCCGTGTCCTGCAGCCAGGTACGTAGGCGCGACGCCGCGGTCAGTGCCCAGCTCGGTCAGTTCGACACCGCGACCCGTGCGACTGAAGAGGCGCCCGCCGCATTGCCTTTCGAATTCGGTGATCTGCCGGCTGACGTGCGACTGCACCGTCTGCCGGCGCGCGGCCACCTTGCTCAGGCTGCCTGCCTCGGCGACTTCGAGAAAGAGCTGCACGGACGAAACGTTCATGGAAGGCCCCGTGTGTGATGGCCAAGGCGGCCATGCCAAAAATGGCAAGTCTGAAAGCTCGGAAGTGTATCTATGCACAGAGGCGACGGATTCCTACAGTGCGTGCACCGACCACCGCTCAACCCTTTGAAAGGAACCCACATGAGCAAGCCCACGATCGATCTACGTGGCCTGAACCCCGCCCCGGTCACCCCGTTCACCCTCGACGGCGACGTCGACTACGCCGCGATCCAGCGCCTGGGCAAGTTCCTCGCCTGCGTGACGGGCGTCAAGTCCCTGGTCGTGCTCGGGCACGCCGGTGAGGGCACCTTCCTGACCCAGGACGAGCAGGTCAAGGTCATCGAGACCTTCACGGAGTCGGTGGGCGACCAGGTCGCCGATCGTCGCCGGCATCACGCTCGAAGGCACCAAGGTCGCCGTCGAGGAGGCCCAGCGGGCCGTCGCCGCCGGCGCCAAGGCCGCCCTGACCTACCCGTCGCACGGGTGGCTGCGGTTCGGCTACCAGGACGGCGCCCCGCAGGACCGCTACCGCGCCATCTGGGAGGCAGCGGCCTGCCGCAGATCCTGTTCCAGTACCCGGACAACACCAAGGCCACCTACAACCTGGACACCCAGCTGGAGATCGCCGCCCAGGAAGGCGTGTTCTGGACCAAGAACGGGGTGCGGAACATGCGGCGCTGGGACACCGAGATCCCGGTCCTCCGCGGCGAGTTCCCCGACCTGCAGATCTTCTCCTGCCACGACGAGTACCTGCTGCACACCATCATGGACGTCGACGGCCTGCTCGTCGGCTACGGCAGCATCGCACCCGAGCTGCTGGTCGAGTTCATCAAGGCCGGCAAGGCCCAGGACTGGACGCGGCGCGCGAAGATCCACGACCAGCTGCTGCCGGTGACCGCCAACGTGTACCACCGCGGCTCGCACATGGAGGGCACCGTCGCCCTCAAATACGCGCTGGTCGCCCGCGGCATCCTCGCCCACGCCACCGTCCGCAGCCCGCTGCTGCCGCTGGCCGACGGCGCCGACATGGAGATCGCCGACGCGATGCGTGCGGCCGGTCTGGGCAAGGTCAACTGAGACCGACGCCATGTGCCGTGGCCGGAGCGCACGTTCCTGCCACGGCCATCCCACCTGTTCCGAGGAGACGAGATGCGACTGATCAAAGTGCTGGCAGCGATGGCGCTGTCGACAACCCTGGCGGCACTCGCGCAGACGGCCGCCCCGTTCCCCGAGCGCGACAAGCAGTTGAAGATCGTGGTGCCGTTCGCCGCCGGCGGCGGCGTGGACGCTGCGGCCCGACTGCTCGGCACGCAGCTGCAGAAGCAGCTTGGCGTGACGGTGATCGTCGAGAACAAGGCCGGCGGCAGCGGCACCATCGGCGGCCGGGCGGTGCAGGCCGCGCCGGCCGACGGCTACACGCTGTTGTTCTCGGCCGCCACGCACGTGCTGGCCAAGCAGGTGCTGAGCGCCCCGCCCTACGACCCGCAGACCGACTTCGCGCCGGTGGCGCGCACCGGCACCGCACCGCTTGATGCTGGTGATCGCGCCGGCCAAGCCGCAGGCCAAGCTCGCCGACCTGCTCGGCGCGGTGAAGAAGGAACCCGACAAGTGGACCGCTGGCATCCCGGCCGCCGGGGCGCCGAGCCACCTGGCCACGCTGCTGATGGCCAAGCAGGCGCAACTCAAGCTGTCGCTCGTGCCGTACAAGGGCACGCAACCGGCGTTGATGGACGTGGCCGGTGGCCACACCGACCTGCTGCTCGACTCGATGATCTCGCTGATGCAGATGGCCAGGTCGGGCAAGGTCAGGCCGATCGCCATCACCTCGGCCAAGCGAAGCAGCCTCATGCCCGACGTGCCCACTTTCAAGGAGAGCGGACTGCCGACATTCGAATTCGAGTCGTGGTACGGCGTCTGGGCGCCGCGCGACACACCGGCCGGGCGCATCGCCGCGCTCAATCTTGCGATCAACGCCGCAACCACCGAACTCGCCAGGACCGGCGCGCTGACCGTGCTCGGCATCGAACCGGTGATGGAGACGGCGGCGCAGTTCAGGACCTACATCGCGGCGGAGGTGAAGGACGGCACCGAGTTGTTGAAGGACGCGGGGTTCAGGCCGGAGTAAGAGTGCGAGGGCTGTCGACCGCGCGAAGTCAACGCCCGGTCGACACGCATCCGATTGTCGGAACGGTCGCGATGTCCGACGCAACGCGGGCTTCGCCGGCCACGGCCTGGGCGCATTCGATCGCGGCGCCGCCCGACGGCCTCCTCAAGCGGCGTCGACCACGCGCTCCAGCCACGGCCCCATCGCCGCGCCGAGCTTGGCGTAGCCGGCGCGGTTCGGGTGGATCTCGTTGACCCAATCGCCCGACGGGCCGCTGGACGACGGGTCGGGTGCCTGCAGCGCCACCAAGCTGGCCGAATCGAACACGTGCACGGCGGGCAGGGCGTTGGCGTGGCCCGAGCCGCCATCCAGCGAGAGCAGCAGGCGCCGCAGTCGACCGAAGAGCTCGTCGGCCACGCCCTGCCTATCGGGCACAGGAATGCCAGCGTCGTCGAACGCCTGGAACAGCCAGCCGCGATCCGCGCCCAGGGTGCCGGCGGACCAGACGGTGGGCACCGAGTAGTTGTGCAGCAGCAGCGGGCGGCCACGGCTCGGTCCGTCGTCGCGCCGCGACACCAGGGCGCGGAAGTTGGCCAGCAGGAAGGCCTCGAGCCGGCGCCAGCCGTCGCTGCTGACGTAGCCGCCGGTCGATCCAGGATTGCCGGCGGCCTCGGCCGGCGTGAGCAGCAGGCGGTCGGCCGGCGGTGTCGGCCTTCCCAGGCGGTCACGCAGCGGCAATTGCGCCGCGTCGATCAGATCGTTGCCACCGGCCGAGACGATGATGGCCTCCCAGAAGCTGGCGAAGTTGCGCTTGCGTAGCAGGCGATCGAAGTCGACATCGTCGATGCCGTCGACCATGCGCCGCAGCGTGTCGCCCGGATAGGCGCAATTGACGATGACGGTGCTGGTTGCGAGTTCGAGTTCGAACAGCAGGTTGGAGTTCTGCAGCAAGTTCAGCGAGCCCAGCGTGAACCATGAATCGCCCTCCGCGAGCAGCCTGCGGCCGTAGCTGGAAAGCGGTGCGGCACTGCTGTTGGCACGCAATTCGGCAGGGTTGGTGACGACCGGCTTCACGCGATGGCCCTTCCCGCGCTTACTTGGCGGTCTTCTTCGGTCGCTTCCAGCCTGGCGATCGCTAACCTGGCGCGCGCGCGCCACCGTCAGCTGCCCGGCCGGCGCGTCCTTGGCGATCGTCGAGCCGCCGCCGATGGTGGCGCCGTCGCCGATGCTGACCGGCGCCACCAGCACGCAGTTGCTGCCGACGTGCACGTCGTCGCCGATCACGCGTGCGGTGCTTGTTGGCGCCGTCGTAGTTGGCGGTGATGCTGCCGGCGCCGTAGTTGACGCGCTCGCCGACCGTCGCGTCGCCCAGGTAGGCCAGGTGGTTGGCCTTGGCGCCGCGGCCAGCGTCGAGTTCTTGACCTCGACGAAGTTGCCGATGTGCACCTCGGCGCCGAGCTCGGCGCCGGGGCGCAGGCGCGCGAACGGGCCGACGAGGGCGCCGGCGCCGACGTGGGCCCCCTCGGCGTGGGTGAAGGGGTGGATCACCGCGCCGGCAGCGATGCGCGCGTTGCGGATCACGCAGTTCGCGCCGATGTGCACGCCGTCGCCGAGCGTGACCCGGCCTTCGAAGACGCAGTTGACGTCGATCTCGACGTCGCTGCCGCACAGCAGCTCGCCGCGCACGTCGAAGCGCGCCGGGTCGGCCAGGCGCACGCCGGCCTCCATCAGCGCCTCGGCGCGGGCGCGCTGGTAGCGGCGCTCGAGGTCGGCCAGCTGCGCCGGGCTGTTGACGCCGAGCACCTCGGTCGCGTTGGCGGCCTGCGTGGCCACCACCGGCACGCCGTCGGCCACCGCCATGGCCACGATGTCGGTCAGGTAGTACTCGCCCTGCGCGTTGTCGTTGGTCAGCGCCAGCCAGCGCTTCAGCGCACGCGGTCGGCGCGGCCATGCATGCCGGTGTAGACCTCGCGGATCGCGCGCTGCGGCCTGGCTCGCGTCCTTGTGCTCGACGATGGCGCGCACGGCCGGCGCCGTCGCGGACGATGCGGCCGTAGCCGCTGGGGTCGGCCAGCTCGATCGTCAGCAGCGCGAGCCGGTCGCCGCCGCAGGCGGCCACCAGTGCGCGCGGCGTGGCCGGCTCGATCAGCGGCACGTCGCCGTTGAGGATCAGCGTCGTGCCCTCGTCGTCCAGCGCGCGGCACGGCCTGCTGCACGGCGTGGCCGGTGCCGAGCTGCGGCTCCTGGCGCACGAAGGTCAAGCGCCTGTGCACCGATCTCCGCCTCGACCTCTCGGCCCCGTGGCCGGTGATGACCACGCGTCCGGCCGCGGCCAGCCCGGCCACGGTGTCCAGAACATGCTGCAATAGGCTCTTGCCGGCCAGCCGGTGCAGCACCTTGGGCCGCGCCGATTTCATGCGGGTGCCCTTGCCCGCGGCCATGATCACGATGTCGAGCGATGCCATGCCTTGTTCCTTGTCACCAGCCATGCCGGTCTTGAAGCTGCGCCGGATTATCCGGCTGGCCCTGCTGACGCTCGCCGCATGGCGTTTTCCGGCTGCAGCATGCTGCGGCTGGCCTACGACCAGGCGCCGAATCTGGTCTACTGGTGGCTCGACGGCTACGTCGATTTCAACGGCGAGCAGACGCCGCCCCTGCGCGACGCGATCGACCGCTGGTTTGTCTGGCACCGCCGTACGCAGCTGCCCGACTACGCCGACCTGCTGGCACGCGTGCAGCGCGAGGTGACCGAGCCGACGACACCGGCGGCCGTTTGTGCCTGGCAGGCCGACGGCGAGCGCCGGCTGGATGCGGCGCTCGAAGCGGCAGCGCCGGCCGCGGCTGAGCTGATCCTGACGCTGACACCCGAGCAACTGCAGCACATCGAGCGGCGCATGGCCAAGACTGCGGAGGAATTGCGCATCGATTTCCTGCAGGCCGACCCGGCCGAGCGCAGGGCCAAGTCGCTCGAGCGCACGGTCGAGCGCTTCGAGACGCTGTACGGCCGGCTCGACGCTGCACAGCGCCAGCGGCTGGCGGCGCTGCTGGCCGCCTCGACCTTCGACGCCGAGCGCTGGCTCGGCGAGCGCCGCGCACGCCAGCGCGAGATGCTGCAGGCCATGACCCTGGCCAGCACGGCCGCGCGCGGCGGCGCCGATCGCAGCGAGGCCATGCAACAGGCAAGGATCGCCGCGCATCTGATCGTCGACCGCACGGCGCGCTCGCCGCGCGCGGACTACCGCGCCTACCAGCAGCGCCTGACGCAAGACAACTGCGCCCTCGTGGCCAGCATGCACAACGCGATGACGCCTGCGCAGCGGCTGAACGCGCGGGCCAAGCTCAAGGGCTGGGAAGACGATCTGCGCACGCTGATCGCCGCGCAGACCGCGAGCAGCGGCAATGGCGTCGTCAGTCGCTGACGGCGCGGCCGCGGGCCGCGCCGAACGTCAGTCGGGCATCGGCGTCACGCGAACCACGGCCGGACCGGCGCAATCCTCGCCGTCATCGTCGAAGGCCTTGTCGCCCTGCGGTCGGCCACGCCGGTGGCTTGGAGCGTGGTGAACGGGTACAGGTTGCGGTCCATCAGGTGCGAGGGCGCGACGCGGCCCATCGCGTTGAACATGTTGTCGATGCGGCCCGGGAACTTGCGCTCCCACTCGCGCAGCATCTGCCTTGATCTGCACGCGCTGCAGGTTGTCCTGGCTGCCGCACAGGGTGCACGGAATGATCGGGAACTCGCGCTGCGCGGCCCAGCGCTCGAGGTCGGCTCTCGGCCACGTAGGCCAGCGGGCGGATCACGACGTGCCGGCCGTCGTCGCTGACCAGCTTGGGCGGCATGCCCTTCATGCGGCCGCCGAAGAACATGTTCATGAAGAAGCGTCTGCAGCATGTCGTCGCGGTGGTGGCCGAGCGCGATCTTGGTCGCGCCGAGTTCGCCGGCCACGCGGTACAGGATGCCGCGGCGCAGGCGCGAGCACAGGCTGCACATCGTCTTGCCCTCGGGGATCAGGCGCTTGACGATCGAGTAGGTGTCCTGGTTCTCGATGTGGAACGGGCACGCCGACGCGGCGCCAGGTACTCGGGCAGCACGTGCGTCGGGAAAGCCCGGCTGCTTCTGGTCGAGGTTGACCGCGACCAGGTCGAACGGCATCGGCGCGCGCTCGCGCAGCGATCAGCAGGATGTCGAGCAGCGCGTAGCTGTCCTTGCCGCCCGACACGCAGACCATCACCTTGTCGCCGGCCTCGATCATGTTGAAGTCGGCGATCGCCTGGCCGACCTGGCGGTGCAGGCGCTTGGCGAGCTTGTTGGCTTCGACGGCGTCGCCGGCGCTCTTGCTGCGTGCGGCGACGGCTTCGCGGCGCGTTCATGGCTCGATCCTGTGCGCCTTGATGCCGAAGCACTTCGACGCCGACCGCGTCGCAATCGGGGTACACGTCGGGCTTCTCGGTCGACACGCGCGCGGCGCGCACGCGCGGGTGCGCCGAGCATCAGCGCGCAGCACGTCGTCGCCCAGCGTCTCCTGCAGGTGGATGTGGCCCTGCGCACGCGCAGCGCGATCGATGCGGCGGATGAAGTCGTAGTCGACCACCTCGTCGAGTTCGTCGGCCTTGGGCGTCGACAGCGCCAGCGGCACGTACAGGTCGACGTTGATCAGCACGCGCTGTTCGCCGCGCTTCTCGAACTCGTGCACGCCGATGTTGATCCAGACCTCGTAGTCGCGCAGGAACAGGCGCCGGCAATCCATCAGCGCAGGGTGGCTGAGCGGGCTGTGCATGGTGCTACGGCCTTGGTGTGAGGAACGCCACGTCGCGCGGCTGCGCGCGCCAGGTGCTGGCCGCCGTCGACCAGCAGCGTGGTGCCGGTGATGGCGGGCGATTCGATGCACGAAGCGCACCGCGCGCGCCACGTCGTCGGCGGTGGACGAGCGGCGCCAGCGGCGTCATGCGCGTGTGCGCGCGGCGAAGCCTTCGGCGCTCGATCATCGGCGCCCGACACCAGCGTCACGCCCGGCGCCACGCCGCACACGCGCACCTGCGGCGCCAGCGCCTGCGCCAGCAGCGTGGTGGCGGCCTCGCAGCGCGGCCTTGGACAGCGTGTACGACAGGTAGTCGGGGTTCGGGTTCCACAGCTTCTGGTCGAGCAGGTTGACCACGCAGCCGCGCCGTCGGCAGCAGCGCCTTGCAGGCGGTGCGCGTGCAGCGCCTGCGCCAGCACGATCGCCGGCGCGGTGTTGGTGCGCCAGTGCGTGTCCATCGCCGCGTAGCCGAAGCTGCGCGACGTCGTCGTACTCGAACAGCGAGGCGTTGTTGACCACCGCGTCGATGCGGCCCCAAGCGCGCGACCACGGCCGGCAGCAGCGCGCGGCACTGCGGCTTCGTCGGCCAGGTCGGCGCTGGAACGCCTCGGCGCGCGCGCCCAGCGCGCGCAGCGTCGGCCACGGTCGCCTGGCGCCTCGGCGTCGCGAGCGCCGGTAGTGCACGGCGATGTCGCAGCCGTGCGCGCGCCAGCTCGAGCGCGATCGCGCGGCCCAGGCGCGTGGCGGCGCCGGTGACGAGCACGACGGGCGCGGCGTTGAAGCGAGGCATGATTCCTACAATGCGGCGATGGGCAGCAGCCGAGCGCAACCGCACAGTGTATCGGCCGCCTGCCACGCCGGCTGATGCGCGCAGGCCATCGACGCGGCACGGCGGCTGGCTGCCGTTCGACCGCTTCATGGCGCTGGCGCTTACGCGCCGGGCCTGGGCTACTACGCCAGCGCGCAGCCGCCAGTTCGGCGCTGATGCCGGCCTCGGGCAGCGACTTCGTCACCGCGCCCGAGCTGATCGCCGCTGTTCGGCGCGCGCGCTGGCGCGCCAGGTGCGCGCAGGCGCTCGAGGCCAGCGGCACCGACGAGGTCTGGGAGTTCGGCGCCGGCTCCGGCGCGCTGGCCGCGCAACTGCTGCGACGCGCTGGGCGAGCGGGTGCGGCGCTATCCGCATCGTCGATCTGTCGGGCAGCCTGCGCGAGCGCCAGCGCGAGCGGCTCGGCGCGCTTCGGCGACCGCGTGCAGCTGGCTCGACGCGCTGCCCGAGCGCGATGCAGCGGCGTGGTCGTCGGCAACGAGGTGCTCGACGCGATGCCGGTGCAGCTGCTGCACTGCGACGGCACGCGACTGGTTCGAGCGCGGCGTCGTCGCGCGACGGCGAGGGCGCTTGGCGTGGCGCGACCGGCCACGCGCGCTGCGCCCGCCGCGCGACGGCGCCGTTCGCGCCCGGCACCGTGACCGAGATCCACCCGCAGGCCGAGGCCTTCGTCGCGCACGCTGGCCGAGCGGCTGACACGCGGCGCGGCCTTCTTCATCGACTACGGCTTTCCCGAGGCCGAGTACTACCACCCGCAACGCATCGGCGGCACGCTGATGTGCCACCGCGCGCACCGCGCCGACACCGACCCGCTGGCCGACGTCGGGCGACAAGGACATCACCGCGCACGTCAACTTCAGCGGCATCGCGCTGGCCGCGCAGGACGCCGGGCTCGACGTGCTGGGCTACACCTCGCAGGCGCGCTTCCTGATCAACTGCGGCCTGCCGACGCTGATGCAGCGAGCGCCGACGTCGCAGCGACGGCCGCTGGCGCGCGCAGAAGCTGATCGCCGAGCACGAGATGGGCGAGCTGTTCAAGGTGATCGGCTTGTGCGCGGCTGGCGCTTCGACGCCATCGGCTTCGCCGCGGGCGACCGCAGCCACCGCCTCTGACCGGTTGCGACCCATGCGCTGGCTGATCGTCTTCGTGCTCGCCTTCGTGCTGTTCAATGGCCTGGCCGGCTGGCTGCGCAAGGTCGGACTGGGTCGCCTGCCGGCGACTTCAGCTTCAGGTGGCGCGGCCGAGAATATTTCGTGCCGCTGGCCAGCAGCGTGCTGCTGAGCCTGATCGCGATGGCGATCGGGATGCTGATCTGACGTCGCTCATTGCGAGATCGTCCACCGGTGCTGGCACTTGTTGCAGCAGACCAGCACGCTGCCGTCGCTTGTGTTCTCGTGTGCCAGCTTGAAGCGCGCATAGGCCTTGCATTGCGGGCAATCGGCCTGGCGCGCGGTGGCTTCGGCGTGCATCAGCAAACCCAGGTAGCGGCGCAGCGCCCACAGGCCGACGCCAAAGCAAAGAGCGATGGCAATGATGTCGGTCAACTGGTCGCCCAGCGAACGGAAGCGACCCAGCGCCTCGAACGCCGCGAACAGGCCGACCGCGCAGAACAGCGTCAACAGCAAGTGCGCGTGGCAGTGCAGCAGTTCACGCTCGTACCACTTGCGAAAGCCGTGCTTTTGAATGCCCTGGGCGAGCTTCATGGTGCGCCATCGTGGCACAAACCGGGCCGCGTCACAGCGCCGCTGCAAGGGCCTGTTCACGCGCGCGGCGCACTGCGTCGCCGATGGCCGGGCCTGTCGCGCCACGTTCGGCGGCCGCCGCCGCCACGGCGCTCGCGTCGACCTCGAGCGCGACGCGCAGCGCGGTGGCCAGGCGATCACGCTGCGGGTAGGGTGCGTCTTGCTGGCCGAGCCGGCCGCGTGCATCGCATTCGCAGGCCAGCAGGACCTGCCGCGAAGCGCTCGGGTCGGCGCAAGGCGTCGCAGCGCTCGAGCAGGCGCAGCGTCGCTGCGGCGCCGAGCTCGCCGCTGCGGTGGATGTTGCCGTGTTCGCGCGCCACCACGTCGGCCGAGTTCGCGGCAGTCGACCGGCACGCGCAGGCGCTCGCACAGCGCTCGCGCCAGCTTGGCGCTGCGCTCCTCGTGGCGCGATGTGGCGCGGCCACGCGGCCGGCGGCGTGCTGCCCTTGCCCAGGTCGTGGCCCAGGCAGGCGAAGCGCACCGGCAGCGGCGCCGCCAGGCGCGCCGCCATGTCGAGCACCATCATCAGGTGCACGCCGGTGTCGACCTCGGGGTGGTGCTCGGCGCGTTGCGGCACGCCCCACAGGCGCGTCGACCTCGGGCAGCAGCGCGCGCCAGCGCGCCGCAGTCGCGCAGCACCTCGAACATGCGCGACGGGCTGCGGCTCCATCAGGCCGCGCGACAGCTCCTGCCAGACGCGCTCGGGCACCAGCGCATCGACCTCGCCGTCGGCCACCATCTGCGCGCACAGCGCCATGGTCTCGGCTGCGACGCGAAAGTCGCGGCAGCGCGCGGCGAAGCGCGCCAGGCGCAGGATGCGCACCGGGTCCTCGGCGAAGGCCGGCGAGACATGGCGCAGCACGCCGGCCTGCAGGTCGCGCTGGCCGCCGTAGGGGTCGATCAGCGGTGCCGTCGTCGGCTTGCGCCATGGCGTTGATGGTCAGGTCGCGCCGCGCCAGGTCCTGCTCCAGCGTCACCGTCGGGCGCGGCGTGGACCGCGAAGCCGCGGTAGCCGGGCGCCGTCTTGCGTTCGGTGCGCGCCAGCGCGTACTCCTCCTTGGTCTGCGGGTGCAGGAAGACCGGAAAGTCGCGCCCGACCGGCGTGTAGCCCGCGCGTCAGCATCTGCTCGGCCGTGGCGCCGACGACGACCCAGTCGCGGTCGGTCACGGGCAAGCCGAGCAGGCGGTCGCGCACCGCGCCGCCGACGCGGTAGACGCGCATCAATCGCGGCGCGCGCGAGCGCGCCAGGCGTCGAGGATGGCGCGGCCGTTGTGACGGCCCAGGTAGCCGGGTGCGATCTGGGCCAACGAGGACGCTTCGATGCCCAGCGAGGCCAGGCCCGGCAGCGTGCCGCTGGCCACGTTGGGCACGCGCAGCGACGCCAGGTTGTCGCGCGACAGCAGCGTTGGTCCGGGCAGCCACTCCATCAACAACGCCTGCAACTGACCGGCGGCCCGCGGCAGCGGCAACACCGGCCGCTCGTGACCCGACCAGCAGCCGGCCAGTCGCACCAGTTCGGCGAGGGTCACGACGTCGGGTCCGGCGCATTCGATCGTCTGCCCGATCGTTGCCGGCGCATCGAGGCAGCGCACGATCGCTTCGGCCACGTCGTCCAGCCACACCGGCTGCAGGCGCGCATCGCTGCCGGCCAGTGGCACGAAAGGCGCAAACGCCTGCAGTTCGGCGAACAGATTGAGCAGTCTGTCCCGCGCGCCGAAGATCACCGACGGCCGCAGCAGCGTGAGGGCCAGCGGCGCCGCGCGCAAGGCGCTTTCGCCGGCGGCCTTGCTGCGCAGGTAATTCGACGGCGCGTTGGCCGACACGCCGAGCGCGCTGACATGCAGCACGCGTGTGATGCCGGCCGCAGCGCAGGCGGCGGCAATGCGCTCGGGCAGCCTGGCATGCACTTTGGCGAACGCTGCCGCATTGCCGTGCAGGATCGCGACCAGGTTGATCACCGCATCGCAGCCGGCGAGCACGCCAGCCAAGGCCGCGTCGTCGTGCACGTCGGCCACGCGCACGTCGACGGTCGGCAGCGCACGTACGTTGTTGGCGTGCATCGCGCGGCTGGTCGGCACCACGATTGCGCCGCCCGCGCTGCGCCGCGCCAGACGTTCGCAGACGGCGCGCCCGACAAACCCGGTGCCGCCCAACACGGCGATACGCCCTGGCTTCATGTTGCGGCCTCCACGCTGCGCGCTCCGCCATTCGCCTTGGGGGCGGCCCGGCAGGTCACTGACGAACCTCCGCGCTGCGCGCTTCGCGATTCGCCTTGGGGGCGGCCCGGCGGCTCATGGCAAATCGGCGTATACCGGTGGCGCCGCGCTCGCGCGGGGGCCGATCAACGCGCCGAGCCGCGCTTTCAGCGATGGCAAGAGCGCGTGCACGACCGGCACTGCGGCAGCGACTTCGGGCTCTGTTGTCGCCGCTGCCGCCGGCGGCGGCGCAGGGGGTGGCACGGGCGGCGGCTGTGCGACCTGCACCCGCCCGTCCAGCAACGCGGCGTAGATAGTGGCGTTGGACAGCACCTTCTTGACGTAGTCGCGCGTCTCGTTGAAAGGAATGTTCTCGGCCCAGATGGCGGGCTCGAGCAGCGCGCCTTCGCGCCAGCGCCGCGAGCGGTTTGGACCGGCGTTGTAGGCCGCGGCGGCCATCAACTGGGAGCCGTCGAAGTCGTCGAGCACGAGCTTCAAGTAGCCGGTGCCGATCTTCAGGTTGACCTCGCGGTCGGTGATCGTGTCGGCGCTGAAGGTGACGCCGATCTTCCTGGCTGTCCAGCGCGCGGTGGCCGGCATCAGCTGCATCAGGCCAGAGGCGCCGACGCTGGAGCGCGCGTCGGCCACGAAGCGCGACTCCTGCCGGATCAGGCCGTAGACATAGGCCGGGTCGAGCCCGAGTTCGGCCGACTTGGCAACTACTTCGCTGCGGAACGGCATCGGAAAGCGCTGCTCCATGTCGATCTCGTTGCGGGTGCGCTCGCTGGTGTTGATGCAGCGGTCCCAGACCTCCTGCTCGCAGGCGCGTGCGGCGGCGGCGAGCAGCTCGCGGTCGTTCATGCCGCGCAGGCTGAAGTTCCACTCACGCACGCCCTCGTTGCGCAGGCCCAGTCCGATCAACTGCAGCGCGCGGGCCAGTCCCGGGTGGGCGTTCGCCGCTGCCCGCTCGTCATCCGTCAGCGGTGCGGGCAACGGCGGCAGCGGCACCGGCTGGTCGAGGTCTTCGGCCGCCAGCTTGCCGTAGAAGTGGAGCTTGCCGGCGAGCTGATTCAACGCCGCCAGCGCCTGCGTCAACTGGTGATCGCCGGCAGCCCCGGGCGCGGCGGTCTCGCGCATCGCCCGTGCGCGCCAGTAGAGCCATGCCGGCTCGCGCTGTTCGGCCGCTGTCATCGGGTCGATGGCGCGCTGCACCACGCGCCAGCGCTCGGCACCCAGGCCGGCGCGCAGGGCGGCACGCGCGTCCCAGGCGAGTATCTCGTCGGTCCAGGTCGGCGTCAGGTTGCCGCGTTCGGCCTCGCTCCACGCGTTGGCGTAGTACGCGGTGGCTTCAGGGGCCAGCTTGAGCGCGGCCTGGCGCCCGATCTGCGCCCAGGCCCAGACCACGAGGTCGACCGGCAGCCGCTGCTGCCAGCGCTCGCGCAATTGCGTCGCGGCCATCTCTGCGTCGTTGCTGGCCATGCGCGCCAGCGCCAGCGCGGTGATCTCGCTGTTGGCGCGCGTGGCGACCGTGGCCCCCGCGTTGAGGTACAGCGCCGGGTTGTCGATGCGCGCGCCACTTGCACCTGCAGCGCCGGGGCCACCAGTGCCGCGGCGGCGCGTGCGGCCTTGGCCCTGCCGGCTTCGGTCGCGATGCGCACCTTGAGCCAGATGTCGTCGGCCGAAAACACGCTGGCCTCGGCCAGGGTGGTGGCCATCAGGCGCAGCCGTCGTCGAGGTCGCGCTGCGCCAACCAGGCATCGAGTGCACGACCACGGAAGTCCGCCGCACGTCCTTGCCGTCGACTGCGGCCACTGCTCGGCGAGCAGCGCGTAGCAGCTGACCTCGCGGTCGTCGTTCATGCGAAAGCGCGGGTACTCGCGCGCGAAGTTGGCCCAGTCCCGGCGCTGGCCGAGCTCGAGCAGCCAGTCGTTGCGCAGGCGGTCTTCGACGTAGGTGCCGCTCCAGCGCGCGTAGAAGGCGTCGAGTTCGGGCTGCTGCGCCTGCGCCAGGCGATTGCCGAGCTCCCAGTAGTCGACCCACATGGCCAGCGGATGGCGCTGTGCGGCCGCGCGCACGCGCAGCAGCGCCAACCGCGGTGCGTCCTTCTTGCGCAGTGCGTCGGCCGCTTCGACGACCACGTCCGGCGGGGTGGGCGGGACCGCCGCACGGGCGGCGCCCAGCCAAGGCAGCAGCGCGGCCAGCAGGGTCAGGACGGTGCGGCGAGGGGTCAGGGATCGGACGGGCATGGTTGCGGGCAGACGCCAATGGGTCGGCCACCGGATTTGTACTGCTGTTCGGATTGTCGGCCTTCCCAATGGTTCAGGCCGTCGCGGCGTTGACGGCCCGTTCGGTGGCGTGGCGGGTTTGTTCCGCTTGTTGTGTCAGCCAGCGGGCGAACAGCGCCACTTCGGGCCGCGCGGTCAGCGCGTGTTGGCATTCGATCAGCCAGTAGGCGAACGGCGACACGACCCGGCGCGACGCGCCGAACGGCTCGACCAGCTCGCCGCGTTCGAGCGCCTCGACCACCAGCGGCAGGCGCGCCAGCGCCACCCCCTGGCCCGCCAGCGCGGCTTGGACCTGCTGGTAGGTGAAGTTCAGCAGCAGCCAGCGTGCCGGTTCGAGGTTGGGCACACCGTGCTGCCGCAGCCAATGGCGCCAGCCCAGGTATTCGGCACTGGGGCGGTGGTCATCTTCCTCGAGCAGCGTATGCCGCACCAGATCGCCCGGTGCGGCCAGTGGTGCCGCCTGCCCCCGAGCCGCCTGCTCGGCCAGGCCGCGACCGACCGTCGGTGTGACGACCTCGCCGAACAGGCGCGTGGCCGCGGCCGGGGCCACGTCGGGGTGGCAATAGCGCAATGCCAGGTCGACGTCGGGGTCGTCGAGGTCGGCCATCTTGTCGCTGGCGGAAATGCGGATGTCGATGTCGGCGTGTTCGCGCTCGAACGACACCAGCCGCGGCAACAGCCACAGCGATGCGAACGACGGGAAGGTGGTGATGCTGACGTGGCGCCGGCCCCGCGCACTGCGGATCTGGCGCACCGTGGTATCGAGCCGCTGCAACAGCGGCAGCACGCTGCGCAGCAATGACGTGCCCGCGCCGGTGACTTCGACGCGGCGCGTGCCGCGGCTGAACAGCGGCGTGCCGAGTTCCTCCTCAAGGCCCTTGATCTGCCGGCTGATGGCCGGCTGGGTCAGGTGCAACTCCTCTGCGGCGGCCGAGAAGCTGGCCCGCCGTGCGACCGCCTCGAAGGCCCGCAGCGGACCCACGGCAAGCGGTCGGTGGGTGAGTCTATTCATGACAGATTTGCATCAATACGAGTCTCGATTCTCATTCGACATCGC
Source organism: uncultured beta proteobacterium (assembly GCA_963779435.1). GTDB lineage: Bacteria > Pseudomonadota > Gammaproteobacteria > Burkholderiales > Burkholderiaceae_C > CADEEN01. The sequence goes on along the minus strand of CAVZYL010000030.1, from coordinate 14,128 downwards.
GCCGAGATAAGCCGATCATTGCGTCACGAACTGGGTATTTACGGGAGTTTGCCATGGAACAGGTATTGATGCGCGATGTGCAACGATGGCTGGCCCCGCGCCCAGCTTGGTTGGTGGCTCGCGAAGGGACGCTGTGGGTGACCCGCAGCGGCGACCTCGACGACCATGTCCTGCCTCGCGGCGAACGGCTGGCGGTGTCCCGCGGCGACGACCTCGTGATCCAGTCCTGGCGTCGCGATGCACCGGCGGTGTGGGACTGGCAGCCCCGCGCCACGCCACAGATTCATCGACTGCGCCGTGGGCTGCCAGGCTGGGTCTGGGCCGCCAGTGCGCGTGCCTTGCGTGGGGCGGCCGAGGGTCTGGCCGTCCTGGCGCGCAGTGCCGCGGCCAGGGCCAAGCGCGCCCAGGGCTGCATCTGAGCGGCCGACTCCAGCGCCTCGGCCGGTACTGACCAGTAGCTTGTTGCAGTGACCCGGCCTCTGGCTTCATAGACGAAGGGCTCGCAGCCGGCGCCTTCGAATGCCGGTTGCGATTGCGCATCGGTCTTCAGGTAGAGCCGGTCCGACGCGATCAGCGCGAAGAACACGTCGTCGCAATACAGGCCGTGGCCGCCGAACATGCGGCGCGCGCGCAGCGCGCCGAGCGGGGCAAGCAACTCGAGACAGTGGTCGACGAGGTCGCATGCTCACCGGGCCAGTCTAGGTCGGCACAATGCACACTTCAATGCCCGCGATGCCGCCCATGACCCCCGACTTCAACCTGACCCCGCCGCGCGACAAGAAGTTGCTGCGACGCCAGCTGCAGGCCGAGCGCATGGCGCTGCACGACCGCCACCAACGCGCGATGCACCTGCAGGAGGTGCTGCGGGTGTGGCTGGTCAACCGCGACGAGACGGCGATCGGCGCGTACTGGCCGATCAAGGGCGAGTTCGACGCCCTGCCAGCGCTGTACCGCTGGACCGAGGGCGAGGACGTGAAGGGACGGCACCGCCAGATCGGCCTGCCGGTGATCGACCGCGAGACCAAACGCCTGCGCTTTCACGTCTGGTACCCCGGCTGCCCGATGGAGGAGGACGCCTACGGCATTCCCAAGCCCAAGGACACCGACCGGTTCGAGCCGCAATTGCTGCTGGTGCCCTGCGTCGGCTTCGGGCCAGAGGGCATGCGCCTGGGGTACGGCGGCGGCTTTTACGACCGCACCCTGGCCACACTCGAGCCGCGGCCGTACACGGTCGGCGTCGGCTACTCGCACGGCTTCGTGCCATGGCTCGAGGCCGAGGCGCACGACGTGCCGCTGGACGCGGTGCTGACGGAGGACGGCGTGGCTTGGCAGCGCGAACCCTGACCGGCCTGTCGGGTCGTCACGGGGCCCGATCACGGGTCCGAAAACAGCCAGTCGTGCCAGCGGATCGCGGCCATGATGGCGCCTCGCAGAGGACCGCCATCAAATGACTTCGCCGCCGGCTCGCTCGATCACCACCTTGGCCTGGTCCAACCTGGCCGCGCAATCGGCCGAGCAACTGAGCCTGGCGGCGGTGCCCATCGTGGCCGTCCTCGCCCTTGGCGTGGGGGCGGGCGAAATCGGGCTGCTGGCCTTCGCGCAGAGCCTGCCCTTCCTGTTGTTGTCGATCCCGATCGGGTTGCTCGCCGACCGCGGATCGCGCCGGCGGCTGATGTTGGCATCCGAGGCGTTGCGTGGGTTGGCCTTGCTGGCACTGCTGGCGGCCGTCGCCATCGATCGCTTGTCGATCGGCTTGTTGGCCGTGCTGGGCTCCATCGGCGCCATCGGCACGGTGGGTTTCAGCGTGGCAGCGCCTGCGCTGGTGCCTTCGCTGGTGGCGCGCGAGGGGCTCGCCCAGGCCAACGGGCGGCTCGAGTTGGCACGCAGTGCGGCTTTCGCGGCCGGGCCTGCGTTGGGCGGCGCTCTGGTGACGTGGGCCGGCGCGAGCGCGGCCTTCGTGCTGGCCACCGTGCTGTCGGCCGCAGCGTTGGCCCTGCTGTGGCAACTGGTCGAGCCGCCGCGCGCGCCGGTTGCCGCGCGCCATCCGTGGGTCGAACTGCGCGAAGGTGCGCGCCTGGTCTGGGGTCACGCGTTGCTGCGCCCCATCTTGCTGACGGCGGTGGTCTGGAATGTCTCGTGGTTCGTGTTGCAGGCCGCCTACGTGCCGTATGCCGTTCGCGTGCTGGGATTGAGCGCCGCGGCGATCGGCCTCACGCTGGGCGCGTACGGCGCTGGCATGGTCACGGGAGCGTTGCTGGCACCGCGCGTGGTCGCTCACCTGCCGTTCGGCCGCGCGATCCAGCTCGGCCCGGCGGTGTCGGTGCTCGCAGCGCTGACGCTGGCCGCCACCATCGCCATCCCATCCGGGGTGGTTGCCGGTCTCGGCTTCTTCCTGTTCGGCGCCGGCCCGATTGTCTGGACCATCACCTCGACGACCTTGCGTCAGACCGTCACGCCCGGCGCCATGCTGGGCTGCGTGTCGGCGATCTTTCTGGCAGCCAACACGGGTGCGCGGCCGATCGGTGCTGCGCTCGGCGGCCTGGTCGGCGCCACCTGGAGCGAATCCGCCTGCCTGGTCCTGGCACTCGCGGGATTTATCGTGCAGGCCGGTGTGATCTTCGGCTCCGAGCTTCGCGTGCTGACGCGGCTACCGGCGGCGGCTGTCTGAGCCCGAGCGGGTTTTCCCAAGTCACCCCAGCCGCAAGCGCCTGCAAAGCTCGGCCGTGAGCGCTGACTGGTTGAGGGTGTAGAAGTGCAGCCCTGGTGCGCCGCCGGCGATCAGCTTTTCGCACAGGCCGGCGATCACGTCCAGGCCGAAGGCCCGGATCGACGCGGTGTCGTCCATGAAGCCTTCCATCTTCAGTGCCACCCAGCGCGGGATGTCGATCCCGTCGCGGGCCGAGAACTGGGCGATGCGGGCGAAATTGTGGAACGGCATGATGCCGGGCACGATCGGCACCGCGACGCCGAGCTTGCGGGTCTGCTCGACGAAGTGGAAGTAAGCGTCGGGGTTGAAGAAGAACTGGGTGATGGCGCTGCTCGCGCCGGCCTTGATCTTGGCGGCAAAGTGCTGCAGATCGCGCGCGGCATAGCGCTGGCCCGGGTGGTATTCGGGATAGCCCGCGACTTCGATCGTCCAGTCGTCGCCTTGCACCTGCCGAATCAAGCGCACCAGTTCGGCGGCGTAGCGCAGCTCTCCGCCGACCGCGGTACCGCTGGGCATGTCGCCGCGCAGCGCGACGATGCGGCGGATGTTCTGCGTACGGTAAGCGGCCAGTGTGGCGACGATGCCTTCGCGCGTCGAGCCGACGCAGGACAGGTGGGGTGCGGCGTCGAAGCCGGCCTCTGCAATGGCCTGCACGGTCTGCAGCGTCTTGTCGCGCGTCGATCCGCCGGCGCCGTAGGTGACGCTGAAGAACTCGGGCTTGAAGTGGCCCAATTCCTGCACCACGAACTTGAGCTTGTCGTCGCCGACCGCGGTGTGCGGCGGGAAGAACTCGAAGCTGATCGGAACGGAGGTGCTCATGTCTTCTGGGCCCAAACAAAGTATTCACGGTTGCCGTCGCCACCGGCGACGGCGCTCTCGAAGTAGTCGCGCACGTCGAGCCCGAGCGCGCCGCAGGCGGCGCGGATGCGGGCCTCGACGCGCGCATGGGCGGCCGGGTCGGCGACCATCCCGCCCTTGCCAATGTCGGCCGGCTGCAACTCGAACTGCGGCTTCACCAGCATCAGCAACTCGCCGCGCAGCAGCGGCGCCAGCGCCGGCAGCACGAGCGTCAACGAGATGAACGACAGGTCGCCGACGATCAGGTCGAACGGCGCGCGCGGCAACGCGGCGGCGTCGAGGTGGCGCGCATTGACGCCCTCGAGCGCCGTGACGCGCGCGTCGGCACGAAGCCGGGGATGCAGCTGGCCATGCCCGACGTCGACGCCGACCACCGAAGCTGCGCCGCGCGCCAGCAGCACGTCGGTGAAGCCGCCGCTACCTTGCCCGACATCGAGCGCGTGGCGGCCCGCCACGGCCAGCCCACTGCGCGTCAGCGCGGCGTCGAGCTTCAGACCGCCGCGCGACACCCAGCGCAGCTCGGCGTCGTCGGTGATTTCGATCTCGCAGCCATCGGGCAGGTCCTCGCCGGCCTTGCTAGGCAGGGCCCAGCCTTTGGGCCCCAGCCAGCGCACGGCGCCGTGCATGATCAGGCGTTGCGCGGCGGAGCGTGTGGGCGCGAGGCCGCGTTGCAGGATGAGTTGGTCGGCGCGCATCGAGGTTGGTTGCCCTCCCCAGCAAACGCCGCGGATCGGGCTTTGCCCGGCCGCTGGCGTTGCCCCCTCGAGGGGGAGCGGCAAAAAGCCGCTCCGGGGGTGGGCGTCAGTATCTGTAGGTATCGGCCTTGTAGGGCCCCTGCTTGGGCACGCCGATGTATTCGGCCTGCTCGTCGCTGAGCTCGGTCAGCATCGCCCCGACCTTCTTCAGGTGCAGGCGCGCGACCTTCTCGTCCAGATGCTTGGGTAGCACATAGACCTTGCCCTGCTCGTAGAAGTCGCTGCGCGTGAAGAGCTCGATCTGGGCGATGGTCTGGTTCGCGAACGAGCTGCTCATGACGAAGCTCGGGTGGCCCGTCGCACAACCCAGGTTCACCAGCCGTCCCTTGGCCAACAGCGTGATCTTCTTGCCATCGGGAAACTTGACGTGGTCGACCTGCGGCTTGATCTCGTCCCATTCGCACTTGGCGAGCGAGGCAACGTCGATCTCGTTGTCGAAGTGGCCGATGTTGCAGACGATGGCCTCGTCCTTCATCGCCGCCATGTGCTCGTAGCGGATCACGTTCTTGTTGCCGGTGGCCGAGACGAAGATGTCGGCCTTGTCGGCGGCGTACTCCATGGTCACGACCTTGTAGCCTTCCATCGCCGCCTGCAAGGCGTTGATGGGGTCGATCTCGGTCACCCAGACCTGCGCCGACAGCGCACGCAGCGCCTGCGCCGAGCCCTTGCCCACGTCGCCATACCCTGCCACACAGGCCACCTTGCCGGCGACCATCACGTCGGTGGCGCGCTTGATCGACGTCGACCAGCGACTCGCGGCAGCCGTACAGGTTGTCGAACTTGCTCTTGGTCACCGAGTCGTTGACGTTGATGGCGCGGAACATCAGCGTGCCCTTGGCGCTCATCTCCTTCAGGCGGTGCACGCCGGTGGTGGTTTCTTCGGTCACGCCGATGATCTGCGCGCTCTTGCGGCTGTACCAGGTGGCGTCCTCTGCCAGCTTGGCCTTGATGGCGGCGAACAGGCAGGTCTCTTCCTCGCTGGTCGGCTGATCGAGCAGCGACGCATCCTTCTCGGCGCGCTTGCCCAGGTGCATCAGCAGCGTGGCGTCGCCGCCGTCGTCGAGGATCATGTTCGGGCCTTCGCCGTCGGCGCCCTTGGCGCCGAATTCGAAGATGCGGTGGGTGTAGTCCCAGTAGTCGGTCAGCGACTCGCCCTTGTAGGCGAACACCGGCGTGCCCTGCGCCGCCAGCGCGGCGGCGGCGTGGTCCTGCGTGCGAGAAGATGTTGCACGAGGCCCAGCGCACCTTTGCGCCCAGGGCCTGCAGCGTCTCGACCAGCACGGCGGTCTGGATCGTCATGTGCAGCGAGCCGGTGATGCGCGCGCCCTTGCAGCGGCTGCGCTGGCGGCGTACTCCTCGCGGATGCGCCATCAGGCCGGGCATCTCGGTTTCGGCGATCCTGATTTCCTTGCGGCCCCAGTCGGCGAGCGACAGGTCGGCGACATGGTGGTCTTGGCGGGCGGTGGCGGGTTGCAGAACGGCGTTCATCTCGGGCTCCAAACGGTGAGGAACCTGCGCAACGGCCAGCGGGGACATTCGGTGCTCACCCACGACGCCATCGTGCAGGTGAGCGCGGTTGCAATGGTGACTTCCGAGCCTGGCCCCAGGACGGGGTTGCAACGCTCCTCGGAAGGCGCGCATTGTAGCGGGACGCCGATCGGCGTCGAGTCGCCGCACGCGCGGCAGGGACTATCAAGGCCGTGGCTGGGGTTCACGCGCGAACTCGTCGCCGATCCAGCGCACGAACGCCGCCACCTCCGGTGCGGTGGCGCGCTCAGGGCGCACGACGAGGTAATAGCGGTAGCCGGTGGCCAGCGTCAGGTCGGGGAATGGCATCACCAGCTGCCCGCTGGCGACAGCATCGGGCAGCATCGGCGTCAGGCCCATCACCACCCCCTGGCCGCGCACGGCGGCCTGCATCGCCTGGTCGACGAAACCGAAGATCAGCTTGCCCCCGGAGGCCGGCTGCGGCGGCACGCCGACACTGTCGAACCATCGCGCCCAACCGCCGGCGCGCCAGGCCTGCCAGCGCTCGTCGTCCATCTCGATCAGCGGCAGGTGCTGCAGATCGGCCGGCTTGCGCAGGCGTGCGCCGGCGCGCTCGAGCAGTTGCGGGCTCAACGCCGGGGTCGCGAATTCCTCGCACAGCTGGGTCGCGTGGCCGGCGTCGCCGAGCCGCGATGGCAGGCAGCGCCGGATCGCCAGGTCGAGGCCCTCGGACGCAAGGTCGACCACACGGTCGCTGGCGTCGACGCGGATCTCGATCTCGGGGTACTGGCGCTGGAATACGGCCAGCCGCGGGCCCAACCACAAGGATGCAAACGACGCATACGTGGTCAAGCCGATGCGCGGGGGTTGGTCCAGGCCCCGGATCTCGTCGACGCAGCGGTCGATGCCGGCCAGCGCCTGCGCGACCACCATGTGCAGCTGCCGACCGTCGGCGGTCAACTCCAGGGCTCGCGTCTTGCGCACGAAAAGTGCTCTGCCGACCTGGCTCTCTATCGTGGCAACCTGGCGGCTGATCGAGGACTGGGTCAGCGCCAGTTCATCGGCCGCGAGGGTGAACGAAAGGTGCCTGGCCGAGGCCTCGAAGCCGCGCAGTGCCGCCAGCTGGATCGGGCGGCGGCGGCGCGCGCGGGCCTGTTTGGTCTGACTTGGACGGGTGGCCATAACCGACACCATACATGCAATTAACGCATGCATCAACTGCGATCGTTTCGTTTGTCGTGGCGTGCCCCAGGCGTTCAATAGCGCCATGCCGCAGCGCGGCTCATGGAGGCTTCAAGTGAACATCGCCATCACCTCTTCGCAGCCAGTCACCCGCACCCAAGAGCTGGCGCACCAGCAGTTGCTGGTCCTCGCCGACCGGCCCGGCACGCGCATCAGGGTGCTGTCCGGCCGCGCGTGGTTGACCGAGGAAGGCCAGCCCGAGGATCGCTTCGCGCAGCCCGGCGAAGAATTGCGCGTGACCCACAGCGGTCGCGCCATCGTCGAGGGCATCGGCCGCAGCACCCGACTGCAGCTCGTTCAACCGGCCACGGGGCTGGCGATGCGTCTCGCCGCGTGGCTGCCCGCGCCGCAGGCCTTGCTGCCGCGCACGGTGGCGCTGGTGCTCTCGCTGGTCATCGCCCTCGGGCTGCCCGAACTGCTGGCGCGTTCGTTCATGCAGTTCGACAGCCAGGTCGCCGCGCTGACCGTGACGACGCAGGCACCGCCCGTGGCGTGAGCGGCGCCATGCCGCGTGGGACACTGTGCCGCGATGGCCCAGCGTCCCCGCCCCCTCGCCGACTTGCCGACCAGCCTGGCGCGCCAGGTGGTCGGCGTCTTCACCGACATCGACGACACGCTGACGCGTGACGGTGCGATCGAGCCCGCGCGCGCTGGACGCGCTGCGCGTCCCTGCACGCCGCCGGCCTGCCGGTGATCGCGATCACCGGCCGGCCGATGGGCTGGAGCGTGCCGTTCGCGCACGGCCGGCCGCTCGCCGCGATCGTCGCCGAGAACGGCGCGGTGGCGTTGTTCCAGCGACGGCGAGCGCCTGCGCATCGAGTACGCGCAGGACGAGGCCACGCGAGCGCGCAACGCAATGCGGCTGCGTGCCGTGTCGGCGCATCGGTGCTGCGCGAAGTGCCCGGCGCGACGCTGGCGCGCGACAGCGCCGGCCGCGTCACCGACATCGCGATCGACCACGGCGAGTTCGCGCACCTCGACGCCGGCAGATCGGCGCGCGTGGTGGCCGTGATGCAGCGCGAGGGCATGCACGCGACCGTCAGCTCGATCCACGTCAACGGCTGGTTCGGCGAGCACACCAAGCTGACGCGGCGCGCGCTGGATCGTGCGCCGGCTGATCGGTCGTGAGCTCGACGCCGAAGTCGAGTCATTGGGTCTACGTCGGCGACTCGACCAACGACCAGGCCGATGTTCGGCCACTTTCCCGCTCTCGCGTCGGCGTGGCCAACCTGCCGAGCTTCGCCGACCGCGCTGACGGCTGGCCGGCGTACCTCACGCGACGGCGAACGCGGTGCGCGGTTTGCCGAGGTGGCCGAGCGCTGATCGCCGCGCGCGGTGGCAGTGTGAGCGTCGCGGCGCGCGCGCCGTCGCCGCTGTCGACGGCCGCCGCGCTGGCGCTCGGCGCGGCGGTGTCGCTCGGCCTGGCGCGCTTTTCCTACGCGCTGCTGCTGCCGCCGATGCGCGCCGACCTCGGCTGGAGCTACCTCACCGCCGGCGCCATGAACACCGTCAACGCCGCCGGCTACCTGGTGGGCGCGCTCTGCTGGCGCCACGCTGGCTTGCGCGCTTCGACGCGCGTGCGCTGATGCTGGCCGGCAGGGTCGTCACCGCGCTGTTGCTGGCTCGGCATGGGCTGTTCTGGCACGACGTCGTGCTGTATGCGCTGCGCTGGCTAACCGGGGTGGCCAGCGCCGCCACTTTCGTCGCCGGCGGACTGCTGGCGGCGCGGCTGGTCGCAGCGCCAACGCCGTGACCGAATCGCGGCGTGCGTCGGCCGGCCTGGTGCTCGGCATCTACTACGGCGGCGTTGGATTGGGCATCGTCGTCTCGGCCTTGCTGGTGCCGGCCTGGCCGGCGCTGAGCGGCGCCGCCGGCTGGCGCTGGGCCTGGTTCGGGCTGGCCGTGGTGGCGCTGCTGGCGACCGTGCTGGTCGCTGCGTAGCGACACGCTCGGTTGCCAGCGCGCCCGGCGCGAGAAGCGGGCATGCAGCGTTCGAGTGGCGGCCGCTCGGCTTCGGTCTGGCCGCCTATCTGCTGTTCGGCTTCGGCTACATCGGCTACATGACCTTCGTCATCACGCTGCTGCGCGAGCAGCAGCTGCCGGCCGCCCAGATCGTGGCCTTCTACGTCCTGCTCGGCGCCGGCGTGATGGCGTCGTCGTGGCTGTGGGCCGGGCTGCTGCAGCGCCACCGCGGCGGCGGACCGCTGGCCCTGTTCAACGGCCTGCTCGCGTTGGCCACGCTGCTGCCGGTGCTCAGTACCCAGCCGCTGGTGGTGTTCGCCTCGGGCGCGCTGTTCGGCGGCGTCTTTCTTTCGGTCGTGGCGTCGACGACGGCGCTGGTGCGCCACAACCTGCCGGCCGCGGCATGGCCGGCCGGCATCGCAGCGTTCACGATCGTCTTCGCCGCCGGGCAGATCGTCGGGCCGAGCGCTGGTCGGTTGGGTCGCCGACGGACCTGGCGGGCTGCGCGCGCGGCTTCGTCGTCTCGGCCGCGGTGCTGGCCCTGGGCGCGTTGGTTGCGACGCTGCAGCGGCCGGTCGCCGGCACGGCGGGGCATTGAGCGCCGCCGCGCAGCGGCTCAGGTCACCGGCGCCGGATTGAACAGCACCAGCGCGTTGTGCAGCTTCCAGTGCTCGGCCCAGGTCTTCTTGCGGCCGCTGGCCACGTCGAGCATCAGGCGGAACAGCTCCCAGCCGACGTCCTCGATCGTCGCCGATGCCGTCGGCGATGCGTGCCGGCGTTGACGTCCATCAGGTCGTGCCAGCGCCGCGCCAGGTCGCTGCGCGTCGCCACCTTGATCACCGGCACCTGCGGCCAGGCCGTAGGGCGTGCCGCGGCCGGTGGTGAAGACGTGCAGGTTCATGCCGGCGGCCAGTTGCAGCGTGCCGCAGATGAAGTCGCTGGCCGGCGTGGCGGCGTAGATCAGGCCCTTCGGCCTTCAGCTTCTCGCCGGGCGCGAGCACGCCCGAGATCGGCGCGGTGCCGGACTTGACGATCGAGCCCATCGCCTTCTCGACGATGTTCGACAGGCCGCCCTTCTTGTTGCCCGGCGTGGTGTTGGCGCTGCGGTCGACGCTGCCGCGCTGCAGGTAGGCGTCGTACCAGGCCATCTCGCGGATCATCGCCTCGGCCACCTCGGGCGTGGTGGCGCGCGAGGTGAGCTGGTCGATGCCGTCGCGCACCTCGGTGGTCTCGGAGAACATCACGGTGGCGCCGGCGCGCACCAGCAGGTCGGTGCAGAAGCCGACCGCCGGGTTGGCGGTGACGCCGCGAGAAGGCGTCGCTGCCGCCGCACTGCACGCCGACCACCAGCTCGCTGGCCGGCACGGTCTCGCGCCGGCGCGCGTTCAGGCGCTCGAGGTGCTGCCTCGGCCGTGGCCATGATCGAGTCGATCATCGACATGAAGCCGACGTGCGCGTCGTCCTGCAGGCAGACGACGTCGAGCTCGGCTCGGCGCTCGCGCCGACGTCGGCCACGTTGCGCTCGTCGACGATCGCGAATGCTGCCCGGCGGCAGCAGGCGCTCGGGCTGCAGCTTCTCGCAGCCCAGGCTGACCACCATCACCTCGCCGCCGAAGTTCGGGTTCAGGCTGATGTTGCGCAGCGTGCGGATCGGGATCTCGGCGCCCGGCGCGTCGATCGCGACGCCGCAGCCGTAGGTGTGCTCGAGGCCGACCACGTCGTCGACGTTCGGGAAGCTGCGGCAGCAGCTCGGCCTTGATGCGCTGCACCGCGAAGTCGACGCACGCCGGCCACGCACTGCACCGTCGTGCGTGATGGCCAGGATGTTGCGCGTGCCGACCGAGCCGTCGGCGTTGCGGTAGCCCTCGAAGGTGTAGCCCTCGAGCGGCGGCATGCGGCGCGCGGCTTGACGGTGGCGATCGGCAGGTCGTCGAGCGCGCGCGCGTCGGGCATCTTCAGCAGGCGCTCGTGCACCCAGCTGCCGGCCGGGATGTCCTTCAGCGCGTAGCCGATCGCGACGTCGTAGCGCAGCACCGGCGCGCCGGCGGCGAGGTCGACCAGCGCGACCTTGTGGCCCTGCGGCACGCGGTCGCGCAGCATCAGGCCGGAGGGCAGCACCGTGCCCGCGGGCAGGCCGCCGTCGTTGGCGACGATCGCGACGTTGTCGCGCTCGTGCATGCGGATCGTCAGCGGCGCGCCTGGCATCTCAACCGGGTCTTGGTCGGTGAGTGCGTCGGCGCTCAGGACGCCACTTGGTGGTTGGCCATCAGCTCCAGCGCCCGCACCAGGGCCGAATGGTCGAGCTCGGCCATGCCGTTGGCGGCACAGGCCTGCATCAGCTGCGCGGCGCCGGCGGTTTGCGGCAGCGCCACGCCGAGCGCGCGCGCGCCGGCCAGCGCCAGGTTCAGGTCCTTCTGGTGCAGGCCGATGCGAAAGCCCGGGTTGAAGGTGCGCTTGATCATGCGCTCGCCGTGCACCTCGAGGATGCGGCTCGACGCAAAACCGCCCATCAGCGCCTGCCGCACCTTGGCCGGGTCGGCGCCGGCCTTGCTGGCGAAGACCAGGGCTTCGCCGACCGCGGCGATGTTCAGTGCCACGATGATCTGGTTGGCGACCTTGGTCGTCTGGCCGTCGCCGTTGCCGCCGACCAGCGTGATGTTCTTGCCCATCAGCTCGAACAGCGGCTTGACGAGGTTGAACGCCGCTTCGGGGCCACCGACCATGATCGTCAGTGACGCGGCCTTGGCGCCGACCTCGCCGCCGGACACCGGCGCATCCAGGTAGTCGCAGCCGAGTTCGTTGATCTTCTTGGCGAATTGCTTGGTCTCGATCGGCGAGATGCTGCTCATGTCGACGACCGTCTTGCCCTTGGAGAGGCCCGCAGCCACGCCGTTTTCGCTGAACAGCACCGCCGCCACGTCGGGCGTGTCGGGCACCATCACGATGACGATGTCGGCCTTCTGTGCCACCTCCTTGCCGGTCGCACAAACCGTCGCACCGGCGTCGGTGAGGGCCGCCGGCACCTTGCCGAAGGTGTTGACGTAGAGCGTGTGGCCTGCGGCGACGAGGTGGCCCGCCATCGGCGCGCCCATGATGCCCAGCCCGATGAATCCGATCTTCATGGTTGTCTTCCTTTCGAGGTGAATCAATAGCTGCCCGATGCGGCCGCATTCGGCGCGGCGCGCATCTTGGCCAGCACCTGCTGCGAACCGGCGGCCATCAGCCGCGCGTCCGAGCCGATGGTGACGAAACGAAAGCCCTTCGCAATCCGCGCCAATGCGCCCTCGGCAATGCCGTTGTGCACGCCCGCCTTGATGCCGTGTGCGGTGGCCCGCGCCAGGATGTGGTCGATGGCCTGCGCGACCGGCGGGTCGACGTCGTCGAACACCGGCCGGCAGCCCAGTGCCAGCGACAGATCCGACGGGCCGATGTAGATCGCATCCAGGCCTTCCACCGACATGATCGCGTCGAGATTGTCCAGCGCCTGCGCGGTCTCGATCATCGCGAAACGCACGATGGTGTCGTTGGCGTGGGTCGGGTAGTCGGCGCCGCCGTAGAGCAGCGCGCGGACCGGGCCGAAGCTGCGCGTGCCCTTGGGCGCGTAGTGCGTCCAGGCGACGAACTTCTGCGCGTCCTCGCGGGTATTGACCATCGGGCAGATCAGTGCCGTAGGCGCCGGCATCGAGGCTCTTCATGATGATGCCGGGCTCGAGCCAGGGCACGCGCACGATCGGCACCGTCGGCGTGGTGCTGATGGCCTGCAGCATCGTGCACCATCGCCTGGTAGTCGATCACGCCATGCTGCAGGTCGATGGTCAGCGTGTCCCAGCCCTGGTGGGCCATGGTCTCGGCCGAGAAGCTGTTGCCGATCGCCAGCCAGCCATTCACGGCGGCCTGGTCGTTCTTCCACATCGTGCGCAGGCGGTTTTCTCTCATGATTCGGTCCTTTACTGCCGGGGCGCCGCGAAGACGAAGGCTCCGCAGGCGAAGAAGCTTTGCCGATTGTCGAACACCCGGTCGGCCACGGAGATCGGTGTCGCTGCGGCCAGGATGAGCTGACGGTTCATTGCATGGTTTGATCGAGCGAAGGCTCAATCGAGGGTGATCTTTCGATCGCGGATGATCACGGCGTAGCGCTTGCGATCGGTGTCGATCAGCTGCGCGAATTGCGCCGGCGTGCTGGTGTGCGGCACGCCACCGAGTTCGACCAGGCGCGATTTCACGTCGTCGGCGGCGATCACGTCGCGCACGTCGGCCGAATCTTCTCGACGATGGCGCCCGGCGTGCCGGCCGGCGCCAGCAGGCCGATCCAGCTGATCGAGTTGAAGCCCGGCGCCACCGACTCGGCGAGCGTCGGCACGTCGGGCAGGCGCGGCCACGCGCTTGTCGCTGGTGACGGCCAGCGCGCGCAGCTTGCCCGACTTGATGTGACCGCTGGCCTCGAGCACGGTCATGAACGACAACTGCACGTGGCCGGCCAGCAGGTCGGAAATCGCCGGCCCCCCGCCGCGGTAGGGCACATGCAGGATGAAGGTGCCGCTCGCGTCCTTGAACATTTCCGCGGCCAGGTGCGGCGCGCCGCCCGAGCCCGAGCTGCTGTAGCTCAGCTTGCCGGGCTGTGATCTTCGCCAGCGCGACGAACTCCTGAGCCGTCTTTGCCGGCACGGCGGGGTTCACCATCATCGCCAGCGGCAATTCGGCCACCAGCGAGATCGGCGCGAACGCGTGGTCGGGGTCGTACGGCATCTTCAAGTAGAGCGACGGGTTGATCGCCTGCGTGCCGATGTTGCCCATCAGGATGGTGTAGCCGTCGGGCTTGGCCTTGGCCACCATGTCGGCACCGATCTGCCCGGCCGCACCGCCCTTGTTCTCGACGATCACCGGCTGGCCCCACTTGAGCGACAGCTTCTGCGCGACGATGCGCGCGCCGGTGTCGGTCCCGCCGCCGGGCGGGAACGGCACGACCAGCGTCACCGTGCGCGTCGGCCATGCCACGCCTTGCGCAAGCGCTGCACCGGCCAGCACGAGGCCGGCGAACGCGTTGATCCATTGCTTCATGTTCGGGCTACCTGGGTCTGGGTTCAGCGCACCATGCACGGCCGCTTGGGGTCGAATT